>NZ_JAPKNK010000022.1:0-1142 GCF_026343855.1 Kaistia nematophila | reverse complement strand
AGAACGGCGGCGCGGACGAGCTCTCGAAATTGCTCACGGGCTGAGAGATCTGCCTCCCCTTCCGCGAAGAGCCCGGCCGCGCGCCGCTCTCCTTTTGGCAAAATCTCCCGTTGCCCGGATGTAGAAACGATGAGACGGCGATGGCCCGCCGGATCGAGCGGCGCGGGAGATCGCGACTGGCCCGCACCGACAGCGCCTTCCTTCCGTACGTGCGGCTTGACAGCGGCGGCGTTCGGTCGCAATCCGGGCGCGGCAAAACGGGGGCAGCGAGCGACATGCGGGAAGAACTCATCGGCCTGGCCGAGGCGGCCGGGCGCATCGGCGCGCGCTACTTCCGCAGTGGCGCTCTTGCGGCCGGCGTCGAGGAAAAGGGGCATCTCGATCTCGTCACCCGCGCCGACAAGGAGGTCGAGGCCTTCCTGCAGGAAGAGCTGCAAAAGCTCTATCCGGCGGACGGGATCTGCGGCGAGGAGGGCGCGAGCCTTCGCGCGGATGCGGACCGGCAATGGGTGATCGATCCGATCGACGGCACCTTCAATTTTGTCCGCGGCTTGCCGGACTGGGCGGTGTCGATCGGGCTTCATGCCGGCGGCGTGCCGGTGTTCGGCGTCATCCACGCGCCGATTCGCGGCGAGACGGTGTCGGGCGGACGCGATCTCGAGGTGCTGCTGAACGGCGTGAAACTGCCGCCTTTGCCGCCGCTCGACCGTCGCCGCGGCGTCGTCGCGGTCGGCTTCAGCGCCGACACGCCGGTCGAGCGCGAACTGGCGGCGCTGCGCTTCATCCGCAGCGAGCTCGACATGACCTATCGGCATTGCGGCTCGACGGCGGCTGCATTTTTGATGCTGGCGGCGGGCCAGGTCGATGCGAGCCTCGGCTTCGGCGTCTGCAGCTGGGACGTGATGGGCGGATTGCCGGTGGTCGAACGGCTCGGTGGCGTGGCGACGATCGACTGGAAGGCGATCGGACTGCGGCAGAAACTCGATTATCTCGCCGGCTCGACCGAGCTGGTCGAACGGGCTCGGCCGATCCTCGATTTGTGATCGGCGCGAAGGGCGCGGCGCTTTCCGGGATATGTCGGGCGGATCCTTGCGTGGCGGCGCAAAAAGAGGCTTGCCGGGAGGCGGGGGAGGGGGCTTGCT
>NZ_JAPKNK010000021.1:0-4639 GCF_026343855.1 Kaistia nematophila | reverse complement strand
CCGAACAGCGGCGCGGACGAGCTCTCAGGAGATTCCGCCCAAAGGACAGCGGCGCGCGGCCGGACCCGTCGCGGAAGGGGAGGCGGATCTCCAGGCCTGATGGCCCGCTTTTCGGGCCGGATATCCAGTCGGTAGGTGTTGCCTTGTTGGCACTCGCGTCGAGCGAACGTTCGCTCCGCCTCAAGCGTGCGTTGACAGTTATGTGCACGCGGTACACAAATCTGCCTGCTGACCGCGGCAGCAGGCCTGCGAGGCTGGCTGCCGGGTTTATTTGTTTTGTACTATGCGCTCGGCTTCCCCGGCTCGCCCTGCGCCCATTGGATTGCCAAACATGAAGCGGTTCATCCTTGCAACGATTCTGCTCGTCGTCGTCGTGGCGTTCTGTGGCGGTCTCATCTGGTTCAATTTCTTCCGGACCAAGATGATCGAGCAGTTCTTCGCCAACATGAAGGCGCCCGTCGTCACGATCTCGGCGATCACCGTCGAGCCGGCGCAGTGGACGCCCGGCATCGAGGCGGTGGGAACGGCCGCGGCGGCGGAAGGCGTCGACGTCGCGGTCCAGGCCGGCGGCATCGTCGAAAAGATCCTGTTCAAGGCGAACGACAAGGTCGAGCAGGGCCAATTGCTGGTGCAGATCGACGACGCCGTCGAGCGCGCCGGCCTGGTCAGCGCGAACACCGCCGTTGCCGTCAGCCAGGACGCGCTCAGCCGCGCCCAGGCGCTGCTGCAGCGCAATGTCAGCACGGTGGCCTCGCTGCAGGAAGCGCAGAACAATCTCGACAAGGCCAAGGGCGCGCTGACGCAGCTCGAGGCGACCCTCGATCAGAAGGCGATCCGGGCGCCGTTCCCGGGCACGATCGGCATTCCGAAGATCGACGTCGGCCAGTATGTGCAGCCGGCGACCGTCGTCGCGACGCTGCAGAATCTCGACCAGATGAAGGTCAATTTCAGCGTGCCGGAGCAGGAGCTTGGCTCGCTGAAGATCGGGCAGCCGGTTCGCTTCGGCCTCAGGGAGGACGACCTCAACTTCTCGGGCAAGATCACCGGCATCGACCCGAAGATCGACGCCGCCTCGCGCCTTGTCTCGGTGCAGGCGCTGCTCGACAACGCGGACGAGACGCTTCGCCCGGGCCAGTTCATTCGCGTCCGCGTCGACCTGCCGGTCGAACAGGGCGTGATCGCGCTGCCGCAGACGGCGGTCACGATCAGCCTCTATGGCGCCTATGTCTATGCCGTGCAGGATGCGCCGGCCGCGGCGCCGGCTTCCGGAGACGCTGCGAAGAGCGCCGAGGCTGCGAAGCCGGCCGACGCCGGCAAGCCCGCCGAACCGGCCAAGCCGGATCTCGTCGCCAAGCAGTTGTTCGTCAAGCTCGGCCGTCGTTCGGGCGATCGCATCGAGATCGTCGACGGCGTCAAGCCGGGCATGCAGATCGTCACTTCCGGGCAGAACAAGCTCTCCAGCGGCAGCCCGGTCGCCGTCGACAATTCGGTCCAGCCGGTTCCCGGCGCTGACGCCAATGCAGGGGCTTCCAAGTCATGAGTTTCTCGGAGCTCTTTATTCGACGGCCGGTGCTTGCAACGGTCGTCAGCCTGCTGATGCTGCTGCTCGGTGCGCAGGGCATCCTGTCGATGTCGATCCGTCAGTATCCCAAGGTGGACGAGACGGTCGTAACCGTCACGACCGTCTATCCGGGCGCCAGCGCCGACGTCATCCAGGGGTTCATCACCTCGACGATTGCGAAGTCGGTTTCTTCGGCCGAGGGCGTCGACTACGTCACGTCGAAGAGTTCGCTCGGCGTCTCGACGGTTTCCGTCTACATGCGGCTGAACACCAATCCGGACAAGGCGCTGACGGAAGTCATCGCCAAGGTCCAGCAGGTGCGCGGCAAGCTGCCGGACGAAGCCGAGGACCCGGTGATCCAGAAGGGCACTGGCTTCCAGTTCGCGCTGATGTATCTGGCGGCCCGCAGCGACACGATGAACGCGCAGCAGCTGACGGATTACCTGATCCGCGTGATCCAGCCGCGCTTCGCCACCGTCGACGGCGTCGCCAACGCCGAAATCCTCGGCGCGCAGGAATTCGCCATGCGTGTCTGGATCGATCCCGTCGCGCTCGCTTCGCGCAACGTGACGGCGACGGAAGTGCTGGCCGCCATCAAGGGCTCTAACTTCCTGTCGGCGCCAGGCAAGACCAAGAACGAGTTCTACGCCTATTCGATCGAGGCGAAGACGACGCTGCAGGATCCCGATACCTTCGGCGCGCTGCCGCTTCGCTCGAACGGGGCCGACATCGTGCGCCTGCGCGACGTCGCGACCATCGAGCTGGCGGCGGCCTCGACGGATACCGAAGTGCGCTTCAACGGCAAGCCCGGCGTGTTCCTCGGCATCTTCCAGACGCCGTCGGCCAACCCGCTCGACGTCGCCACCGGCGTGCGCAACGAGCTGCCGAAGATCGCCGCGTCGCTGCCCGAGGGCATGCATATCGAGTTGGTCTATGACTCGACCGAGGCGATCAGCGCGTCGATCGACGAGGTGCTGCACACGATCCTCGAGGCATCGGCGATCGTCGTCGTGGTGATCTTCCTGTTCCTCGGCTCGTTCCGTTCGGTGATCATCCCGATCGTCACCATCCCGCTATCGCTCATAGGCGTCTGTTTCATCCTATGGGCGCTCGGCTATTCGCTGAACACGCTGACCCTGCTCGCCATGGTGCTGGCGATCGGCCTCGTCGTCGACGACGCGATCGTGGTGGTGGAGAACATCCACCGCCATATCGAGGAGGGGCTGAAGCCGATGAAGGCGGCCATCGTCGGCATGCGCGAGATCACCGGCGCCGTCATCACCATGACGATCACGCTGGCGGCCGTGTATGCGCCGATGGCCTTCACCCAGGGCGTGACGGGCGCGCTGTTCCGCGAATTCTCGCTGACGCTCGCCGGCGCGGTGATCCTGTCGGGCTTCGTGGCGCTCACCGTGTCGCCGATGATGTCGGCCCGCATCCTGAAGCCGGGCGGCGGTCGTATCCAGCACTTCATCGACAAGGTGTTCGACCGCTTCAGCGCCTGGTATGCGCGTCGCTTGACTGGCTCCCTGAAGGTCCGGCCGATCACGCTGCTGATGGTGGCCGCCCTGCTCGGCACGATGGTCTTCCTCTTCCTCCATACGTCGTCTGAACTGGCGCCGGAGGAGGACGAGGGCGCGATGTTCACGCTGATCACGGCGCCGCAATATGCGACGATCGACTACACGCAGCTCTATGTCGACGAGATCGCGCAGAAAACCGCGGATATTCCGGAACGCGAGGCGCTGTTCTCGATCGCCGGATCCGGCTCTGCCAACTCGGCCTTCTCGGGCCTCGTGCTCAAGCCCTGGTCCGAGCGCACGCGCTCGCAGGCCCAGGTCCAGCAGGAGGTGCAGGGCCGTCTCGATACGGTGTCGGGCGTGCAGGCCTTCGTCTTCGCCGTGCCGTCGCTTCCCGGCACCGGCGGCGGCCTGCCGATCCAGTTCGTGGTTCAGTCGACCGAGCCGGCCGACCGCGTCTATGCGGTGGCCGAGGAGATCAAGAACCGCGCCATGGCGTCGGGCAAGTTCATCGTGGTGCAGAACTCGCTCTCCTTCGATACGCCGAAGGTGAATGTGGTGATCGACCGTAACCGCGCCGCCGCGCTCGGCGTCTCGGTGTCGGATATCGGCAACACGCTGACCCTGCTCGTCGGCGAGAACGGCATCTCGAAGTTCGACCGCGAGGCGCGCGCCTACGACATCATCACGCAGGTGCCGCAGAAGTACCGGCTCAATCCGGAAAGCCTGTCGACCTTCTTCGTGCGGTCGCAGGCGGGCGACATGGTGCCGCTCTCCTCGGTGGTGACGATCAATACCGAAGGTTCGGCGCCGGCGATCGAGCAGTTCAACCAGCTGAACTCGGCCACGCTTGCTGCGCTGCCGAGGCCGACGGTGACGTCGGGTGAAGGCCTGGCGACGCTGCAGCAGATCGCGACGGAAGTGCTGCCGCCCGGCTACTTCATCGAATATGCCGGCCAGTCGCGCACCGAGCTCGAGACGGGCAATTCGCTCCTGATCGTGTTCGCGCTCGCGATCGTCGTCATCTACCTGGTGCTTGCGGCGCAGTTCGAGAGCTTCCGCGATCCGCTCATCATCATGATGTCGGTGCCGCTCTCGATCTTCGGCGCGCTTATCCCGCTCAATCTGGGCCTGGCGTCGCTGAACATCTACTCGCAGGTTGGTCTCATCACGCTGGTGGGCCTGATCACGAAACACGGCATCCTGATGGTGGAGTTCGCCAACCAGTTGCGCGAGGAGCGTGGGCTGAACCGGCATGACGCCATCGTCGAGGCAGCGCGGGTTCGCCTGCGCCCGATCCTGATGACGACGGCCGCCATGGTGTTCGGCGTGGTGCCGCTGCTATTCGCGGTCGGCGCCGGCGCGAAGGCGCGCTTCTCGATGGGTCTCGTCATCGCGACGGGCATGTCGATCGGCACGATCTTCACCCTGTTCGTGGTGCCGATGTTCTACACCTACCTGTCGAGCGAGCATGCGAAGCAGGAAGACGAGGACGAGGCTCCGGCCGTTCCCGCAGGCGCGGAGCCGAAGCCGGCGCACTGAGCCGGTTTCCGCTGGA
>NZ_JAPKNK010000020.1:0-2500 GCF_026343855.1 Kaistia nematophila | reverse complement strand
CGGCGTACCTTTTGTATAATGGGTCAGCGACTTAATCTGACGAGCAAGCTTAAGCCGGTAGGTGTAGGCGCAGCGAAAGCGAGTCTGAACAGGGCGTTCAGTTCGTCGGATTAGACCCGAAACCGGGTGATCTAGCCATGAGCAGGCTGAAGGTGCGGTAACACGCACTGAAGGGCCGAACCGACGTCTGTTGAAAAAGACGCGGATGACTTGTGGCTAGGGGTGAAAGGCCAATCAAACTCGGAAATAGCTGGTTCTCCGCGAAATCTATTTAGGTAGAGCGTCGGATGAATACCTTGGGGGGTAGAGCACTGGATGGGCTAGGGGGATTTACCGTCTTACCAAACCTAACCAAACTCCGAATACCCAAGAGTACTATCCGGCAGACAGACGGTGGGTGCTAACGTCCATCGTCAAAAGGGAAACAACCCTGACCGCCAGCTAAGGCCCCCAAATCATGGCTAAGTGTGAAAGGATGTGGGGATCCCAAAACAACCAGGATGTTGGCTTAGAAGCAGCCATCATTTAAAGAAAGCGTAACAGCTCACTGGTCTAAATAAGGGTTCCTGCGCCGACAATGTAACGGGGCTCAAGCCATGTGCCGAAGCTGCGGATGTGATCGCAAGATCACGTGGTAGCGGAGCGTTCCGTAAGCCTGTGAAGGGAGACTCGTGAGAGCTCCTGGAGGTATCGGAAGTGCGAATGCTGACATGAGTAACGACAAACAGTGTGAGAGACACTGTCGCCGAAAGTCCAAGGGTTCCTGCGTAAAGCTAATCTGCGCAGGGTTAGCCGGCTCCTAAGGCGAGGCCGAAAGGCGTAGTCGATGGGAATGAGGTGAATATTCCTCAGCCTGCGGGTAGTGACGAATGCCGTATATTGTAGTGCCTTACTGGATTGGTGCTGCAGTGAAGGTGTTCCAGGAAATAGCTCCCGCGTATAGACCGTACCCTAAACCGACACAGGTGGACTGGTAGAGTATACCAAGGCGCTTGAGAGAATGGTGCTGAAGGAACTCGGCAAATTGCCTCCGTAACTTCGGGAGAAGGAGGCCCTCGGCTTGGGCAACCAGGTCGGGGGGGCACAGACTAGGGGGTAGCGACTGTTTACCTAAAACACAGGGCTCTGCGAAGCCGTAAGGCGACGTATAGGGTCTGACGCCTGCCCGGTGCCGGAAGGTTAAGAGGAGAGGTGCAAGCTTTGAATCGAAGCCCCGGTAAACGGCGGCCGTAACTATAACGGTCCTAAGGTAGCGAAATTCCTTGTCGGGTAAGTTCCGACCTGCACGAATGGCGTAACGACTTCCCCGCTGTCTCCAGCACCTACTCAGTGAAATTGAATTCCCCGTGAAGATGCGGGGTTCCCGCGGTCAGACGGAAAGACCCCATGAACCTTTACTATAGCTTTGCACTGGCATTCGTGTTTGCATGTGTAGGATAGGTGGTAGGCTTTGAAGCATGGGCGCCAGCTTGTGTGGAGCCATCCTTGAAATACCACCCTTGTGAATATGAATGTCTAACCGCGGTCCGTCATCCGGATCCGGGACCGTGCATGGTGGGTAGTTTGACTGGGGCGGTCGCCTCCCAAAGTGTAACGGAGGCGCGCGATGGTGGGCTCAGACCGGTCGGAAATCGGTCGTCGAGTGCAATGGCATAAGCCCGCCTGACTGCGAGACTGACAAGTCGAGCAGAGACGAAAGTCGGCCATAGTGATCCGGTGGTCCCACGTGGACGGGCCATCGCTCAACGGATAAAAGGTACTCTGGGGATAACAGGCTGATGATGCCCAAGAGTCCATATCGACGGCATCGTTTGGCACCTCGATGTCGACTCATCACATCCTGGGGCTGGAGAAGGTCCCAAGGGTTCGGCTGTTCGCCGATTAAAGTGGTACGTGAGTTGGGTTCAGAACGTCGTGAGACAGTTCGGTCCCTATCTGCCGTGGGTGTAGGAATATTGAGAGGATCTGTCCTTAGTACGAGAGGACCGGGATGGACGTACCTCTGGTGGACCTGTTGTGGCGCCAGCCGCATTGCAGGGTAGCTATGTACGGACGGGATAACCGCTGAAGGCATCTAAGCGGGAAACCCACCTCAAAACGAGTATTCCCTTGAGAGTCGTGGTAGACCACCACGTTGATAGGCCGGGTGTGGAAGTGCAGCAATGCATGCAGCTTACCGGTACTAATAACTCGATCGGCTTGATCACTCCCATTAATCCATGCTCATCCATTCAATCGGGTGACCATCGACGACAAAAACGCAGCTAACCCTGCAACCAGTTTCTGTGCTTCGCCGGCCTGGTGGTCATGGCGAGGAGCCTGAACCCGATCCCATTCCGAACTCGGCCGTTAAACTCCTCCGCGCCAATGGTACTTTGTCTTAAGACACGGGAGAGTAGGTCGCTGCCAGGCCTGCAAAGCACAGAAACAACCAGTTCGAGAAACCTTCTCTCTACGATGAAACCATTAAAAACCCCGCCGCGCTCCAAAGCCGGCGGGG
>NZ_JAPKNK010000002.1:0-870358 GCF_026343855.1 Kaistia nematophila | reverse complement strand
AGTCGGAAGATCCGGACCGGGCGCGCGGATACGTCGCGCGCCCATGTCACCTGAGGACAGAAATCGATGAACGGTCAGAATATCCGGATCCGGCTCAAAGCGTTCGACCATCGCATTCTCGATGCGTCGACGCGTGAGATCGTAAACACGGCGAAGCGTACCGGCGCGCGCGTTGTTGGCCCGGTGCCACTTCCCACGCAGATTGAGAAGTTCACCGTGAATCGGTCGCCGCATATCGACAAGAAGAGCCGTGAGCAGTTCGAGATGCGCACGCATAAGCGTCTTCTCGACATCGTCGACCCCACCCCGCAGACCGTGGACGCGCTGATGAAGCTCGACCTGGCGGCCGGTGTGGACGTCGAAATTAAGCTCTGAGGCGAGCGAGGATAGAATGCGCTCTGGATTGATCGCACAGAAGGTGGGCATGACCCGCATCTACACGGATGCGGGCGAGCAGGTGCCGGTGACGGTGCTGAAGCTGGACAACTGCCAGGTTGTTGCTCATCGGACGGAAGATAAGAACGGGTACACCGCGGTCCAGCTCGGAAGCGGACTCGCCAAGGTGAAGAACACGCCGAAGGCTGAGCGTGGTCATTTCGCCAAGGCCGAGGTCGAGCCGAAGCGCAAGGTCACGGAGTTCCGTGTGAGCCCGGACAACCTCATCGAGGTTGGCGCCGAACTCACCGCCGAGCATTTCGTCGTCGGCCAGTTCGTCGACGTCAGCGGCACCTCGATCGGTAAGGGTTTTGCCGGTGTCATGAAGCGCCACAACTTCGGTGGTGGCCGCGCGACCCACGGTAACTCGGTATCGCATCGTGTTCACGGTTCGACTGGCCAGCGCCAGGACCCGGGCAAGGTGTTCAAGAACAAGAAGATGGCTGGTCACATGGGCGACGTCCGCGTGACCACTCAGAACCTCAAGGTCGTTCGCACGGATGTCGAGCGCGGCCTGATCATGGTCGAGGGTGCCGTTCCCGGCGCCAAGGGCGGCTGGATCGAGGTTCGCGATGCGGTCAAGCGCGCGCTCCCCAAGGATGTCCCGGTTCCGGGCGCCTTCCGGAAGCTCGGTGCGACGGCTGAAGCTGCGGTCGAAGCGAAGGAGGCCGAATGATGGATATTAAGGTCACCAAGCTCGACGGTACGGCTGCTGGCGAGATCTCGCTCTCGGACGAGATCTTCGGTCTCGAGCCGCGCGGCGACATCCTGCACCGCATGGTTCGCTGGCAGCTCGCCAAGCGCCAGGCCGGCACGCACAAGTCGAAGGGTCGTTCGGAGATCTCCGGCACGACCAAGAAGATGTACAAGCAGAAGGGCACCGGCGGCGCACGCCACGGCGCCAAGACTGCGCCGCAGTTCCGCGGCGGCGGCAAGGCCTTCGGTCCGGTGGTGCGCAGCCATGCGCATGACCTGACCAAGAAGTTCCGCCAGCTGGCGCTGAAGCACGCGCTCTCGGCCAAGGCCCGCGGCGACAACCTGGTCATCGTTTCGGACATCGCCATCGATGCGCCGAAGACCAAGGCGGTCAAGGAAAACCTTGCCAAGCTCGGCTGGGCCAACGCGCTGATCATCGACGGCGCTTCGGTCAACGAGAACTTCGGGCTTGCTACCCGGAACGTCCCGCATATCGACGTTCTGCCGGTGCAGGGCATCAACGTGTACGACATTCTGCGCCGCGAGAAGCTCGTGCTGACCAAGGCTGCGGTCGAGGCGCTGCAGGAGCGGTTCAAATGAGCGATCTGTCGCATTACGACATCATCCGCAGCCCGGTGCTGAGCGAGAAGTCGACCATTGCTACCGAACAGAGCAAGGTCGTCTTCAACGTTTTGAAGACCGCGACGAAGCCCGAAATCAAGGCGGCTGTCGAAGCGCTGTTCAAGGTCAAGGTCACGGGTGTGAACACCCTCGTCCGCAAGGGCAAGGTGAAGCGCTTCCGCGGTATCGTGGGCAAGCAGAGCGACGTCAAGAAGGCGATCGTGACGCTTGCTGAAGGTCAGTCGATCGACGTTTCTACCGGTCTCTGACGCGAAAAGAATAGGCTGAAGCCATGGCTCTCAAGCACTACAAGCCGACTACGCCGGGACAGCGCCAGCTTGTTCTCGTCGATCGTTCGGAGCTCTACGCCGGCAAGCCCGTCAAGGGTCTGACGGTTGGTCTCCGCCAGAGCGGCGGTCGCAACAATCTCGGACGCGTCACGGCCTATGGCCGTGGCGGTGGCCACAAGCGTTCCTATCGCCTGATCGACTTCAAGCGTAACAAGCGCGACATTCCCGCCGTCGTCGAGCGGATCGAGTACGATCCGAACCGTACGGCGTTCATCGCCCTCATCAAGTATGAGGATGGCGAACTCAGCTACATCCTGGCGCCGCAGCGTCTGGCCGTTGGCGACAAGGTGATCTCGGCGGCCCAGGCCGACGTGAAGCCGGGCAACGCGATGCCGCTCGGTGCGATGCCGGTCGGCACGATTGTCCACAACGTCGAGATGAAGCCGGGCAAGGGCGGTCAGATCGCCCGTTCGGCCGGTGCTTATGCACAGTATGTTGGCCGCGACGGCGCCATGGCGATCCTGCGCCTGAACTCGGGCGAACAGCGCCTGGTCTCGCAGACTTGCATGGCCACGATCGGTGCGGTTTCGAACCCGGACCACGCCAACATCTCGCTCGGCAAGGCCGGTCGTAACCGTTGGCTTGGCAAGCGTCCGAGCGTCCGCGGCGTCGCCATGAACCCGGTCGACCATCCGCACGGCGGTGGTGAAGGCCGGACCTCGGGTGGCCGTCATCCGGTCACGCCGTGGGGCAAGCCGACCAAGGGCAAGAAGACCCGCAACAACAAGTCGACCGACAAGTTCATCGCGCGCAGCCGTCATCTGCGCAAGAGCAAGTAAGAGAGGGGCTGTCCGTGGCTCGTTCTATTTGGAAAGGCCCGTTCGTCGACGGCTATCTCCTCCGCAAGGCCGAGAAGAGCCGCTCTTCGGGTCGTGGCGAGGTGATCAAGATCTGGAGCCGTCGCTCCACGATCCTGCCCCAGTTTGTGGGCTTGACGTTTGGCGTCTATAACGGCCAAAAGCACGTTCCGGTCATCGTCAACGAGGACATGGTCGGTCACAAGTTCGGCGAGTTCTCGCCGAGCCGGACCTACTATGGCCACACGGCCGACAAGAAGGCGAAGAGGAAGTAACATGGGCAAGCCGAAGCGCGAACGCGCGCTGAAAGACAACGAGGCCCGCGCGATCACGCGCATGATCCGTGTCTCTCCGCGCAAGCTCAACCTTGTCGCCCAGCTGATCCGCGGCAAGAAGGCCAGCACGGCGCTCGCCGACCTGACCTTCTCCGAGAAGCGGATTGCGCGTGACGTAAAGAAGACGCTGGAATCCGCGATCGCAAACGCCGAGAACAATCACGATCTCGACGTTGATTCGCTGGTGGTCGCCGAGGCATTCGTCGGCAAGGCCCTGGTGATGAAGCGCTGGACGCCGCGGGCTCGCGGTCGCGTCGGCCGGATCGAGAAGCCGTTTTCGCACCTGACCATCGTGGTGCGTGAGACCGAGGAGGCTGCATAATGGGCCAGAAAGTCAATCCGATTGGCCTCCGCCTCGGTATCAACCGGACGTGGGACAGCCGCTGGTTCGCCAACAAGGGCGAATACGGCAAGCTGCTCCATGAGGACATCCGCATCCGCGAGATGCTCCTGGTCGAGCTGAAGCAGGCGGCGGTCTCCAAGATCGTCATCGAGCGTCCGCACCGCAAGTGCCGCGTCACGATCTACTCGGCTCGTCCGGGCATCGTGATCGGCAAGAAGGGCGCCGACATCGAGAAGCTGCGCAAGCTGGTCGGCAAGCTGACCGACAGCGAAGTGCATCTGAACATCGTCGAAGTCCGCAAGCCGGAGATCGACGCGACCCTGGTCGCGGCCTCGATCGCCCAGCAGCTGGAGCGCCGCGTCGCGTTCCGCCGCGCCATGAAGCGCGCCGTCCAGTCGGCGATGCGTCTCGGCGCCCAGGGCATCCGCATCAACGCCGGTGGCCGTCTTGGTGGCGCGGAAATCGCCCGCCTCGAGTGGTACCGAGAGGGTCGGGTTCCGCTGCACACGCTGCGCGCTGACATCGACTACGGCACCGCGACCGCCCACACGGCCTATGGCACGTGCGGTATCAAGGTGTGGATCTTCAAGGGTGAAATCCTCGAGCACGATCCGATGGCTTCCGAGCGTCGCCTGACTGAGGGTAACGAGCAGGGCTCGAATACTCGTCGTCGCGACGCCGCGGCCTAATCGGTCGGAACTGAGGGCGAGAGAGAACAGAAATGCTGCAACCGAAGCGCACCAAGTTCCGCAAGCAGTTCAAGGGCCGTATCCATGGCGTCGCCAAGGGTGGTACGGATCTGAACTTCGGCGGGTTCGGCCTCAAGGCCCTGGAGCCGGAACGCGTCACGGCGCGACAGATCGAAGCGGCGCGCCGCGCGATCACTCGTGCTATGAAGCGCGCGGGACGCGTGTGGATCCGGATTTTCCCGGATGTGCCCGTCACGTCGAAGCCGACCGAAGTCCGAATGGGTAAGGGTAAGGGCGCCCCGGAATACTGGGCGTCCCGCGTCAAGCCTGGCCGGATCATGTTTGAGATCGACGGTGTCGACGAGGAGACCGCCCGTGAGGCGCTCCGTCTCGGCGCGGCGAAGCTCCCGATCAAGACGCGCTTCGTACAGCGCATCGCCGATTGATCGGCGAACGGACGAGGATAGGGCCATGAAGGCGAAAGACGTTCGGCTGCAGACCGCCGATCAGCTCGAAACCGAGCTCGGAAACCTGAAGAAGGAGCAGTTCAACCTGCGCTTTCAGCGGGCGACCGGCCAGCTCGAAAACACGGCGCGTGTCCGGCAGGTTCGCCGCGACATCGCCAGGATCAAGACCATCGCTGCGCAGAAGAGCGCGGCGGACAAGCGCTGAGGAGGCGAGCATGCCGAAACGCGTTCTGCAGGGCAGCGTCGTCAGCGACAAGACCGACAAGACTGTCGTTGTTCTCGTCGAGCGTCGCTTCACGCATCCGGTCTTGAAGAAGACCGTGCGTCGGACGAAGAAGTACCACGCGCATGACGAAGGCAACGTTCACAAGATTGGCGACCTGGTCTCCATCGAAGAGACGGCGCCGATTTCGAAGAACAAGCGCTGGATCGTTGTCGGTACCGAGCAGTCGGGCGACAAGTAAGGCACTGGATAAGGTTCGTTGCTGCTGATCCCTTCGGGTCGGTGGCAACCATAAAAGTAGGCGGCCAGTCATGATTCAGATGCAGACTAACCTCGACGTGGCGGATAATTCCGGCGCTCGTCGTGTGATGTGCATCAAGGTTCTCGGCGGTTCCAAGCGGAAGTACGCCTCGGTCGGCGACATCATCGTTGTGTCGATCAAGGAGGCGATCCCGCGGGGTCGCGTGAAGAAGGGCGACGTCATGAAGGCGGTCGTCGTTCGCACAGCCAAGGATATTCGTCGTCCGGATGGCAGCGTCATCCGTTTCGACAAGAATGCGGCGGTTCTGATCAACAACCAGAAGGAGCCGATCGGGACTCGTATCTTCGGGCCGGTTCCGCGTGAGCTTCGCGCGAAGAACCACATGAAGATCATCTCGCTCGCGCCGGAGGTGCTGTGATGGCTGCCAAGATCAAGAAGGGCGACAACGTCGTCGTCCTCGCAGGCAAGGATAAAGGTAAGTCGGGCGAAGTGCTTCGCGTGATCCCGTCGGAAGACCGCGCCGTCGTGCGTGGCGTCAACGTCGGTCGCAAGCACCAGAAGCAGACGGCGAGCGAGCAGGGCGGCATCGTCGCCAAGGAGCTCCCGATCCATCTGTCGAACATCGCCCTGGCTGATCCCAAGGATGGCAAGCCGACTCGCGTCGGTTTCCAGGTGACCGAAGACGGGCGCAAACAACGCGTCGCAAAGCGTTCGGGAGATGTGATCGATGGCTGAGGCAGCTTACGAGCCGCGGCTCAAGAAGTTTTATGAAGACGAAGTACGGGCGAAGCTCGTCGAGGAATTCGGGTACAAGAACCCGATGCAGGTTCCTCGTCTCGAGAAGATCGTGCTGAACATGGGCGTTGGCGAGGCCGTCAACGATTCCAAGAAGGTCGGCACCGCCCTTGGTGACCTGGCGCTCATCGCTGGCCAGAAGCCGGCCGTGACGAAGGCTTCGAAGTCCATTGCGACGTTCAAGCTGCGCGAGAACATGCCGATCGGCGGCAAGGTCACGCTGCGCAAGGCGCGCATGTACGAGTTCCTCGACCGCCTGGTCACGATCGCGCTGCCGCGCGTCCGTGACTTCCGCGGCCTGAACCCGAAGAGCTTTGATGGTCGTGGCAACTTCGCCATGGGCATCAAGGAGCACCTGATTTTCCCGGAGATCAATTACGACAAGATTGATCAGGTCTGGGGAATGGACGTGATCGTCTGCACCACGGCCAAGACCGACGAGGAAGCTCGCGCCCTTCTGAAGGCGCTGAACTTCCCGTTCCGCCAGTAACCGGTGCCGGGATAGGACGAGGGACAATCGATGGCTAAGAAGAGCTCGATCGAGAAGAACAACCGGCGCCGCAAGCTTGCCAAGCAGTATGCCGGCAAGCGCGACCGCCTGAAGGCTGTGGCAAATGACGAGAGCCTGTCGCTCGAGGAGCGCTTCCAGGCGCGCCTCAAGCTGGCGGAGCTGCCGCGGAACGCGTCCGAGACGCGCATCCGCAATCGTTGCGAAGTGACGGGCCGCCCGCGCGGTGTCTATCGCAAGCTGATGATGTCGCGTATTGCATTGCGCGAACTCGGGTCGCTGGGGTTGATCCCGGGCCTCGTCAAGTCGAGCTGGTAAGGAGCACGGTCCGATGACAATGACCGATCCTCTGGGTGATATGCTCACCCGCATCCGCAATGCTCAGATGCGCCGGCAGTCGAAGGTTTCGACGCCGTCCTCGAAGCTGCGTTCGAACGTTCTCGGTGTTCTGCAGTCGGAAGGCTACATTCGTGGCTTTGCGGACTCGGTGGATGGCGAAGGCCGTCCGGTGATCGAGATCGAACTGAAGTATTATGATGGCGAGCCAGTGATCCGCACCATCGAGCGTGTCTCGAAGCCGGGTCGCCGGGTCTATGCCTCGGTAAAGAACATCCCGCAGGTCAAGAATGGCCTCGGCGTGTCCATCCTGTCGACGCCGAAGGGCGTGATGTCGGATTCGGATGCCCGCGACCAGAATGTCGGCGGTGAGGTTCTTTGCCAGGTATTCTGATCTGGCTGATGGCGAAACACGAACCGGACGGATTAGTCTGATGTCTCGTATTGGTAAGAAGCCGGTGGCCGTGCCCAAGGGCGTTACGGCTACGATCAACGGCCAGACGGTGTCGGTGAAGGGTCCGAAGGGCGAGCTGTCCTTCGACTTCACGGATCACGTCGCAGTGGAACTGACGGAAGCGGGCGTTCAGGTCGCCCCGCGTGATGACAGCAAGCCGGCTCGCGCCGCTTGGGGCATGTCGCGCACCATGATTTCGAACCTGATGAAGGGCGTGAGCGAGGGCTTCTCGAAGAAGCTCGAGATCAACGGCGTGGGTTACCGCGCCGCCGTTCAGGGTTCGAACCTGCAGCTCGCGCTTGGCTATAGCCATGACGTGATCTACGCGATCCCGGAAGGCATCAAGATCGAGACCCCGCGTCCGGTCGAGATCATCGTCTCGGGCATCGACAAGCAGAAGGTCGGCCAGGTTGCGGCCGAGATCCGCGAGTATCGCAGCCCCGAGCCGTACAAGGGCAAGGGCGTCAAGTACGCAACCGAAACTATCTTCCGCAAGGAAGGTAAGAAGAAGTAACGGAGACGGTCATGGCCAATATTCAGCAGGAACGCCGCGCTGCGCGTGTCCGCCGTGCGCTCCGCAAGGTTGCGAACGGACGGCCCCGGTTGAGCGTCTACCGCTCGTCGGAGCACATCTACGCCCAGGTGATCGACGACGCCGAAGGGCGTACGCTCGCCGCGGCTTCGACCCTCGAGAAGGACCTTCGTGGTTCGCTCAAGACGGGTGCCGACAAGGCAGCCGCCGAGGCGGTCGGCAAGCTCGTCGCAGAGCGCGCCAAGGCAGCCGGCGTTACGCAGGTCATCTTCGACCGCGGCGGTTACCTTTTTCATGGCCGCGTGAAGGCGCTGGCTGACGGCGCTCGCGAGGGCGGTCTCGACTTCTGATGCGCTGAGGCGCGTCATCACGAAACACAGGACGATTGGATCTTTCGATGGCCAGAGAGCAGCGGGAAGAGCGCGACAGCGAATTCGTCGACAAGCTCGTTCACATCAATCGCGTCGCGAAGGTGGTGAAGGGCGGACGGCGGTTCGGCTTCGCAGCCCTCGTCGTCGTCGGCGACCAGAAGGGCCGGGTCGGTTTCGGCCACGGCAAGGCGCGTGAAGTGCCTGAAGCAATCCGCAAGGCGACGGAAGCCGCGAAGCGCAGCCTGGTTCGGGTTCCGCTGCGCGAGGGACGTACGCTTCACCATGACGTGTTCGGTCGCCACGGCGCCGGCAAGGTCTTCCTGCGCGCCGCAGCGCCGGGTACCGGCATCATCGCCGGCGGCCCGATGCGCGCCGTGTTCGAGACCCTCGGTGTCCAGGACGTCGTCGCCAAGTCGATGGGTTCGTCGAACCCGTACAACATGGTGCGCGCCACGTTCGCAGCCCTGAATGCCGAAGACAGCCCGCGCAGCGTCGCGGCCCGTCGTGGCATCAAGGTTTCGGCACTGCAGGCCCGTCGCGGCGGCGAAGTCGACGCTTCCGCCGAGGCGTGAGCGCCCGATTGAATTCGAGGATTTGACCAAATGGCCAAGAAATCTGAAGGCGCCGCCAAGACGATTACCGTCGAGCAGACCGGCAGCCCGATCCGTCGCCCGGTCGAGCAGCGTGCTACGCTGATCGGCCTCGGCCTCAACAGGATCCGTCGCCGTTCGACGCTGCAGGATACCCCTGCGGTTCGCGGCATGATCGCCAAGGTGGCTCACCTCGTCCGCGTTGTGGACGAGGCCTGAGCCCAGAAGGACCAGTTCGATGAAGCTCAACGAGATCAACGACAACCCGGGCTCCAGCAAGAACCGCATGCGCGTCGGACGCGGTATCGGTTCGGGCAAGGGCAAGACCGGTGGTCGCGGCGTCAAGGGCCAGAAGTCGCGCACGGGCGTGGCGATCAAGGGCTTTGAAGGCGGCCAGATGCCGCTGCATCGGCGTCTGCCGAAGCGCGGCTTCACCAACATCTTCGCCAAGGACTACAACGAGGTCAGCCTTGCTCGCGTCCAGGCGGCGATCGATGCGGGCAAGCTCGATGCGAAGAAGCCGGTGACGGTCGAAGCGCTGAAGGAAGCCGGCGTTCTGCGTCGCGTCCAGGACGGCGTTCGCCTCCTCGGCGTCGGCGAACTCAAGGTCGCCGTCAACTTCGAGATCGCTGGCGCGTCCAAGCCGGCCATCGAAGCGGTCGAGAAGGCTGGCGGTTCCGTCAAGCTGCTCGCCGCCCAGGCAGAAAAGACGGACGCAGAGTAAACTGCGTCGTTCGGGGAGGGGCGCCGCTTGTCGCGGCGCCTCCGAGAGACCACTTGATGCCCGGCAGGGGCATTGGGGCCCGGTTTCCGGGCCCGAACGGAGCGGCGAATGGCATCAGCGGCTGAACAACTGGCGGCCAATCTCAATTTTGGCGCCTTCGCCAAAGCCGAGGCTCTGAAGAAGCGCATCTGGTTCACGCTGGGTGCGCTGCTCGTCTATCGGCTCGGCACCTATATCCCGCTTCCCGGCATCAATCCGGAAGCGCTGGCTAGCGCCTTCAGCAATCAGCAGTCCGGCATCCTGGGCCTGTTCAACATGTTCTCCGGCGGTGCCGTCGGACGCATGGCGATCTTCGCGCTCGGCATCATGCCGTACATCTCTGCGTCGATCATCATCCAGCTGATGACGTCGATCGTCCCCTCTCTCGAAGCCTTGAAGAAGGAAGGGGAGGCGGGTCGCAAGATCATCAATCAGTACACGCGCTACGGCACGGTCCTTCTCGCGCTCGTGCAGGCCTACGGCATTTCGGTAGGTCTCGAGGGCGGCAGCAACATCGTCATCGATCCCGGCATGTTCTTCCGGATCTCGACGGTGATCACGCTGACCGGCGGCACGATGTTCCTGATGTGGATCGGCGAGCAGATCACCTCGCGCGGCATCGGCAACGGCATTTCGCTGATCATCTTCGCCGGCATCGTCGCCAACATCCCGCACGCCCTGATCGGCATGCTGGAACTCGGCCGCCAGGGCGCTCTGCCGACCTGGGTCATCCTGGCCGTGGCCGTCGTCGCCGTCGTCGCGATCGCCTTCATCGTGTTCATGGAGCGCGCCCAGCGCCGCCTCATCATCCAGTATCCGAAGCGCCAGGTTGGCAATCGGATGTTCCAGGGTGAGTCGTCGCACCTGCCGCTGAAGCTCAACACGTCGGGCGTCATTCCGCCGATCTTCGCGTCGTCGCTGCTGCTGCTGCCGGCCACCATCGCCAACTTCACGGCCCAGGGCGGCGCGCCCGGCTGGCTGACCTCGACGGTGGCGCTGCTTGGCCATGGCACCGTGCTCTACATGCTGCTGTACGCGGCGATGATCATCTTCTTTGCCTTCTTCTACACGGCGATCGTGTTCAATCCGACCGACACGGCCGACAATCTGAAGAAGCATGGCGGGTTCATTCCGGGTATTCGTCCGGGCCAGAGGACGGCCGAGTACATCGACTACGTGCTGACGCGCATCACGCTTCTCGGCGCGATCTACCTGGTGATCGTCTGTCTGCTGCCTGAAGCGCTGATCTCGGCCACCCACGTTCCGTTCTACTTTGGCGGTACATCGCTGCTCATCGTCGTCAACGTGACGATGGATACGGTGTCGCAGGTCCAGGGCCATCTGTTGGCGCATCAGTATGAGGGCTTGGTCAAGAAGTCCAAGCTCCGGGGGAAAAGGCGATGAGACTGATCCTGCTCGGACCACCAGGAGCGGGTAAGGGTACGCAGTCGGCTCGTCTTGTGAAGCGTTACGGAATTCCGCAGCTGTCCACCGGCGACATGCTGCGGGCCGCCGTCGCGGCCGGAACGCCGATCGGCCTGCAGGCCAAGGCGATCATGGACGCCGGCAACCTGGTTCCCGACGAGGTCGTCGTCGGGATCGTTGCGGAGCGGATCGAGGAAGCGGATGCCCGCAAGGGCTTCATCCTCGACGGCTTTCCCCGCACGATCGCCCAGGCGGACGCGCTCGAGAAGATGCTGGCGAGCAAGGGCGTCAAGCTCGACGCCGTCGTCGAGCTCAAGGTCGATCAGTCCAAGCTGACGGATCGAATCACCAAGCGCGCCGACGAGACCCGCGCCCGCGGCGAACCGGTCCGGAAGGACGACGATCCGGAGGTCTTCAAGACCCGGCTCGCCGCCTATAACCGGGATACGGCGGTGATCTCGCCTTACTACAAGGCGGGCGGTCGCCTGATCGAGATCGATGGCATGCGTTCGATCGACGAGGTTTCGTCGGAAATCGAGAGCACGCTGGATAGACTTGACGAACAGGTCGAGAGTCGATAAGGCTCGCGACCTGCTGCAAACGGGTTATGGCGTTCCCTGACATTTCAGGGGACGGCATTGCTTGTTTGCGCAAGAGCATGCCCGCACGAGCCGGCCTCCACCGGACGCGGGATTTCGAGGCGCCGACGAAAGGTTTCGTCGGCTGGAGATGGAGACGGCAGTGGCCCGTATTGCAGGCGTAAACATCCCGACGAACAAGCGCGTCATCATCGCGCTCCAGTACATCCACGGGATCGGCGCGAAGAACGCGCTCGACATCATCACCAAGACGAACATCGCTCCCGAGCGTCGCGTCAACGAGCTCACGGATGCCGAAGTTCTGGCGATCCGCGAGGCGATCGACCGCGACTACGTCGTGGAAGGCGATCTCCGTCGCGAAGTCGCGATGAACATCAAGCGGCTTATGGATCTCGGCTGCTACCGCGGCCTGCGTCATCGCCGTGGTCTTCCGGTTCGCGGCCAGCGCACGCACACCAATGCGCGCACCCGCAAGGGTCCGGCCAAGCCGATCGCCGGCAAGAAGAAGTAATAATCATAGAGTTCGGGGCGCTAGGCCCCCGGTGGAGCCGCCGGTTTTACGGCGGTGTCGAGATCGAACGTAAGGATAGAGAATGGCCAAGGACACAACGCGCGTACGTCGCCGCGAGCGGAAGAACATCTCCTCGGGCGTTGCGCATGTGAGCTCGACGTTCAACAACACCATGATCACCATCACCGACGCGCAGGGCAATGCGATTTCCTGGTCGTCGGCTGGCATGATGGGCTTCAAGGGTTCGCGCAAGTCGACCCCGTACGCCGCGCAGATGGCTGCGGAAGACGCGAGCCGCAAGGCTGCCGAACACGGCATGAAGACGCTTGAAGTTGAAGTCACGGGCCCGGGTTCGGGTCGTGAGTCGGCTCTGCGCGCTCTGCAGGCTGCTGGCTTCACCATCACCTCGATCCGTGATGTGACGCCGATCGCGCACAATGGCTGCCGGCCGCGGAAGCGTCGCCGCGTCTAAGGCCTTGGACGGCGTCCTCGCCGGGCGCCGTCTTCACCGCGTATCGGCATTCGGCGCTCCGCCCTTAGCCGGAGCGCCACGCCACCTGAACCGTCAGGTGGCGTTCGAGATCGAAAGGATACGATCGTGATCCATAAGAATTGGCAAGAGCTGATCAAGCCGAACAAGCTCGAGGTGACGCCGGGATCCGATCCCAAGCGTCTCGCCACCGTCGTGGCGGAACCTCTTGAGCGCGGCTTCGGTCTGACGCTCGGCAACGCGCTGCGGCGCGTGCTGCTGTCCTCGCTCCAGGGCGCCGCGGTCACCGCCGTCCAGATCGACGGCGTGCTGCACGAGTTCTCGTCCATTGCCGGCGTCCGGGAAGATGTCACCGACATCATCCTGAACATCAAGGAAATCTCCATCCGCATGCAGGGCGAAGGCCCGAAGCGCATGGTGGTCCGCAAGACCGGTCCGGGCGTCGTCACCGCTGGCGACATCCAGACCGTGGGCGACATCGAAGTCCTGAACCCCGAGCTGGTTCTCTGCACGCTTGACGAAGGCGCCGAGATCCGCATGGAGTTCACCGTCAATACCGGCAAGGGCTACGTCGCCGCCGACCGCAACCGCGCGGAAGACGCTCCGATCGGGCTCATCCCCGTCGACAGCATCTATTCGCCGGTCAAGAAGGTCTCGTACCGTGTCGAGAACACCCGCGAGGGTCAGGTTCTGGACTATGACAAGCTCACGCTGACGGTCGAGACTGATGGCTCGCTTCGTCCCGACGACGCGGTGGCTTACGCCGCCCGCATCGTGCAGGACCAGCTGTCGATCTTCGTCAACTTTGAAGAGCCGCAGAAGGAAGCCGTGTCGGAAGCAATTCCGGAGCTGGCCTTCAACCCGTCGCTTCTGAAGAAGGTGGACGAGCTGGAACTTTCGGTCCGCTCGGCCAATTGCCTGAAGAACGACAATATCGTCTATATTGGCGACCTGATTCAGAAGACCGAGGCAGAGATGCTCCGGACCCCGAATTTCGGCCGCAAGTCGCTCAACGAGATCAAGGAAGTTCTCGCCCAGATGGGTCTCCATCTCGGCATGGAGGTCACCAACTGGCCGCCGGAGAACATCGAAGAACTCGCCAAGCGTTACGAAGATCATTACTAAGACAGCACCCACGGCGTGAGCCGCCGGTCGTTAAACTGAGGAGAGAGCCATGCGCCACGGTAATTCCGGTCGCAAGTTCAGCCGCACCGCGAGCCACCGCAAGGCGATGTTCGCAAACATGGCTGCCGCGCTGATCACGCACGAGCAGATCGTCACCACCCTGCCGAAGGCGAAGGACCTGCGTCCGATCGTCGAGAAGCTGGTCACGCTCGGCAAGCGCGGCGATCTGCACGCCCGCCGCCAGGCCATCGCGCAGCTGCGCGACGTCGCCGCCGCCAAGAAGCTGTTCGACACGCTCGGCCCGCGCTACCAGGAGCGCCAGGGTGGCTACCTTCGCGTTCTGAAGGCCGGCTTCCGTCATGGCGACAACGCACCGATCGCCGTGATCGAGTTCGTCGAGCGCGACGTCGACGCCAAGGGCGCTGCTGACCGCGCCCGTACGGCCGCCGCCGAGGCAGCCGAAGGCGCCGCCGCGTAAGCGGATCGCCCCCGGCAAAGTTACGAAAAGGGCGACCCTCGGGTCGCCCTTTTTGTTTTTTGGAACTTGGTCTGGCGGGGTAGGTCGGCCCGAGCCGCGATCTCGATCTCCAGCCCGATTGGATGCCCGTGACCCGCATCCGTCGCGCTTGCCGGTCGGCCCTGGAGAAAGGGCGCAGGGGGCTCGTCCCTGGTCCGGGCTTCGCTCGTTCGCAAGGCAAGGAGAGATTGCTCAGCCAACCCGCTCCCGCCTGTGGGCGAGGGCTCGGCCTGCGTATCGGTGGATGGGTGGGGTTGCTCGCCGGACTCCCTCTTCCGCTTGCGGGAAAGGGCTCGGGTGAGGGGCTTTGGGGATGCCTCGGCCGCTAGAGCTTCTCGACGGCGGTGAAGCGGAACAGGAAGCTCGGCTCCATCATCGACTGCATCAGCGAGAGACGGCTGGAGCGATAGCAGTCGGGTTCGTCGGCGAAGAAGGTTCCCGCGAAGCGGACGGTGTCGCCGGCCTTCATCTTGCCGAGGCTCTGCGCGACGGGCGAGCCGGCCGGGACCAGAGTCTGGTCCTCCATGTCCGACATCGCGTTGTTCCAGGTCTTCACCAGCGTGCCGTCGGGCAGCGCCATCGTCACGGTCAGCCGCTTGCCGGAATCGGTATCGAGCGACTGGATCTGGCCGATCCAGTTCTTCACTTCCGGCTTCGGCAGCGCCTTGCAGATGGCTGCCGCGCGCTGCGGCTGGATCGCATCGCGTTCGTCGTCGGGCGCCTTGTCAAAGGCGTCGCGGGCCGTACGCACGGCCTGGGTGAAAGCGGCCTGGTCCTTTGGCTGCTGCGGCGCCAGCACGCCGAGCAGGGCTGCCGCTTCCTCGGCCGGGCTGGTGCCGGCGGCAGCGGGCGGGGCCTCGGCGGGCGGCGCGGCGCCGGCGAGCGGATCCTGCTCGCCGCTCGGGTCCACCGTGGTGGTGGTGACAGGCACCGGATCGGGCAGGGCGGACGGCTCGAGTTGCGACTCGTCCTTGTTGGAGGCGGCAGGTGATTCGGCCGGTTCGATCACGCGGACCTGGGGAGCCGGCTCGGTCGGTTCGGGAGCGGCCGGGGCTTCCGCTTCGGCCGGCTGCGGCGTCTCGGCCGGAGGCTCGCTAGGCAGTGCTTCGGGTTCGGAAGGCTCCAGCAGGGCGATGTGCGGCATCGTGACCGGGAGCGCCGGCTTCATGATCACGCCAGCGGCGCCCGCGACGAGCAGCACGGTGCCCATCGCGATCGCGGCAAAGTTCGTGCGGCTGATTCCATTGAGAAGCAGGGGGACCAGCCCGGCCAGCAGACCCAGCAGACCTACGATGAACAGTGCGATCCAGAGCATTCCGATCCCTTCGTCCCGGCTGGATTATCCAGATGTCGGGCTCGCCGCCAAGAGCCGTCCGGCTGGCTGGAGCGAATATCCGCCGGTTTGGTGACACGAACTCTGGGCGAGGCTGTGGCAGTTGAACAGGGGTTTCGGGAACCGCCTGTGGATTCGCTCGCCAACCGGAGCGGGCATCGGCCGGCGAAGGCCACTGCCGCGCCGCATTTCGTGTAGCATTCTTGGCGAAGGAATCCCGTCAGAAAGGCTCTCTCCATGCGGTTTGGAATTGCGGTTGCAGTTGGATTGGCCGGCGCGTTGCTGTGCGGCCAGGCAATGGCCGCGGAACGCACGGTCCCCCCCTCGGAGGCCGCCCTCCGCTATTCCTTCTCGCCGATCGTCAAGCGCGTCTCGCCGGCGGTCGTCAACGTCTATGCCTCGCGCGTCATCCAGCAGCGCGCTTCGCCCTTCATGGACGACCCGTTCTTCCGCCGCTTCTTTGGCGGCGAGATGGACAACGCGCCGCGCAAGCGCGTGCAGCAGTCGCTCGGCTCCGGCGTCATCGTCGACGCGTCCGGCGTGGTGGTGACGAACTATCACGTCATCGCGAATGCCGACGAGGTCAAGGTGGCGCTGTCGGACAAGCGCGAGCTCGAGGCCGAGGTGGTGCTGAAGGACGAGCGGATGGATCTCGCCGTGCTGCGCCTCAAGGGCGGTGACGGCCAGTACCCGGTCGTCTCCTATGCCGATTCGGACGCGCTGGAGGTCGGTGATCTCGTGCTCGCCATCGGCGACCCGTTCGGGGTCGGTCAGACGGTGACGAGCGGCATCGTCTCGGCGCTGGCCCGCACGCAGATCGGCGCCTCGGACTACCAGTTCTTCGTCCAGACGGACGCGGCCATCAATCCCGGCAATTCCGGTGGCGCGCTCGTCGACATGGACGGCAAGCTGGTCGGCATCAACACGGCGATCTATTCGCGCAGCGGCGGCTCGATCGGCATCGGATTCGCGATTCCGTCCAACATGGTGCGCGTCGTCGTTCAATCGGCGCTGAAGGACGGCAAGCTGCAATTGCCGTGGCTCGGCGCCGGCCTGCAGCAGGTGACCCCGGAGATCGCAGACGGTCTCGGCATCGGCCGTCCGCGCGGCGCGCTCGTCACCGACGTGGTGGCCTCGAGCCCGGCCGAGCGGGCCGGCCTGAAGTCGGGCGACCTCGTCATCAGCGTCGACGGCATCGAGGTCGACGATCCGAACGGCCTCAATTACCGCCTGGCCACGAAGGGCGTCGATGGCCGGGTGAATCTCGACTATATCCGGGCCGGAAAGACGTTTTCGACCGAGCTGGCTCTGATGGCGGCGCCGGAAATTCCGGCTCGCGACCAGCGCACGATCGACGGCAACTCGCCCTTTGCCGGCGTCACCGTCGTCAATCTCTCGCCAGCCGTGATCGAGGAGTTCGCCTATGCCGGCAAGCGCGACAAGGGCGTGCTGATCCAGTCGGTCGAGCAGGGTTCGGCGGCGGAAGGCGTCGGTTTCCGCGCCGGCGACATCATCGTCGAGACGAATGGCGTGCAGATCGGCTCGACGAAGGACTTGGCCGGTGTCGCGGCGGAGCGGGCTTCGCGCTATAGGCTCGTGATCGAGCGCGGCGGTCGCCTGATCCGTTCGCAGGTCGGACGCTAGTCGGTTGGACGTTTTGAGATGAGCAATCTGTTCGAGGCAGCCGGAATGGAGAGGGCCGCGCCGCGGCCCCTGGCCGATCGGCTTCGCCCCGAACGGCTTGCCGACGTGGTCGGCCAGGACCACCTGGTCGGTCCCGATGGCGCGCTGACGCGCATGCTCAATTCCGGTTCGCTCGGCTCGATGATCTTCTGGGGCCCGCCCGGCACTGGCAAGACCACCGTGGCGCGCCTGCTGGCGCATGAGACGGACCTGCATTTCGAACAGATCTCGGCGATCTTCTCCGGCGTCGCCGATTTGAAAAAGGTGTTCGACCAGGCGCGGGGGCGGCGGCAGATCGGCAAGGGCACGCTGCTCTTCGTCGACGAGATCCATCGCTTCAACCGCGCCCAGCAGGACAGCTTCCTGCCGGTGATGGAGGACGGCACGGTCACGCTCGTCGGCGCGACCACCGAAAATCCGTCCTTCGAGTTGAACGCAGCGCTGTTGTCGCGTGCCCGCGTGCTGGTGTTCCATTCGCACGGGCCGGAATCGATCGCGAAGCTGCTCGATCGCGCCGAGGCGGTGGAGGGCAAGCCGCTGCCGCTCGACGAGGAAGCGCGCGAGACGCTGATCCGCATGGCCGATGGCGACGGCCGCGCCTCGCTGACGCTGTCGGAAGAGGTCTGGCGCGCGGCGAAGCCGGGCGAGATCTTCGACGCCAAGGGACTGCAGGAGATCGTCCAGCGGCGGGCGCCGATCTACGACAAGGGCCAGGACGGCCACTACAATCTGATCTCCGCCCTGCACAAGTCGATCCGCGGCTCGGACCCGGATGCCGCGCTCTACTATCTCGCGCGCATGTTCGACGCCGGCGAGGATCCGCTCTATCTCGGTCGCCGGCTGGTGCGCATGGCCGTCGAGGATATCGGCCTCGCCGATCCGCAGGCGCTCGTCGTCGCCAACGCGGCGAAGGACGCCTACGATTATCTCGGCAGCCCCGAGGGCGAACTCGCCTTCGCCCAGGCGGCCGTCTATCTCGCCACCGCGCCGAAATCGAACGCCGTCTATACCGCCTTCAAGGCGGCGATGCAGGCGGCCAAGCAGGGTGGCTCGCTGCTGCCGCCCAAGCACATCCTGAACGCCCCGACCAAGCTGATGAAGGACGAGGGCTACAACGCCGGCTATCGCTACGACCACGACGAGCCGGATGCCTTTTCGGGGCAGGACTATTTCCCCACCGCGCTCGGCCGGCAGAGCTTCTACCAGCCCGTCGAACGCGGCTTCGAGCGCGACATCCGCAAACGCATGGACTATTGGGCCAAGCTCCGCAAGGAGCGCGGCGGCGGCTAGTCGCCGACCTCGTGACCCGCTTCCTTTCCCAGATTTTCTCATGTCCAAGTGACGGGAGGCGCGGGGAAGCGGAGGGGCGGATGCGGTGCCGTAGGTTGTTGTCGTGCTTCGGCGCGATCGGGTTGGCGCTCGCCATGGCGCAGGGCGCGGAGGCGGCGAGCCGCACGGAGTTCCATCAGTCGGCGCCGAGCCCGATTCTTGGCCGCGCCATTCCCTATGCGGTCTATGTCCCGGACGGCCAGCCGGCGGCGGGCGAGCGCTGGCCGGTGTTCTATCTGCTGCATGGCTTGACGGGGCGCGACGGCGACTGGTTCACCTGGGGCAATCTCGCCACCATCCTCGACCGGCTGATCGCGTCCGGCGAGATCCGGCCCATGGTCGTGGTGGCGCCGGGCGCGGGCGACAGCTGGTATGTCGACAATGCCGATCCTGGCAGCCTTGGCCGCATGGAAACGGCGCTGATCGAGGATTTCATTCCGGCGATCGAGGCGCGCCTGCCAACGGCGGCGTGCCGCGACGGGCGGGCGATCGGCGGGCTGTCGATGGGCGGGTATGGGGCGCTGTTCCTGACGCTTCGCCATCCGGACGAGTTCCACGCCGCCATCAGCCTTTCCGGCGCCATCGCCGAGACGATGGGGCCGGGCGACCCGCGCCTCCATGCGGATTTCGTGCGCGATCTCTACAAGGGTTCCTATGGCGAGCCGATCGACCGCGACCGTTTCAACGCGCTCAATCTGTTCACGCTCGCCGCCGCGACGCAGGCGTCGTCCGATCCCGCGCGGATCTGGATGGCGATCGGCGACCAGGACTATCCCGAACTGCGGCGCGCCGGCGGCCGGCTGGCCAAGGCGCTTGTGGCGCAGGGCTATCCGGTCGAGCAGAGGAGCAGCGAGGGGCGGCATTTCTGGGACTACTGGCAGCGGGCGATCGAGCCGGCGCTGACCTGGCTGTCGCCACAGCTCACGACGCGCTGCGACTGACGGGGCTCTTTCCGGCCGGGGCGGCGAGTTGCATGATGGCGGCCTCAATGGGAGTGCGCGCCTTGATCCTCA
Organism: Kaistia nematophila; assembly: GCF_026343855.1. Lineage (NCBI taxonomy): Bacteria > Pseudomonadati > Pseudomonadota > Alphaproteobacteria > Hyphomicrobiales > Kaistiaceae > Kaistia > Kaistia nematophila. The sequence goes on along the minus strand of NZ_JAPKNK010000002.1, from coordinate 850,766 downwards.
TCGGCCAGTATGATTCGCCCTTCGTCCGCCGCGTGGCGATCGCCATGCATCTCTACGCCATTCCGTTCGAGCACCGGCCCTGGTCGGTCTTCGGCGATGCCAAGAAGATCGCGCCCTACAATCCGCTGACACGCGTGCCGACGCTCGTGCTCGACGATGGCGACGTCGTCATCGAAAGCGCGGCGATCCTTGATTATCTCGATGAGCTCGCCGGCGAGGAAAAGGCGATGATCGCGCCGTTCGGGCCGGAACGGCGGCGCGCGCTCAAGGTTTGCGCGCTGGCGACGGGGCTGGCCGACAAGGCCGTCAGCCTCGTCTACGAGGCCGTGCTGCGCAAGGACGAGTCCAAGGTTTGGGTCGAGCGCTGCAAGACGCAGATCGCCGGCGTCCTCGACGCTCTCGAGGCGGATCGGGCTGATCGGCCGTCGCCATGGTGGTTCGGCGACCGCATCGGCCATGCCGATATCGCGGTCGCCTGCGCCTATCGCTTTACCACCGAGGCCCATCCCGGCCTGCTCGGCGACCGGCACTGGCCGCGCGTCGAAGCGCTTTCGGCCGAGTGCGAGGCGCTTTCGGTGTTCGCCGAGAATTCCCAGGCGGTGTCGCCGCCCAAGGCCTGAACCGTCTGGCCTGAACCGTCTGGCCTGACCGGCTTCAGGCGAGCTTTTCGACCGCGATGGCGAGGCAGGCCTCGAAGGCGGCGAGATCGGTGTAGAGCGCGGCCGGATCGGCATTGCCGACGACGACCGCGCCGCCGCGCCGCTCGATGCCGCCATGCAGCATCAGATTGTCGATCATTTCGAAATCCTCGACCGAGAGCCCGTCCGGACCGCGCTTGTGGCCGTCCTCGCCCTCGGCGACGGCCCCGCCGTAATATTCGAGCACGCGCGCGAAGTGGTTGGCGGAGACGTTGGTGTAGGCGAAGACGGGCTTGCCGAGCCCGCACATGAAGCCGAGTTCGAAGGTCGTGCCGGTGTCGGCGGCGATGCCGCGGAACGGCGTCAGGTTGGCGATGATCGCGTCGGACGCCAGCATCATCTGCTCGTCGACTTCGCTGATCGCCAGTCCGAAGCCCTTCTTGGTGTCGGAGGGCGGGATATCGAGGTCGCCTGGCGAGATCGGCGTGAAGCCGGCGGCGCGGGTCAGCGCCGCCTTGCGGTCGAGGATCTCACGGGCGTTGGCGAGGAAGACTTCGGGGCCCGCGAGGTAGATCTTTTTCGACAAGACTGGATGCCCTTTGCTGGGGACGGATGGACCGCCATGGATGCTGCCCGCCAGCGATACCGGCGCGCGTGAAGAAAGCGTAAGCGGGCGGGGCGTCAGGCCTTCCCGTCGGTCGCCGGCAAGGGTGAGGCGTCCTCGGCCGGTAGCCGGCGGCGCTTCAGCGTCGAGATCGTAGCGGCGAGGGCGAAGAGGAAGAGCAGAAGGAAGCTCGTCTCGACCGCGCCGAGGATCGGATGGCCGTAGAAGATGACATCGTCGGTGCGCGCGCCCCCGATCACCTGCATGCGCCAGGCGAGCGTCGACGCGGCGCTGGCGACGCCGAGACTGACGCCCAGCATGCGGGCGAGGTTGAGCATGGCGCCGGCCTCACCGGAAAGCGCCGGCGGCGCTGCGCCCATGGTGGCGCTGTTGTTCGGCGCCATGAACATGCCGAGCCCGGCGCCGAAGACCGCCAGCGACAGAATGCCGAACAGGCGCGAGGGTGCGGGCTCCAGCGCCACGAGCGAGAGCGCGAGCAGAGCGGCGGCGCAGAGCGCCATGCCGGCGAGGTTGAGGGTCGTGGCGCCGAGCCGGTTGACGAAGGAGCCGGCGATCGGCGCGGCGATGCCAAGCGCGATCGGGATCGCCGCCAGCCGCAGGCCGGCCAGTTCCGGCGTGTCGTGGAAGCCGCGCACCAGTGCAAAGGAGATCAGGTAGAACATGCCGTAGAGCATGGCGTAGCTCAGCATCACAGCGACGATGCCGAGCGAGAAAGCCTCCGACTGGAACAGCTTGAGATCGACCAGCGGCGAATCGGTCCGCCGTTCGTGCCTGACGAACAGCACCAGCAGCGCGATGCCAGCGAGGCTGGTGCCGATGAACGATGCCGAGGCGATGCCCCAGTCGGCGGCCTGGTTGAGCGCCAGCACGATGCAGAGCAGCGCCGGCGGCAGCAGCAGCGCGCCCAGCGCGTCGAACCGGCCCTCGGCGCGGCCTTCGTCGCGCGGCAGGATCAGCCAGCCGAGCAGGACGCCGACGACGCCGATCGGGGCGGTGACCCAGAAGATCGAGCGCCAGCCGAGCGAGCCGATCAGCAGGCCGCCGACGATCGGCCCCAGGCTGACGCCGATCGCCTGCGCGGCCGAGAAGATGCCCATGGCACGCCCGCGCCGTTCCTTGCCGGCGGCGCGGACCAGGATCGAGACCGAATTGGCGCCGAGCAGGGCGCCGCCGAGGCCCTGCAGGACGCGGAAGGCGATCAGTTGCGGCAGGCTGGTCGCGATGCCGCAGAGGACCGAGGCGAGGAGGAACGCCGCCATGCCGATCAGGTAGAGCGGCTTGCGGCCAAATTGTTCGCAGAGCCAGCCGAAGACAGGCAGCGAGGCGGAGAAGCTGAGCAGATAGGCGAGCGCGACCCAGCTCGTCAGCGTCTCGCGCGTGTGGAAGACCTCGGCGAGATGAGGCAGCGCCAGTTGCACGACGCTGGCGTCGAACTGACCCATGAAGCTGCCGATGCAGGTGACGCCGACGATATACCAGGGATAGGCGGGCCGAGCCGCCAGCCGTTCGCGAAACGTGGCCGCCGTCGGTCGCGGCGCATCCGCCGGGCCGCTATCTCTCAGTCCAAGCGGTTCATTCATGCATGCCTCTCCCACCCCTGCCGTTACGCTAGCATGGATTGGCGCGGATGCATCTTCCGCCACGCGTCTGGTGATCCGCGTGCGACAGGGTATTTTATCGTCGCAAGGCTGGCGTATAAGCGGCCGAGCCATGTGGAAGGGCCGCTCGCGGCCCGCAGAGAGGGAACATCCCAAATGAAGACTCGCGCCGCCGTCGCCTGGGAAGCCAACAAGCCGCTCACGATCGAGACGATCGATCTGGAAGGTCCGAAGGCCGGCGAAGTGCTGGTCGAGATCATGGCGACGGGCGTCTGCCACACCGACGCCTACACGCTGTCCGGCCTTGATTCGGAGGGCAAGTTCCCGGCCATTCTTGGCCATGAGGGCGCGGGCATCGTCCGCGAGGTCGGCGCCGGCGTCACCTCGGTGCGCCCGGGCGACCACGTCATTCCGCTCTACACGCCGGAATGCCGCCAGTGCAAAACCTGCCTGTCGCAGCGCTCCAACCTCTGCACGGCGATCCGCTCTACCCAGGGCCAGGGCCTGATGCCCGATTCGACCTCGCGCTTCCGTTGCGACAGCGAGACCGTGTTCCACTACATGGGCACGTCGACCTTCTCGAACTTCACCGTGCTGCCCGAGATCGCCGTCGCCAAGGTTCGCGAGGACGCGCCCTTCGACAAGATCTGCTACATCGGCTGCGGCGTGACCACGGGCGTCGGCGCGGTGATCCACACCGCCAAGGTCTGGCCGGGCGCCAATGTCGTCGTGTTCGGCCTCGGCGGCATCGGCCTCAACGTGATCCAGGCGGCCCGCATGGTGGGCGCCGACAAGATCATCGGCGTCGATCTCAATCCGTCCAAGGTCGCGATGGCCAAGAAGTTCGGCATGACGCATTTCGTCAATCCGGACGAGGTCGGCCGCGACAAGGTCGTGCAGGCGATCGTCGACCTGACCGGCGGCGGCGCCGATTTCTCGTTCGAGTGCATCGGCAATGTTCACACCATGCGCCAGGCCCTGGAATGCTGCCATCGCGGCTGGGGAGAAAGCATCGTCATCGGCGTGGCGCCGTCGGGGGCCGAGATCTCGACCCGTCCGTTCCAGCTCGTCACCGGCCGCGTCTGGAAGGGCTCGGCCTTCGGCGGCGCGCGCGGCCGCACTGACGTTCCGAAGATCGTCGACTGGTACATGGACGGCAAGATCAACATCGACGACCTGATCACGCACACCATGCCGCTCGACGAGATCAATACCGCCTTCGACCTGATGCATGAAGGCAAGTCGATCCGCAGCGTCGTCGTATTCTGATCGCCTGACGGAGGCGGGCGGCCCTTTCTGGCTGCCCGCCGCTCAAACTCCGAGCCACCGGGGCCCGCCTTGCCGCTGCGCCTGACCTCCGTTTCGGCCGAGCTCTATCGTTCGATCCGGCGCATCCGCCTGCCGGTCGAAGAGCTGACCGTGCTCGTCGGCAAGAACGGCGTCGGCAAGACCAATCTCTACCGCTCGCTCGAATTGCTGGCGGCCGCCGCGCGGGGCACGGTCACGCGTGAGATCGCGGAGGAGGGCGGTTTCGATTCCGTCCTGTGGGCTGGCCCGCGCGCCAAAGGCCCAGTTCGGCTGAAGCTCGGTGCCGAATTCGGCGACTATGAATATTCGATCGAGATCGGCCTGCCGGCGCCGATCGACGAGGCGGCGCTGACGGCAACCGAGCCGATGGTCAAAGCCGAGGAACTGGTCCATCGCTTCCGCGGCAAGGCGGTGACGCTGATGAAGCGGCAGGGACCGAGCGCATGGCTGCGCGATGGCGACGGCCGCCGCCAGTCCTATGAGGAGGCGCTGGTTCCCTCCGAGACGGCGCTCGCCGGCTTTCGTGACCAGGGGCGGTTCACCGAACTCGACCTCGTCCGCCGCGCGCTGCTCGACTGGCGCTTCTATCATGATTTCCGCACCGACAAGGCGTCGCCGATCCGCCAGCCGGCGCTCGCGATTACCACGCCGACGCTCTCCTCGGACGGCTACGACCTGGCGGCCGCGCTGGCGAGCGTGATCGAGATTCGCGGCGAGGCGCCCGAAATCGAAGCGGCGATAGAGGATGCCTTTCCGGGCGCGGTGCTGGTGACCGAGTTCGGCAAGGGCACCGTCTCGATCGGCTTGAGATTTTCCGACCTGCCGCGCCCGCTCGGCGCGCACGAGCTTTCCGACGGCACGCTGCACTTCCTCTGCCTCGTCGCGGCGCTGTCCGGATATCGGCTCCCCGGCTTCATCGCCCTGAACGAGCCGGAGACGAGCCTGCATCCCGATCTCGTCGAGCCGCTGGCGCGCCTGATCGCGCGCGCCGCCGGACGGACGCAGGTCTGGGTCGTGACGCATTCGCAGGCGCTCGCCGACGCGTTGGAGCGCGAGACCGGCGTTGCATCGCGCGTTGTCGTCAAGGAGGATGGCGCGACATGGATCGAAGGGCTCAAGCTCTTCGGTGAGTTCGCCGATCAGGAGTGAAACATGCGGGTCGCCGTCTTCAGCACCAAGCCCTACGATCGGCAATATCTCTCCGAGACGAACGCCGCCTTCGGCCATGAGCTGGTCTTCTTCGAGCCGCGGCTCGACCTTTCCACCGCGCCTCTGGCGGACGGATTTCCCGCCGTCTGCGTCTTCGTCAACGACCAGCTTGACCGGCCGCTGCTGACCCATCTCGCCTCGACCGGTACGCGGCTGATCGCGCTCCGCTGCGCCGGCTTCAACAATGTCGATCTCGTCGCCGCGGCGGAACTCGGCATCGAGGTCGTGCGCGTGCCCGCATATTCGCCGCATGCGGTGGCGGAGTTCACGGTGGCGCTGCTCCTCGCGCTCGATCGCCGCATCCCGCGTGCCTGGGCGCGGGTGCGCGACAACAACTTCGCCTTGGACGGCCTGATAGGCAACGACCTCTATGGCAAGACGATCGGCGTCGTCGGCACCGGCCGGATCGGCGGTCTGGTCGCGCGCTGCCTGAAGCTCGGCTTCGGCTGCCGCGTGCTGGCCTTCGACCAGTGGCAGGATCCGGCGCTGGTCGAGATCGGCATCGAATATCGCCCGCTCGACGAGGTGCTGACGGCGGCGGACATCCTCACGCTGCATTGCCCGCTGACGCCGGAGACGCATCACCTCGTCGATGCCGGCGCGATCGAACGGGCGCAGCCGGGCTTCCTCCTAATCAACACCAGCCGCGGCGCGCTGATCGACGCCGAGGCGCTGGTCGACGGTCTGAAGAGCGGCAAGGTCGGCGGCGTGGCGCTCGATGTCTACGAGCAGGAGGCGGATCTCTTCTTCGAGGATCTCTCGAACGAGATCATCCAGGACGACGTGTTCCAGCGCCTGTTGACCTTCCCGAACGTGCTGGTCACCGGCCACCAGGCTTTTCTCACCGCCGAGGCGCTGATGGCGATCAGCGAGACGACGCTCGACAACATCGCCGCCTTCGAGGCGGGAGGTGTGCTCGAAAACCGCGTGGTCGTGCAGGCTGTGGTCGGCCACTAGTCTTCGCCGCGGCCCGATTGCTTTTCGGCAGCGCCGCGCCTAATTCTCTCTTCCGGGAATGGAGTCTCCCGAGGTCCCCGAGACCTGAACCGCCGGATCGGCTGATGGCTCCTGCTTTGTGCTTTCGGGCCCATGGCAGGAATCCGTCTAGCTTCCTGTCACGGTATGTCGGGCTGGACCTCGCGAGATCGGGCGCCAGGCCCGAAGGAGATTCCATGTTTCCAACCGTCCTCGTCTTCCTCGGTGCCGGTCTTGGCGGCGTGCTGCGCCATGGCGTCAACCTGACCGCGGCGCGCCTGTTCGGAACCGGATTTCCCTGGGGCACGCTCACCGTCAACGTCGTCGGCTCGCTCGCCATGGGGCTCTTCGCCGGCTATTTCGCCTTTCGCGACGGCATGAACTGGACGCAGCACGCAAGGCTGTTCCTCACCACCGGCGTACTCGGCGGCTTCACCACCTTCTCGACGTTTTCGCTCGATGTCGTGGTCCTGCTGGAGCGCGGCGAGACGGGCGGCGCTACGATTTATGCGCTCGTGTCGCTGATCGTGTCGGTTCTCGCGCTGTTTGCGGGGCTTTGGCTCGTCAGGACGCTCGCCGGGTGATATGAGGCGCCTTCAATAGAAGGACTTTTCTCATGGCGACCGTCGTCTCCAAGACTGTAGGGCCCGACGAGGCCGGCATGCGCCTCGATCGCTGGTTCAAGGAACACTATCCGGGCCTGTCGTTCGGGCATCTGCAGAAGTTGCTGCGATCGGGTCAGGTGCGCGTCGATGGCGGCCGCGCCAAGACCAATGACCGCGTCAATCCGGGCCAGGTGGTGCGGATTCCACCGCTCGGCGTCGATGCGGCCGGCGGCAGCCCGCATGTCGCGCGCCCGCTCGGCGCGCGCGGCAGCGCCGCCGACGCGCTGATGGCGATGTGCCTCTACGAAGACGACCAGGTCTATGTCTTCAACAAGCCGCAGGGCCTCGCCGTCCAGGGCGGTTCCGGCCTGACGACGCATGTCGACGGCATGCTCGAAGCGCTGCGCGACACCAAGGACCAGAAGCCGCGCCTCGTGCACCGGCTCGACCGCGAGACGACCGGCGTGCTGGTCGTCGCCAAGACGCGCCTTGCCGCCTCGAAGCTCGCGGCGAGCTTCCGCGCCCGCACGACCAAGAAGATCTACTGGGCGCTGGTGAAGGGCGTGCCGCGCCCGCCGCAGGGCCGGGTCTCGACCTGGCTTGCGCGCGACGGCGGCCCGGCCGGCGACAAGATGAAGATCGCCCGCCATGGCGAGGACGACGCCAGCCATGCCGTGTCGCTCTACTCGGTGGTCGATATCGCCGGGCAGGGGCTCGCCTGGCTGACCATGCGCCCCGTCACCGGCCGCACGCACCAGCTGCGCGCCCACGCCGCCCATATCGGCCATCCGATCATCGGCGACCCCAAATATTTCGAGGCGGACACGAACTGGGAATTCCCGGGCGGCATCCAGAACAAGCTGCATCTTCACGCGCGTCGCATCATCATCCCGCATCCCTCGGGCAATGGCGTGCTCGACGTGACGGCGCCCCTGCCGCCGCACATGGTCCAGAGCTGGAACCTGCTCGGCTTCGACAAGGACCTGGGCGATACGGGTGAAGAGGATGAGTGAGCCCGGCAAGGACACGGGGCCGAAGGGCGGCCGGCTTGCCGATATCGGCGCCGGTCCGGACGACGAGGGCGCGAAGCCGCTTGTCGCGCCGGAAAAGCTCGACGCTCCGAAGCTGCCGAAGCGCTTCTACGCGAACGCCGCCATAGCCCCCGCCGAGGGCGGCGGCTATCTGGTCCAGCTCGACGGCCGCTCACTGCGGACGCCCTCGAAGGCCGTGCTCGCCGTGCCGGATGAAGCGATCGCGGCCGCGATCGTCGCCGAATGGGCCGGGCAGGGCGAGGTGATCGATCCCGGCTCGATGCCTGTGACGCGCCTCGTCAATTCGGCGCTCGACGGCGTCTCCCGCGAGCCGGAGGCAACGCGCGCCGAGATCCTGCGCTATGCCGGGTCGGACCTGCTCTGCTATCGCGCCGACGGACCCGCCAAGCTGGATGCCCTGCAGGACGAATTCTGGTCGCCGCTGATCGGCTGGATGCAGGAACGCTTCCATGCCCGCTTCGTGCTCGCCCAGGGCATCGTGCATGTCGAGCAGTTCCCGGAGACGATCGAGGCGGTCGACGTGGCGCTCGGCGATCTCGACATCCTTCGCCTGGCGGCGCTCAACACGATCACGACGCTGACCGGCTCCGCCATTCTGGCTGTCGCCGTGCTGCATCGCCGCCTGACGGCCGAGGAGGCCTGGGCGGCGGCGCATGTCGACGAAGACTACCAGATCGGCCTCTGGGGCGAGGACGAGGAAGCCAGCGTGCGCAGGGCCGGGCGCTGGAAGGAAATGCAGGCCGCGGCGCTGGTTCTGGCCGCACGGGGATAGGAGACAAGCGTGAAGCACGTCCTGGCTGAACTCGAGAAGCGTCGCGCCGAGGCTCGGCTCGGCGGCGGCGAGAAGCGGATCGCGGCCCAGCATGCCAAGGCCAAGCTGACGGCGCGCGAGCGCCTGGACGTGCTGCTCGACGAAGGGTCGTTCGAGGAGTTCGACATGTATGTCGAGCACCGCGGCACCGATTTCGGCATGGACAGGACCAAGATCCCCGGCGACGGCGTCGTCACCGGCTGGGGCACGATCAACGGCCGCGCCGTCTTCGTGTTCGCCAAGGACTTCACCGTCTTCGGCGGTTCGCTGTCGGAAGCACATGCCGCCAAGATCACGAAGATCCAGGACATGGCGCTGAAGAACCGCGCGCCGATCATCGGCTTGTTCGACGCCGGCGGCGCCCGCATCCAGGAAGGTGTCGCGGCGCTTGGCGGCTATGGCGAGGTGTTCCAGCGCAACGTGCTGGCCTCCGGCGTCATCCCGCAGATCTCGGTCATCATGGGGCCTTGCGCCGGCGGCGACGTCTATTCGCCGGCCATGACTGACTTCATCTTCATGGTGCGCGATTCGAGCTACATGTTCGTCACCGGCCCGGACGTGGTGAAGACGGTCACCAACGAGACGGTGACGGCGGAGGAACTGGGCGGCGCCTCGATCCACACCGCGCGCTCGTCGATCGCCGACGGCGCCTATGACAACGATGTCGAGACGCTGCTCGAGATGCGGCGGCTGATCGACCTGCTGCCGCTGAACAATGGCGGCGACATTCCCGAGATCGAGAGCTTCGATGCGGCCGACCGCATCGAGATGTCGCTCGACACGCTCGTGCCCGACAACGCCAACAAGCCCTATGACATCAAGGAACTGATCCTCAAGACGGTCGATGAGGGCGATTTCTTCGAGATCCAGGCAGCCTTCGCCCGCAACATCGTCACCGGCTTCGGCCGCATCGAGGGCCGCACGGTCGGCTTCGTCGCCAACCAGCCGATGGTGCTCGCCGGCGTGCTGGACAGCGACGCCTCGCGCAAGGCGGCCCGCTTCGTGCGCTTCTGCGACGCGTTCTCCATTCCCATCGTCACCTTCGTCGACGTGCCGGGCTTCCTGCCGGGCACGGCGCAGGAATATGGCGGGCTGATCAAGCACGGCGCCAAGCTGCTCTTCGCCTATGGCGAGGCGACGGTACCCAAGATCACCGTCATCACGCGAAAAGCCTATGGCGGCGCCTATGACGTCATGGCCTCGAAGCATCTGCGCGGCGATTTGAACTATGCCTGGCCCACGGCGCAGATCGCGGTGATGGGCGCCAAGGGCGCGGTCGAGATCATCTTCCGCGCCGAGACGGGCGACGCCGAGGGGCTGGCGGCGCGCACCAAGGAATATGAGGATCGCTTCCTCTCGCCCTTCGTTGCGGCCGAGCGCGGCTATATCGACGAGGTGATCATGCCGCACTCGACCCGCCGCCGCATCGCCCGCGGCCTCCGCCTCCTGCGCAACAAGGCGCTGGAGAACCCTTGGAAGAAGCACGACAACATCCCACTCTGAGCCGATTGGCGAGCTAGTCGTCAGGCGATCAGTTCGGTTGCGACGCCACGACTTTGGGCGATCGATGCCAGCTTTCGGTCCGCTGTGCCAAGCACTGCCTGTTCGGCGCCGGCCAGCGCCAGATACAGGCAATCATAAACCGGGTGCTGCGCGTCGCAGGCAATGGCGATCGCGCTGTCGAGCAACTCCACGGATGGGACGATCCTGTCGATGACAAGGGGCGCCTCCTTGAGGAGCAGGCGCGCCATGTCGCAGTCCATACGGCCGGCCTGAACATAGCGCCAGAGCGCGTTGGCCGTTTCGACCAGGATTATGTCGGGGGCGCTCAACGGGTGCCCTTCGATCCATTCGACAGCAGCCGCGGAGCCCTCGGTGCGGACGAGCGCGCGGACCAGTATGCTCGCATCAACGACGGCCATGATCGCCGTCTCGATCCTCGCGAATCCACGGCGTCGGGTCGGGCATTGCCGGCTCCATTCGAGCGCGCAATTCCTGCAGCCGGGCCAGCGCCTCTGCCTTCCGGTCGCGGGCATAGTCGGCGACGAGATCGCGCAGCGCCTGCTCGGTCGACTTGCCTTCGGATCGTGCACGCTGCTTGAAGCGCGCGGCGACGTCGTCTTCGATATTTCGGACCAGCATCTGTGCCATGAAAAGCTCCATGCTATCTTGGTGATAGCATGGTCCTTCACGGCGTATTTCGCAAGCCGGCCCTCGGGCAGGGCAATTCGGCTAGAGCGTGCCGACCTTGCGGATGTCGTCGGTTTCGACCTCGGCGAGGATGGCGTGGATCGTACGACCCGCCACCGTCGCCTCCGGCGCGATCTCCGCGAGCGGCACCAGCACGAAGGCGCGTTCGATCATGCGCGGGTGCGGCACGATCAGGCCTTCCTCGTCGATGGCGGCATCGCCATAGAGCAGCACGTCGATATCGAGCGTGCGCGGTCCCCAGCGGATGGCGCGCTCGCGGCCGTGGTCGCGCTCGATGCGCAGGCTGAGATCGAGCACCGCGCGCGCCGACAGCGTCGTATCGAGCTCGATGCAGGCGTTGAGATACGGTCCCTGCGGCACCGGTCCCCAGGGCGGGGTCTCGTAAAGCGAGGAGATCGCCGTGACGTGCACGCCCGGCGTCGCCGCCAGCGCGGAAATGGCGGCGCGCAGCATCGCTTCGCGGTCGCCGAGATTGCTGCCGAGGCCGAGGTAAACCTTAGTCACGGGGGCGCTCCCGCTCGATCTCGATCGAGATCACCCCGGTCGCCAGCGGCACGGGCGCTTCCGGTTTGGTCACGCGCACGGTCAGCCGCTCCACGGGCGGGTAGGTCTCGAACACCGCCTTGGCGATCGCCTCGGCCAGCGCCTCGATCAGCTTGTAGCGGTGCGTGCGGCCGATCTCCTCGATCAGCACCGCCATCTCGCCATAGTGCACGGTCTTGGTCAGGTCGTCGGTGCGTCCGGCCTCGGCGAGGTCCAGTTCGGCGGTGATGTCGACGCGGAAACGCTGGCCCAGCACGGCCTCCTCCGGCAGCACGCCGTGGAAGCCGAAGAAGCGCAGGTCGTTGATGAAGATGCGGTCGGTCATTGAGGTTCGCGGCTGGAGAGAATGGCGTCCGTGACGGCGAGTGCGTCGCGGTGGGCGGCGACGTCATGCACGCGGAAGGAGGAAACGCCCTTCGCGGCGGCCAGGACATTGGTGGCGAGCGTGCCGGCGAGACGCTGCTTGGGCTCGCGGCCGGTGATCTCGCCGATGAAGCGCTTGCGCGAGACGCCGAGCAGCACGGGGAATCCGAGCGCGACGATCTCGTCGATGCGGTCGAGGATCAGGAGGTTCTCGGCCAGACCCTTGCCGAAGCCGATGCCCGGATCGAGCACGATCCGGTGGTCGGGGATGCCGGCCCCGCGGGCCAGCGCGATCGAGCGGTCGAAGAAGCGCTTCATGGCGTCGAGGATCGTCGCCTGCGAATAGGTCTCGCGCTCCCAGTGGCTGGCGATGACGGCGGCGCCATGCGCCCCGGCGACGCGCGCGATCTCCGGCTCGCGCTGCAGGCCCCAGACGTCGTTGACGATATGGGCGCCGGCCATGAGCGCCATGTCGGCGACGGAGGCCTTGTAGGTATCGACCGAAATCAGCGTGCGGGTCGCCGCTGCCAGCGCCTTGACGGCCGGGATGACGCGGGCGGCTTCCGTCTCGGCGTCGACTTCGGCCGCGCCGGGACGGGTCGATTCGCCGCCGATGTCGATGATGTCGGCGCCCTCGGCGATCAGCTGCTCGGCATGGGCAACCGCCGGGCCGGCCTCGGCATGGTCGCCGCCATCGGAGAAGCTGTCCGGCGTGACGTTGACGATGCCCATGATCAGGCTGCGGCCGCTGGTCCGGCGGTCGAGGTGATCGATGTCGATGGGGGCGGCAGGCGCCATCTGGAGTTCCCGGCAAGGGTTGCGATTCAGGCGGCCGCGAGCGGCGCGCCGCTGTTACAGCACCCAAACCCGTTGGCCTGTCAACGGATTGTCGGGCGCTGGTTCGACGCAGGCTGGCAGGGCAGGGATCCGGCAGCATGCGCAGGCGCCTCCGGGGGCCGGTTTCCGTCGCGCCCTGATTGCCGCCTTGGGGCAGACAGCATAGAAACCATCTGTCCAGAAAAGGCATTCTCGCCGGGGAGTTCGCATGTTCGACAAGATCCTGATCGCCAATCGCGGCGAGATCGCCTGCCGGATCATCAAGACGGCGCGGCGGATGGGGATCCGGACGGTGGCGGTCTTCTCGGACGCGGACCGCGACGCCCTGCATGTCGAGATGGCTGACGAGGCGATCCATATCGGCCCGGCGCCGGCGGCGCAGTCCTACCTCCTGATCGACAAGATCGTCGCGGCGGCCAAGCAGTCCGGCGCGAACGCGATCCACCCCGGCTATGGCTTCCTGTCGGAACGCGCGGCCTTCGCCGAGGCGCTCGTCGCGAACGGCATCGTCTTCATCGGCCCGAACGCCAAGGCGATCGAGGCGATGGGCGACAAGATCGCCTCGAAGAAGGTGGCAGCCGCCGCCCATGTCTCGACGGTTCCGGGCCATCTCGGCGTCATCGAGAGCGAGGACGAGGCGGTCGAGATCGCTCGCCAGATCGGCTATCCGGTAATGATCAAGGCTTCGGCCGGCGGCGGCGGCAAGGGCATGCGCATCGCCCACTCCGACGCCGAGACGCGCGAGGGCTTCCGCCTGTCGCGCTCGGAAGCGCGCTCCTCCTTCGGCGACGATCGCGTCTTCATCGAGAAGTTCATCGTCAATCCCCGCCATATCGAGATCCAGCTTCTCGGCGACAAGCACGGCAATGCGATCTATCTCGGCGAGCGCGAATGCTCGATCCAGCGCCGCAACCAGAAGGTCATCGAGGAGGCGCCGTCGCCGCTGCTCGACGCCGCGACCCGCAAGGCGATGGGCGAGCAGGCCGTCGCCCTGGCCAGGGCGGTCGGCTACGATTCGGCCGGCACGGTCGAGTTCGTCGCCGGACAGGACAAGAGCTTCTTCTTCCTCGAAATGAACACCCGCCTGCAGGTCGAGCATCCGGTGACGGAGCTGGTTACCGGCATCGATCTGGTCGAGCAGATGATCCGCGTCGCCGCCGGCGAGCGCCTTTCGATCACGCAGGATGACGTGAAGCTGACGGGCTGGGCGATCGAGAGCCGCATCTATGCCGAGGATCCGTATCGCAACTTCCTGCCTTCGATCGGCCGGCTGACGCGCTATCGCCCGCCGGCCGAGACGCTGAGCGACGGCGTGACGGTGCGCAACGATACCGGCGTCGTCGAGGGCTCGGAAATCTCGATGTTCTACGACCCGATGATCGCCAAGCTCTGCACGCACGCGCCGACGCGCGCCGAGGCGATCGAGGCGATGAGCGAGGCGCTGGACGATTTCGTCGTCGAGGGCATCCAGCACAATGTGCCGTTCCTGTCGGCGCTGATGGCGCATCCGCGCTGGCGCGCCGGCGAGCTCTCGACCGGCTTCATCGCCGAGGAGTTTCCGGAAGGGTTCCATGGCGCCGGCGCCGATGCCGCCACGCTCGCGCGGCTCGCCGCCGTGGCGCTGACGATGGAGATCCTGCGCAAGGACAGGCTCGACAGGCTCTCGGGCCGGCTGGCGCCGCATGCCGGCAACTGGCGCGAGAACTGGGTCGTTTCGATCGGCGGCACGACGGTGGTGCTGGCGAGCCCGACCGGGGTCGCGCTGCTACCCCTGGAAGTCGAGATCGTGCTGCCAGGATCAGAGAAGCCGGTCACGGTGACGTCGGACTGGATGCCGGGCGATCCGGTCTGGGAAGGCACGATCGACGACGCCGCGCTCGCCGTGCAGGTTCGGCCGGCGCTATCCGGCTATCGTCTGCTCTATCGCGGCATCGACGTGGTGGCGCGGGTGATGACGCCGCGCATCGCCGCGCTGCATAGCCTGATGCCGGAGAAGAAGGCGGCCGACACGTCCAAGTTCCTGCTCTGCCCGATGCCGGGCCTCGTCGTCTCGGTGGCGGTCGAGGAAGGGCAGGAGGTGAAGGCGGGCGAGACGCTGGCGATCGTCGAGGCGATGAAGATGGAAAACGTGCTGCGTGCCGAGCGCGACCTGACGGTGCAGCGCGTCGCCGCCAAGCCGGGCGACAGCCTTGCCGTCGATGCCGTCATCATGGAATTCGCCTGACGGCGCCGGGGATGGACAGCCTCAGTCCGCCTCGGTGGCGAGCAGGCTGTCCTTCTTGACGTTCATCTGGTTGCCGCGCCATTCGAAGCCGCTGCCGCAGACGGCGGCGATCCAGAGCACGGGCAGCGACAGGTCGCGCAGGATCCAGGCGAGCGGCGAGCGGCGCGAATAGTGCCAGCCGAGGCTCTTCGCCAGGACTGCCTCGGCGCCATACCAGGCGACCGCCAGCAGCGGCGCGATCCAGCCGGGAATGGCATCGTTGAAGGCGAGCCAGGTCGCGAGCGCGATCGGGAACAGGCCGCCGGTCAGGAGTTCCAGGCAGAAGAAGGCGGGGAAGGTGACCCGCCGCAGCCGGGCCCAGCGTAGCTGCCGGCTCCAGACGGCGCGCAGCGCGCGCGGCCCGAGCGGCTGGGCGAAGGGCTGGCGGACGAGACGGATGCGCTGGCCGTTGGCGCGGATCGCCTTGGTCGCGGCCGCATCCTCGGCCGGATCGGCGGCGAGCGCCGCGATGCCGCCATGCCGGTCGAGGTTCTCGCGCCGCCAGAACATCGATTTGCCCTGCGCGAAGCCCTGGCCGACGGCGTCGGCGGCAAGCTGCCAGCGGGCCTGGTAGGTGTTGAGGTAGGCGCATTCGAACTCCGCGCCGTAGCCATCCGGCTCGCTGCCGAGCGGCGGCGAGCAGACGAGGCCGGTGGCGGCGTCCCAGCGATCCAGCATGCGGTCGATGTAGTCGGGCGGCATCAGCACGTTGCTGTCAGCCATGATGATCCACTCGTGCTTGGCCGCCGCCCAGCCTTTCACCAGATTGTTCAGCTTCGGATTGATGCTGATGCGATCGTCGCCGACGAGGATGCGCGCCGGCACGGCCGGGTTCGCCGCCATCAGGCGGCGGATGCGCGGGATCACCGGATCGGCCGGGCTGGCGACGCAGAAGACGAGCTCATAATCGGGATAGTCGAGCGCGAAGCCGGAGCCGAGCGTGCGCTCGATCGCGTGCTCGATGCCGCATACGGGGCGCAGAATGCTGACCGGCGGCTGGCCGTGCGGTTCGGCATCGTCGGGCCGGTTGGTGCGGCTGCGCCAGGCCACGAGCGCTATGCTGCCGAAATGGACGAGGGCGGCGAGCCCGCAGAAGACCTGGGCGAGAAGGATGGCGATGCTCATCGCGGCGCCTGCGCTTGGAGAAGGGCTGAGGATCGCGACAAGGCGGTATCGGCTCCTTTGACCAAGGAAGGTCGGACCAGGGCAGGCGGCGGCATGCCCAGCGGCAGGCCCACGATTCGCGAGGGCTCCGCTTCTGCTCTCGTCGCGCAACTGGGTGACGTTTTGATGAAGCCGGCCCGGGGCGAGGCTTGACGCGCGACCGTGAAGCGCGCACTCCGGGCGACGTCCCCCGTGCCAAACGGAATGCTGCCATGACCGCTGCCAAGCTCACCGCGCTCGTCGATCTCGACGGGACGCTGACCGATCCCTATCCCGGCATCAGCGCCTCGATCCTCTATGCGCTCGAAAAGCTCAACCGCCCGGCCGCCGACGAATTGGCGCTGCGCGCCGCGATCGGCCCGCCGCTGGAGGGCAGCTTTGCCGCGATGCTGGATGGCGATCCGATCCTGGCGAAGCAGGCGCTCGGCCACTATCGCGAGCGCTTCGGCACGATCGGCCTCTACGAGAACGCCGTGTTCGACGGCATTCCGGAAGCGCTCGGCTCGTTGCGCGACGCGGGCGTCGAGATGTTCCTGGCGAGCTCGAAGCCGCGCGTCTTCTGCGAGCGGATCCTCGACCATTTCGACCTGACGAAGTTTTTCACCGTCGTGCACGGCTCGGAATTCGACGGCCGCAACGGCGATAAGAGCGAGCTGATCGCCCATATCCTCTCGGTCGAGGCGATCCATCCCGAGCGCTGCGTCATGATCGGGGATCGCCGCTACGACATCGAAGGCGCACGGTCGAACCGGATCAAGGTCGCTGCCGTCGGCTGGGGCTATGGGACGGCGGAGGAGTTCATGGCGTTTCCGCCGGACGCGATCGTCGCGCGCGTGCCCGATCTCGCGCCGACGGTGCTCGATCTGCTTGGCTGAGGAGGCTCGAACATGGCCACCCGCACGTCCCATGTCCTGATTTCGGGTGTCGTCCAGGGCGTCGGCTATCGCGCCTGGGTCGAGCGCGAGGCCACCGTGCGCCGGCTCTCTGGCTGGGTCCGCAATCGTCGGAGCGGGGCCGTGGAGGCCGTCTTTTCCGGCGCGGAGGCGGATGTCGCCGCCATGCTCGCTGCCTGCGCCACAGGGCCGCGCCTGGCCCGCGTCAGCGCGGTCGATGCGAACGATCGGGACGAGGCCGAGACCGGGCCGTTTCGGGTGCTGCCGAGCGACTGATCGCCGCCGCCCGGAATGGACTAGGGTCCGTACTCCATTAGGAGCGGCGCAGCGCTTGATGGAAACCAAGGCAGTTCCAGGAGATGTCGGCGACGTTGGGTCTTTCCCAACGAGCCGGCAGCGACGCCGAAATGCGCCGGTTTCCATCAAGCCCTTCGGGTTGGGCGAAAGTCGTGCGCGAGTGCGTCGCCGATCCGCGCCGATGGATAGCCATCGGCTGTGGTCGGCTCCTGCCCGCGCGCGACTTTGGCCCAACGCTGCCCCACTCCTAATGGAGTCCGGACCCTAGCGTACCGTCTCGCCGAACAGCGCCTCGAACTCGCGCCGCATCACGGCGTCGACCTCCGGCATGGTGACGATCCGGCCGAGATCGGCCAGGCTGGTGACGCCGTGGCCCTTGACGCCGCAGGGCACGATTCCATCGAAATGGTCGAGTTCCGGTTCGACATTGATCGAGATGCCGTGGAAGGTCACCCAGCGGCGGACGCGGATGCCGATCGCGGCGATCTTGTCCTCCGCCTCGGCGCCCTTGTCGGGCCGGCGCACCCAGACGCCGACGCGGTCGTCGCGGCGTTCGCCACGAATGTTGAAGCCGTCCAGCGTGCGGATGATCCACTGTTCCAGCGTCGCCACGAACAGCCGCAGGTCCGGCCGGCGACGGTTCAGGTCGAGCATGACATAGGCCACCCGCTGGCCCGGGCCGTGATAGGTGTACTGGCCGCCTCGCCCGGTCTGGAACACGGGGAAGCGGTCCGGCGTGATCAGGTCCTCGTCATGCGCGCTGGTGCCGGCCGTATAGAGCGGCGGATGTTCAACCAGCCAGATGCGCTCGCGCGCCGTGCCGGCCGCGATGGCGGCGACGCGGGCCTCCATTTCACCGACGGCATCCGGATAGGCGACCGGCGCTTCCGCGATAACCCATTCGACGGGCGGGCTGCCGTCTTTCGGCAGGAGCGAAGCGGGGAGGTCGTCGCGGAGGGTCATGTCAGCACTCTCGGCCGGCAGGCGAGCCGACCTTTCATTGTTTCAGTTCTCATGTCGGTCGATCCCGTCATAGCGCAAGGTGGCGCGTCGTTCACCTGCCGGCCAATTTCCGTCTCGCACGGGCTGCCTGTGGATGAAATGAAACAGTTCTCGAAGGCGCTTGTTTCGTCGAAGGTCATTTGCTACATCCCACCTCGCGCCGGGCAACACACCGGCTTGGGTTTCGCGGTCGTGGCGGAATTGGTAGACGCGCAGCGTTGAGGTCGCTGTGCCGAAAGGCGTGGAAGTTCGAGTCTTCTCGACCGCACCAAACCCAAATGCAAAAATCCTCGCAAAGCGGCGGCCCTCGGGCCGCTGTTTTTGTTTCTGGGCCAGGTCGGGTCTGGAAAGAATCTCGGTTCGGCGCTTGCGCGGACCGAGGCGCATGTGAGCCCATTGGGAACACATTGTTCGCGAGAATGCGCGCAACCGCGCATTTCTCCGCTTCGCCCTCGCAGGGTTGGCGGCACGTTGAGGGGCCATGTCGGACGAGATGATCATCGAGCGCGACAATCGCGTGCCGGACGACCTGCCGCCATTGCGCGACGAGAACGACAATATTTCGTCGTCGTTCCTGGAAGCGCTCGGCGCCGCGATCGAATCGGGCAACCAGGAGCGCGCCCGCGCGCTGACCGAGGATCTGCACGAGTCGGATGTCGGCGCGATCCTCGAGGCGCTGGAGCCGGACCAGCGCCCGGCGCTGATCCAGCTGCTCGGCGACGCCTTCGACTTCACCGCCCTGACCGAGCTCGACGAGGCCCTCCGCGTCGAGATCCTGGAGGAGCTCCCTTCCGAGACCGTCGCCGAAGGCGTGCGCGAACTCGATTCGGACGACGCGGTCTACATTCTGGAAGATCTCGACAAGGCCGATCAGGACGAGATTCTCGCCCAGATCCCGTCCGTCGAGCGGTTGGCGCTGAAGCGCAGCCTCGATTATCCGGAAGACAGCGCCGGCCGGCGCATGCAGACCGAGTTCATCGCCGTGCCGCCGTTCTGGACGGTCGGGCAGACGATCGACTACATGCGCGAGGCCGAGGACCTGCCGGAGGAGTTCCACGAGGTCTTCGTCATCGATCCGGGCTACCACCTGCTCGGGACGGTTTCGCTGAACCGCCTGCTGCGCACCAAGCGCCCGATCAAGATCGCCGACCTCGTCAGCGAGGCGCATCACCTGATCCGCGCTACCGAGGACCAGGAAGAGGCGGCGCGTACCTTCCAGCGCTACAACCTGATCTCGGCCGCCGTCGTCGACGAATCGGACCGTCTCGTCGGCCTGCTCACCATCGACGACATCGTCGACGTCATCCAGGAGGAAGCCGACGAGGACATCAAGCGCCTCGGCGGCGTCGGCGACGAAGAAGTGTCGGACAAGGTCTGGTACATCGCCAAGAGCCGGTTTCCCTGGCTGTTCATCAACCTGATCACGGCCGTGATGGCGTCCTTCGTCATCGGCCTGTTCGAGCACCAGCTGCAGAAGATGGTGGCGCTCGCCGTGCTGATGCCGATCGTCGCCAGCCAGGGCGGCAATGCCGGCACGCAGACCATGACGGTGGCGGTCCGCGCCATCGCCATGCGCGAACTCGGGCCGCACAATGTGCTCCGCGTCATCGGACGCGAACTCGTGGTCGGCATGTTCAACGGCTTTGTGTTCGCCGCGATCGTCGGCGCGATGGCCGTCTACCGCTTCGGAATCTTTGATCTTGGCTTCGTCATCGCCGCGGCGATGGTGATCAACCTGATCGCCGCAGCGCTCGGCGGCATTCTGATCCCGCTCGCTCTGAACCGGCTGAAGATCGATCCGGCGGTCGCCTCCAGCTCCTTCGTGACGACGATCACCGATCTCGTCGGCTTCTTCTCATTTCTGGGCTTCGCCGCCCTTTGGTTCGGACTGACCTAGGGCAGGGCCGGCGGCGGCGGTCGACCGCATCGGCGGGCACGAATCACGCAGTTGCGGCGCCAGCCAGTCGAGCGCCGGGACGATCGACTGCGCCCAGTTGGTCCAGTCATGCTGGCCCGCGCCGATGCGCAGCGTCGTGTCATAGCCGGCGCGCCGCAACGCGACATGCAGTTCCGCCGATCCGGTGATGATGCCGAGTCCGTCGCGGTCGCCGGCGGTGATCCAGAAGCTCGGCTTGTCCGGAAGGTCGGCATCCTTGTCGACGCGCGGAAAGACGTTGGCGGCGTTGTAGCGCTCGACGTCGAAGGGCTTGCCGAAGGCGCCGTCGTAATATTCGTCGCCCCTCTTGATCCGCACCGCGTCATCCGGGTCGATCGGCTGGGCAATCGCACCGGAGAGGCTGATTGCCGCAACGAAACGGTCCGGATGATCGAGGGCGAACAAGGTCGCGCCATAGCCGCCCATGGAGAGGCCGCCGACGGCTCTTCCCGAGCGGCAGGCAGCGGTCGGCAGCGTCGTGTCGATCGCCTCGACGAGATCGGTCGACAGCGCGGTCTCGACCTTGCCGGCCCCGCCGGGGTCGGTGTTGTCGACGAACCAGCTCTCGCCGCCGCCATCCGGCATGACGACGACCAGCGGCGGCATCTTGCCCGCTGCGATCTCGTCGTCGAGCGTCGCGGCGATCTTGCCGTAATCGAGCCAGTCCTGGTCGCCGCCGCCACCGCCATGCAGCAGGTACAGCACCGGCCAGCGCGTGCCGGCGGCCGGCTCCGCCGCCGGCTTGTAGAGCGAATAGGGGATGGCATGGCCAAGGGCGGCGCTGGGCGCCGTCAGGTGGCGCTCGACGATTCCATGCGCCTGGGCAGCACCGATCATCCCGGCGCCGCAGAGGAGCGAGCGGCACAGGACGGCGAACATTCGTTGGGGCATGTTAAGGGTTCCGAACTGCCGGGGACGGCCGGCACACGGCCGATGATATAGGGGCCGAGGCTTTCGGGGCATCCTCGGCGGCGATCTGTCACGCGGACGTGATGACCAAGCCCCCCGTGTCGCGCCATGTTTCCCAGATGGACAAAATGTGACCGTGTTTGTGCGGCCATTGATCGACTTTGAGCGAGAATTCGTTAGACCGGTGCGGGCGAGGCGGGCTGCTTCGTTCCTATCGCGGATTGCAGAAAGTAGTGGGATTGACGACGAGCGAAATCAGGACCGGGGTCATCGGGCTCGGTTATTTCGGTTCCTTCCACGCGCGGCAGCACGCCGCCAATCCGAAGGGCCGCCTCGTGGCCGTCGTGGATGCCGACCGGGAGCGCGCCGAAGCGGTCGCAGCTCAGCACGGTACGACGCCGCTCTCCGATCCCCGCGACCTGATCGGCAAGGTCGATGCCGTGTCGATCACGGTCCCCACCTCGCTGCATCATGCCGTCGCCGCCGAATTCATCGATGCCGGCGTGCATGTCCTGATCGAGAAGCCGATCTGCGATTCGCCGGATGCGGCGCGCGACCTGATCGCGCGGGCTGAGGCCAGGGGCGTCGTCCTGCAGATCGGCCATATCGAGCGTTTCTCGCCGGTGTTCGGGCTGCTGCGCGACAAGGTGAAGACGCCGCTCACGGTCGAGTGCACGCGGATCGGTCCCTGGAAGGGCCGCGCCATCGACGTCGACGTCGTGCTCGACCTGATGATCCACGACATAGACCTGGTCCTGGCGCTGGTCGGTTCCGAGGTCATTGCCGTCGAGGCGATGGGCTCTCCCGTGCTGGCGCCGACCAATGATTTCGCGCAGGCGCAGCTGCGCTTCGCCAATGGCGCCGTGGCGCATCTCTCGGCCAGCCGCATCGCCGACCGTTCGGAGCGCACGGTCAAGGTGGTCGAGCCCGGGCATTACTGGGTGGCCGATCTCGCCGCCCGCACGGTCACCTCCGTCGCGCGCGGACACACCGTGCTGGCGCAGGAGGAGATCGCCGTTCCGCCGAGCGACAATCTCGCGCTCGAAATCGACTCGTTCCTCGACGCGGTCGCCGGCCGGGGCCGGGCCGTCGTCGACGGCAAGGCCGGGCTCGACGCCCTGGTCGTCGCCGACATGATCATTCAGCGAATTGCACAGACGTCGCGCCGTGGCGCGACCGTCTCTATTGGAGACCAGCACTGATGGCAGCTTCCACGCAACCGACCGTCGCCGTCGCTTCCGACCGCATCGGTTTCTTCGATCTGCAGCGCCAGCAGCGCCGGATTCACGACGATGTCCGCCGGCGGATGGATGCGGTGCTGACGCATGGCCAGTTCATCCTCGGCCCCGAGGTTTCGGAGCTCGAGGCCAAGCTGGCTGCCTTTGCCAGCGTTCCGCACGCAATCGCCGTTTCGAGCGGCCGCGACGCGCTGATGATCGGTCTGATGGCGCTCGGCATCGGTCCGGGCGACGCTGTGTTCGTTCCCGCCTTCACCTTCGCCGCGACGGCGGGCGCCGTCTGCTCGGTGAACGCGACGCCGATCTTCGTCGATGTCGATCCGGCGACCTGCAACATGGATCCGGCCGATCTCGAGCGCGCCATCGCCGAAGTGGTGGCGAAGGGCGAGTTGAAGCCGCGCGTCGTCATGCCGGTCGATCTCTACGGCCTGCCGGCGGACTACGAGGCGATCGGCAAGATCGCGGCGAAGCACGACATGACGGTGTTCTCGGACGCCGCGCAGAGCTTCGGCGGCCGTTCCGGCAACAGCCGCGTCGGCGGCATGGCGCCGATCTCGGCCACGAGCTTCTACCCGACCAAGCCGCTCGGCTGCTATGGCGATGGCGGCGCGATCCTGACCGACAATGACGAGATCGCCGATGCGGTGCGCACGCTGCGTTCGCATGGCCGCCAGGGCACCGGCGACGTCGCCGTCCGCAACGGCATCACCGGCCGTCTCGACACGCTGCAGGCCGCCGTGCTGCTCTCGAAGCTGACGATCTTCGAGGAAGAGCTGGAGCGGCGCGACCAGGTCGCCAGGCGCTACGACGCGGCGCTGACCGGCAAGGTCGGCGTGCAGAAGCGGCCCGCCGGCTATTTCAGCGCCAATGCGATCTACACGATCACGGTCGAGGACCGCGATGCGCTGAAGGCGGCGCTCGACGCGCAGAGCATCGGCAATGCCTTTTTCTACCGCCTGGCGCTGCACCAGCATCCCGCTTTTGCCGAGGCGCCGAAGCGGCCGCTGCCGGTCTCGGAGAGGTTCGCTTCGACCGTCATCAGC
This sequence comes from Kaistia nematophila, assembly GCF_026343855.1. Taxonomy (NCBI): domain Bacteria; kingdom Pseudomonadati; phylum Pseudomonadota; class Alphaproteobacteria; order Hyphomicrobiales; family Kaistiaceae; genus Kaistia; species Kaistia nematophila. The sequence continues at coordinate 827,246 of NZ_JAPKNK010000002.1, read as the reverse complement.
CTGCCGATGCACCCGGATCTGACCGACGCCGAGGTCGATCGGGTTATCGCGGCCGTGGTGGCGGCCGTCTCCTAGGCAACCGCTACAATGTACTTCCCCGAAGGAATTGTTCCTTAAGGGGTTTCGATCTATGAGGTCCCCCGCAGTCCCACAATGTGGACTGGGGGGATCCGCGCGCCGCCATGAAGCTCGACGTTCCGACCTTGCTGGTTGTGCTGGCTTTCATGACCCAGATGGCCGCCGTGTCGATGGTGACGAACTGGGCCAGGCGCAAGCCGGACGTCCATGTGCTGTACTGGGCGCTGGCGCTGCAGCTGGGCACGCTCTGCTGTATTCTGCTGGTGTTGCGTAGCTATCTGCCGTTTTGGCTTGCCGTCGGCGTCGGCAATGCCGGCGTGTTCGTCGGCCTCGGCCTCGCCTGGAACGGCGCGCGCGCCTTCAATGGCCGCCGGGCGAGCTGGTGGCCGGTATCCGTGATGCCCGCGATTTGGATGCTCGCCATGCTGGTGCCGGCGATCGCGGATTCGCTTGCCTATCGCATCGCCCTCAGCTCCGTGCTGAGCGGCATCCTCTCGCTGGCGCTCGCCTGGGAGATCTGGGTGAACGGCAAGGACGAGCTCGTTTGGCGCGGACCCTTCGCCGCCGTTCCTGCGGTCCATGCCGGCTTTCTCGTCCTGCGGACCATCGCCGCGCTCACGCTCGACCTTCCTTCCGACGTCATGCAGGGCGGCTCGTTCATCGGGCTCGGCATCCTGGAGCCGATCCTGATGATGTTCGCCGCGACGATCATCGGCCTTCGCCTCTCGGATGAAAGGCTGAAGAACCTGCTGAAGCGCGCCGCGCGGACGGACGGCCTGACTGGCCTTCTGAACCATGGCGCCTTCATGGACGTCGCCCGGAAGCGGGTCGAGCACAGGAGCGGGGAGGGCGACGAGGTCACCTTGCTGCTGTTCGATCTCGACCGCTTCAAACAGCTCAACGATCGCTACGGCCATGCGGCCGGCGATACGGCGCTGAAGTGCTTCTCGACGCTCGTCCGGCAGCATGTCACGGATTCGGACTTCGTGGGTCGCGTCGGCGGCGAGGAATTCGCGGCGCTGCTCGTCGGCTGCGGCGCCGAGCGCGGGCGCCAGGTCGCCGAACGCATTCGCGCCAATTTCGCCGACGATCCGATCCATCATGCCGGCCATCGCATTCCCGTCACGGTCAGCGTCGGCGTCATCACTGCGACAGGCCTTGGGGTCGATTTCGAGCGGTTGATGGTCGCGGCGGACGAGGCGCTCTATGCCGCCAAGCGGGGTGGCCGAGATCTGGTGTTCCAGGCGGCAGGCTGAGCTTGACCCTGTCGCGGTAGCGCAGGATGGTATCCGCCCTGTCCCCCGCTGGAGAAATCTCATGCAGACGGTCAAGGCGCATGGCGCCATTTTGCCGGTGATCGGCCTCGGCACCTGGCAGCTTTCCGGCGAGACGGCGACCACGGCCGTCGCCTCGGCGCTCGAGGCGGGCTACCGCCACATCGATACCGCCATCGGCTATGGCAACGAGGCCGAGGTGGGCGAGGGGCTGCGCCGTTCCGGAATTGCGCGCGACGACGTCTTCATCACCTCCAAGATCCCACCTGAGCAGCTTGGCGCCGACGACATGATGCGCGCGGCGGAAGCGTCGCTGCGCCGGCTGCGCATCGACCAGCTCGACCTGATCCTGATCCACTGGCCGAGCCGGACGCTTTCGTCGGCCGAGACGATCCGCTCGCTGAACCGCGTCAAGCAGCGCGGCCTGGCGCGCCATATCGGCGTTTCCAACTATACGATCCGCCTGCTCGACGAGGCCTGGGCCGCGACCGAGGAGCCGATCGTCGTCAACCAGTGCGAACATCATCCCTATCTCGACCAGTCGAAGCTGCGGGCGGCGACGCTGGCGCATGGCACGGCCTTTGTCGCCTATTGCCCGCTGGGGCGTGGCGACGTGCTGGACGAACCGGTGATCCAGGACATCGCCGGCCGCTTCGGCCGCACGCCTGCCCAGGTCGTGCTGCGCTGGCAGATCCAGAAGGGCTGCGTCGCCATTCCGAAGAGCGCCCATGCGGCCCGCATCAGGCAGAACCTCGACATCGAGGGCTTCGAGCTGCCGGAGGCCGACATCGCAGCGATCGACGCGCTGAAGACCGAAGGTTCGCGCATGTGCGATTCGGCCTTCTCGCCCGATTGGGACTGAGCCGAGAACCGCTTTCGATGTTCTTCTATGCCGCCAAGCTGGTCTGGTTCTTCCTGCAGCCGTCGGCCGCGCTGATCCTGACACTCGCCGCCGGCGTCCTCGCCATCGGCCTCGGCGCGGTGAGACTCGGCGCCGGCCTGGTGCTGGTGGCGGCGATCGGGCTGCTCGTCGCCGGCTTCTCGCCGCTCGGCGCGGCGCTGCTCCTTCCGCTCGAGAACCGGTTTAACCGGGTCGAGCCAGATGGGCCGGTGACCGGCATCCTCGTGCTGGGCGGCGGCATCGACCAGCGGATCGGCGAGGCGCGGCAGTCGGTGACGCTGACCGATGCCGGCGATCGGCTGACGGACGGCGTCGCCCTGGCGCTGCGCCATCCGGAGGCACGCCTCGTGTTCACAGGCGGCACCGATCAGTTCGTGCCGGACGGTAATTCGGAGGGCGAGGCGGCACGGCGCTTCTTCCTCTCCATCGGCATACCCGCAGCCCGCATCACGATAGAGGATCGCAGCCGCGACACCGCCGAGAATGCCCGCTTTACGAAGGCGCTGGTCGATCCGAAGCCCGGCGAGCGCTGGCTGCTCGTGACCTCTGCCTTTCACATGCCGCGCTCGGTCGGATGCTTCCGCGCCATCGGCTGGGACGTCCTGCCCTGGCCATCGGACTATCGTTCGGCCGGCACGCAGGACCTGACGCGGTTCGTGTCGCAACCCTCCGTCGGGCTGGAGCGCGTCGACATCGCGACCAAGGAGTGGATCGGGCTTCTGGCCTATTGGCTTTCGGGCCGCACCGACAGCCTCTTTCCTGGCCCCTAGACGGCCTCCGGCGCGTCCCCGCCCTCGGCAGGCGCCGCTGCGCCGATCCGGTAGACGCCCTTGAAATCATGCGGGTCGACCGGCCGGCCCTTGCGCAGGATCGTCGCGCGGCCGTCATCGGCGAGGCGGATCGCGACCGCCCGGATCGGCACCATCAGCAGGCGCCAGACCTTTTCGTCATTGCCGGCGATGGCGCGCGCGAGCTCGGTCGGGTCCAGGCTCTTGCCTGGGGGCAGGGAGGCGAGGAGGCCGACCAGGGTGGTTTCGATGAGCTCGTGGCTGACTTTCATGGGACTTCCTGGCGCGCGGCGGCGGCGATGACGATCTTGGCCGAATCCGAGAAGAACTGCCGGTGCAATTGCACGAGCGCCACCACCAGCGTGGTGACGATCAGCGTCCAGCCGTTCACGAACCAGCCGAGATAGCCGATGGAGAAGAAGAAGGCCCGGAGGCCGTGGTTGAAGTGGCGGCCGGCGGTGATGGTGAACACCGCGGCGCGCTCGGCGGCGGCGACCGTCTCCGGCTCGGCCGCGTGGGCGGCGGTCGGGGTCGCCCCGATCAGGATCGAGGCATAGTTGAACAGCCGATAGGACCAGCCGAACTTGAAGAAGGCGTAGCCGAAGATCAGCATCAGCCCGATCACCTTGGCCTCGAACAGGCCCCGCGGCACCGTCGGCACCAGGGCCAGGTCGCGCATCACGCTATTGATGTGATCGGCCGAGTTGAGCATGGCGAAGCAACCGCCGATCGCCAGCAACGAGGTCGAGGCAAAAAAGGCGGTGCCGTTCTGCAGGCCGCTCATGATGCCGGTGTCGATCATGCGGAGATCGCGGTGCATCATCGTCCGCATCCATTGCCGGCGCTGGATATCCATCGCCGAAGACAGCGTGCGGCCGGAGGCGGCGAGCCGTGACAGGATCACGGAATAGAGAAACCACGACGCACCGAATGTGACGATCGCGACGATGTCGATCGCGGAAATCTCGAACACGATTGGCTGCTCCTCCCGCTAGCCGGTTTGCCGCCGATGGTGCCAAACCGGCTTGGCCGGAGCAACACGCCGCTCAGCGCGACGAGAGCAATCGCGCGATTGGACGCCGCAGGAGTACCAGCACGACAATAAGGAAGAGGCCGAGTCCGCCGAAGATCGGCTGGCGGAACATCATGCCGGCCGCCGTCAGCACCAGGCCGGCGATAATGCCGACCATGGCCACGCGGCTCGCCTTGTCGTCGATGGGGAGCTTCTGTTCCGTCATGTTCGCCTCGTGCTAGGGGACCGACGCCGATCCGGACGGGCGTCGAACGGGCTGCCGCAGCGCTGTCGATCTCCCCCTTCCTGCTTTCGCGGGGCGGGCGGAACGCCTATGCTAGCTTGCGCCGTTTCCAGACAGGCTCATAGGCCAGTCCGAAGCCGAGCGCCATTTCATCCTTGTGGAAAAATCGACGCGGCCTTCGCCGCCCGCCCGTTTGAGGACAAGTCTCCCCGCATGGCCCTGCATCTCATCAAACTCTGCGTCGGTGTCGAATCGATCGATCAACTGACCGATTGGATCGCGGAGGATCTGGTTCGCCAGCGCGGCATGGGGCTCGAACCCGAGGACACCCACACCACCCGCATGATTCCGAAGCGTATTCCCGAGCTTCTGGACGGCGGATCGCTCTACTGGGTGATCAAGGGCCAGGTGCAGGCGCGCCAGCGCCTGCGCGATCTTCAGACGGTGACCGGCGCGGACGGCATCCAGCGCTGCCGGATCGTCTTCGACCCGCAGGTCATCCCGACCGAATGGCAGCCGAAGCGGCCGTTCCAGGGCTGGCGCTATCTCCAGGAAAAGGACGCGCCGCGCGATCTGGCGTCGATCGGCGGCGCGGGCGACGAACTGCCCTCGGCGTTGAAGGCCGAGCTCGCCGAACTCGGTCTGCTCTAGCCGCCCTAGACGGCGATGTTGTCGATCAGCCGGGTCTTGCCGAGCCAGGCGGCGGCGAGCATCCGGCGTGGCTCGTTCGCGATGTCGACGATCTCCGCCAGCGTCTCCGCATTGCGCAGCACCAGATAGTCGACGCGGAATCCGGCCGCCGTCAGCGTCGCCCGCCCTTCGGCCAGCGCCGCTTCGGCATCGCCGTCGGCCCGGATCGCGTCGGCGGCATGCCGCATGACGCGCGAGATCGTCGTCGCTGCCTGACGTTCCTCGGCCGAGAGGTAGGCGTTGCGGGAGGAGAGGGCGAGGCCGTCCGCTTCGCGGATGGTCGGCAGTCCGACGATTTCCGTCGGCAGCCGCAGGTCGCGGGCCATCTGACGCACGACCATCAGCTGCTGGTAGTCCTTCTCGCCGAACATCGCGACATCCGGGAAGGCGGCGATCAACAGCTTGGAGACCACCGTCGCGACGCCGGAGAAGAAGTGCGGCCGGAAGTCGGTTTCCAGCCCGATCGCCGGTCCCGCCAGCGAGACGGTGGTCGAATAGCCGGTCGGATACATCTCGTTGGCGTTGGGGGCGAACACCGCCTCGACGCCGAGTTCCGCGAGCTTGGCGACGTCGCTCGTCTCGGTGCGGGGATAGGAGCCGAAGTCCTCGGTCGGCGCGAACTGCGTCGGATTGACGAAGATCGAGACGATGATCCGGTCGGCGCGCTCGCGGGCGGCGCGCACGAGTTCTAGATGTCCGCTGTGCAGCGCGCCCATGGTGGGCACCATGCCAATGCGAAGGCCGTCTCGTCGCCAGTCGGAAACGGCGGATCGCAAGTCGTCGACGGTGCGGTGGATGATCGGGCTGGCGGGCATGGCATTCCTCTTTGCGCGGAGCGCGGCCCGGCGTCGCCACGGATTGTGGTTGGCGGCGCCCGCGACCGTGCGGCGCCTGTCTAGCAAATCATGCGCGCGTCATCCATCGCGGCCGCCGGCCCTTGCCGCGACGGACACTTGTCCGCAATAGAGAGGGAAGGGCCGGACGGAATCGGCCAGTCTGGAGAACCGATGGGCCTGATAATCCCGTTCCTGGGCGTGCTTGCCGTGTCGATCGGCATCGCCTTTCTGTTCGGAGGCGAGAAGGGCGCGCATGCGCTGGGGCGCTCGGTGCGGCGCGGCGCCGCCGGGGCGCTGATATCGACGGGCATTTTCACCGCGGCCACCGGCCGGCTCGGGGCGGGCATACCGCTGCTCGCCATCGGACTCTGGCTGCTGAAGCCGAAGATCCTCGAATCGATGAAGCCCTGGATCGAGGGCAACCAGGTCAAGCAAGGCCGGTTCGCCGGCCGGATGCTCGATACGCTCGGCCGTAACGAACTCGTCGTCCTCTATTCCGAAGTCGCGGGCAGGGCCCGCGACCGCGCTCTACTCGAAGCTTATCTCGACCGCCGAATTCCCGGTTGGCGTGAAAACGTCGAGAGTGACCCGGCAGGCGGGCCGCGCCGCACGGCGCGCGCGGGCGCCATGACAGATGAGCAGGCCTACCAGATCCTTGGCCTTTCGGCCGGCGCTTCCGAGGCCGAAATCAGAGCGGCCTACCGACGGCTGATGAAACGCGTCCACCCCGACCAGGGAGGATCGACGTTCTTGGCCGCCCAAATCAACGAGGCGAAGGAAAGACTCCTCGGCGGACATCGCTAGCTCCCAGACGCAAATACAAAGAAGGAGGGCGAAAATCGGGTATGCGGCCAGCCGCTATTGACGGATGGCAAGGCAGGAAACATCGCGCTTCGTCAGGTAGGCGCAAACGGCGCGGGCCTGATCCTTGTTGTCGAACCCGGCGAAACGGGCCCGATAGAGAGTCGATGCACCCTTTGCGACCGGCTCGACGCTCGGCGTTGCGCTGGCGAGCATCTTGCCGGCCTTCGACTTGGCGCGATCGAGCATCAGTCTAGCACCATCCTCGTCCGGCGCAGCAGCAATCTGAATCTTCCAGCCATCGGCGATTTCGGCGACAGGCGTTGCCGCCGGAGCGATGCTGCCGGTGACGCCATCGGCCGCTTCGTCGTCCGCGGTCGGAACCGGCTGGATGATCGAGGCCGTCTTGACGCTCGGCCGGGCGATCTCGCGACCGGCGGGGCCGGTCTGGAACACCATGCGCGGACCCTTGGCGGCGGCGGGCTCGACCGGCTCGGGCGCATAGGCCTGGACCGAAACGGGCTGCTCGTCCTCGACGGAGGCGACCTGGACGGGGGCGGGCGCCGGGAGCGGCACGGCCTGCTTCAGCGGCGTCGCGGTGGCCATGGCAACGGCCACCGGCTCGGCGCGGGCCGGGCGAGCGGCGGGAACGGGGGTAGGAACCGGCTCGGCAGCCGCGACGGCGACCGGAGCGACATCGGCGTCATCGTCCACGGCGGCGGGGGCATTGTTGCGGGCAAACAGCGAGCGCGACTTGGCCGGGCCGGCATAGGCGACGGGCAGGTACTTCTCGAGCAGGACGGTCATCTGCTTGTCGCGGGCGGCACCGGTATTGCCGCCCATGACGGTGGCGACCAGGGAGCGGTTGTCGCGCTTCACCGACGAAACCAGGTTGAAGCCCGACGCATTGGTGTAGCCCGTCTTGATGCCGTCGACGCCGTTGACGCGGCCGAGCAGCCGGTTGTGGCCGTTGATGACGCGGCCATTGTAGACGAAGCTCTTGGTGGCAAAGAACTTGTAGTAGCGCGGGTAGCGATCCTGGAGGGCGCGGCCGAGCGTCGCCATGTCGCGCGCCGTCGACCACTGGCCATCATTCGGCAGGCCCGAGGCGTTGCGGAAGGTGGTGCGGCTCATGCCGATCGACCGGGCGGTCTTGGTCATGCGCTGGGCGAAGGCGGCTTCGGAGCCAGCGAGGTTCTCGGCGATCACCACGGCGGCGTCGTTGGCGGAGCGGGTGATCAGGCCGAGCATGGCGTCGCGGACCGCGATGGTCGAGCCCGGCTTGAGGCCGAGCTTGGTCGGGCGCTGGCGCGATGCGAATTCGGAGACGCGGAGCCGCGACGACATGGTGAGCCGGCCGCTCTCCAGTTCGCCGAAAAGCAGATAGAGCGTCATCATCTTGGTGAGCGAGGCGGGCCGGCGCAGCGCGTCGGGCTCCTTCGAATAGAGCACCTTGCCCGTCTTGGCATCGACGACGATCGACGAGTTGGGGGCTGCGGCCGCTTCCACCGTGACCGCGGTGAGCGCTACTCCGGCGACCAGGAGGCCGGCCATGGCGCGTCGAACCGAGCGGAGGCAATGCCGGCCGAGAGGGTTCAGACCCATCAACATACGAGTGATCACTCCGCGTCTCACAGAACCGGAACTTCCGTTCCGGCAGTGCCCAATTGCCAATTCACCGCAAGACCGGAACTTTTTTGAGGCAAGAACGGATATTTTTCGTTCCCACACGGGCTGAAGCGATGCTGCCGCGCCTGGTTTCCGATGTTCCGTCCTGTCTTCGAAAGCTGCCCGCGTTCGAAACGCGGGGCTCTTCGGTCTTACGGATCGAAGCTAGGCAAACGCCGTTACGAAACCGTAAAAATGACCGATGGGTTTTGGATCCCGATTTGGGCCTCCGGAGTAGCTTCCGCAGCGTCGGCAAACGGTTCGGTGAATTTGTGCGGTGCAACAGAATTTCTTGACTTCCTAACGGCGGTGCTGGAACGTGCTTCCTGTTGAGCCAGCTTTGGCACGGTTTGAGCGGGGAGGCCCTTCCTTTGATCAAGGATTTCGACGGTATGCAGAAGGCGAGCAAGCAGGGCATCGACATGGCCATGGAAAGCTTCGGCTCCATGACCCAGGGACTGCAGGCGATCGTGGTAGAAGCGGCCGATTATTCGAAGAAGAGCTTCGAGTCGGGTTCGGCGGCGCTCGAGAAGATCCTCACCTCGTCCAGCGTCGAGAAGGCCGTCGAGGCGCAGAGCGACTACGTCAAGTCGTCCTATGAGGGCTACATGGCCCAGATGACGAAGTTCGGGTCGATGATGACCGAAGTGACGCGCGACGCCTACAAGCCGTTCGAGCGCGTGTTCGGCTCATTCCCGAAGTAGCCATTTCCGGCTCTCCCGGGCCGGCCCGAAGCGTGGCCGGCCTTTTCGCTGGTTTCCTCGGATTGGCTGTGACCGGCCGTGGTCCGGACGCCGGTGTTTGTTCTGGTTCGCCCCTGTTCTCCCGGATGGCGCAGCCTTGCCGCTATGCGCTTGCAACATGGCCTCAAGGCTCGGATTTCGGTGGGGGCCGGGCCACGGGATGTGACGCGAAAGTGACGCAAACCGACCGAAGCTCGGCGCTGCGCGCGGGGTGCACTTCCATCCCCGAGAAGCCTCCCCATATAAAACCTCGACATCTCCCCGCTGGGTCTTGCACGCTAAGGCGCGGATGCTCGAAATGAGCGATTGCGCCGCAGCGAGATTGTCGGCAGGATTCCGTTTTCGCGACGTATTGATCGAACCCTATGAGCAACGAAACTCGTCGTTCCGACGATGGCGACAACGACATCGGCGTCGTCACCAAAACGCGGCCAAAGACCAAAAGGCCGAACCTGTATCGCGTTCTGCTGCTGAACGACGACTACACGCCGATGGAGTTCGTCGTGCATGTGCTCGAGCGGTTCTTCAACAAGAACCGCGAGGAGGCAACGCAGATCATGCTGCATGTGCATCAGCATGGCGTGGGGGAGTGTGGTGTCTTCACCTATGAAGTGGCCGAGACAAAGGTCACGCAGGTGATGGATTTCGCACGCAAACACCAACATCCGCTGCAATGCGTGATGGAAAGGAAGTGAGGTCCTAACGTGCCGTCATTCTCCCGCAGCCTCGAAAAGGCCCTCCACCAGGCGCTCGCTTTCGCAAACGAGCGACACCAGGAATATGCGACACTCGAACATCTCCTGCTCGCTCTGATCGAGGATCAGGACGCGGCAGCCGTCATGCGTGCCTGCAATGTCGACCTCGACATGCTGAAGCGCAGCCTGATCGACTACATCGATACCGAACTGGCCAATCTGGCACACGGCCCCGACGAGGACTCGAAGCCCACAGCCGGCTTCCAGCGCGTCATCCAGCGCGCCGTGATCCATGTCCAGTCGTCCGGCCGTGAGGAAGTCACCGGCGCCAACGTGCTCGTCGCCATCTTCGCCGAGCGCGAGAGCCATGCCGCCTACTTCCTGCAGGAGCAGGACATGACCCGCTACGACGCGGTCAACTACATCTCGCACGGCATCGCCAAGCGGGCCGGCATGAGCGAGAGCCGCCCGGTGCACGGCGTCGATGACGACGCCGCCACGGTCGACAGCCGCGAGGAAAGCAAGAAGAAGGCTGACGCGCTGGATGCTTATTGCGTCAACCTCAACGAGAAGGCGAAGAAGGGCAAGATCGACCCGCTGATCGGCCGCGACATCGAAATCGCGCGCACCATCCAGGTCCTCTGCCGCCGGCAGAAGAACAATCCGCTCTTCGTCGGCGACCCCGGCGTCGGCAAGACGGCGATCGCCGAAGGCCTCGCCAAGCGGATCGTCGAGGGCGATGTCCCCGACGTGCTCGCCGGCTCGACCATCTTCTCGCTCGACATGGGCACGCTGCTCGCCGGAACCCGCTATCGCGGCGATTTCGAGGAGCGGCTGAAGCAGGTCGTCAAGGAGATCGAGGAATATCCCGGCTCGATCCTGTTCATCGACGAGATCCACACCGTCATCGGTGCGGGCGCGACGTCGGGCGGAGCCATGGATGCCTCGAACCTGCTGAAGCCGGCCCTGGCGGGCGGTTCGATCCGCTGCATCGGCTCGACTACCTACAAGGAATACCGGCAGTTCTTCGAGAAGGACCGGGCGCTCGTCCGCCGCTTCCAGAAGATCGACGTCAACGAGCCGACCATTCCGGATGCGATCGAAATCCTGAAGGGCCTGAAGCCCTATTTCGAGGACTTCCACCGCGTCCGTTACACCAACGACGCGATCAAGTCGGCGGTGGAGCTGTCGGCCCGCTACATCCATGACCGCAAGTTGCCGGACAAGGCGATCGACGTGATCGACGAGACCGGCGCCTCGCAGATGCTGATTCCGGAGAACCGCCGCAAGAAGACCATCGGCGTCAAGGAGATCGAGGACACCATCGCCACCATGGCGCGGATCCCGCCCAAGACGGTGTCGAAGGACGACCAGGAAGTGCTGAAGGGGCTGGAAGCGGCGCTGAAGCGCGTCGTCTACGGCCAGGACAGCGCCATCGCCCAGGTCACCTCGGCGATCAAGCTGGCGCGTGCCGGCCTGCGCGAGCCGGAGAAGCCTATCGGCTCCTACCTGTTCGCCGGTCCGACGGGCGTCGGCAAGACCGAGGTCGCCAAGCAATTGGCGGCCAGCCTCGGCGTCGAGCTGATCCGCTTCGACATGTCGGAATACATGGAACGCCACACCGTCTCGCGGCTGATCGGCGCGCCTCCCGGCTATGTCGGCTTCGACCAGGGCGGTCTCCTGACCGACGGCGTCGACCAGCATCCGCATTGCGTGCTGCTGCTCGACGAGATCGAGAAGGCGCATCCGGATCTGTTCAACATCCTGTTGCAGGTGATGGATCACGGCAAGCTGACCGACCACAATGGCAAGCAGGTCGATTTCAGGAACGTCATCCTGATCATGACCACCAATGCCGGCGCGGCCGATCTCGCCAAGCCCGCCATCGGCTTCAAGTCGACGACGCGCGACCCCGACGACCAGGAGGCGATCAACCGCCTGTTCGCGCCGGAGTTCCGCAACCGCCTCGACGCCATCGTCCAGTTCGGCAATCTGCCGATCGAGGTCGTCCACAGCGTCGTCCAGAAGTTCGTGCTGCAGCTCGAGGCACAGCTGGCCGACCGTGGCGTCACCTTCGATCTCTCGCCGGAGGCGGTCGATTGGCTGGCGCACAAGGGCTACGACCGCCAGATGGGCGCCCGCCCGCTGGGCCGCGTGATCCAGCAGTACATCAAGCAGCCCCTGGCTGACGAAGTGCTGTTCGGCAAGCTGCGCAAGGGCGGCACCGTCAAGGTGACGGTCGAGACCAAGGAAGACGGCGAGGCAGGGCTGCATCTCGAGCCGATCGAGGATGGTCCGGTGACGCCGAAGCCCGAGCCGGAAGAGCCGAAGGCCAAGGCGAAGCCCCGCCGCAAGGCGGCCAGCGCCAAGAAGGCGGCTCCGGAAACCCCGACGCCGCCGAAGCGCGGCGGCCTGGTGCCGAAAGTGCCGCTGAAGACGGAGTGATCCGTCCGGCTGCGACATGAAGAAAGGCGGGACGCGATGGAGTCCCGCCTTTTTCTTTTTTGCGCTCCGGGATCACGCGTCCGCGTGGTGCAGGAAGGCTTCCGCACCGGCGAGCTTGTCGGGATTGCGCATGCTGTAGATCGCGACGATGCGGCCGTTTTCGAGTTCGAGCGCGATCGCCTGAAGCGTTCCGAACGGGTCGAGCGAGACGAAGCCGGGGAGGCCGTTGATGCGGAGCGGCCCGGACCAGACCTGAACCGGACGGGCGTCCGGCTTTTGGAGGATACCCGCGAAGAAGCGGCCGATCTTGTCCGCGCCATGGATCACGTTGAGCGTGGCGGGGCGCTTGCCGCCGCCGTCGCCATGGAGGCGGGCGGCATCCGCCAGAAGGTTGCGAAGCGCCGAAGCGTCGCCGCTGGAGGTCGCGGCGAAGAAGGCGGTCACGACCCGCGCCGCTTCCGTGGCATCGACATCATAGCGTCGTTCCGTGTCGCCGACATGGTTTCGCGCGCGGACGAGCAACTGGCGGCAGGCCGCCTCGCTGCGGTCGATGGCGCCGGCGATCTCGCGGAACTCGAAATCGAACAGGTCATGCAGGATGAACACGGCGCGCTCGAGCGGCGACAGCCGTTCCATCGCCAGCATCAGCGCGACCGGCGAGTCGATGCGCTCCTCGGCGGCCTGCGCGGCATCGGCCGCCGCCGGCGGCGCGATCACCGGTTCGGGCAGCCATTGGCCGACATAGTTCTCGCGGCGCGCGCGGGCCGATTTCATCAGGTCGAGGCAGAGGCGGGTGACGGTCGTGCCCAGCCAAGCGCGCGGGCTCGCGACCTCCGCCGGCGCCGAGCCGTGCCAGCGCAGGAACGCGTCCTGGACGATGTCCTGCGCATCCGCCAGCGATCCGAGCATGCGATAGGCAAGCGCGGTCAGGAAACGTCGGTGCTGCTCGAACTCGGGATAGGACGCGTCGGCCATGGAGTTCCGTAACTGTCTGTGCCTCTCCCGGCCGCGGCATGACCGCCGCGGCAGGGAGAGGGTATATCACGCCGCCGCGAGGGCGGCCGCCTTGCGGTCGTTCGGATGCACGGTGCGGAAGCCGACGGCGAGCCGGTTCCACGAATTGATCGTGCCGATCAGGAGTGTCAGTTCGACCTGCTCGGCGGGGGTGAACGCGGCCTTCAGCGCCTCATAGTCCGCGTCGGGCGCGCCGGTCTGGGCGACCAGCGTCAGCGCCTCGGTCCAGCCGAGCGCGGCGCGCTCGCGCGGCGTGTAGAGCAGCGACTCGCGCCAGGCGCTGAGCAGGTAGATCCGCTCCTCGGTCTCGCCATGCTTGCGCGCATCGGCCGTGTGCATGTGCAGGCAGTTGGCGCAGCCATTGATCTGCGAGGCGCGGATCTTCACCAGTTCCTGCAGGCCGTGCTCGATGCTGATCGCGTTGATCCTGGCGCTGAACTCGAGCATCGCCTTGAAGGCTTCCGGCGCGGCGGCAAAGGCGTTCAGTCTCTCGGTCATGATCGTCTCCGTTGGTTGACGGGACTAGACGAGACAGACCGGCCGCCTGTGACGCGCGCGCACGAATTTTTCCGGATTAGTTCGCGTTGAGCGCCGCGCGCACCCGCTCGGCGTTCTCCGCCAGGATCTCCGGCTTCTCCATCGCGCCGGTATGCGGGTGCAGCGGCTCGCCGTCGAAGCGGGGGATGATGTGGAAATGCAGGTGGAAAACAGTCTGGCCGGAGGCCGGTTCGTTGAACTGCATCACCGTCACGCCGTCGGCGGCGAAGGCGGTCTTGGCTGCGCGGGCGAGCTTCTGCACCACCGGGATCAGGCGGGCGAGCACGGCCGGATCCGCATCGAGCAGGTTGCGCGACGGCGCCTTCGGCACGACGAGCAGATGCCCGGGTCCCTGCGGCATCACATCCATGAAGGCGACCGTCTCGGCGTCCTCGTAGACGCGCTGGGACGGGATTTCCCCGCGCAGGATGCGGGCGAAGATGTTGGCGTCGTCATACTGGGTCATGCATGTCTCCCGTCGTGATGGTCAGGCCCGTTCGGGCAGGGCGGCGGCCTGCGGCGCTGCTTTGCCGAGGTCGATCATGCCCTGGTCGATCAGCGTGCGGTGGAAGCGGTTCTTTCGCTCCGATTGTGTCGCCATATAGTGCGCGCCGCATTCGCCGATCAACTCGGCCCGCGTCGCGCTGATGGCATCGAGCGGCAAGCCGGAGGCCTGCAGCGCCACGGTGCCGAGCATGGCGATGTCGAGCCGCTCCGGCACGCTTTGCAGCGCCGGATCGAAGTGGAGCGCTTCGATCGCGTAGAAGGTCTCGAACTGGCGCGGATCGTCGGACTGGATGCCGCGCGCCTCCTCGATCGCCCGCGTCATCGTCGGCTGGTGGTCGCCATAGCGGACGATCAGCATCGGCCGGCCGGGATAGCGCGTCTTCAGCGCCGCCTTGAAGGCGGCATAGCTGTCGGCCGTCTCGCTCAGGCGGGCGCAGTATTCGCCGTAATTGCCGTCCGGCAGCGCTTCGAGCGCGAAGCGTCGCTCATCCTCATACTGTCCCGGCGGGACGAGGCGGGTTTCGTGTGGGCCGTGGTTGAAATTGGTCAGCGCCATCAGGAAACGCGGCGCCGGGTCGCGGTCGATCGAGCGTTCCAGCGCGCCCTGTGTCGCCGCGAAGAAGGCCGCGTCGGAATTGTTGACCTCGAAGGTGGCGAGATCGAACGGCGGCGGGAATTCGTCGGAGAACACCCGCTCGTCGACGTCGATGCCCGCGTAGAACGCGTCGTAGTTCATGAACTCGCGCCGGCAACTCGTCGAGAGCATGGTCCGGTAGCCGAGGGCGGCGAGTTCGCCCGGCAACGAATGGTGGAAGCGGCCGACGCCCTTCTTGAACAGGAAATAGGAATCCGGGCCGAAGCTGGCGGAGGAGAGCCCCGTCAGCAGGCTGAATTCCGTCTGCCACGAGCCGCCGCCATAGATGTCGACATGCAGCGTGCCGTTGAGCCCGTCCTTTGGCGTCAGGAACGCCGCGATGCGGTCGTCGACGGGAAGGCCATAGAGGCGGGGATCGAACACCGATTCATGCTGGATGACGATGATGTCGGGGCGGATCTCCGATCGCGCCGGAATCGGGGCGGCGAGCGGCAGCGGCGTCGCGGCGACGTCGAGCATCCGGAGGCCGCCTGTCGGCCACCAGCTCGCGACATCGACCAGCGACATCATGAAAAACGAGAAGAAACGCTTCTGCTGCGTCACGTCTGTGCGGTAGGCCGTGCCGCCATTGACTCGCCAGAGCGCGTAGAGCGCGGCGGCGGTGGCCGCCAGGATCAGCAGTCGCGTGGAGACGGCAAAGGCGCCGCCGCGAACGAGCGCCAGGGTCGCGAGGGCGGCGAGGAAAAGCAGGACCGCGCCGGCGATGGTGAGCGCCGCCGTCCGCCGGTATTGCCGCAGCATGAACGGGATGGTGCCGGCAAAGGTGAGCGCCAGGTCGGCGACGGCGAGCTTCATGCCGCTGTGGTGATGCTTGACGGCGGAGGCGCCGACCAAAGTGAGCGCCAAAATCAGCGCCAGCAGGGTGGCGCGTTCCAGGTCGCCGACCACCAGCAGGAAGCAGGCGGTCAGGAAGGCGAAAGCCACGAGGGCGGAGGCGGGTTTCGTCGCTTGCCGCTCGGTCACGAGCAGGATGGCCGCGGCACCGACCCAAAGGAGAATCGCTGTCATGCCAATCACGTATCAGCTTTGAACGGCGTGTGCTCGTCGAGGAATTCGTGATCGGCGGCAACCGCTTCGCGCTCGCGCGACAGATAGTCGGCGACGGCGCGGCGCAGCCCGCGATCGGCGATGAAATGGGCCGAGCGGGTGACGATCGGCCGATAGCCACGCGCGAGTTTGTGGTCGCCCTGCGCGCCGGCCTCGACGCGCGGCAGGCTATGCGCGATCGCCCAGTCGACAGCCTGGTGATAGCAGATCTCGAAATGCAGGAAGGGCACGTCTTCGGAGGCGCCCCAGTAGCGGCCGTAGAGCGCGTCCGAGCCGATCAGGTTGAGGGCGCCGGCGATCGGGATGCCGTCGCGCCTGGCGAGGATCAGCAGGACCCGGTCGGCCATGCGCTCGCCGAGCAGCGAAAAGAAGCGTCGGTTGAGATAGGGACGCCCCCATTTGCGCGAGCCCGTGTCCATGTAGAAGCTGAAGAAGACGTCCCAGTCGGCCTCCGTGATGGCGGCGCCGGTCAGGTGCTCGACGGTGATCCCGCCGGCCAGCGCCTCGCGCCGCTCGCGCCGGATCGTCTTGCGCTTGCGCGAGGCCAGCGCGGCGAGGAAGTCCTCGAAGTCGCGATAGCCCTCGTTGATGAAATGGAACTGCTGGTCCATGCGGGCCAGGAAGCCGCTGTCGTCGAAGAGGTCGGCGTCGGGCTCTTCCAGGAAGGTCGCGTGGATGGAGGAGGTGCGCAGCTGGCGGCAGAGTTCCAGCAGGCCCGCCACCAGCAGCTCGCGCGCGGCCGGCGGCGCATCGGCCCGCGTCAGCAGCCGTCGCCCGGTCGCCGGCGTGAACGGAACCGAGACTTGCAGCTTCGGGTAATAGTTGCCGCCGGCCCGCTCATAGGCATCGGCCCAGCCCTGGTCGAAGACATATTCGCCCATCGAATGGGGCTTCTGGTAGCAGGGCACGATGCCGACCGGCTTGCCGTCCTCGCCGTCGAGCACGAGATGCCGCGCCTGCCAGCCGGTGCGGCCGGTGGCTGAGCCGGATTCTTCCAGTGCATGCAGAAAGTCGTAGGAAATGAAAGGGTTATAGGCGGGTCGCTGAGATTTTGATTCAAGCGCGCCGGCTTCAGGTCCGGATACCGCGCGTCGATGGTAAGCCTTTAGAAAAGCTGAGGGATCAGCGCCGAACGGGCGGGCGGATGGCCAGCCGGGATTGGCGCAGGCGTCCCATTGCTGCCGATCGAATTCGGCGAGCGAGGAGAGGACGCTGAGGCGCGCATCGGTGGAAGCGGTCATGGGGGGAGGACGATCTCGCTTGAGCGCATGGGACATCCCAGCATCTATGGCGAAACGCCGCAAGCGCAAGTCGCGCCGTGCTCTCCGGCGCAATGGCTTCCGCGGCGCCGGGCCGCGAAAGCCGTCTTCGGCCGACCGCAGCTCAGCCCTGGTCGGGATCGAACCCCTCGAAGGTGATCTGGTCGGTATAGAGCCTGGCCTTCTCGGCCTGCTCGCGCGTCCGCACGGTCCAGGTGATCAAAGGCAGGCCGCCGGCGCGCACCATCGAGGGGGCGAAGGAAGGCAGGCCGTTCAGGTCGTACGAGACGAAGCCGGCGCCGACCTTCGGCACGGCCGAGAGATTGCGCAGCGCGAAACGCTGGCGCGGCGTGAGGTAGCCCCATTCGTCGAGATCGGTGTAGCGGTCGGCGACGATGCCGCGCGGTATCGACGGCAGCAGCCACTGCATGACGGCCATCGAGTCCGGGTCGAACGACATCACAACCGCCGGACCGGCATAGGCCGCGAGGATCGGCGCGACGGCCGCTTCCAGCCGGCGGTTGCCGTCGAAGTTGCTCTTCAGCTCGATCACCAGCGGAACCTTGCCGGCGACGGTCTCGAGCAGCTCGGCCAGCGTGGGCACGGTGTCGCCGCCCTGCCTGAAGGCGGTGGCCTTGAGGCTGGCGAGCGACATCGCGTCGACGCGGCCGCTCGCCTGCAGCAGGCGGTCGACCGTGTCGTCATGGAAGACGACGACGGCGCCGTCGGCGGTCAGCTGCAAGTCGACCTCGATCGCGAAATTGCGGTCGATCGCGGCGCGCACGGCCGAGAGCGTGTTTTCGACCCGGCCGCTCGCCGCGTCATGGTAGGCGCGGTGGGCGATCGGGCGCGCGGTCAGCCAGGCGGGGGCCGCGGTCGAGTTGGGGCTGCTCATGACCGGTCAGGCGATCTCGAGGATGGCTTCGACCTCGACGCCGACGCCGAAGGGCAGGGCGGCGACGCCGACGGCCGAGCGGGCGTGGCGCCCCTTGTCGCCGAGAACCTCGACCATCAGATCCGAGGCGCCGTTGACCACCTTGGGCTGGTCGCCGAATTCCGGATCGGAGTTGACGAAGCCGACCAGCTTGACGACGCGGCCGATCCGCTCGAGGTCGCCGAGGGCGGCCTTCGCCTGGGCCAGGATGTTGATGGCGCAGAGGCGGGCGGCGGCGCGGCCTTCCTCCAGGCCCAGTTCGCGGCCGAGCTTGCCGACATACTCGATGCCGTTCGGGCCCATCGGGATCTGGCCCGAGATGTAGAGATAGCCGCGACTCTCCACGGCCGGCACGTAGTTCGCGGCCGGCGCGACCGCCGCGGGCAACACGATTCCGAGAGCTTCGAGGCGGCTTTCGATCTGGCTCGACATGGGGTTCTCCAATGGCTTCTGAGGTTTTTCTCGGTTTCGCTTGATTCCGCGGCGCCTGCAAGCGCGGCGCCCGTCCGTGGGTGGCGAAGCCGTGTATGTGATGCGTAGACGTTTCGCCGTTTTGCTGATTGAAATGCGCTCTATGTCAGCCCTATGTCGGCTTGACGACGATGGGAGTGAGCATGAGCGTTTCAATGGGTGCAGGTCGCAGGGGTCTGGCGCTGGCTGCGGGTGTCGCATCCTTGCTGGTCATGGCGGGATCGGCCGTCGCCCTTTCGCCCGCGCCGGCCAAGCTGCCGTTCGCCGCGCATCAGGCCGTCTATGACCTCAGGCTCGACTCCGGCGGCAAGTCCGAGACGGTCAGCGATGCCGAGGGGCGGATGGTCTATGACTTCTCCGGCACGCGGTGCGACGGCTACAATACAAAGCTCCGTTTCGTGACGCGCATCAGCGACGGCGACGGCAATTCCCGGCTCACCGATGTCGCTACCTCGACCTTCGAGGATGCCGACGGCAAGAGCTTCAGCTTCGCCACCAAGAGCTATGTCGACGGCACGCTGGCCGAGGATTCGACCGGTTCGGCCGAGCGTGAGGGCGGCAAGCTGCATGTGACGCTCGCCAAGCCGAAGTCCGAGCGCTTCGACATCGCCCCGACGTTCCAGTTCCCGAACCAGCATCTCGCAACGATCATTGATGCGGCGATGCGCGGCGACCGCTTCGTCGAGGTCGGGCTCTTCGACGGCTCGGAGAAGGGCGAGAAGCCCTATGCGACCGCGGCGGTGATCGGCGCGACGAATTCCGGCGCGGACGACCTTGGAGACGAAGCGACCGCCAAGCAGGCCGGCATCGCCAATGTCCGGCATTGGCCCGTCACGCTGAGCTACTTCGACCAGAAGGCGAACGGAGAACAGTCGCCCGCCTATGAGCTGTCGTTTATCGTTTACGAGAATGGCGTGACGCGGCGGATGCGGCTCGACTATGGCGACTTCGCGCTGACCGGCAAGCTCGTGCGGCTCGACATGAAGCCGATCAAGGTCACCGCCAAGCGCTGCCACTAGGTGCAGTCGCCGGGCTCAAGACTTTTTCGGATAAGTCGGATCGAGCGAGGCGGGCCCCGCCTCGCTCGATCCGTTTTCAGGCGTGGACGGCCAGACCGGCGACCGCGCCCTTCAGCTCGTCGAAATGGCTGATCACCACGTCGGGGCCCAGCTCAGTGACGGGAACGGGCGTGTAGCCGAAATCCACCGCGACGACGGGAATGCCGGCCGCCTTGGCCGTGTCGATGTCGGTCTTCGAATCGCCGATCATCACGGCGCGGCGCGGATCGCCGCCGGCGCGGCGGATGGTCTCGTTGAGGGCGAGCGGGTCGGGCTTCCGCGCCGCGAAGGTGTCCGCGCCGCAGATCGCCGCGAAGCGATCGGAAAGGCCGAGCTCGTCGAGCAGCAGCATCGACAGCCCCTCGAGCTTGTTGGTGCAGACGGCGAGCAGCCAGCCTTCGGCGGCGAAGTGATCCAGCGCCGCGATGACGCCGTCGAAGGGGCGGCTCGTATCGGCGATATGGGCCGCGTAATAGGCGATGTAGGTGTCGAACAGCCGGTCGATCGTCGCCGTGTCGCGGGTGACGTTGTTGGCGGCGAGGCCGCGCTCGATCAGGACGCGGGCGCCATGGCCGACCATCGCCCGCGCATCCTCATAACGCACAGTGGCGAGGCCCTCCTGTTCGAGCACGACGTTGAGCGTCGCGACGAGGTCGGTCGCGGTGTCGACGAGCGTGCCGTCGAGATCGAAGACGAGGATGGGGCGCATCGGGGAGGGGATTCCGTTCATGGAGGTTCGCGAACCTACCAACTCCATTCATCGCCTGAAAGGCGGGACGATGTCGCGTGGGCGTTGGCGGCGGCCACGCCCCATGCTAACAAGCCGCGCCGGATCGGCATCACACCGCAACCTGAAGTGCCAGATGATTTCCAGCGACGAACTCAAGAAGCAGGCGGCGCTCGCGGCCCTCGAGCAGGTCGAGGACGGCATGAAGCTCGGCCTCGGTTCCGGGTCGACCGCCAATCATTTCATCCGCGGTCTTGGCGCGCGCGTTCGCGGCGGTCTGTCGGTGGTCGGCGTTCCCTCGTCGGAGCGCACGGCGGAGCTGGCGCGGGCCGAAGGCGTTCCGCTGGCGACGCTGGAGGAACTGCCGCATCTCGACCTGACCATCGACGGCGCCGACGAACTCGACATCCGGCTGCGCCTGATAAAGGGCGGCGGCGGCGCGCTGCTGCGCGAAAAGATCGTCGCGGCGGCGTCAAGCCGGATGATCGTCATCGCCGACGGCTCCAAGCTGGTCGAAACGCTCGGCGCCTTTCCGCTGCCGATCGAGGTCAATCATTTCGGCATCGGCGCCACCACGGCGGCGATCGCCGATACGGCCCGCCGGCTGGACATGCCCTCGAGCCTGACGCGACGTCTCGCCGCCGATGGCTCTCCCTTCGTCACCGATGGTGGTCACGCCATCATCGATGCATCTTTTGGCCTTATTCGCGATCCAGAAGCCTTGAGTCTCGCTCTTGCCGCGATTCCGGGGGTCGTGGAGCACGGTCTCTTCATCGGACTTGCATCTGCCGCCGTCATCGCTCGGCCGGAAGGCATCAGCTGGTTGGTGGCTTAACATCATTTCGCCCATCGGGAGTTTCTCCATGACCTTCATCCGCAAATCCATCGGCGCCGCCGTGCTGGCCGCCGGCCTGGCCATGGGCTCGGCCGGCTTCGCTCAGGCGCAGGAAGTGACCGATTCCCACGTCGCTGCGGCGCTCGAGGCGGTCCATGCGGCCAAGACCTCGCGCGGCTTCGACAATCTGCTGCCGCTCCTGTCGCAGCAGACCCAGAACAAGCTGATCCGCCTTCGTCCGGACCAGCACCAGGCGATCGCCGAAGTGGTCGACGCCCAGGCGCTCGAGCTCGTCGCCCGCCGCAAGGACCTCGACAACGACGTCGCCCGCATCTGGGCCAAGCACTTCTCCGAGGACGAGCTGAACGCGATCTCGACCTTCTACAAGAGCCCGGCCGGCGCCAAGCTCGCCGATATCGGCCCGCAGGTCGTCGGTGAGACGCTGCAGTCGGTCAAGGGTTGGTCGGATCGCGTCGGCGAAGAGCTGTTCGAAAAGTCCCGCGAGAACCTGAAGAAGAAGGGCATCGACTTCTAAGTCGAAGCCCCGGAAGCCGAAATCCTCTCATGACCCAGTTCGACGTCGATCTCTTCATCATCGGAGCCGGTTCCGGCGGCGTTCGCGCCGGCCGGATCGCCGCCGGCCATGGCGCCAGCGTCATGGTTGCGGAGGAGTATCGCGTCGGCGGCACCTGCGTGATCCGCGGCTGCGTGCCGAAAAAGCTGTTCGTCTATGCCTCGCGCTTCGCCGAGGAGTTCGAGGATTCCGTCGGCTTTGGCTGGACGCCGGGGGAGGCGACCTTCGACTGGTCGCGCCTCGTGGCGGCCAAGGATACGGAAATCGATCGCCTGAACGGGATCTACATCCGCAATCTCGAGCGCTCCGGCGCCAAGCTGGTGCAGACGCGGGCGGAGATCGTCGATCCGCACACGGTGCGGCTCGTCGGCGAGGATCGCCTCGTCACGGCCAGGTACATCCTGGTCGCGACGGGCGCCGCGCCGTTCATCGAGCCGGACCTGCCGGGTAGAGAACTGGCGATCTCGTCGAACGAGGCCTTCCATCTGCCGCGCCTGCCGGAGAAGATTGTCATCGTCGGCGGCGGCTTCATCGCCGTCGAGTTCGCTGGCATCTTCAACGGCCTCGGCGTCGAGACGACCCTGATCCATCGCGGCGACGCCGTCCTGCGCGGCTTCGACGCCGACCTGCGTCGCACCCTGCGCGAGGAGATGGAGAAGAAGGGCATCCGCGTCCTGACCGGCGACGTGCTGACCTCGATCGAGAAGACGGCGGACGGCCTGCTGGCGCGTACCCGCAACGGCGAGGCGCTGCCGGCCGGCGAGGTCATGATCGCGACGGGCCGGATCCCTAATACGCGCGGGCTCGGGCTTGAAAATGCCGGGGTCCAGCTCGACGGCGCTTCCGCCATCGTCGTCGACGAATTCTCGCAGTCGAATGTTCCCTCGATCTACGCGGTCGGCGACGTCACCAACCGGGTCAATCTGACGCCGGTCGCGATCCGCGAGGGCCACGCCTTCGCCGATACGGTTTTCGGCGGCAAGCGCATCTCGGTCGATCATCTCGGCATCCCGAAGGCCGTGTTCTCGCAGCCCGAGATCGGCTCGGTCGGCCTTGCCGAGGAAGAGGCGCTGGCCGAATTCCCGGCGGTCGATGTCTACCAGACCAGCTTCCGGCCGATGAAGCACACGCTTTCGGGGCGCAACGAGAAGACGCTGATGAAGCTGCTCGTCGATGCCGACAGCGACCGCGTCATCGGCTGCCACATCCTCGGCCCCGATGCCGGCGAGATCGTGCAGATCGTCGCCATCACGCTGAAGATGCGCGCCACCAAGGCCGATTTCGACTCGACCATGGCGCTGCATCCGACCGCCGCCGAGGAACTCGTCACCATGCGCGAGCCGAGCATCCGGCACCGCCGCAACGGTTGACCGCGTCCCGGCTTCGCCGTTCCCGTCGCCTTCGAATTCCGTAGCAAGAACCGGATGGCGGCGCTGTCGGCATCGGGCTAGCGCAGCGCAATCGACCGGCCGATGTTGCGGCATGAGGGAAACGCGCGGAATGGAATGGACCCTGAGCCTGCCAGCCGGATTCCGGCCGGAATATGCGCTCGCTTATCATGGCCGGGACCGGCTCAGCGTCAGCGAGCGGGTCGAGGGGCGGATCATCGCGAAGACTCTCCTGATCGATGGCACCGGGCATCTTCTCGAAATCGATCTTGCGCATTCCGACAATTCCGTCGAGCCGAGAGCCGATATCCGCATCGATACGGACGCGTTGTCTTCGGACGCTGTGGAGCGGATCGTTTCGCGCATGCTCGGGCTCGGCAGCGATCCCGTCGGCTTCGAGGCGCTGGTGGCGCCGCGCGCCGATGGCGCCCGCATCGTCGGCTCCCGCAGCGGGCTGCGCATTCCCTTGACGGCCGATATCTGGGACGCCGTCTGCTGGGCGGTAATCGGCCAGCAGATCAACCTGACCTTCGCCGCCGCGCTCCGTCGCGCCATGATCGAGCGCGCCGGGGTGCGTCACGCCGCAAGCGGCCTCTATGCCCATCCGGATCCGTTCCGCGTCGCGGCGCTGGAGATGGAGGATTTGACCGCACTACGCTTTTCGCGCTCCAAGGCGAGCTACCTGATTGGCGTCGCGGGATTGATCGTCGAAGGGCAACTCTCGCTTGATGCGCTTGCCGCCGGATCCGCCGTCGAGGCGGAGGCGGCGCTTGTCGCCGTGCGCGGCATCGGTACCTGGACGGCGCGCTACATCCTGCTGCGCGGCTTCGGCTTTCCCGACATGGCGCCGATCGGCGATTCCGGCCTCGCCACCGCGCTGCAGCGATTGCATGGCCTTGCCGAGCGTCCCGACATTAAGGCGCAGGAGGCTTCGATGCTGGCTTTTGCCCCGCATCGAAGCCTCGCCACCACCCATCTCTGGGCGAGCCTCGTCGACGGCTAGGCACCCGGCGCGAAGTCGAGGAAGCCGACGACGCTTGCAAGCCTGCCAGCTTCGATCGTTGCGAAATCGGTGCCGCCGGCGACCGAAGGCCCGCCTTCCGGGCCGAGTTCCCACGAGAAACGGACCCGATCCTCATAAGCATCGACCTTGCCGACCTGCTTGATGCGGAGGCCGGTGAAGCGCTCTTGCACGGCCGCCAGCATCTGGTCGATGCCGCCATGGCCCTGGCTCTTCATCATCGGGTCGACATAGGCGGCCTCCTCCGTGAAGGTCGCGGCGATCAGGTCGCGGCGCTTGGCGGCGTCGGTCTCGTTCCAGCTGGCGATGTAGCGTTCGACGAGTGCTGCGGTGTTGGTCATGGTCAATCTCCAGGGGGCAGTTGGGAGGGATCGCGAGCGGGCGCCGCTCGCGCGGGGAGGGGGAAAGATCAGGCCGGGATCGGCGAGGTGGCGCGCAGGCCCATTGCCTCCAGCTCCGCCACCACGGCGACGACGAAGGCCTGCGCGACCACGAAGACGATGCCGAGTGCCGTCGGCGCGGCGAAGCCTCCGATCAACAGGGCAGTGCTGCCGGTGACCCAGACGGCGTTGCAGCCGATGATCAGCCAGACGCCAGGCCGTGAGAGGATCGGCCGGCTGGCGACGAACAGCACGAAGGCGGCGAAGGGCAGCAGCACCAGGCCGGCCGCGCGCAGCAGGTCGGCCGGCAGTCCGAGCAGGTCTGCGACGAGCCCGGGGCCGAGCGCCAGGGCGGCGCCGATGGCGAGGCAACTGGCCGCGTCCGCCAGGAGCAGGCGGCGCAGGAAATGGGGGTGGCGGGTGATGTTCATGATCCGGTTCCTCGGTTCGTCGTTGCTGACAGGCCGGAGATTTGCGGGCCGAGGGCATGAAGTCGATTACGTCCGAGGTAATTGGATCGACGCCCGGGCTTGCCGTATCGTCGCCGCATGGAACCGAATCCCCGCCCGATCGGCGAACAGATCCGCGACTGGCGGCAACGCCGGCGGCTCAGCCAGATGGAACTTGCCGGCGATGCAGAGATGTCGACGCGGCATCTGAGCTTCATCGAGACCGGCCGATCGCGACCGAGCCGGGACATGGTGCTGCGGCTCGCCGCCGAGCTGGAGGTTCCCCTGCGCGAGCAGAACCGGATGCTGGTCGCTGCGGGCTTCGCCCCGGTCTACCGCGAGAGAAAGCTGGACGATGCCGGTTTCGCTGCCGCCCGTCGGGCGGTCGAGCGCATCATCGAGGGACACGAGCCCTATCCGGCGCTGGCGATCGACCGGCAGTGGAACCTCGTCGCCGCCAACGCCGCCATCATGCGGCTCGTCGCCGGCGTCGATGCGGCCCTGCTGGAGCCACCGGTCAATGTCCTGCGGCTGGCGCTGCACCCGAACGGGCTGGCGCCGCGCACGCTCAATTTCGCGGAATGGCGGGCGTATCTTCTGGCGCGGCTGGCGCATGAGATCGACCTGTGCGGCGATGCGGGGCTCGCCGACCTGCTGGACGAATTGCGCGCCTATCCGGCGCCGCCGGCGCCGAAAGGGCGGGCCGCCGAGGACGATTTCGGCGGCATCGCCGTGCCCTACCGCGTCCGCCTCGGCGACGAGACGCTCTCCTTCATTTCGGCCACCACGCTGTTCGGAACCCCGGTCGACGTGACGCTTTCGGAACTGGCGGTGGAATCCTTCTTTCCGGCCGACGACGAGACCGCCGAGGCCTTGCGCCGGCTTGCAGCGGCGTCATGATGCAACCCTTCACGGGGGGCAGTGCGATGGCATCGGCGAACAAGGGGCTTTCCAGGCGGCTGAGGCTGCGCAACTTGGCCACGGGCCTCGTCGCCGTGCTGCTGCTCTATGGCCTCGCCGCCTATGTCGTGCTGCCGATGGCATGGACGCATTACGAGCACCAACCGGGCCTTGCCGACCGGCCGATGGTGACCCACACCGCGCAGGGCATTCCCGGCGACCCGCTCAATGTCGGCCTCGTCGGCGGCAAGGAGGACGTGCTGCGGGCCATGCATGGCGCGGGCTGGTATCCGGCCGATCCGATCACATGGCGCTCCAGCATCGAGATCGTCGGCAGCGTCGTGCTCGACCGGCCCTATCACGACGCTCCCGTCAGCCCGCTCTTCTATGATGGCCGGCGCGAGGATTTCGCCTTCGAGAAGCCGGTCGGCGAGAGCGCCGACAAGCGCGACCATGTCCGCTTCTGGCAGGTGCTCGACAGAGGCGCGGAGGGCCGGCCGGTCTGGCTCGGTTCCGCCACCTTCGATCGCGGCGTCGGTCTCAGCCACGACACCGGCCAGGTGACCCATCACATCGGCCCCGACATCGATGCCGTGCGCGACCAACTGACCGATGATTTGCAGAAGGCCGGCATGGTAGAGGCGACGTATCAGGTCACCGGCATCGGCCCGACCGTGAACGGTCGCAACGGCGAGGGCGACCCCTACTACACGGATGGCGAGATCTGGGTGTCGCGGCTGGTGCCGGATGGCGCCAAGTCGGCCAAGCCGCCGGAAATCATCCCGCCGCCCGCCTTCGTCAGCTTCAAGGATCGCCTCTGGCATTGGGTCGCGTCCTGGTTCTGACGGGCAGGTGACGTGCCGTCGCTTGCGGTAGCCTCCTCCGAAGCATGCGTGTATAAGACCGCACCTTTCGAGAACCGGTGATCTCGTCGCGCGCGGCATCGCGCGAAGG
This sequence comes from Kaistia nematophila, assembly GCF_026343855.1. NCBI lineage: Bacteria > Pseudomonadati > Pseudomonadota > Alphaproteobacteria > Hyphomicrobiales > Kaistiaceae > Kaistia > Kaistia nematophila. The sequence continues at coordinate 800,361 of NZ_JAPKNK010000002.1, read as the reverse complement.
CGGGCAGGGGTGTGGAGTGACGACGATGAAGACGAGTTGGAAGCCGGACAGCTGGCGCTCGAAGCCCATCCAGCAGGTTCCGGACTATCAGGATCCAGCGGCGCTCGCCGCGGTCGAGGGACGGCTTTCGAGCTACCCGCCGCTCGTCTTTGCCGGCGAGGCGCGCAAGCTCAAGAAGAGCTTGGCAGCCGTGGCGCGTGGCGAGAGCTTCCTGCTCCAGGGCGGAGATTGCGCCGAGAGCTTCATGGAGCATCACCCGGACAACATCCGCGACTTCTTCCGCGTCTTCCTGCAGATGGCCGTCGTCCTCACCTTCGCCGGCTCCATGCCGGTCGTGAAGGTAGGCCGCATCGCTGGCCAGTTCGCCAAGCCCCGCTCGGCGCCGACCGAGACGATCAACGGCGTCGAACTGCCGAGCTATCGCGGCGACAACATCAACGGCATCGAGTTCACGCCGGAAGCGCGCGTGCCCGATCCGCGCCGGATCGAGGATTCATACCGCCAGGCTGCCGCGACGCTGAACCTGCTGCGCGCCTTCGCGCAGGGCGGCTACGCCAATCTCGAGCATGTGCATCAGTGGATGCTCGGCTTCGTCAAGGATAGTCCGCAGGGGCACCACTACCAGGAGATCGCCGACCGCATCTCCGAGTCGATGGCGTTCATGCGCGCCTGCGGCGTCGATCCGGATACGACGCCGTCGCTGCGCTCGACCGATTTCTTCACCTCGCACGAGGCGCTGCTGCTCGGCTACGAGCAGGCGATGACGCGCGTCGATTCGACGACGGGCGACTGGTACGCCACGTCGGGCCACATGCTGTGGATCGGCGATCGCACGCGCCAGCCGGACCATGCGCATGTCGAATACATGCGCGGCGTGAAGAACCCGATCGGCTTGAAGTGCGGCCCGTCGCTGACCGGCGACGGCCTGCTGCAGCTGATCGACCTGCTCAATCCGGACAATGAGCCGGGCCGGCTGACCCTGATCTGCCGCTTCGGCGCCAACAAGGTGTTCGATCACCTGCCGCAGCTGATCCGCGCCGTCGAGCGCGAAGGTCGCTCGGTCGTCTGGTCCTGCGATCCGATGCATGGCAACACGATCAAGGCTTCGAGCGGCTACAAGACGCGGCCGTTCGACCTGATCCTCCAGGAAGTGAAGAGCTTCTTCGACGTGCATCAGGGCGAGGGCACGTTCCCGGGCGGCATCCATATCGAGATGACCGGCAAGAACGTCACGGAATGCACGGGCGGCGCCCGTGCCATCACCGACGAGGACCTGTCGGACCGCTACCACACCCATTGCGATCCGCGCCTCAATGCCGACCAGGCGCTGGAGCTCGCCTTCCTCGTCGCCGAGCTGCTGAAGACGAGCCGCCAGGGCGTCGTCCAGCAGCGCGCCGTCGCCGGCCTCTGAGGCGCACGCGGTGACGGGCGGGGAGACGCATTCCGGCGCCTGTCTGTGCGGGGCGGTGACCTATCGGGTCGCCGGCCCGCTGGCCCCCGTCGTCGGGTGCCATTGCCGGATGTGCCGCCAGCAGACCGGCCATTTTCTCGCCTCGACCTCGGTCGAGCGCGCGGATCTCACGATCATGGGCAGCGAGCATGTGCGCTGGTACGCGTCGTCGGAGACGGCGCGGCGCGGCTTCTGCGGAACCTGCGGCTCGGTGCTGTTCTGGGAGAATGCTTCGTCGCGGATCGCGATCGCCATGGGCGGCTTCGACGGGCCGACTGGCGTCACCTGGGACAAGCATATCTTTGTCGCGGACAAGGGCGACTATTACGGCATCGAAGACGGCGTTCCCGCCTATGCCGTCCGGCGCCCCGCGCCCTCGGCCGAATAGAACGACATCCGTAACGGGATCCGGCGCGCGCCGAGGCACGCGCCGGTTTTCGTTTAGCGGCGCACCGGCGCCTGGGCGCGGGTCAGGTGCAGCGAGCTGACGCCGGCTGCAAGGTTGAGGCCGGTCTGGGCGCTCACCGACAGCGGCTGCAGGGCGATGCTGTTTTCGCCGCCACCGACGAGGACGTTGGCGCCGAGGCCTACGCCGACGGTCGCCTGAGCGGTCGCGCCCGTGTAGCGGCCCGAGAGGTCGCCATGGCGGCGCGTCGGCTCGAACACGTTCCAGACAATCACGCTGTTGCGGGTGACGCCGACGTCGAGCCCGACTCGGTCGATGCGGCCCTTGTAGAATTCCGTGGTGCCGCGGCGGGAGCGATACTCGCACTCGACATTGCGGCGCGAGCCGAAGATCAGGCCGACGCCGGCCGAGACGTGACAGGTCAGCACGCCGGTCTTGACGGCGGCCTGGGCGGTCGTGGCCATCGGGAGCGCGGCCGCAACGGAGACAACGGCGGCGACAAGCGCCTTATGCAGATTCGACATAGTCGACCTCGTGGAATTTGTTTGGGCATGGCTCATGCGAAGGGTCATGAGTCGCCCTCCTTCTACACGCGAAGCGTGCGAATTGGCATTCCCAAAACTGCAAAATTCGTTGATGGACGCTGGGTCAGGCGGTCGCCAGCTGGGGTGCGCGCCTGCGGCGACCGATCATCAGCGACAGGAGCGCGGCGACGATGCCGGTCGCGCCGGCGATGATGAAGGCGTCGAGATAGTTGCCCTGGGCCGTGCGCATGTATCCCGCGAAATAGGCGGCCGAGGCGGCGCCCAGCTGATGGCCGGCGGCGATCCAGCCGAAGACGATCGGGGCCTTTCGGTCGCCGAAGGCTTCGTTGGCGAGCTTCACGGTCGGTGGAACGGTGGCGATCCAGTCGAGGCCGTAGAACACCGCGAAGATCGACAGGCTGTAGACGTTGAAATCCGTGAAGGGCAGGAACATCAGCGACAGTCCGCGCAGCCCGTAATAGACGAACAGCAGCTTGCGCGGGTCGAAGCGATCGGTCAGCCAGCCGGAAGCGGTGGTGCCGAAGAGGTCGAATAACCCCATCATGGCGAGAAGGCTGGCCGCCTGGACCTCGGGCATGCCCATGTCGCCGCAGAAGGCGATCATGTGCGTGCCGACCAGCCCGTTGGTGGTGAAGCCGCAGATGAAGAAGGTCGCGAACAGGTACCAGAACGTCTTGGTGCGGGCGGCCTCGAACAGCGCGTTGAAGGCATTGGCGAGCGCGCTGCCCTGCGGGCCGGCCGGGGCCGGGTCGCCTTCCGCCGCGCCAAAGGGACGCTGGCCGATATCCTGCGGCCGCTCCGGCACGAAGAAATAGGCGATCGGCACGAGGACGGCGGAGACGACCGCGACGGTGATGACGACGGCCTGCCAGCCGCCCCATTGCGCCAGCGCCGCCATGCCGGGCAGGAAGATCAGCGTGCCCGTCGCCGTGCTGGCTGTCAGCAGGCCCATCATCAGGCCGCGATTGGTGACGAACCAGCGGTTCACCACGGTGGCCCCAAGCACCATCGCGACGGAGCCGGAGGCGACGCCGGAGAGCACGCCCCAGGTGGCGACATATTGCCAGGGCGCCGACATGAAGACGCTGATGCCGGTCGACAGCGACATCAGGATCAGCGCACCGATCAGCGTGCGGCGGATGCCGAAGCTCTGCATCAGCGCGGCGGCGAACGGGCCGGTCAGGCCATAGAGGAAGATGCCGATGGCCGCCGCGAGAGAGATCGTCTCGCGGCTCCAGCCGAAGGCGGATTCGATCGGCAGCATCATGACGCCCGGGGCGGCGCGGAGACCGGCGCCGGCGAGCAGGCAGACGAAGATCACGCCGGCGACGACGAAGGCATAGTTCTGGCCAAAGGGCCGACGGCGGACCATATTCATGTTACTGACCGTTCCGTTTCGGATTGATGCATGATACGTACCGTTCAGTTACATCGTCAAGCGGCTCGGGAGACGAAGTTTTGGAAAGCAGCGGCGATCGACCCGCAGCGAAGGCCAGCAAGGGGAGGGCGGACGCGCCGCCGCGCGCCGCGGACCGGATCCGCGCGACCGTACGCGAACTGTTCTACCGCCAGGGCATCCGTGCCGTCGGCATCGAGGAGATCGTGGAGCGGGCCGGCGTCACGAAGCCGAGCCTGTATCGCAATTTCGCGTCCAAGGACGAGCTTGCCGCCGCCTATATGCGGGATTACGACACGGAATTCTGGGGCCGCTATGACGCTGCGGTATCCAAGCATCCGGGCGATCCGCGCGCGCAGATCATGGCTTATCTGAGCGCGATCAGCGTCCGGGCGCAGAGCGCCGATTATCGCGGCTGCGGCATGACCAACGCTGCCGTCGAATTCCCCGACAGGAACAATCCTGCGCGGCTGGTGGCGGTCGGGAACAAGCACGAGCTTCGCCGCCGGCTTACCGAACTCGCGCGCCAGCTCGGCGTAAGGGAGCCGGAGGTGCTCGGCGACGGCCTGCTTTTGCTGGTCGAGGGGGCCTATGTCTCCGGCCAGCTCTTCGGCGAAGGCGGGCCGGCGCGCTCGATCGCGATCGCCGCCGGGTTGATGATCGACGCCAGCCTGAAAACGTAGCCCCTTCCGGAGATTGATCACGAGAGTTGAACACTGCGTGCTTTGTTGTGCATCTTCTGGGTAAAGGCGGCCGGGACTACCTTCCGATCAACACGCAAAGGATAGTCCGATGTCGCTTCCCACCTTCTTCCTGTCGCATGGCTCGCCGATGTTGGCGCTGACGGATACGCCGGCCCATCGGTTCCTGCAGAATTTCGCCTCGACGATTGCGCGTCCCCGCGCGGTGCTTGTCGTCTCGGCCCATTTCGAGACGGAGCAGCCGACCGTCGTTGCCGATCCGCATCCCGAAATGATCTATGATTTCCGCGGTTTCCCGCGGCCACTTTACGAGATCAACTATCCGGCGCCGGGCGATGCCGCCGTCGCCGCCGAAGTGGCGGACGAACTGCGCGCCGCCGGCCTGCCGGTCGACGTCGCGCCGAAGCGCGGCTTCGATCACGGCACCTGGATCCCGCTGTCGCTGGTCTGGCCGGATGCCGACGTGCCGCTGGTGCAGCTGTCAATCCAGCCGCATCGCGACGCGGCCCATCATCTGGCGCTCGGCCGGGCGATTGCGGCGCTGCGCGAGCAGGACGTGCTGGTGATCGGCACCGGCGCGGCGACGCATAATCTGCGCGTCCTCTTCCGCAATCCGGGCGGCATGCCGGCCGTCGATGCCGAGCCGGTCGCCTGGGCGCGCGAATTCGCAGACTGGGTTGCCGACACGGCGGCGGCGGGCGATGCCGACGCGCTGGTCGATTATCGCGCCCGGGCGCCGCATGCTGTGATGGCGCATCCCGAGGACGATCATTTCATGCCCTTCTTCGTCGCGCTCGGCGCGGCGGGCGAGGGCGCGAAGGGCGAGCGCATCCACAATTCCTACGAATATTCTGCGCTCTCGATGGACATGTATCGCTTCGGCTAGATGTCGGGGCAGGGCGGCCGGCCGGAGTTTTTCGGCCCGCCGTCGACTTCCCGTTGCCGCCGCAAGGGCGGCGCGGTAAAGGCAGAACATGACCCGCCCCGACACGCTCCGCATCGCTCTTGCCCAGATCAATCCGATTGTCGGCGACATCGCCGGCAATCTCGCGAAGGCCCGCGCCGCGCGCGCGACGGCGGCGTCCGGCCAGGCCGACGTCGTCATGTTCAGCGAACTGTTCCTGTCGGCCTATTCGCCGGAAGACCTGGTGCTGAAGCCGGCCTTCCAGGAGGCCTGCCGCGCCGCCTGCGAGGCGATCGCCGCCGATACCGCCGATGGCGGCCCGGCCGTGCTGATCGGCCTGCCCTGGGCCCAGGACGGCGAGCTCTACAACGCCTATGCGCTTTGCGACAACGGCCGGATCGAGGCGGTCCGCTTCAAGGTCGACCTGCCGAACTACGGCGTCTTCGACGAGAAGCGCGTGTTCACGCCGGGACCGCATCCGGGACCGATCGTGCTGCGCGGCGTCAGGGTCGGCGTGCCGATCTGCGAGGATATCTGGGGGCCGGATCCGGTCGAGTGCATCGCCGAGACCGGCGGCGAGATCCTTCTGGTGCCGAACGGTTCGCCGTTCCGCCGCCGCGTCATGGACCAGCGCTTCAACGTCGCCGTCGCGCGCGTCAAGGAATCCGGCCTGCCGCTCGTCTACCTGAACCAGGTCGGCGGCCAGGACGAGCTCGTCTTCGACGGCGCCTCCTTCGTGCTCAACGCCGACGGCTCGCTCGCCGTGCAGCTGCCGGCCTTCCGCGAGACGGTCGAGTTCGTCGACTTCGCCAGGGACGAGGGCGGCTGGCGCTGCATCGAAGGGCCGAAGGCGCGGGTGGAAGAGGGCGACGAGGCCGATTATCTCGCCTGCGTCGTCGGCTTGCGCGACTATGTCGGCAAGAACGGTTTCCCGGGCGTCGTGCTCGGTCTTTCCGGCGGCATCGATTCGGCGCTGGTGGCGGCGATCGCCGTCGACGCGCTCGGCGCGAAGCGCGTCCACTGCGTGATGCTGCCCTACCGCTACACCTCGCAGGACAGCCTGGTCGACGCCAAGGCCTGCGCCGAGAAGCTCGGCGTGCGCTACGACATCGTGCCGATCGCCGAGCCGGTCGAGGGCTTCATGCACGCGCTGGCGCCGATGTTCGCCGGCAAGGCAGCCGACATCACCGAGGAAAACCTGCAGTCGCGCGCGCGCGGCACCATCCTGATGGCGATCTCGAACAAGTTCGGCGCCATGGTGGTGACGACGGGCAACAAGTCGGAAATGTCGGTCGGCTACGCCACGCTCTATGGCGACATGAATGGCGGCTTCAATCCGATCAAGGACCTCTACAAGACGCAGGTCTTCCGCATCTCGCATTTCCGCAACGCCAACCTGCCGGAAGGCTGCCTCGGGCCTTCGGGCGAGGTGATCCCGGAGCGGATCATCACCAAGCCGCCGACGGCCGAGCTGCGCGAGAACCAGACCGACCAGGATTCGCTGCCGCCCTATGACGTGCTCGACGATATCCTCGAGAGCCTCGTCGAGGGCGAGATGCGGGTTGGCGACGTGATCGCCCGCGGCCATGACGAGGCCACGGTGAAGCGCGTCGAGCATCTGCTCGCGATTGCCGAGTACAAGCGGCGCCAGGCGGCGCCGGGCGTGAAGATCAGCCGCCGCAACTTTGGCCGCGACCGCCGCTACCCGATCACCAACAAGTTTCGCGACCGCGCCTGAACCGGGCGCGGAGCGGTTCCCCGCCGCTGCCGAATCTCGTTGCATCGCCCAAAAGAAAAGGCCCTCCGAATGGAGGGCCTTTCTGTTTTCGGACAGCTGGATCAGCCGTGGACGTTATCCGGCGGGATCGGCACGTAGCCGGCGGTCGAGGCCGGCTCGGGATCGGGACGGGCGCCGCCCTTGGAATCGTAGACCGCGACCGGATCCGGCGTGGAATTGCCGAGGACCTTGACCTTGGTGCCGATCGGGGCTCGGCTGTAGAGGTCGATGATGTCGTGGTTCATCATGCGGATGCAGCCGGACGAGAGCGACTTGCCGATCGACCAGGGCTGCGTCGTGCCGTGGATGCGGTAGAGCGTGTCGACCTTGCCCTGATAGAGATAGAGCGCGCGGGCGCCGAGCGGATTGCCGGGGCCGCCGGGCATGCCGTCCGGCCACTTCGCGGCTTCCGGGTCGCGCGCCATCATCTCCTTGGGCGGATGCCACTTGGGCCACTGCTGCTTGGCCTGGATGGTTGCATCGCCCGACCAGGCGAAGCCCTGGCGGCCGACGCCGACGCCGTAGCGCAGCGCGCTTCCGTTTTCGAAGACGAGGTAGAGGAAGTGGTTGTAGGGGTCGACGACGATCGTGCCCGGTTCGGCATTGATCTCGGACGGCAGGTTGACGACCTGGCGGTAGAAGCGCGGGTTGATCTTGGTCAGGTCGATCGCGCTGACGGGGAACGGCTCGTCGGTGATCGGGCCGTACATCGACGCAAAACCCTGGTCGATGACCGGGGCATTGCCCATGCCGCCCGCGCTCGCCACGGGGCCGCCCGGCTGCGAGGTCTGGCAGGCAGCAAGCACCACTGGCAAGCCGATCATGAACGTCCGGCGGCTGAGCTTACCCGCCGTCTTGAGAGGCTTCGTCTCGTTCAAAGCCTGTTCCTTTTCATCATCATGCTGGGGGGGAACCCAATTAAAACCGGAACGCCTTGACAAGGCGCGCCCGAACCCGATCGTCTCGATTGGTCCGAACCCGCCCACGCCCTGGCGGCGCGATCCAATAAGAATGATATTTGTTCTTACTGGTTACTTTCGCGTTTTGCCGCAATGACAATTTGGCCACACAGATTGCCAATCCGAGAGGGCTTGCCGCCCCTGCGTGGTCTCGCTCGTTCTTGTCTGAGGCCGAGATTGGCCGAAACCAAGGCGCGTTAAGCATGTTTTGGCTCCAAAGGTTGAGAAGCCGGACACTGTTGCTTAAATGACGCGGGCATTCGCCCTCCGCATTCCTGTGCTCTGCGCATGAATCGGCTATCAGGGGCGGGTCATTGCCTCGGAGCCTTCATGCGCTGGTCGCCCCAACAGGAAAATGCGCTCTCCGCCGTATCCAGCTGGCTGCGGCGCGGAGACAGCCCGATCTTTCGCCTGTTCGGCTATGCCGGAACGGGCAAGACGACGCTCGCCCGTCATATCGCCGAAGGCATCGACGGCGACGTCGCCTTTGCGGCCTTCACCGGCAAGGCGGCGCATGTGTTGCGCTCCAAGGGCTGCGAGGGCGCCGGCACGATTCACAGCCTGATATACCGGCCGCGCGCCAATGATGACGACGACGAGCAGCCGACCTTCGCGATCAACCATGACAGCGCTGCGTCCAAGGCCGATCTGATCATCATCGACGAATGCTCGATGGTGGACGAGGAGCTCGGCCGCGACCTGCTTTCCTTCGGCACGCCGGTGCTGGTGCTCGGCGATCCGGCGCAGTTGCCGCCGGTCAAGGGCGGTGGCTACTTCACCGAGTCCGAGCCGGACCAGATGCTGACCGAGGTGCATCGCCAGGCGCAGGACAATCCGATCATCCGCCTTTCGATGGCGGTGCGGGCCGGCGAACCGGTCGAATATGGCGAACACGGCGAAAGCCGCGTCATCTCGCGCCGCGAAATCGACGCGGCGCAGATCCTCGCCGCCGATCAGGTCCTCGTCGGCACCAACAAGACGCGCCGGCTCTACAACCAGCGCATCCGCGAACTGAAGGGCCTGCTGAGCCCGATGCCGGCGGTCGGCGACAAGCTCGTCTGCCTGCGCAACGACAAGCAGAAGGGCCTCCTGAACGGCGGCACCTGGGTGGTCTCGGAGCTGGCGGCGCCGCGCAAGAGCCTGCTGCGCCTCGCCGTGAAGCCGGAAGAGGACGCCACCGGCAAGGCGGTCAAGGTGTCGGTCCATCCGAACTTCTTCGAGAATGGCGGCGAGGACCTGCCTTATGCGCAGCGCCGCAACTCGGACGAGTTCGACTATGGCTACGCGCTCACCGTGCACAAGTCGCAGGGCTCGCAATGGGACAATCTCGTCCTCTTCGACGAGAGCTACGCCTTTCGCGAGCATCGCGACCGCTGGCTCTACACCGGCCTGACCCGCGCCGCCAAGCGCATCACCATCGTCCGCTAGCCGCTCGTTGCAGCGGTCGGCGGCGCACGCTAAAGCGTTCGCTATGACCAGCCCATCCGTGACCAGCCCATCCGTTATCGTCCGCTTCGCGCCGTCGCCGACTGGCTACCTGCATATCGGCAACGCGCGGCCCGCCCTGTTCAACTGGCTGTTCGCCCTGAAGGCGGGCGGGCGGTTCATCCTGCGGCTCGACGATACGGATCGAGAGCGCTCCAGGGAGGAGTTCGCCGAGGCGATCCAGCGCGATCTCAACTGGCTCGGCATCCTGCCGCACCAGTTCGAGCGCCAGTCGCTGCGCACGGACGCCTATGACGCGGTTGTCGTGCGGCTCAAGGCCGCCGGCCGCCTCTATGCCTGCTACGAGACCGCGGATGAACTGGACCGCAAGCGCAAGCGCCAGGCCGCGCGCGGCTTGCCGCCGGTCTATGACCGTGCCGCGCTGAAGCTGACCGATGCGGACAGGGCGAAGCTGGAAGCCGAGGGCCGCCGGCCGCATTGGCGCTTCAAGCTCGACGAGACGGTCGGCCATGTGACCTGGGACGATCTGGTTCGCGGACCGCAGACGGTCGATATCGGCTCGCTGTCCGATCCGGTGCTGATCCGCGAGGACGGCACCTATCTCTACACGCTGCCTTCCGTCGTCGATGACGCGGACATGGGTGTCACGCACATCATCCGCGGCGACGATCACGTCACCAATACCGGCGTGCAGCTGCAGCTGTTCGAGGCGCTGGGTGCGCCCCTGCCGGTCTTCGGCCATCACAACACCCTGACGACCGCGAGCGGCGAGGGGCTCTCGAAGCGCACCGGCGCGCTCTCGCTGGGATCGCTGCGCGAGGCGGGCTATGAGCCGATGGCGGTCAATTCGCTCGCCGTGCTGATCGGCACCTCGGTCTCCGTCGAGCCGGTCGCCGATCTGCCGACGCTCGCCGGTCTCGTTGATCTCTCGATGGTTTCGAAGGCGCCGGCCAAGTTCGATCCGGCCGATCTCGACGGCCTCAACGCCAAGCTGCTTCACGCGAAGCCCTATGCCGAGATCGCCGATCGGCTGCAGGCGCTCGGCGTCGGCGGCGGCGAGGATTTCTGGAGCGCCGTGCGCGGCAACCTCGTTCGCCTCAAGGACGCGGTGGAATGGTGGACGGTGGTCACCGGCCCCGTCGCGGCGCATGTCGTGGCGGATGCCGAGGAAGCCGCTTTCCTGGCAGCGGCGCGCGAGGCGCTGCCGTCGGGACCGTTCGACGGCCAGAGCTGGAAGGCTTGGACCGACGCGGTCAAGGCTGCGACCGGTCGCAAGGGCAGGGCGCTGTTCATGCCGCTGCGCCAGGTTCTGACGGGCCTCGATCATGGCCCGGAACTGGCGGCGATGCTGCCGCTGATCGGCCGTGAGCGGGCCCTGGCCCGCCTCGATGCGGCGCTCGCCACCTGAATAGGAACGAGGCCGGCAAAGCCGGCCTCGATGATCGTCTTTGGAACTGTCTCGCGGACGGTCAGGCCAGTCCGCGCGCCAATGCCGTCGCCGCGCCCGGCGCGGCCGGCAGTTGCGGCAAAAGCAGCGCGTTCAGTACGTGATAGGCGTCCGGGCGACCCGGCCAGACGGAGCCGGCCTCGGAGAGGTCGGCGGCGAGTTGGTGCTTCCAGGTGCCGCGCTCCTGCTCTACGAAATATCGCGCGGCGTGGTCCCAGAGCTTGCGGTACCAATGCTCGTAGAGCGCGTCGCCCGTCACCGCGCCGAGAAGGGCGGCGGCGGCGATGCCTTCGCAAAGTGCCCAGTGCATCCGGACGTCGGTGACGACGGCGCCTTCGAAATCCGTCGTGTAGACGAAGCCGTCATGGCCATCGACCGACCAGCCGAAGGTGATGGCGTGGTTGAACAGCGCCGTCGCGGCCTCGCGCAGCCAGGCCGGCGGCGAGGCGAGCGACGCCTCGATATGCACCAGCAGGCGTGACCACTCCAGCCAATGGCCGACCGTCGAGCCATAGGGCCGGAACGGATGGGCGCGGTCGTCGGTGTTGTATTCGGGGCGCGGGTTCCACTGCGTGTCGAAATGCTCGGGCAGGAACCAGTTGCGCTCGCGTGCGGCGTGGTTGATCAGCCGGTCGGCCATGGACAGGGCCCGGTCGTACCAGACAGCGTCGCCCGACGTATCGCCGGCAGCGAGGCAGGCCTCGACCAGGTGCATGTTGGAGTTGGCGCCGCGATAGTCCTCGGAGTCGGTGAAGTCCCACGCGAAGGATTCGCGCGACATGCCGGCTTCCTCGTCCCAGAAATGCTTCAGGAACACGGCGACGGCGCTGTCGAAGAGCTCGCGTCCGCCCGGCCGGCCGGCTTCCGTCGCCGACGCGCCGGCGAGCAGGACGAAGGCATGGTCATACGCCGCCTTGCGGCCGGCGATCGGACCGCCGGCCGGCTCCAGCGCCGAGAACCAGCCGCCATTCGCGCGGTCGTGAAAGTCGTTGGTAATCGCTGCGATGCCGTGGTCGATCAGGTGGGCCGTGCCCGGAATGCCACGCATATAGGCGAGGGCGGCGACATGGGTCAGGCGGCAATTGAGATAGAGCTCGCGCGGGCGCGTCAGGTCGGCGGTGCCGTCTTCCAGCAGATAGCCGAAGCCGCCGGCTTCCAGCCGGGAGCCCTGGACGAAGCGGACCAGACGGTTGATCTGGTCGTCCAGCCAGGCGCGATGCGTCGGCAGCCCGAGCCAGGGCGGCGTGGTGATGAGGGTCATTGGCGTCTGCTCCCGTCCTGTCCATGCCGCTCCGCCTTGCTGGCGGTCGGGCAATCGTTATCTGGCGCGCCGCCCGTGCGCACCCCAGGGGCGCGAGCGTCGGCGAACGCGGCGTAGTTGAACACTGAGTCGATGCGGCCGTCCATCATGCCGCGCAGGGGGGCATGCCCATCCTTCATCGCCGGAGAACCAGCAGGATCGGTCCTACTGGGCGGCGTAGAAATAGGAGGGGCCGACCCGGCGCAAGACGCCGGCCTGGCGCGGCGGCGCGAGGTTGGCGACCGGTGTTTCGACGCTGGCCGTGCCGAGGGAATCGGGGTCCAGTCCACCGGCGCGGTTGGCGAGCGTCTCGGGATCCTCGCCGGTCGGCGGAGCCGTGCCCGGCACGGGCGGCATCGGCTCAGAAAGCGCGGTCTCGGTGGCGAGCGTCGATGCGCTGTAGCCGCCGGTGAACGCCGCGACCGAGGACGGGCTGCCGCAGGTGCAGCCCGGATTGAAGCTGGTGCGGTAGGCGAAAGCGGTCGGCAGCGCGCTATAGGGGGTCTCGTCCGTCGTCGAGCGCGCGTCGCCGCTGTTCTGGCCCGGATTGCGGTGGGCGTAGAGGGCGACATTGGTGCCGGGGCACATCTGCTGGCAGACCTGCTCGTCGGTGGCGAAATTCGAGCGGCGCGTCGAGAAGCTGATCGGGAAGTAATAGCCGTCGCAGGTGCGGACGCAGAGCGTGCGATAGCTGCCGCCGCCGAAGCCGCGCTCGGTCTCGCCGGAGCTGTAGCCTGGATCGCGCTCGGCGACCGCCGGGACGCGCGCCACCTGCTGGGTGTCGTAGACGCGGTTTTCCGGGTTGAACAGGCGCTCGAGGAAGTTGCGCGGCCGCTGCTGGGCATAGGCGGCGTATTGCGGGCCGCAATCGTTCAGGGCGAGCTGCTGCAGGATGTCCGAGCGCTGGCGGGCACTGGCGTTGGGATCGAAGGCCGAGGCGCTGCGGCGCTGCTCCAGCCGGTTGAGATTCGCCTGTATGGCGTTGATCCGCTTCAGGATGCCGCTGCATTGCGGCGCGGCGGACGTCGACTTGAACATCAGGAAGCCGCCCTTGCAGCCGGCGCGCCGCGCTTCGGCGTTGGCGGCGTTGAGAGCGGCGCGCTGCTGGTTGATGGCGTTGTCCTGGCTGGCGGCCTTGCCCGCGCTCGCGCCCTGGCTGCGCTGCAGCGAGGCGAGGCGACCCTCCAGTCGCGTGCAGACGCTAGACGCCGCTTCGGCCGTTGCGGCGCCCGCGAGGAGGATCATGGCCGTTGCCAAGATTCGCGAAAACACACTCTCGATACGCATGGAACTGGCCCTTGGTCGCGTGCGCTGTGCCGGTCTGCCCCTCGTTCCAAGGGCAAGACGCCATAGCACGGATGCGTCGGACGGTCATCACCATGGCCGCGCTTTTGCCACAAAGACGAGCCGGCGGTCGGCATCTGCAACAAGGCTGATGGCTGATATCAGGATCTTTGGTTGGCTATTCGGCGCGGGTTGTGACTAGGTGGCGCGCTGGTGGCGCGGGCGATACCGCGTCCCTTCACCACGAGAGAATCCGCATCATGACCGCGCGTGCGCAGGCCCCGGCGGGGGCCGACAGAACCCACCCCTGGCTGGCCGAGATCCGGGCGACGATCCTGCTGTCGCTGCCGCTGATCCTGACAAACCTGGCGCAGACGGTCATCACCGCCACCGATGTGGTCATCCTCGGCTGGGTCGACGCGCGGCATCTGGCGGCGAGCGCGCTGGCGACGAATCTCTATTTCGCGCTGTTGATCTTCGGCATCGGCCTCGTTTCGGCCGTGTCGCCCATGGTGGCGCGCGAACGCGGGAGGAATCGCCATGCCGTGCGCGAGGTCCGACGCACCGTGCGGCAGGGACTCTGGGCGTCGGTCGTCCTCGCCATACCGTTCTGGATCCTGCTCTGGCACACGGAGGAACTGCTGCTCTGGCTCCGCCAGGACGCCGAACTCGCGCATCTCGCCGCCACCTACATGCGCGGCATGCAGTGGGCGCTACTGCCCTTCCTCTGGTATCTGGTGCTGCGCTCCTTCATCGCCGCGCTGGAGCGGCCCTTCTGGTCGCTCGTCGTCGGCATGGCCGGCGTCGCCTTCAACGCGTTGATCGTCTGGGCGCTGGTGTTCGGCCATTTCGGCCTGCCGAAGCTCGGCATGTTCGGCGCCGGCATCGGCAGCACGCTCTCGGCCACCGTGATGTTCCTCGGCATGGCGCTGGTCTGCACCCGCGACCGGACGTTCCGGCGCTATCGCGTCTTCGGCCGCTTCTGGCGGGCCGACTGGCCGCGCTTCCTGGCGCTCTGGCGGCTCGGCCTGCCCATGGCCGTCGCCGTTGCGCTCGAGGTCTCCGTCTTCAATGCGGCCGTGTTCCTGATGGGCCTGATCAGTCCCGTCGCCGTGGCTGCGCATGCGATCGCGATCCAGATCGCCGCGCTCTGCTTCATGGTGCCGCTCGGATTCTCACAGGCCGTCACCGTCCGCGTCGGCATCGCCTATGGCGCCGGCGACGCGGACGCCATCCGCCGCGCCGGCTGGACGCCCTTCATCCTGGGCGTCAGCTTCATGGCCTGCACGGCGCTGACGATGCTGGCGATTCCCGAGACCCTGATCGGCGTGTTCCTCGATCGCACGGATCCCTCGAATGCCGAGGTGATCGCGCTCGCTGTCTCCTTCCTCGGCATCGCCGCCCTGTTCCAGGTGTTCGATGGCGCCCAGGCGATCGCCGGCGGCATGCTGCGCGGCATGCACGACGCCCGCGTGCCGATGATCTATGCGGCGCTCGGTTTCTGGGGCGTCGGCCTCACGTCGAGCGTGCTGCTCGGCTTCTGGGCGGGGCTCGGCGGCATCGGTATATGGATCGGCCTTGCCACCGGGCTCGCCGTCGTGTCGGGGCTGCTGCTGGCGCGCTGGCTGCGGCGCGAACGGCTCGGCCTCCTGCGCGGCGGCTCCGAGCCGATCGTGATGGCGCATTGATTTCCGCGTGCCGCCGCGACGGGGCTCGTTGCGGCGGCACGCCTACCTATATTGGGCGCACTGTCTTGTCTCGGAGAGCAATATGCGCCTTGGATCCGTCCTCACCGCCGTCGCCCTGACCGCCGCTGCCATGCTGGCCTCCGCCGGGCCTGCGCTGGCCGATGGTCCAGACCTGATCTTCAAGGAATCGACGACCTTCAAATGGGTGACGCCGAACGACAAGATCGCGGTCTACGGCGTCGACGACCCCGACATTGACGGCGTCGCCTGCCATTTCGCCGCGCCGGAACGCGGCGGCGTGTCGGGCATGTTTGGCCTTGCTGAGGAGACGTCGGACGTCTCGCTCGCCTGCCGACAGGTCGGTCCGATCAGCTTCAAGGACAAGATCGACCAGGGCGACGAGATGTTCCGCCAGCGGCGCTCGATCTGGTTCAAGAAGATGCAGATCGTGCGCGGCTGCGACACCAAGCGCAACGTGCTGGTCTATCTCGTCTATTCCGACAAGCTGGTCGACGGCAGCCCGAAGAACTCGATCTCCAGCGTGCCGATCATGCCCTGGGGCGACAAGCCGGCGCCGAGATGCGCCGATTTCGTCAAGTAGCGCGCAGCCGTCAGGGCGCCAGAGCGCGCTCCGACGCCGCGTTTTGACCGACAAGCCTTGCCGGAAGCCGCGCAAGGCTCTAACCGGATGATCAGTATTCTATTCGGAGTCATCTCGCATGAACGCCATCGTCCGCCAGCCCGATCCGAAGAAGCTGATCAAGGGCGCGACCGGGGACTGGGAAATCGTGATCGGCATGGAAGTCCATGCCCAGGTCCTGTCGAATTCGAAGCTCTTCTCCGGCGCTTCGACCGAATTCGGCGGCGCGCCGAACTCCCATGTCAGCCTGGTCGACGCGGCGATGCCGGGCATGCTGCCCGTGATCAACGAGGAGTGCGTCGCGCAGGCGGTGCGCACCGGCCTCGGCCTCAACGCGCAGATCAACACCTACAGCGTCTTCGACCGGAAGAACTATTTCTATCCGGACCTGCCGCAGGGCTACCAGATCTCGCAGTTCAAGCAGCCGATCGTCGGCGAGGGCGAGATCGTCATCGACCTCGACGGCGGCGAGACGGTCACGGTCGGTATCGAGCGCCTGCACCTGGAGCAGGACGCCGGCAAGTCGCTGCACGACCAGCACCCGACCATGAGCTTCGTCGACCTGAACCGCTCGGGCGTCGCGCTCATGGAGATCGTCTCGAAGCCGGACCTGCGCTCGGCCGACGAGGCCAAGGCGTACCTCACCAAGCTTCGCACCATCGTGCGCTATCTCGGCACCTGCGACGGCAACATGGACGAAGGCTCGATGCGCGCCGACGTCAACGTTTCGGTTCGCCGCCCGGGCGAGCCGCTTGGCACGCGCTGCGAGATCAAGAACGTCAACTCGATCCGTTTCGTCGGCCAGGCCGTCGATTACGAGGCGCGCCGCCAGATCGGCATCCTCGAGGATGGCGGTTCGATCAACCAGGAAACCCGCCTGTTCGACGCGAACAAGGGCGAGACCCGGTCGATGCGCTCCAAGGAAGAGGCGCACGATTACCGCTATTTCCCGGACCCCGACCTGCTGCCGCTCGAACTGGAGCCGGCCTGGATCGACGGGCTGAAGGCGGCGCTGCCGGAGCTCCCCGACGTCAAGAAGGCGCGCTTCGTCAACGAGCTCGGCCTCTCGGCCTATGACGCCGGCGTGCTCGTGCTCGAGCGCGAGACGGCGGACTATTTCGAGGCCGTCGCCAAGGGGCGCGACGCCAAGGCCGCCGCCAACTGGGTTACCCAGGAACTGGCGGCGCGGCTGAACAAGGACGGCAAGGACATCGCGTCGAGCCCGGTCTCGGCCGAGCAGCTCGGCGCCATCATCGACCTGATCGGCGACAACACCATTTCCGGCAAGATCGCCAAGGACCTGTTCGAGATCGTCTGGAACGAGGGCGGCGACCCGAAGACCGTCGTCGAGGCGCGTGGCCTGAAGCAGGTGACGGATACCGGCGCGATCGAGAAGGTCGTCGATGACATCATCGCCGCCAACCCGGAGAAGGTCGAGCAGGCCAAGGCCAAGCCGACGCTCGCCGGATGGTTCGTCGGCCAGATCATGAAGGCCTCTGGCGGCAAGGCGAACCCGCAGGTCGTCAACGACATCCTGAAGAAGAAGCTCGGGATCGAATAGGGCGGCCGGGTCTCGGATCCATCGAAATCCGCGCTATGGTCGCCCTCGACGTTCCAGCAACCGTCGAGAGGGCGACCATGACGAGGATTGTGCGGAAGACACAGGCGAGCGCCACCGGTGCAACAGCGCTGGGGGCTCTTGCGATCGGCGCGGCGGCGATCGGCGCGATCGCCTTCGGCGCCATGGCGATCGGTCGCTTGCGGATCCTGGAAGCCCGCATCGACAGGCTGACAGTCGGCAGGCTCACCGTCGAGCATCTCGACATCCGCGACCCGGGGCGCTGACGCTTCGGCGAGCCCGCATTCCGCGAAGGGCAGGGCCGCTGGCGTGCGCCGGCTTCCAACCTTGGTTTGTAAGCCTTGCCTTACTGCCGCGGGAAACCCAAATTAGGGGATGCGACCTGTCGTTCGCCGCTTGGTGATCGATCCAGCTCCAGCCAAAGCCAAAGGTTTCCCATGACCGTGACGCAGACGCAGCCGATCGAGCTGCATTACTGGCCGACCCCGAACGGCAAGAAGATCACCATCCTGCTGGAGGAACTTGGCGTTCCCTACAGCCTCCACTACGTGAATATCGGCAAGGGCGACCAGTTCAAGCCGGAATTCCTGGCCATTTCGCCGAACAACAAGATGCCGGCGATCCTCGATCCCGAGGGGCCGGGTGGCAAGCCGATCTCGGTGTTCGAATCCGGCGCCATCCTGCTCTACCTGGCGCGCAAGTTCGGCAAGTTCTATCCGGCGGCCGACGAGCGCGCCCGGGTCGAGGTCGAGGAATGGCTGATGTGGCAGATGGGCGGTTTCGGCCCGATGCTCGGCCAGCGCAACCACTTCTCGGAATATGCGCCGGAGAAGATCCCCTACGCCATCAAGCGCTATCAGGACGAGACGCATCGCCTTTATGGCGTGCTGAACAGGCGCCTGGCCGAGCGCGACTATGTCGCCGGCGAGTATTCGATCGCCGACATGGCGATCTTCGGCTGGGCGGCCGGCTGGGAGAGCCAGCGCTTCGACACGTCGGAATTTCCGCATGTGAAGGCCTGGATCGACCGTATGAATGCGCGTCCGGGTGTCGCGCGCGGCATGGCGATCAAGGCGCCCGTCGCGCCGGTCAGCCTGGCCGACGACAAGGAAGCGCAGAAGGTTCTCTTCAACCAGCGCGCTCGCTGATCCCGGCGATGAATCGCGGGCTCGTCCGTCCTCGGCAGAGGCGGGCGGGCCCGCTTTGCTTTTCGGCGGCGGGCGCGCGGAGGCCCGGAAAAGCACCTTTGCTTTCAAGCATATGATGAAAGCGGCGCGAAGCGGCTACAATCGCGGCCACGACAGACGCTTCCCGCATTCAAGTTGAAAGTTGATCCGATCAAACATACTATGAAAACGGGATTTGACCGGCTTTCCCGAGGGATGCCGCGTCTTGGTTGAAGGCAGGGATCGAGGAGGGGCCCCGGCGATGCGAGGCGCCCAGGACAAGACGCGACAGCTTCGCCCGACGGGCAGGGAACGTTCCGGCAGTCTTTCCGACAAGCTGGCGGCCGAGCTCGGCCGCAGGATCGTGTCGGGCCTGTATAACCCCGGCGACACGCTGCCGACGGAGCCGAAGGTTCAGGAGGAATTCGGTGTTTCGCGCACTGCCGTGCGCGAGGCGATCCGCCTGCTTTCGGCCAAGGGCCTCACCGTTTCCCGCCCCAAGATCGGCACCAAGGTGCGCCCACGCGTCGACTGGAACATGCTCGATGCCGACGTATTGCACTGGCAGATCGACCAGCGCCCGAGCGACGAGTTCATCCATTCGCTGTTCGAGATGCGCGAGATCATCGAACCGGCCGCAGCGTCGCGGGCGGCCGAACGCGCCACGCCGGAGGAGATCGAACGCCTCGGCAAGGCGCTCGAGGGCATCCGGAATCGGGATCGCGGCAGCGTCGAGCAGATCCGCGCCGATCTCGCCTTTCACATGACCGTCTTGGAGGCGTCGCACAATCCGATGCTGCGTTCTGTCGGTGGCCTGATCGAGTCGGGGCTGGTGATCAGCTTTTCGCTCGGCTGGCGAACCGTCATGGGGGACGATGCCGTCGTCCAGCATCGCGACGTCTTCGAGGCCATTCGCGATCGCAACCAGGACGAGGCTTTCCTCGCGATGCGCCGGCTTCTGCGCAACGCGAAGGGCAATGTGTTCGATTCCATCTGGGTCGGCCGCAGTGCCGACGCCGATGGCGAGATCAGCACCGGCTAGAGACATTCCAACGCATCAAGGGCAGGCCGCGGGCGTAGGCGAAGACGGCCGCCTGGCACAACAGGAGAGAAACGAATGAGACTGATGCAGATCAAGACCGAGGCCGGCGAGCGCGCCGTCGTCGCCACCGTGCCGAGCGGCGCCGGCGAGCGGTCCTACATCGTTCCGGGCTACAAGACGGTCTATGCGCTCGCCAAGGCCGCCATCGCGGCCAAGACCGGCATCGAGTCGATGGTCGAGAAGGCCTCAGTCGGCGCGACCGAGGAAGTCGACCGCGCGGCGCTGCTGGCGTCCGGCCGCGTGCTGGCGCCGATCGACCACGAGGATCCCGCGCATCTGCTCATCACCGGCACGGGCCTGACCCATCTGGGCTCGGCTTCGGCGCGCGACGCCATGCACAAGGCGCCGGACGAGGCGGAAGTGCTGACCGATTCGATGAAGATGTTCCGCATGGGCCTGGAGAACGGCAAGCCGGCCGCCGGCCAGCAGGGCGTCCAGCCGGAATGGTTCTACAAGGGCGACGGCGCGCTGCTCGTCGGCCCCGGCCAGCCGCTGACCGCGCCGTCCTTCGCGCAGGATGGCGGCGAGGAGCCGGAAGTCGCCGGCATCTACATCGTCGGCGACGACGGCCAGCCCTACCGCATCGGCTTCGCGCTCGCGAACGAGTTCTCGGACCACATCATGGAGCGGGTGAACTATCTCTACCTCGCCCATTCGAAGCTGCGTCCCTGCTCGGTCGGCCCGGAACTGCTCGTCGGCGCGCTGCCGGACGACGTCCGCGGCCGTTCGCGCATCCATCGCGGTGACAAGGTGATCTTCGACGAGCCCTTCCTGTCGGGCGAGGCGAACATGTCGCACACGCTGGCGAACCTTGAGTACCATCACTTCAAGTACGACTTCTTCCGTCGTCCCGGCCAGGTGCATGTCCACACCTATGGCACGGCGACGCTGAGCGTGGCTTTCGGCGTCAAGACGGAGCCCGGCGACGTGTTCGACATCGAATCCGAGGCCTTCGGCCTCGCGCTCAAGAACCCGCTCGCCTTCGCCAAGGAAGAGAAGGTGTCGGTCACCCAGCTTTGAGGGTTGGCCCAGGGGGGCTGGAGGGATACAAGGACGGCAACCCGAGCCTTGCTCCCAACACCCCCTTTCGCCCGGCTCGTCCGGGCGGATTCCGTTCACGACGTTCAAGGATCATCTGATGAGCGAACTTCACAAGAACTACATCGGTGGCGAGTGGGTTGGCGGCGATGCGCGCCCCAACATCAACCCGTCCAACACGAACGAAGTGATCGGCGAATACGCGCAGGGCACGGCGGCCGACGCCAAGGCCGCGATCGACGCGGCTGCCGACGCCTTCAAGACCTGGTCGCTGTCGGGCATCCAGCAGCGCCATGACATCCTGAAGGCGACCGGCGACGAAATCCTTGCCCGCAAGGAAGAAATCGGCCGCCTGCTGTCGCGCGAAGAAGGCAAGACGCTCCCCGAGGGCATTGGCGAGACCATGCGCGCCGCGCAGATCTTCCATTTCTTCGCCGGTGAGACCCTCCGCCTGGCCGGCGAGATCCTGCCGAGCGTGCGTCCGGGCATCGACGTCACCATCACCCGCGAGCCGGTCGGCGTCGTCGGCCTGATCACGCCGTGGAACTTCCCGATCGCGATTCCGGCCTGGAAGCTCGCTCCGGCCATCGCCTTCGGCAACACCGTCGTGCTGAAGCCGGCCGACCTGGTTCCGGGCTGCGCCTGGACCATCGTCGACATCCTGGTCCGCAACGGCCTGCCCAAGGGCGTCGTCAACCTGGTCATGGGCCGCGGTTCCGTCGTCGGCCAGGCGATCCTCGAATCGCCGAAGGTCAGCGCCCTGTCGTTCACCGGCTCGGTCGGCACCGGCAAGAAGGTCGCCGAGGCCTCGATCGCCGTGATGCGCAAGTTCCAGCTCGAGATGGGCGGCAAGAACCCGACCATCGTGCTCGATGACGCCGACCTGAAGGTTGCCGTCGAGACCAC
Organism: Kaistia nematophila; assembly: GCF_026343855.1. Classification (NCBI taxonomy): domain Bacteria; kingdom Pseudomonadati; phylum Pseudomonadota; class Alphaproteobacteria; order Hyphomicrobiales; family Kaistiaceae; genus Kaistia; species Kaistia nematophila. The sequence goes on along the minus strand of NZ_JAPKNK010000002.1, from coordinate 778,627 downwards.
GGCGAACAGCGCGTTCTTCTCGACCGGCCAGCGCTGCACCGCTTCGTCGCGCCTGATCGTCACCGAGAAGATCCACGACCAGTATGTCGAGGCGCTCGCCGCCCGCATGAAGGACCTCGTCGTCGACGACGCCATCAAGCAGGGCACGCATATCGGCCCGGTCGTCGACAAGAGCCAGCTCGATCAGGACCAGAACTACATCCAGATCGCCAAGGACGAGGGCGGCACGCTGGTCGCCGGCGGCCATCTCGTCGAGCGGGAGAACCCCGGCTTCTTCCTGCAGCCGGCGCTGTTCACCGGCACCACGCCGGACATGCGCATCAACAAGGAAGAAGTCTTCGGCCCGGTCGCCAGCGTGATCAAGGTCAAGGACTACGAAGAGGCGCTGGCCGTCGCCAACGACACGCCGTTCGGCCTCGCCGCCGGCATCGTCACGACCAGCCTGAAGCATGCCACCCACTTCAAGCGCAATGCCGAGGCCGGCATGGTGATGGTCAACCTGCCGACGGCAGGCGTCGACTACCATGTGCCGTTCGGCGGCCGGAAGGGTTCGAGCTACGGCCCGCGCGAGCAGGGCAAGTACGCGGCCGAGTTCTTCACCACGGTCAAGACGTCCTACACGCAGCCGTAATCGGCTGTCGCCAATGGCTTCGGAACGGGCGCCTTCGGGCGCCCGTTTTCGTTTGCCTAGAGGGGTTAACGCGTTAGCCGCCTGGTAACGGGCCGTTAGCGCCGCCACCGGCGCATCGCGGCGATGGCGGCGATCCGCCGGAGAGGCGCCTAGATCGCCGGGCGGTCCAGCACGAGAATATCCTCCCGCGTGAAATTGACCGTCACCGGCTGGCCGCGCTCGGGCGGGGCGGCGTGCGGGCGGTTGAAGGTGTCGAGCGAGACGACATTGTCCTTGAAGCGGACGCGGATGCGCACGACCGACCCGAGGAAATGCACCTCGTCGATTGTGCCGGTAAGGTTGTTGCTGCCGCCATTGGCGTGGCCGATCGACAGCGCCTCCGGCCGCAGGGCGAGGGCGAGCGTGTCGCCGGTGCTGGCGCCGCCGAGCTCGCGGGCGGTGACGATTTCCTGGTCGTCGATCGAAAGCCGGCCGGAGGTCGAATCGAGCACCCGGCCGTTCAGGATGTTGAGCGTGCCGACGAAGGAGGCGACGAAGCGCGTCTTCGGATAGTTGTAGATCTCGAAGGGCGTGCCGAGCTGCTCGATATTGCCGTCGTTCATGACGCAGATGCGATCCGACATGGAGAGCGCTTCTTCCTGGTCATGCGTCACGAAGATCGTCGTGATCCCCAGCGCCCGCTGCACGGCGCGGATTTCCTCGCGCAGCGAGATGCGGATCTTCGCGTCGAGGGCGGAAAGCGGCTCGTCCAAAAGCAGGATCTGCGGCTTGACGGCGAGGGCGCGGGCCAGCGCCACGCGCTGCTGCTGGCCGCCGGAAAGCTGGTAGGGATAGCGGTCGCCAAGCTGCGGCAGCTTGATCAGCTCCAGCATCTCCTTCACCCGCGCGGCGATCTCGGCCGAGGACTTCTTCGCGACCTTGAGGCCGAAGGCGATGTTGTCGGCGACGCTCATGTTCGGGAACAGGGCATAGGCCTGGAACACCATACCGATATGCCGCTGGTTGGGGCGCAGGTCGGTGATGTCCTTGCCGTCGATCCGGATCGTGCCGCTGGTGGCGCTCTCGAAGCCCGCGATCATGCGCAGGATGGTCGTCTTGCCGCAGCCGCTGGGGCCGAGCAGCGTGACGAACTCGCCCCTCTCGACGGCCAGGTCGACGCCCTTGACCGTGGTCTGGGTGCCGAAGGTCTTGACCAATTTCTCGATCGTCAGGAATGCCATGGTCGCTTCCTTGGAAACTCGTTCAACGGCGGGTCGTCTGCCGACCCATCGCCGCGAATAGATTGATCAGGCCCATGCAGGCCCAGGTGATGGCGAAGGCGATGATGGCGAGCGCCGCCGGCTCGTAGGCGCGGTTGGCGCCGATCCGTTGCAGATACGGACCGAAGGCCGGGCGGTTCAGCAGGCTCGCCATGGTGAATTCGCCGATGACGATGGCAAAGGTCAGGAACGCGCCCGAGAGCACCGCGACGCGCACATTGGGCAGGATCACCGTCAGCAGGATGCGCGGCCATGAACTGCCGAGGCTCTGGGCCGCCTCCGTCAGCGTGCGCACGTCGATCGCGCGGAGCCCCGTATCGACCGAGCGATACATGTAGGGCAGGGCGAGCGTGACGTAGCTGAAGGTCAACAGGAGATCGGTTCCACGCGCACTCGAGGTCAGGGGCAGCCACGACGAGGAATTGTACATCCTGAGATAGCCGAACACGATGACGATCGCCGGGATGACGAGCGGCAGCAGCGTCAGGAACTCGATCAGCGGGCGGATGCGCGGCAGCTTCAGCTGCACGACATAGGCCGTCGGCACGCAGAGCGCGACGCCGACCAGGATGGTGCAGACCGCGATTACCGCCGAATAGCCGAAGCTCTGCTGGAAGTACGGATCCGCCAGGACGATGCGATAGGCCTCGAACGAATAGCGCCCGCGCTCCATGCGCAGCGAGAACTCGAACGTCGCGATCAGCGGCACGAGGAAATAGACCGCGCCGAAGATGACGCCGAGCCAGGGGAAGAAACGGGATTCTTTCATCGGATCCACCGCCCGGTGCGCGAGCTCAGCCAGATATAGACGCCGTTGGAGATGCCGGTGATCAGGATCATGCCCAGCGCAAGCGCATAGCCGAGATTGGGGTCATGCAGCACGTCGCCGCGGATCTGCGCGTAGAGCAGGATGGTGATGATGTTGAGCGACGAGCCGGTCAGCGCATAGGCGGTGGCGATCGCGCCGAAGGAATTGGCGAACAGCAGCATGAAGGCGCCGAGCAGGCTCGGCCAAAGCACCGGCAGCGCGATCATGCGCCAGTACTGGAAGGTCGTTGCGCCGAGGATCGCCGAGGCCTCGCGCCATTCGCGCTTCAGCCCGTCCAGCGCCGGGGTCAGGATCAGCACCATCAGCGGGATCTGGAAATAGAGATAGGTGACCGTCAACCCGGTGAAGCTCAACAGGTTGAAGCCGTAGCGGTAGATGTTGATGCCGAAGACGTTGAACAGCAGCGCCGTGACGAGGCCGGTGCGGCCGAGCGTCGCCAGGAAGGCGAAGGCGAGCGGCACGCCCGCGAACTGCGAGGCGACGCCGGAAAAGGTCATCAGCATCGGCCGCACCCAGCGCGGCAGCTTGCCGAGCACGATGGCCAGCGCCAGCCCGAAGCCGAGCAGCGAGCCGAGGAAGGCGGAGGCCGCGCTGATCGAGATGCTGAGCCGGTAGGCCTTGAGGATGTTGGGCTGGTTCAGATTGGCGATGTTCTGCAGCGTGAAGCTGCCATCCGGCGTCTGGAACGCGCCGATCACCAGATAGCCAGCCGGCAGGATCAGGAACATCAGCGCGAAGATCAGGAAGGGCGCGACGCCAAGCCAGCTCAGCGGCAAGGGCCGCGGCTTCGCTGGGGCGATCTCGACTGTCGATTGAGCCATGGGCAACCTGTGCTGGCCGTCGGTTCTGGAATGCAGGATGCTGGGGCACCCGGCAAGAGGCAAGGGCGCGGCCGAAAATAACCCGGCCCGCAAGGCCGCCCTTAGCCGGCAAAAAGACGAAAAAGAGCCTGGTCGGGAACCAGGCTCTTCCGTCTCGCGTCAGTCCCTGGAAGGGACTTTGGGACCGCCTACTTGGCGACTTCGGCGCCGACGACCGAATCCCACTGCTTGGAGATAACTTCCTTGTTGGCGTTCTGCTGCTCGACGGTCGGGAACACCGCCTTGGCATAGGCGTCCGCTGGCGGCAGCTTGGCGAGCAGGTCGGCCGGGATCTTGCCGTTCTTGGCGAGATCGTCGAAGCGGATCGGGTGGCAATAGCCCTTCAGCCAGCCGATCTGGCCTTCGTCGGAATAGAGATATTCCATCCACAGCTTGGCGGCATTCGGATGCGGCGCGTAGGCGCTGATCGCCTGGACATAGACGCCGGCGACGACGCCGGTCTTCGGCACGACGACCTCGGCGGCCGGGTTGCCCTTCAGGATGTCGCGCCAGGAAAGCGCGTTGTAGTCCCAGGCGATGATGACGGGGGTCGAACCCTGCGCCAGCGAGGCCGACTTGCCGATCACGGGCACGAAATTGCCCTTCTTGTTCAGCTCGGCGAAGAACTTCAGGCCTTCCTCGCCCGCCTTGGCGATGTCGCCCTTGTCGCCGGAGAGGCCGGCGGCGAACACGCCCTGGATCGCCTGGTTGGCGACGCGCGGATCGCCGGCGAGCGCGACCGAGTTGGCGAGCTCGTCGGAAAGCAGGTCCGGCCAGTCCTTCGGCACGTTCTTGACGATGTCGGTGTTCACCAGGAAGGAGAGCACGCCGTAATAGTCGCCGTACCAGTAGCCTTCGGCGTCCTTGGCGCTGTCCGGGATCGTGTCCCAGGTCGAGACCTTGTAGGGCTGCAGCAGGCCTTCGGCCTTGGCGGAGGGGCCGAAGGAGAGGCCGACGTCGATGACGTCGGGCGCCTGCGGGCCGGTATTGCCCTTGTTGGCCTTGATCGCCTCGATCTCGTCGCCCGAGCCGGCGTCGGGGTTCAGCTCGTTGACCGCGATGCCGTACTTGGCCTTGAAGCCCTCGATGATGTCGCCATAGCCGCACCAGTCATGCGGGAGCGCGATCGTCGTCAGCTGGCCTTCCTTCTTGGCCGCCGCGATCAGCTCGTCCATGCCCTGGCCGAAGGCCAGGCTGCTCGAGGCGCAGATGGCGAGTGCGGAAACCGTCATCCGCATCCAGTTGGTCTTCATGCTTTTTCTCCCTCGGCGAATCAACGCCCAGTTGCCCCGGCACGGCCCCCTGGCCGGCCTGATGATAAGCCGTCTAGTTTCGACGCTAGCATGCATTCTTGAAGCTTGGATGTCGCTCGAAGTCGAGGCGCGTCGCGGCTTTGGCCTGTTTTGCCGACGTTCCGCGCGACCCGGGCGATCCCGAATGCATGCGTTCCCCTTTTTGCGTCGCGGGCGGAAGCAAGCCCGGACGGGCGTGAGCTTAGCGCAGGCCTTCGAAACCCGTAAGCCGTCTTGTTTTGTCCGCCGGGGACGGCTGGGCCGCTCCCGAGCGGGCGCGGGGCGCATTTTTGGACAGTCCGCTATCTGCTTTCCCTCGTTTCGTCGTGGCTCGCCTGGGGCGGGGCCGAGGCGTGCTCTGCCCTCTTTCCGAGGGCTCTTCCCATGACGCCGTCCCCAGACATGTCGAGGAGGCCGGGAAGCCGCCTCGAAGCCTGCAGGTCGGCGCAGGCAACAAGGCTTGCCCACAGGTAGCGCGTCCTTCGAGACGGCCTGGTACCGCAAGCCTGCTCAGAAGCGCTGCCGTCGGACGTGGAGGCGGCAAGCGCCCGGTCGACTAGCCTGTGAACAAATCGGCTCTGTCATCGGATGGATAAAAAGGGTGGTTGACGGCAAAAGGGGCGCGGCCTATACGAACGCCATCAACGCGGCGCCGGGCGCTGGCCCGCCGCTCCGGATGCTCCGGCATCCTCGTTGGGGAATAGTTTAACGGTAGAACGACGGACTCTGACTCCGTTAGTCTTGGTTCGAATCCAGGTTCCCCAGCCACTCTCTTCTTCACTAAAATCAACGATCTACGGCCTTGGGCCGATGCGCTTTGACGTCGGTCCTGCAGCAGGGCGCTGTTCAAGGCTTCCAACGATTGCGGTTGGTTGCCCGCAAGTCCCTGCGACATGGCGAAGGCGCGCCGGCAGCTCGCGCGCTTGTCGTCACGTTTGGCGAGGGGCCGAGTTCAGTTTTCCACGCGGCAGAGGGTGCATTCCGTCTGTCCGATTTTTGAATTGAAATTCATGCATTATTAAGACTCGTCGGCCAGCTTTCCTTGGCTGTTCGGCCTACATCCCTCCCGGGCAGCATTCTATAAAAGTCCGGTGGGATCGTGCTGACAGGATCAATGACCGCGAAAAGAACGCTTCTCGCAGGAGCAATCTGTGTAATCGCCAGCAGCGTTGCTGCACAAACTCCAAAGATGGTCCAAACCTATTCTGACTGGACCTTGTATACCTACCCGAGCAACAAGGGGAAGGTCTGCTTCGCGACGGCAACACCTACCTCGCAGCGGCCAACCGGCGTGAATCGGGATCCCACCTTTTTCATGGTGAGCACCCGGCCGGGTGAAAGAGTCCGCGACGAAGTGTCCGTAGCCATCGGCTACCCGTTCAAGGCGGGCTCCTACGCTACAGTGAGCGTGGATGGCGAGAAGTTCAGGCTTTTCACCCAGGGCGACGGCGCCTGGATTGATCAGACATCTGAAGAGCGGCGGCTGGTCGATGCCATGAGGGCAGGAAGCCAGATGTCCGTCCACGGACTTTCCAGGCGGGGCACGAACACCACGGACACCTACTCCCTGAAGGGCGTGTCAGCAGCCTTGAGGGCGGCGAGCAACGCCTGCTCTTGACGGAAAGTCGCCAGGTTTTGGAACGCGGTCCTCGTGCGGGCACGGGGCCTTCCTGAATTCAAAGGGCCGCCGCGGATGGCGGCCCGGATCAGGCCGAGCCGCCCGATGACGAGAATGCCGACCGCCCTCACGAACCCTCGCGCCTGGACCGCCTTTGGCCGGAGCGGATGCGAGTTAAGGACCTGCCGCGGCGTCGTCGTCGAGCCTTCGGTCGGTGCTGGACCTGCGGCCGGCCAGGCGGCCCGCAGGTCGCCCGGCCGATGATCTCTTCACGATCACTCGACAATCTCTGGCCGATCTCCCGGCAGTCCGCCGCTATTTGAAGACGGCCTCCACCGCGCTTCCCAGCGTCGCGCTGGCGTTGCTCTTGCAGTAGCCGGCGATCTTTTCGGCGTTGGCATGAGCCTTGGTCGTATCGATCATGGCATTGCCGGCCTTGCCATGGACATAGCCGCTCACCCACAGGGCGATGCCGACGATCTTGGCGGGCGCCATGGCGCCGACCTCCTTGCAGGTCAATTTCGAGACGTCGACTTCTTTGGCCATGGCCGGAACGGCCGGAACGGCCAGGACAACACACGCAGATGCGATCATGCCTAGGAAATGACGTGTCATGGTCAGGGCATCCCTTCTAGAGCCCCCCGTCGACAAAATAGAGCGCGCGGAACTCACGTTCCGATAACAAGCGCGACGATCACATGAAATTGACCTCCGGGATCGATAGCAAGAAGCCAGACTAAAAATACTATCGATCGGGGATCTGATCTCGTTCAGGTAGTACTTGACTATCCATCGTCTGGCGGATCGATCGAAAGTGATCGTCCTCGCTAGAGGAAAGATCGGTCCGGCGATGGCGTTCTTGTGTCGATGTCCGCACGCGTAGCCTCATTCACGGTGCTCGCGAGCTCCGATATTGTTCGCGGTGGTTGTCGGCAGGGATCAAAGCGTGAAGGGCGCGGATCTCTTGCTGGCGTTCAGCGTGCCCTGCAGGACGGCGGAGCGGTTGGCGAGGGTGGCGCCGAGTTCGAACGGCTTGGCGTTCAGCATGAACGGCACGACGGCGCCCGGCGGAACGACGACCGAACCCTTCCGGATGTTGCCGCTGAAATCGATCTCGTACTCGACATGGAAATTGTCGTCGCGGTTCAGCGACACGGTGACGGTTGCGCCGACCGTGGGGGAGACGATGACGTCGCCGCCGAGCTTGTGCTGGGTTCCGGGCCCGCCCGACGGAAAATCCGAGCTCTTGTGCGAGAAATGCGCGCCGAGGAATTGCGTCGTTCCGAAGGTCGGGTCGCTCGGGCGCAGGGAGTAGCTCGTCAGCAGGAATTCTCCATGCAGTTGATAGGGCAGCAAAGGGCTGTCGATGGGCGACGTCATGAATGCTCTCCCGATCCGAAGCAATCCGGGTGAATTCACGCGGGCATCAAAGCGGTTTGCGGTTCCGCAGGCAAGGGGGCACGGCCGGCGCGGCGATGGGCGCCCGGCATGGCGCCGGCCTCAATCCTGCGCCGCGATCTCCCGGGTCAGGTCTCCTTGTCGGTGGACGTCGCGAGGCCGCCGGCGATCGCCGCGGCGCGCAGGGCGTCGTTGATGCGGTCCTGCCAGCCGGGGCCGTCGGCCTGGAAATGCTCCAGCACGTCGCTGTCGATCCGGAGCGAAACCGGCTCGCGGACCCGCGGCAGCGCGCTCGGCTTGATCTCCGGCGCCGCCGGCTTCTTTTCCTCGACCCTGGAAGAGGGACCGGGAGCCGGCCATGTGCTCTGCGGCGCATTCCGGGGGATTGCCGTATTGACGTGCATCTCGTTCTCGGACACGTTCTGCGTGCGCCATGTGACTAATGTGCACTATTGCCAACATTTGCATGGGCGTTGCGATGATGTTCGTAGGTCTGTCAGGTTTCCTGAGGGCTCAGAACAATGGGTGCGCTGGTTCCGGGGGGGGCGGCCGACTTCAGACCCAGTCTGGCTTGGTTAGGGCTCCAGATCTTCCTATTCCCTGTTAGAGGCGAAGGTGATCGCGAGACGAGAAGCGGGAGCGACCGGGATGGAATAGGCGCGGCGTTCGTAGCTCTCGGTGGCACCAAGTGCTGCCTGCCTCATCCGACGCACCGATGCCGCGGCGTCGTCTTCTACTGACCAAACAGTCTCCGGGAATAAGCTTGCATGAGAATTGCGTTGGCGATTGGCCTCCTCGTCGCGATACACTCAACCGCTCTGGCTGCCGAGCCGACCAGATATGTGCCAACGGGTCCGCTCAGCGTCGCGAGCATGAAAGGCGTGTCGAACTTCTACGAGTGGACCCTCAGGTGGGTATCCTGGGATCGGCAAATGCGGCTGGGGCTGGATGGTCGTGAGGCAGAGGTCTGCGCCAACCAGCAATTCGCTCGATATGGTCAGGCAGATGCGGCTGAAGACTGGCCCTTCAACGTGGACTGGAAGAATCCAGAAGGCTGGACGGACCTGCCGCAATTCCACACCGAAATAGGCAAGCGTTCGAAGTACGATGAGCTTCAATTGAGGCTATGTCTCAAGGACGCCGTCGATCGGGCTGTCTTGGCGGCTTCGGTCAAATCCATGACCGAAGAAGAGAGGGAGGAGATCGTATCGGAAGATGTTGCTGCCGACGCCGATCGAATGGTTCAACTGTCCGAGGATCTCGGTTTGGGCAGAGAATTCGTTGCCTACTGCAGTACCAACCTTCTGAAGCTGCGGAACGAAGCTTCGGCTTCGGGGGTGCACTCGAAGATTCCGCTCGGGCAGTGGGCTTCCGATTTCAAAGATCCGGATGAGCTGCGTGTGTTTGTGAAGGAGATCAGAGACTATGGCTGGTCCTACTACCAACTCTGCATGAGAGACGCGGCGCGGCAGATGCAGGACTAGGGTAGCGCGGTCGCACGGGGAGCGGCTCGATGAGAGGATTTGGAATGACTTGTTCGCGCTGTGAGCATCTGGACGAGGTTGTGCACTTGAGGACGCCTGGCGAGTTGTTTCGCGCAATCGGAACGATACGACGGTCGTTGACTGATGGATACATCGAAGAGATCGATGCTGGCCCACTGAGCAGTGCGCTGGCATTCTCCGATCTATCCGAAGAGGGGCTGCTAGACGATATCGTGCACTATCGCTTCCGCTGCCCCGACTGCGGGCAAAACTTCGTGCTGAGCGCGGAAACTTATCACGGGCGTGGTGGGTCATGGAGCAGATCGGAGCCCCTCAAATCCGCTTGATCGGCGCCACACCAAAAGCGTGATTCAAAACAGTGCCGATGTCCGGCTCGCGATCTCTACCTCCTTTGGTTCTCCCCTCAGCCATCCTTGTCCGTCGGCGTCTCCAGTCCGGCGGCGATGGCGGCGGCGCGAAGGGCTTCGTTCATGCGGTCCTGCCAGCCGGGGCCGTCGGCCTGGAAATGCTCCAGCACGTCGCTGTCGATCCGCAGCGAGACCGGTTCGCGCACACGCGGCAGCGCGCTCGGCCTGATCTCCGGCGCCGCTGGCTTCTTCTTGGAAAACATCGCCTCCGCGGCGGCGAAGGGATCCTGGGGGCGGCGGGGCCTGTCTGACGGCATGGGTGTTCCTCGGCTTATTCGGCCTGCTGGCCGGTTGCAGGCGCGAGGCCCGCGTTCGGCGGATGAAGCTCATCAATGCGCAAGTCAGCCCGGCGATACAAGGCGTGGCGTCGATCCGGCCGTCACCGATCGCCACCAATCAGCTCGAGCGTCGGCCCCCTATGGCTCTACTATCCCTGCGCGTTGCGCCGCCCAACGGCCGGGCGGCGATCTCCATCGCTTCCACCGGTTCGAGACCATCCGCCGTCCTCAGCCTTCCGTGTTGAGCGAGAGGACGTCGACATAGAGAGGGCCGAAGACCGTGCCGGCCTCGGCGTCGCCGGTTTCTTTCTCCACCAGAGCGCGGACGCTGGTGACGAGGTGGTCGCGCATCGCCGCCGCCGCCCCGTTCGGGTTCTGCCTGGCGATTTCCTCGTAGATCCGCTCGTGGTCGCGATAGATCGAATCCATCTCGCGCGTGAAGCCGCCAGACGTGCCGCCGGCGATCATCTGCTGGTCGAAGAGATTGTCGAGGATCCCGGCCAGACGCCGGCTGCCGGAGATCAGCGCGATGCTGCGATGGAAGCGGGCGTCCGGCTCCAGATGGGCGCGCACATTGGTCGAGGTCGACTTGTAGGCCTCCTGCACCTCGTCGAGCGATTGGCGCAGCTTGCGCAGTTCCGGCGGAGTGATGCGCATCGCGGCTCGGTAGGCGGCCGGCACCTCGAGCAGCACGCGCAGGCTGAAGATCTCCTCCAGGTCATGCACGGTCGTTTCGAGGATGCGGGCGCCGCGATTGCGCTCGAAGCTGATCATGCCGAGCTCCTCGAGCTTCAGCATCGCCTCGCGCACCGGGGTGCGGGAGACGTTGAGCTTCTCGGCGATCTCCTGGACCGAATGCAGGCTGCCGGGTGCGAACTCGCCGACGACAATCGCATTGCGGACGATCTCGAAGACCCGTGTCGCCAGGCTCTTCTGATGCAGGTCTGTGCTTTTCATCAAGGTTCGCTTCTCGGTGAGCCGGCGGTCGATTTTCGCGACACGATACCGGTAGGTCGCATGGATCACACCCATGCAGCGCAAGATTGTGTCCGGAAACCCGACGTTTTCGCGCCGTCGCCCCCGTGGATCAACTCGAATGACCAGGATTTCAGCGGTCGCTCAACATGGCGTCGCGGGCCGCCGCGATTCTGTGCATTCGAGTCGTTGACTTGCATGTGTAGTGTGACATGCTACTCCCATCATACACGTACGGAGCCATGATGAAAATCGCGGTTGCACAAGTCGGATCGATCAAGGGCGCGGCGGCGGAAAACGCCGAGGCGGTCGTCCGCTGGATCGAGCAGGCGGCGGGCGAGGGCATCGTCCTCACGGTCTTTCCCGAATGCTGCCTCACGGGCTACGTCTACAATGACCGCGCCGAACTCGAGGCGGCGGCGATCGCGGCGGACGGTCCCGAGATCGAGCGGATCCGCGCCGCCTGCGCCGAGGCTTCGATGCATGCGGTGGTCGGCCTGTTCGAGGCGGATGGCGGGCGCGTCTACAACACCGCGCTGCTGATCGGGCCGGACGGCGTTATCGGCCGCCATCGCAAGCGTCACCTGCCGTTCCTCGGCGGCGACCGCTTCGTCGACCAGCCGGAAGGGATCGAGCCGGCGGTGTTCGATTCCCCTGTCGGTAAGGTCGGCCTGGCGATCTGCTACGAGATCCGCTTCCCGGAGGTCGTGCGCACGCTGGTGCTGAGCGGCGCCGAGATCGTGGTGCTGCCGACCAACTGGCCGGTCGCCTCGCGCATTCTCGCCGATCTGTTCACGCCGGTCCGGGCCGCCGAGAACTTCGTCTATTTCCTGGCCGCCAACCGCAATGACAACGAAGACGGCACCGCCTTCCTCGGATCGAGCCAGATCGTCGATCCGATCGGCAAGGTTATTGCTCATGCCGGGACGGAGACCGGCCTGTTTTCGGCCGATGTCGACCTGGAGCGGGCGCGGAACAAGACGATCATCTTCGAGTCGGGGGAATTCGAGATCGCGCCGTTCAAGGACCGGAAGCCCGAAACCTATCGACTCTGAGACCAATAAAAGACCAAGAGGGGATATCGTTATGTGTGTTGCTTGTTACGTGGATGCGGCGACGAAAGACAAGATCATCGCCTACAACGCCGAGTTCCATAAGGTAACGAAGAGTCCCTTCGGCAAGAACGACCAGATCGGCATGCTAAACCTGATCGACGGCGAGTCGCGCTCGGCGATCCTGAGCCGGGCCGACGCCAGCAAGGTCTTCGATCTCTCTGTCGATCATTTCATCGGCATGCCGGGCTGGTTCGGCGCCGGCGACCAGCCCTACCAGATCTGGATGACGCATACGCCGGCCGGCGAGATCGTCGACGACAGCATGAAGAAGGGTCTCGAGGCGAACCAGCTGGTTGCCTATTCCGGCGACGGCATCTCGATGTACACCCATTGCGGCACGCATATCGATACGCTGAACCACTTCGGCTACAACGGTAAGATCTTCAACGAATTCAGCGCCAAGGACCATCTCGGCAGCCGCAACTGGAATGTCGCGGGCCCGGAACTGCATCCGCCGATCTTTGCACGCGGCGTGCTGCTCGATGTCGCGGCGCTGCATGGCGTCGATGTCCTGCCGCCGAGCCACGCGATTGGCGAGGCCGATCTGAAGGGCTGCCTGGCGCACCAGAACATCAAGCTGAACCTTGGCGACGTCGTGCTGATCCGCACCGGCCAGATGCGGCTCTGGCCGGACATGGCCTTCGTCTCCAACACGCCGGGCATCAACCGCGAGGGCGCGGAATTCCTGGCGAAGAACGGCGCCATCATGGTCGGCGCCGACAATCTGACCGTCGAGCAGACGCCGACGCCCGATCCGCTCAACTTCTTCCCGGTCCACACCTACCTGCTGGCCGAGGCGGGCGTGCCACTGCTCGAGATGGTCAATCTCGAGGAGATGTCGCAGGAGCGCTGCTACGAGTTTGCCTTCTTCGGCGCCTGCATCAAGCTGCGCGGCGCGACGGGCGCGCCGATGCGCCCGGTGGCGATGCCGCTGTCGCACTGAACGATCGCGGCCCGCGCCCTTGGGCGCGGCCGCCTCCGAACCAACACCGCATCCAGAACCGGCAGCGGCCCGCAAGGCCGCCGCCGCGAAGGGAAACTGCGTCCGCAGAGACGTGGCCTTCGCAAGGACGTCGAATGCAGGGAACACAGGCCATGTCACCATTGCTGCAGTTGCACGCCGTCGAAAAGGGCTTCGGCGGATCCCCCGTGCTGAAGGGCATCAACCTGGCGCTCCGCGGCGACAGCTACATCTCGCTGCTGGGGCCGAGCGGTTCCGGCAAGACGACGCTCCTGCGCGTCATCGCCGGCTTCGACGAGCCGGATCGCGGCGACGTCATCCTCGATGGCAAGCGTATCGACGACGTGCCAACCTACCAGCGCAACATCGGCTTCGTGTTCCAGAACTTCGCGCTGTTTCCGCATCTGAGCGTGGCGCGCAATATCGGCTTCGGGCTGGAAAACCGCGCCATCGGCGCGATGCCGGCGGCCGAGCGGCGCGACCGGGTCGCCGCCATGATCGAGCTGGTCGGCCTCACGGGCCTCGAGGAGCGCGGCATCGCGCAGATCTCGGGCGGCCAGCGCCAGCGCGTCGCCCTGGCGCGGACGCTGGTCACCGAGCCGAAGCTGGTGCTGCTCGACGAGCCGCTCGGCGCGCTCGACGCCAACCTCCGCACCCGCATGCGCGACGAGCTGCGCGCCATCCGCGAGCGGCTCGGCGTCACCTTCCTGCATGTGACCGGCAGCGAGACCGAGGCGCTCGCCATGGGCGATACGGTCATCGTGCTCGCCAACGGGCGCATCGCCCAGGCCGACGCGCCCGACACGGTCTACAGTCAGCCCGCCAGCGCCGAGATCGCGCGCTTCCTCAATTGCTACAACATCTTTTCCGGCACGCGCGACGGCGGCGACTTCGTCGGCCCGGCCGGCCGCTTCGCCATTTCCGCCGCCTCCGTCCGCGCGGCGGAATCGGCGCCCGCCTATGCCATTCGCCAGGACAAGATCGCCGTGAGGCCGGACGGGGCAGGGGCGGGCGACGGCGAGGAGAGCGTCGGCGGCACCTTCATCGCTAGCGAATATTCGGGTGCCGCGGTGCTCTCCTTCTTCGCCCTCGACGACGGCCGCGTGATCGAGGTCGAGGACCATCTCAGCCTTCGCGAGGCGCCGGCCTATGCCGAGAAGCAGCGCTACCGCCTGACCTGGCAGACGCGCGACGCGCTGGTGTTCGCGTGAGCGCGCCGTTGGACAAGGGACCGCCTTCCATGACGATGACCAACACCGCCGCTGCCGCTGAACTCCCGGCCGCCAAATCCACCGCCCGCCGGAAGAGCAACCGCACGGCCTACTGGCTGATCGCGCCCGGCGCGCTCTGGATGCTGCTCTTCCTCGTGCTGCCGATCGCGATGATCCTCTACGTCTCGTTCTGGACGCAGACGACCTTCGCCATCCAGCCCATCCTGACGACGAAAAGCTGGACGACCTTCTTCTCCAGCGACACCTATCTCTCGGCGCTCTGGACGACGGTCCGGATCTGGCTGACCGTGCTGTTCGCGACCATCCTGGTCGGCTATCCGGCGGGGCTTTTCGTCGGTCTTTTCGTCAAGAACAAGACGCTGCAGACGGTGCTGCTGACGCTCTGCGTCATCCCGTTCTGGACCTCGTTCCTGATCCGCGTGCTGGCCTGGCGGCCGATGCTCGGCAAGGAAGGCGCGATCAACATCGTGCTGCAGTGGCTGGGCATCACCAGCGCGCCGATCGATGCGCTGCTGTTCTCGGAGCTCTCGGTCGTCATCGGCATGACGCAGATCTACTGCGTGTTCATGGTCGGCCCGATCGCCTTCATGCTCGGCCGCATCGATCCCAACATCATCGAGGCGGCGCGCGATCTCGGCGCCGGCTTCGGCCGCATCTTCCGCACGATCATCCTGCCGCTGTCGCTGCCCGGCGTCGTCGTCGGCTCGATCTTCGTCTCGGTCATGGTGCTGGGCGAATTCGCAACCTCTGCCGCTCTTTCGGGCCGCAAGGTCAACCTGCTCGGCAACATCATCGTGACCCAGGTCGGCTCGCTGAAATGGGCCTTCGCCTCCGTCATCGGCGTGGTGCTCACCCTCATTATCGGCGTCGTCGTGGCGGGTCTGCTGCGCGTCGTGAACCTGCGCAAGGAGCTCTGAGCGATCATGCAGTCGACATTCGTGAAGCCCGCGCTCGGCGTCTACACCGTCCTGTTCCTGACCTTCCTCTATGCGCCGATGGTGGTGCTGGCCATCATCTCGTTCCAGACGGGACCGGAAGGCGGGCCGCAGTTTCCCATCGTCGAGTGGTCGACCTACTGGTATCGCCACCTGCTCGGCCTGGTGCCGCCGAGCCGCATCGCGCCGCTGCCGGTCGGCTCCGGCCTGCTGCGCTCGCTGGTCCTCGCCTTCATGACCATGGTCGTCTCGACCACGCTCGGCGTCATGTCGGCCCAGGCCTTCCGCAGCCGCTTCAAGGGCTCGGGCGTCGTCTTCTACCTGATCGTGCTCGGCATGATGGTGCCCGGCCTGCTCGTCGGCCTCGGCATGTCGCTGGTCTCGAACGTGCTCGGCATCGACCGCCACTGGTGGGGCACGGCCTTCGTGCTGCACGTCGTCTACACCTATCCCTTCGCCTTCCTGGTGATGCTGGCGATCTTCAACCGCTTCGACCAGAGCGTCGAGGAGGCGTCGTGGTCGCTCGGCGTGTCGCCGGTGCGGACCTTCCGCAAGGTGACGTTCCCGCTGATCTTCCCGGGCGTGCTGTCGGCGATGATGTTCGCCTTCACGCTCAGCTATGACGAGTTCTCGCGCACGCTGTTCGCCTCCGGCCGCGACCTGACGCTGCCGCTCGCGATCTACGGCACGTTCTCCGTCGAGATCCATCCCAACATCTTCGCCTTCGGCGTGCTGACGACCCTGTTCTCCTTCGCGCTGCTCAGCGTCTACGGGGTGCTGATGGGGCTGTCCGTGCGGCGCGCCAAGCAGGTTGCGATCCAGGAGGAGGCGGCCTGACCGCCTCCATACGAACCAGCGAGGAGGCGGCCTGATCCGCCTCCGTCTTCCCAGTGTTCCGGCTCCGCCGCCTGACGGACGCCGGTCAGAACAAAAGCAGCAGGCATAACCAGACCGAGGTGAAGCATGAACAAACAGATGGAGATGACGCGTCGCTTCCTGCTCAAGGGTGCGGGCGCGGGCGCAATGGCGGTTGCGGCGGGCAGCGTGCCGTTCGCCTCGGCCTCGCGGGCCTTCGCGGCGGAGAGCGCGCTGGCGAACGAAAGCCTGCGCACGATCGGCCTGTCGGTCACGGTGCAGGAACGCATCCTGGCCGATTTCAAGACGGCGTCCGGCGTCGGCTCGGTTTCGGGCACGGCTTCGACCCATCCCGACGCGCAGACCAAGATCCTTTCCGGATCGGCCGACTATGATTGCTGGGAAACCAATGTCGAGCGGCTTCCCGCCGTCGTCATGACCAACAATGTCGAGGCCGTGCCGGTCAGCTCGCTGAAGAACTGGGCCAATATCCGCGACACCTTCACCAAGCCGGACGCCAAGTGGGCGCCGAACGCGCAGATCACCGGCCAGATCTGGGCCGATGAAGGCCAGACCAAGCTCTGGCTGGTGCCCGCCGTCTACAACTACGACTCGGTCGGCTACAATCCCGAGGTCGTTTCCGATGAGGAAGCCAACAGCTGGACGGCGCTGTTCGACCCGAAGTGGAAGGGCAAGTCCGGCCTCAACACCGATCCGCTGACCGCGTTCGGCCAGGTCTTCATGGCGATGAACACGCTCGGCCTCTCCGACGTGAAGAACCCGGCGAACCCCTCGCAGGCCGAAATCGACGAGGCGATCAAGTTCCTGATCGCCAAGAAGAAGGACGGCCAGTTCCGCGCGCTCTGGGGCGATTTCGGCGAGCTCGTCAACCTGCTGGCTTCCGGCGAAATGGTCGTCTGCGACGCCTGGCAGCCGGCGGTCATGGCCGTCAAGGCGCAGGGCAAGGCCTGCCGCTACGCCGTGCCGAAGGAAGGCTATCGCGGCTGGGCCATCGGCCCGGCCATGCTCGCCTCCTCGCCGAACAAGGAAGCCGTCGCCGCCTATGCCGATTACTGGCTGTCGGGTCCTCCGGGCATCGCCGTTTCGGAGCAGGGCTACTACTCGCCCTCGACCAATCTGAAGCAGTTCATGTCGCCGGAGAAGTATGCCTTCTGGTACGAGGGCAAGCCCTGGGTCGGCGCGCCCGAGCGCGGCATCAAGGAAGGCGACCTGCGCGACGGCGGTTCGCTGGAGCAGCGCGCGGCCAATGTCGCCTACTGGCACCAGTGGCCGGAAGAATATGACCACATCGTCCAGAAGTGGGACGAATTCCTCAGCGCCTGACGCGGCTTCGACCAACTGGAGCGGCGTTGTTCAACGCCGCTCCTCCAACCGAATGCGCGACGTCCTCCGCGCACCAGGAGCATCCCGTGGCCTACGATCTCGAACTCATCAATCTCGGCAAGACCTATGACGATGGCACCACCGCCGTCGCCAATTTCGACCTGTCGGTGACCAAGGGCGAGTTCATCGCCTTTCTCGGGCCGTCCGGCTGCGGCAAGACGACGACGCTCAGGATGATCGCGGGCTTCGAGTCCATCACGTCGGGCGACATCCGCATTCGCGGCCAGCGCGTCAACGACCTGCCGCCGGAGCGGCGCCCGACCTCGACGATCTTCCAGAGCTACGCGCTGTTCCCGCACATGACCGTCCGCCGCAACATCGGCTACGGGCTCGAGGTGAAGGGCATGGCGAAGGCCGAGCGCGACGCCAAGGTCGAGCGCATGATCGCCAATCTCGGGCTCGAGGACATCGCCGACCGTCGCCCCGACAAGCTTTCCGGAGGCCAGCGCCAGCGCATCGCGCTCGCCCGCGGCCTCGTCGTCGAGCCCGATATCCTGCTGCTCGACGAACCGCTCGGCGCGCTCGATGCCAATCTGCGCAAGTCGATCCAGAACGAGCTGAAGCTGCTGCAGCGCGAGCTCGGCGTCACCTTCGTCTTCGTCACCCACGCCCAGTCCGAGGCGCTGTCGCTCTCCGACCGCATCGTTGTGATGAATCGCGGCCGCGTCGAGCAGATCAGCCGCCCGCACGAGCTCTACACCCGCCCGAACACCGCCTTCGTGGCGCAGTTCATCGGCCGCAACACCATCTTCGAAGGCGTCATCGGCCAGGTCGAGGGCGAGCATGTCGCCGTCGATACGCCGATCGGCCGGCTGGTCGGCGTCGCCAATGGCGCGGTCGCCGGCGGCTCCAGCGCCAAGGTCGTCATTCCGGCCGAGGCGATCGACCTCAAGGTGCCGGTCTCGGGCGAAGCGCCGCCGCGCAACGCTATCGCGGCAAAAATCACCCGCAGCCACCGGGTCGGCAATGTCCGTCGTCTCGCCGTGGTGCTGCCGGACGAGCGCACCGTCGCGCTCGAGGCGCATGTCGACAAATATCCTGATGACACGTTCGCCGACGGTCGCGACCTCGTTTTGACCTGGCTGCCCGACCGGGCCACCGTGATCGCGGCCTGAGCCGACGGCAGGGAAAGGCAAGACCATGACCGATACGGTTCTCGTCACCGGCGCGGCCGGGCTGGTGGGGCGCGCGCTGCTGCGCCAGCTGACCGCCGCCGGCCGACCCGTGCTCGCCATCGACCGCGTCTCGACCCGAATTTCCGGTGTCGACGTTGTTGCGATCGACCTGACCGAGACGCACGCGCTGCATGC
This sequence comes from Kaistia nematophila, assembly GCF_026343855.1. NCBI lineage: Bacteria > Pseudomonadati > Pseudomonadota > Alphaproteobacteria > Hyphomicrobiales > Kaistiaceae > Kaistia > Kaistia nematophila. The sequence continues at coordinate 759,763 of NZ_JAPKNK010000002.1, read as the reverse complement.
GTTGGCGGGCAGGCAGAAGCTTGCCGGCATCCTGCATTGCGGCGCGATCTCCGGCCCGATGGTCGGCAAGGAGAAGCCTTTCTCCATCGTCGAGACCAACATCGTCGGCACGGCCAACATGCTGGAGCTGGCGCGGATCCACGGTGTCCCGCGCTTCGTCTATTGCTCGTCGGCGAGCGTCTATGGCTCGACCGGCGGCGCGCCGATCAACGCCGCGACACCGCCGCAGCCCTCGACGGTCTATGGCGCCAGCAAGGTGGCGAGCGAGCAACTGGTCAACGCCTATGCGCGCGAGCATGGCGTTTCCGGCGTCAGCCTGCGGCTTTCGTGGATCTACGGGCCCGAGCGCAGCACGTCCTGCATCCTGCGCCGGATGATCGCGGCAGGCCTCGCCGGCGAGGCGCTCGACCTGCCGTTCGGTGCCGGCTTCCCGCGCCAGTACATCCATGTCGAGGATGCCGCCGCGGCGCTGGTTGCCGCCCTCGACGCGCCTGCGCTGCCGCGGACCTATTACGACGTGACGGGCGGCCGGATCGACACGCTCGACCGTGTCGCCGAGCTGGTGGCCGAACAGGTTCCGGGCGCGCGCATCACGCTTCGCGAGGGACCGGACCCGCTCGACGATCATCATGGACCGATCGATATCGAAGCCGCCCGCCGTGACCTAGGCTACCGGCCCGCGATCGATCTTCCCGAAGGCATCGCCCGCTTCGTCGAGGCGATGCGCGCGGCGGGGTGAACCTGTTCGTGACAAGGGCGCCTGGCTCCGAGCCAGGCGCCTGTTGCCTCAGCCCTGGATCTGCCGGTGCTCGATGCTGAAGGCGCCGGGCATGACGACGCGCATCAGCGCCTCGACGAAGAAGTAATCGCCGAACAGCACCGCCGACTGCACGCCGATCTGGTGCGGCATCGAATAGCAGGCCTTGGTCAAGAGGCCGCGATGGGCGGGCTCGCGGGCGATATAGTCGCGGCAGAGGCCGGTCAGCAGCCGGTCGGCCTGCTGCTGCCACTTGGCGCGCTTGGCCTCGTCGCGGTGCAGGCGGGCGAGATCGATCAGGCCGGCCGCCATGATCGCGCTGGCGGACGAATCCTTCGCGGCGTCGGGCGCGGTGTCGTTGAAATCCCAGGGCGGCACGATGTCGTCGCCCAACTGCTGCAGCCACTTGTCGGCGATGACGCCGCCGCGCGCGAGATACTGGCCATCGCCGGTGGCGCCCGCGGTCGCCGCCAGGCCGTAGACGGACCAGCCGGTGCCGCGCGACCAGGACGATTCATCGTGCTGGCCCTGATAGGTGTAGCCGCGCAGCCGCTCGCCGCTCGTCGTGTCGTATTCGACCGCGTGATAGAGCGTCAGGTCGGGGCGGGTGAAGGCGCGGTCGGTCATGCGGGCATGCGCCTCGGCCGCGAGCAGGAAGCTCGCATCGCCGCTCTCGGTCGCCGCCCAGTAGAGCAGGGGGATGTTCGCCATCGTGTCGATCGCCGAGCTGGCACGGCCGCGCGGGTCGCTCATCGGTCCCCAGGACGAGATGTAGGCGCCCTTTCGCGTCACGACGAGGCGGTCGCGCAGGCGGGCGGCGGCGCGCAGCGCGATGTCGCGATAGCGGCGCTCGCCGGTGATGCGGTAGAACGGCATCGCCGAGCTCAGGAAGATGAAGCCGATGTCGTGCGTGTTGCCGTCCTCGGCGCGCTGTTCGACCAGCAGCATCCGCTCGCGCGCCAGCGTCAGGAATCTCTCGTCGCGCGTGTGCAGGTAGGCGGCGAGCAGCAGGCCGACCCAGAAGCCGCAGAACCAGTTGCCATGGCTCCAGTTGGCGCCGGTATAGCCGGCGGAGACCGAGGCCGGCATGGTCTGCCAGGCGCCGTCCGGGGCGGTGACATAGGGAAACGCGACGCCGATCGTCCGCTCGTCCTCGATGAGCTTGGCGGCGAGAAGGTCGAGAGCCTCGTGGTAGGGCGCAGTCGACATCGGGCAGGGTCCTCCGGTTATGTCGCGGTGTCCAAGCCGGCGCGGAAGTGCCGGGCTTGCCTCCTCAGGGCCGCTTTGTCATCCTGTATCAGAAAACGTTTTCAGAATTGAAGCGCGTTTTTTCATCTTGCTCGATTTGGAGTTTTCATCTTGCAGATACCGGCCCCCTTGATCGCAATCGCGCGCCCGTCCGAGCATGTGCTGCAAGTCAGCCTGAACCGGCCGGCCCAGCGCAACGCGCTGAGCAACGCCCTGCTGCAGGAACTCGCCGACGCGCTGACGGCGGCGTCGCTCGACGACACGGTGCGCTGCGTCGTGCTGGCCGGCGGTCCCTCCCTGTTTTCGGCCGGCGCCGACATCAAGGAAATGCAGCGCGACGGGTTCGCGGCGATCGACAATCCCTCGCGCATCGCCGCCTGGCGGGTGGTCGAAGGGTTCCGCAAGCCGATCGTCGTGGCGATCGAGGGGATCGCCTATGGCGGCGGGCATGAACTGGCGATGCTGGGCGATATCGCCATCGCTGGCGCCAGCGCCCGCTTTGCCCAGCCCGAGATCAATATCGGCATCCTGCCCGGCGACGGCGCGACGCAGAGGTTGGCGAGAACGGTCGGCAAGTCCTTGACGATGTGGATGGTTCTGACCGGCGAACCGATCTCGGCCGAGGCGGCGCTGCAGGCGGGGCTGATCGCCGAGATCTGCCCGGACGGCGAGGCGGTGGCGCGCGCGCTCGCCGTGGCCGAAACGATCGCGGCCAAGGCGCCGATGGCGGCGCGCCTCGCCAAGGAGGCGGTGCTGGCCGCCTATGAGACGCCGCTTGCCATGGGCCTCGCGGTCGAGCGCGGCGCCATCCGGCATGCCTTCACCACCGAGGACCAGCGCGAGGGCATGCGGGCCTTCGTCGAGAAGCGCCCCGCGCGGTTCACGGGGCGCTAGCGGCCGCTATTCCGCGGTTTTGCCGAGTTTTGGGCGGCGGATCGCGCCCGGCAGCGGTCCGGCGGAACCGCGGATGATGAGCCGGTGCGGCAGGGTGGTGATCACGGGAATGCGCACGCCGGCCGCCGCATTGACGAGGTGATCGGCGGCGGCGCGGCCGATCTCGCTGGCCGGGACGCTGATCGTCGTCAGCGGCGGGTCGAACTGGCTCGCCAGCTCGATGTCGTCGAAGCCGGTGATCGAGATGTGCTGCGGCACCTTGAGGCCGAGCGATCGCGCCTCGGCCAGCGCGCCGATCGCCAGCGTATCGGTCGTGCACATCACCGCCGTGATCTCGGGATTCGCCTGGATCAGCTGCCGGAGGCCCTGCCGGCCGTGCTGCAGGGTCTGGCTGATGCTGATCACATGCGAATGGGGCAGGGGCACGTCGGCCTCGGCCAGCGCCGCGCGAATGCCGAGATAGCGCGACATCGAGCGGTCATTCGATTCCGGCAGGTTGGCGATGATGCCGAAATGTCGGTGACCGAACTCCAGCAGATAGCGCGCCATCGATGCCGCCGCCCCTTCATTGTCGATGCCGATCGCCTGCACCGCATCGCGCGCCGTGGCGACGTAGGTGGTGAGGTAGGGGACGCCGTGCTGGCGAATTAGCTGATGGGTTTCAGGGAGTTGCGCGTCGCCGACCAAAGCGAGGCCGTCGACGCCATGCTCCAGCAGGCTCGCGACTTCCTGCAGTTCGCGGCGCGCTTCATATTGCGAATTGGCGATCAGCAGCGTGTAGCCATGCTCGCTCAGCCGGTTCTGCATTGCCTCGACGCCTTCGGCGAAGATGCTGATGCCGAGCGTGGGCACGACGACGCCGAGGGTGCGGGTGCGGCGCGACTTCAGTGCTCGGCCGGCGCTGTCGCGGGTATAGGCGAGCGCCGTCACCGCGCGCCCGACACGCTCGCGCAGTTCGGGGCTGACGATCTCCGGGTGGTTGAGGACGCGCGACACCGTTGCCGGCGAAACGCCGGCCTTCCGGGCGACGTCGCCGAGTTTCACCTTGCTGTCCGATCGTGTTGTCGTCGGCGCGCTGCTCTTATTCTTGGTCATGGACGTTGAACACGGCTTTGGGCAGCCGAACGACCGCCACGGAGCGAATGGCGGCACTATCGTCGAATTGGGTGTCCGGGTCCATCACCGCAACCGAACGCAGCCCGCTTCGCAATTGTCCAAAAAAGGCGCTTGACCTGCTGAAACTCGCGCGCCAATCTGAAAACGATTTCAGAAGGCGGCGAGACGCGCATTCCGGCTCGTCGGCGCGCTGCGATCCAGTCGTTTCCGCGACGCCCTGGCGCGTGGATTGCGGCTGCCTGGGAGCGAGTGTTCCGCGTGATCGGGGAGATCGGCGGAGAAGGACGGCCGGGGTGCCGGCGTCCGATGTCCCCGGCGGCAAGGCGGTTGAGGAGCCGTCCGTCGTCCGGGGTTCGACCAACAGGAATGAAGGCAGGGTGTCCGGCGGCTGCGCTGTCCGGCAAAGGGCCGTGCTGTGTCCGCAGCGCGGCGAGAAGGCGCAAGGGCGCCGATTTTACTGCGGAGGGAACGCATGAGAATTCTAAGCCGATCGGTGGCCAGGGTGCTGCTGCTGGCGTCGTCGCTGACCGCGCTGTCGGCGGTTGGCGCGCGCGCCGAGACGACGCTCAATCTCTGCTACATGAACCATCCGGTGATCGCGGCGAACGTCACGATCCTGGAGAAATGGGCCAAGGAGCAGGGCGTCACGCTCAACAAGACGCCGGTTTCCTATTCGGTCTACCTGCCGAAGATCACGCAGATGCTGAGCGCCGGCGCGACCGACCAGTGCGACATCATCTGGAACAATGACGACTGGGGCCAGGACCTCGAGGGCTATCTCGCCTCCGTCGAGGACGTGACCGAGGTCCGCAACGTCGCCGAGGGCCAGCTCGAGCCGTTCCACAACAAGGAAGGCCAGACGACGGCGGTGCCGATCGTCACCACGGCCGGCATCTTCTTCTACCGCACCGACCTCGTGCCCGAGGACCAGGTGCCGAAGACCTGGGACGAGCTGGTCGCCGTCAGCAAGAAGCTGCAGGAAGAAGACAAGGTCCGCTGGGGCTATGTCGGCGGCATGTCCTACACCAACACGTTCTTCAGCTTCTGGTGGACGCTCTGGAACAACAATTGCGACATCTACGAGCCGCTCTACGAGCGCGACAACGTCAAGATGGGCGAGGCGGGCTGGAAGCCGATGACGGCGTCGGCCTGCCAGAAGGAAACCGCTGAATTCTGGTGGGATGCACTGCATGCCAACAAGATCAGCCCGCCCGGCATGACCACCTATTCGCGCGATGAGGCCAACGCCATCTTCCAGGCGGGCGACGCGGCCTTCACGGTCGCCGACACCACCTTCCTCGGCAACTTCAACAATCCCGACAAGTCGAAGATCGCCGGCAAGGTCGGCATCGCCAGCTTCCCGCAGGGCCCCAACAGCAGCGGCCACCGCAACTGGATCGACATCTGGGGCTGGTCGATCCCCAAGGTGATCGATGCCGAGAAGCAGGCGGCGGCCAAGAAGCTGCTCGGCGCCATGATGACCGACGTCGATGGCCAGATCGAGCAGTGGAACCTGACCGGCGGCCCGCCGCCGAACACCAAGGTCTGGAAGGTGCTCGACGAGAAGGATCCGAACTGGGTCAAGATGAGCAAGATCCTGTTCGACTCCGCCCATGTCCACGACGCCTATTACTTCCGCAACTGGGCGGCGACCCACAAGGTCTATTCGGACGTCATGATCAAGGCGATGAAGGGTAGCCGCGAGGATATCCAGGCAACGCTGGAAGCCGGCGTCCAGCCGATCCACGACGGCGCACCGAAGTAAGCCGATGAAACGGGTCGCGGCGAAAACGTCACGCCTCGGCGAGAGGGAGCGATTCATGCTCCTTCTCGTCGCCCCCGCAGCGCTGGTGCTCGTCTGTTTCCAGATCATCCCGATCTTCATCGGCATGAATGCGAGCTTCCGCGACTGGTCCCTGGTGAACCCCGCCAAGACCTGGATTGGCCTCAAGCACTACAAGGACGTCCTCAGCGATCCGGTCTTCCTGCATACCGTACTGCCGAACACCTTCCTGCTGATGGTGTCCTCGGTGGTGCTGTCGCTGGCGTCCGGCCTCGGCCTGGCGCTGCTCCTGAACAAGCCGTTCCTCGGCCGGCCCGTCGTCCGCACCGTGATCCTCCTGCCGTTGACGGTGGCGCCGGTGATCACGGCGACGATGATCCGCTGGTCGTTCAACGACCAGTTCGGCGTCATCACCACGCTGCTGAACGTGCTGGGCTTTCCGGAAGTCGGCTGGCTCTCGGACAAGTGGCCGAGCTTCTCGCTCATCATCCTGACCGATGTCTGGATCTGGGCGCCCTGGTTCACGATCATCATCCTCGCCGCGCTGCAGGGGCTGCCCAAGGAGCCGTTCGAGGCGGCGCAGATCGATGCGTCGGGTCCCTGGAAGACCTTCACGCACATCACGCTGCCGATGCTGAAGCCGGTGATCATCGTCTGCGTGCTGATCCGCTCGATCGACGCCTTCCGCACCTTCGACCAGGTCTGGATCCTGACCGGCGGCGGACCGGCGCGCGAAACCGAGGTGTTCAGCGTCTACGCCTATGTCGAGGCCTTCGTGCATCTCGACTACGGCAAGGGTGCCGCGGCCGCAGGCCTGGGCGCGCTGATCATGCTCGTCGTCGGCATCGGCCTCTACAAGCTCGTCAACCGCCTGATGGAGGTTTCCCGATGACCGTCGAAACCTTCTCGACTCCGATCGTTGCGCCGGGTCCGACCCTGTTCGAGCGCTTCGCGCCCGGCGCCTGGCGGGTCTTCCTGGTCCTGATCGTCGTCGCCGTGCTGCTGATCTTCATCGGCCCGGTGGCGATCCTGATGGTGACCTCGATCCGACCGCCATCCGGCATCTACTACATCTGGCGCGGCAGCGAATTCACGCTGCAGAACTATGTCGAGGTGCTGCAGCAGCCGCAGATCCTGCATGCGATGTTCAACAGCTTCGTCATGGCGACGCTGGCGACCGTCGTCTCGCTCGGCGTCACGGTGGGCAGCGGCTACATGCTGTCGCGCTTCACCGGCCGCATCCAGAAGACGTGGTTCGCGACGATCTACGTGTTCCGCACGGTGCCCTACATCTCCTTCGTGCTGCCGCTCTATCTCGTCACCACGAACCTCAGGATCTACGACACCTATCTCGGCCTGCTGCTGCCGCACATCGCCGTGCATGTCTGCTTCTTCTCGTGGCTGATGAAGGGATTCTTCGACAGCATCAATCCGTCGATGGAGCATGCGGCGCTGATCGATGGCTGCACCCGCTGGGGCGCGTTCCGCCGGGTGGCGCTGCCGTCGGCCATGCCGGGCATCGCGGCGCTGTCGATCCTGTCCTGGCTGTGGACCTGGAACGAGTTCCTGTTCGCGCTGATCCTGACCGGCCAGCGCACGCCGATGATCACCTCGACCATGGCCCAGTTCGTCACCGAGACCGGGACGGAATGGAACCTGATGAGCGCGACCGCCGTGCTGGCGATGCTGCCGGCGCTGCTGGTGACGATCTTCGGTCAGAAATACGTCATTCGCGGCCTGCGGATGTAATTCCCTCAGCTTTCTGGAGGCCGCTATGGCTGAAGTTATCCTGAAGAATGTCGGCAAGGCCTATGGCAGCCATCCGGTTGTCCATGACGTCAACCTGACGATCGCCGACAACGAGTTCGTCGTGCTCGTCGGCCCGTCCGGCTGCGGCAAGTCGACGACGCTGCGCATGGTGGCGGGGCTCGAATCCATCTCGTCCGGCACGATCCAGATCGGCAGCAAGGTCGTCAACGACCTGCCGCCGAAGGATCGCGACATCGCGATGGTGTTCCAGAACTACGCGCTCTACCAGCACATGACCGTCTACGACAATCTCGCCTTCGGCCTGCGCAACCGCCGGGTCGACGAGCCGACGATCAAGAAGGAGGTCGAGCACGCGACCAACATACTCGGCCTCGCGCCGCTGCTTTCCCGCAAGCCGTTCCAGCTTTCGGGCGGCCAGCAGCAGCGCGTGGCGCTCGGCCGCTGTATCGTGCGCCATCCGCAGGTGTTCCTGTTCGACGAGCCGCTGTCCAACCTCGATGCCAAGCTCAGGGCGCAGATGCGGATCGAGCTGAAGGCGCTGCGCGAGCGCGTCGCCACCACCTCCGTCTACGTCACCCACGACCAGGTCGAGGCGATGACGCTGGGCGACCGCGTCGTCGTCATGAAGGATGGATACATCCAGCAGGTCGGCACGCCACTCGACATCTACAACCGGCCGAAGAACCGCTTCGTCGCCAGCTTCATGGGCTCGCCGGCGATGAACTTCATCCATGTCGACCTCGTCGACGAGGGCGGCCGGACGCGCGCCGTCGCCAAGGATCTCTCGATCGCCGTGCCGGAGCGCCAGGTCGCGAGCCTTTCGGGGCAGGGCAGTCGTTCGGTCATCCTCGGCATCCGGCCCGAGCATATCCATCTCGGCACGCCGGCGGAGGATCTCGGCACCAGCTTCAATGGTCGGCTGACCGTCACCGAGCAGCTGGGATCGGAACTCGTGGTAGGCACCAAAGTGGCGGACACGCTGATCATGGCGTCGCGCATCGCGCCGGAGACGGAACTGCGTGTGCACGAGCAGGCGCCGTTCTGGGTCGATCCGAAGGCGATGCACTTCTTCGACGCCAAGACCGAGGCCGCCATCCGCTGAACGAAGGCGGCTTCGGCCGGCTCGGGTGCAAGCCGCAGCCGTGGCCTGAAAATCTCGTCCGCCCGGCGCGCGCCAACGCTGCCGGGCGGATGACCTTTTGGGCGTGCCGGCGTCGTGATAGTCTCGCGCCGGCTGCAGTCGCAGCCTTCCTACGTGCATTCCAGGCGATGTTCCGGTCTCCGTCGCGGCCATGGTTCGATGGTGCGCCGTCGTGAGGCGATCCCGCGAAAGATGGACAGGGGGCTGCGATGGAGGATCTACGGGCGGAAATCCTGGTGGTGGGGGCGGGCCCCGTCGGGCTGACGCTCGCGGCGGAACTGGCGCGGCACGGCGTGCGCGCCCGCATCGTCGACAGGAGCAGCGCGCCCTTGCCGTATTGCCGGGCGATCGGCGTGACGCCGCGCTCGCTCGAAGTGTTCGAGGACATGGGGATCGCGCGCGATCTGATCGACGCCGGGCTCTGGCTGACCGGCCTGCGGCTCGCCATTGCCGGCAGCCCGACCCGCGACGTCCTGCACGATTTCTCCGATCTGCCCTATTCCTCGCTCGGCGTGCCGCAATATGCGACCGAGGCGGTGCTGACAGCCCATCTCGCCACCTTCGGCGTCGTGGTCGAGCATGGCACGGCGCTCACCAGCCTCGATTTCACCGGGAACGGCATCGAGGTCGGCCTCGACACGCCGCAGGGCGCGACGCGCGGGCGCTATCGCTATGTGATCGGCTGCGACGGCGCGCACAGCGCCGTGCGCAAAGCGCTTGGCATCGGCTTCGACGGTGACGCCTTCCCGATGGGGTTCATGCTCGGCGACGTTCATATCGACTGGGACCTGCCGCGCGGTCTCGCCATGCGGGCGATGCGCCTTGTCGAGAACGGCCCGCCCGATTTCTTCATCGCCATTCCGCTGCCCGGCAAGGGCCGCTACCGGGTCTCGATGATGGCGCCGGAAGCGGGGCCGGCCGATGCTGCCGACGGCGTCGAGCACGGCATCCAGACCGACCGGCCCGGCGCGACGCTCGCCGATCTGCAGGCGGTCGCCGACCGGCTGCTGCCGGAGCCGGCCGTCCTTTCCGACATGCGCTGGTCCTCGACCTTCCGCATCAGCATGCGGCTCGCCGATCGCTACCGCGTCGGCGACGCCTTCATCGCCGGCGACGCCGGCCATATCCATCCGCCGACCGGCGGTCAGGGCATGAACACCGGCATCCAGGACGCCTACAACCTCGCCTGGAAGCTGGCGCTGGTGGCGGAGGGCAAGGCCTCCGCCGGCCTGCTCGACAGCTACGAGGGCGAGCGGTTGCCGGTCGCCGCCGACGTCGTGGCGCGCACGACCGAGCAGAGCGTCAATTTCGGCCGCGACCGCGCCCCGCCCAACCGGCTGCAGGATACGCAGCTGCTGGTCGCCTATCGCGACGGGCCGCTCAGCGTCTCGGCGGGCGAGGGGCCTGTGCAGGCCGGCGACCGGGTTCCCGATGCGCAGGGCCTGCGCCGCGCCGGCTTCGGCTATCCGCTGCGGCTGTTCGACCTGCTGCGCGGGCCGCGCTTCGTGCTGCTGGTCGCGGCGGGCGAAGGCGACCTCGACAAGGCGGAAGCCGCGGCCGCCGCGTTCGAGGCCGCCTGGCCGGGTCTCGTTCGCGTCGTCGCCGTGACGGCTGCGCCGTCCGATGCGCAGCCCCTCGGCGTCGAATGGGTGCATGACGCAGATGGGACGTTCAGCGCCGCCTTCGGCCCGCAAACCGATGTCGCCTGGCTTGTGCGGCCGGACAAGTATGTCGGCTATCACGCGAGCGACTGGTCGGTCGCCGCCGTGCTCGACTATCTGCGCGAGACGATCGGCCTGACCTGATCAGCCCGCGGCGGCGCGCCAATCGCTGGGCGACTGGCCGACATATTTCTTGAAGGCGCGGCTGAAGGCGGCCTCGGAATCGTAGCCGATCTCCTGCGCCACCGCCGCGACCTTGACGCCGCCCTCGGCAAGCCGGCGGGCGGCGATCTGCATGCGCCACTGCGTCAGGTACTGGATTGGCGGGCAGCCCACCAGCTGCGTGAAGCGCTCGGCCAGGGCCGAGCGCGACGCGCCGGCGGCGGAGGCGAGATCCTCCAGCGTCCAGGCGCGCGCCGGTTCGCCGTGCAGCAGCGCCAGCGCCCGCCCGACCAGCGGATCGCGCAGGCCGGCGAGCCAGCCGGTGCGCTCGGTGCCGAGCTCGTCCATGTGCTGGCGCACGACCTCGAGGAACATCAGCTCGGAGAGCTTGTTCAGGATGCTCTGGCTGCCGGGGCGCCTGTTCTCCGCTTCGCTGGTGGCGAGGCGGATGAACTGGTCGAGCCGGCTCTCCGGCGTGCCGGCGGAACGGCCGAGCCGCATGAAGCGGGGCAGGGCGGCGAGCAGCGGATTGAACGGCCGCGCGTCGCAGCTGAAGAAGCCGCAGACGATATGCGTTTCGACCGGGCCGTCGCTGCCGGCCTTCAGGACGAAGGGCAGCATCGATTCATCCGGCGGGCGGCGGTGGAGGCTCCATTCCGGCTCGGCCCGCATGCCGGGGCGGCTCGACAGCGCGTGCGGGTCGCCCTGCGGCATCACGGCGATGTCGCCCTCGCGCAGCTCGACCGGCTCGAACGCGCCGCGATCGACGATCGAGATCCAGCACGAACCGCGCGTGACGACGTGGTATTCGATCGTGTGCTGGGCGCCCGGCATGACGAGACTGCCGAACCGCTCCGTCGGCGGCGCCTCGGCCACCCAGGGCGCGCGCGCCGAGACGTCGTAGAACACCGCGCCGGTGAGCCGGATGGCGGAAAGCACGTCCGAGAGGACGTCGATCTTGTCGTCGACATTCATGAGCGAAACCGAAAACGCCGCAGGCAGGCCAATATCGAGATGTGAGGCGGTCGCCGATCGCCGACCAAGCCGGTCGGAGGGCGCCGCACGGCGGCCCTGATGCCGTCCGGATGACGTTGGGTAAATCCGAGAATAGCAGGTCTGGACGCTCGGGCAAGAAATCCGGCGGCGCGATCAATCTGCCCCGACGGCAACAGCGCTATTCCATGCGCCGCCCCAGGGACATCGTGTCGGGCAGATCCGCGCGGAAGGCCTGAGCAGCCTCAGTCGGGTTGGCATGGTCCCGGGGAACACATCGGCGCCCTCACGACGCAGCCGATTTCGACGTGCCGCCGGGCGACCGGCGGCACGGCCGCGCTTCACCCGTCACGGCCGCCAGGCGGCCGATCGAACGCTCGACAAAGCACCTCGTGCGCAAACCGTCCAGGAGACGAGCATGACCATGACCTCGATTGGAAGCGAAACCATGAACCCCGCCGCCATGGCTGCGGCCCCCGACCTCGCCGCGCTGAAGGCGAAGCAGCAGGCGACCTGGTCCTCCGGCGACTATGCAGTCGTCGGCACGACGCTGCAGATCGTCGGCGAAAGCCTCTGCGAGGCGATGGACCTGCGCTCGGGGCAGAGCGTGCTCGACGTCGCCGCCGGCAACGGCAACGCCACGCTCGCCGCCGCGCGGCGCTGGTGCGAGGTGACCTCGACCGATTATGTCGACGCGCTGCTGGAACTCGGCCGCAGGCGCGCCGACGCGGAGGGTCTCGCGGTCACCTTCCGCCATGCCGACGCCGAGAACCTGCCCTTCGCGGACGGCGCCTTTGACGCGGTGATGTCGACCTTTGGCGTGATGTTTACTGCCGATCACGACCGGGCCGCGGCGGAAATGGTTCGCGTCTGCCGCTCCGGCGGCAAGATCGGCATGGCCAACTGGATGCCGGAAGGCTTTATCGGCCAGATGTTCAAGACGATCGGCAAGCATGTCGCGCCGCCGCCGGGCGCCAAATCGCCGGCGCTCTGGGGCACGCGGCCGCGCATCGACGAAATGTTCGGCGGTGCGGCGCGCGCCATCGCCGCCGAGCCGCGCCAGTTCGTGTTCCGCTACCGCTCGCCGGTGCATTTCCTCGACATCTTCCGCCGCTTCTACGGGCCGACGCTGAAGGCCTTCGGCGCGCTGGACGCAGCGGGCCAGACGGCGCTGGCGGACGACATCGCGGCGCTGATCGCCCGCTTCAACAAGGCCGAGGACGGTACGCTGGTGGTGCCCTCGGATTATCTCGAAATCGTCGTTACCCGGCGCTGAGCGCCTGAAGGACGACGCAATGCATCGATAGCCGGCTGAAGCGGCGTCGCGGCGAAATCCGCGACGCCGTTTTTCATTGTCCGCCGGGCAGCATGCTGCGGCATTGAAGGCTGACGTTTTGCCGGCAACTGGACTAGGATCGTCCTTCGCCCGTGCGATGGCGCGGCGGACGGAATGGAGGCCAGCCATGGCGGACGCGGATAGCGGCAAGGCGGCGACCGGGGGCGAGATCGGCATCCTGCAACGGCGGCGGATCGAGGCGGCGATCATCGCGCCGATCTATGCCGGCATGGTGCGCGAGATCGGCGAGGCGAGGGCGCAGGCGATCCTCGACGCCGCGATCAGCCAGGCGGCGATCGATACCGGCCGCGCCTTCGCCGAGCGGACCGAGGGCGGCACCAGCCTCCGGACCTTCCAGGAGCTGCAATCGCTCTGGACCCAGGACGACGCGCTCGAGATCGAGGTGGTGCGGGCGACCGACACCCATTTCGACTACAACGTCCATCGCTGCCGCTATGCCGAGAGCTATCGCGAGATGGGGCTCGGCCAGATCGGCCATCTGCTCTCCTGCAACCGCGACGGCGTCTTCTGCCAGGGCTATGACCCGCGCATCACGCTGGAGCGGACGCAGACGCTGATGGAAGGCGCCGAGCACTGCGACTTCCGCTACACGTTCCATCCCGACGGCACGTAGCGGCGCGCTTCCGCGCCGCCCGACAGTCCCTTCCTGCCTTTCCCCGTCTTTTGCTCCGCCGTTTGCGGGTTTGCCGACGCATAGCTCGCGGCGGGTTCATGAGTCGCGTCAGGCGATTGGGCGGCGTTGCTCAGCGGATGGGCGAGGCGCGCGTACCAACAGGCCGGTCGAAAAGCGGTTGCCAGCGGCGGGATCGTTTCGTATGAGTGTCATGTTATAACATTACATATACGGAGTGTCCTGATGCGGACCCAACGCCTTCTCCTCGCTTCCGCCGCCCTGCTGCTCGGCTCGCTCACCGCCTCGGCGCATGGCGTCTGGACGGCGGAACGCTGGGGCGAGACCGGCATCGTCTACGGCCACGGCGCCGAGGACGGAGCCTATGATCCGGCCAGGGTGAAAACCGTCCGCGCCATCGACAAGGCAGGCGAGGCCGTCGAGGCCAAGGCGGTTTCGGGCGACCGTCGCGCCGTGATCGAGGCCGCCGACGACGCCGCGATCCTGCTCGTCGATTTCGCGAACGGCTTCTATTCGAAGGGCGCCGACGGCAAATGGGTAGCCAGGCCGAAGGACGAGGTGCCGGGCGCGACGGAGGCCGGCGACAACTGGAAGCACAATGTCACCATCCGCCACCTGCATGGCGACGCCGTGCCGGCGCTGCCGCCGCAGCCCCTGCAGATCGTGCCGCTTTCAAACCCGACCGAGCTTGCCGCCGGCGACCTGTTCAAGGTGCGGGTGCTCTATGACGGCAAGCCGGTCGAGGGCGTCGCCATCACGCCCGACTATGTCAACGCGTCGGAAGCGAAGCTCGGCAAGACGGATGCCGACGGCGTCGCCGAGGTGCTGATCCGCAATGAAGGGCTGAACGTCATCGCGGTCTCGCATGCCGTGCCTTTCGCCGATCCGAGCAAGGCCGACACGGCGAACCATTTCGCCACGCTCTCCTTCGTCAACGGCCATCACGAAGACTGATGCCTTCCGGCCGGGGGCGACGTCCCCGGCCGGGTCCTTTCCCCCCGACTTCTTCCTCACCATGGATCCGCCGATGCCCGCGTCCCGTCCCGACGATGCCCGCCTGCCTGTCACCGTGCTTTCCGGCTTTCTCGGCGCCGGCAAGACCACGCTGCTGAACCACATCCTGAACAACCGCGACGGCCTGCGCGTCGCCGTCATCGTCAACGACATGAGCGAGGTGAATATCGACGCGGCGCTGGTGCGCGACGGCGGCGCCAACCTGTCGCGCACCGACGAGCGGCTGGTGGAGATGTCGAATGGCTGCATCTGCTGCACATTGCGCGACGACCTTCTGGCCGAGGTGCGCCGGCTGGCGGCGGAGGGGCGGTTCGACTACCTGCTGATCGAGGGCACCGGCATCGCCGAGCCGCTGCCGATCGCCGCCACCTTCGATTTTCGTGACGAGGCCGGGCTTTCGCTCGCCGACGTCGCCCGGCTCGACACCATGGTGACGGTGGTCGATGCGGTGAACCTGCTGCGCGATTATTCCAGCCACGACTTCCTGCGTGATCGCGGCGAGACGGCGGGCGAGGGCGACGAGCGGACGCTGGTCGATCTCCTCGTCGACCAGATCGAGTTCGCCGACGTCGTCGTCATCAACAAGGCCGAGGATGTGCTGGACTTCGAGCGCGACCGGGTCGCCGCCGTGGTCAAGGCGCTCAATCCCGACGCGCGCATCGTCTTCGCCTCGTTCGGCCGCGTCGCCATCAACGCGGTGCTAGGCACCGGCCTGTTCGACTATGACAAGGCCGAGGAGCATCCGCTCTGGTTCAAGGAGCTGAACGGCTTTCGCGACCATGTGCCGGAAACCGAGGAATATGGCGTGTCGAGCTTCGTCTACCGGGCGAGGCGGCCGTTTCATCCGGCCCGATTTCAGGCGTTTCTCGACAAGACCTGGCCGGGGCTCGTCCGCGCGAAGGGGCTGTTCTGGCTGGCGACGCGGCCGGAATGGGTCGGCGACATGAGCCTTGCCGGCGCGCTCTGCCGCACCGGGCCGATGGGCTTCTGGTGGGCGGCGGTGCCGAAGGAGCGCTGGCCGGATGATCCCGAATGGACGTCGATGCTCCGCCGCAACTGGGCGCCGGTCTGGGGCGACCGCCGGCAGGAGCTGGTCTTCATCGGCATCGGGCTCGACGAGGCGGCGATCCGGGCAGCGCTCGACGAATGCCTGGTCGGCCCGTCCAATCCGGCCCGCTTCGATTTCGGCGCCTTCGACAGCCTGCCGGATCCGTTTCCGTCCTGGCGGCGCCAGCGGGTCGCCTGATCTTGCGCCTGTTCAACCCGTTCGCGCCGCGCGATGCCGCCCGGCGCGCCGAGGCCGCGGCCCGGATCAAGGACTGGACCCGCGCGGCGCTCGGCCTCGACGCGGCGACGCGGGTGCTGGTGCACGAGCTCGCCTGCTCGCGACCCAACTGCCCGCCGCGCGAGACGGTGATCCTCGTCGTCCCCGCCGAGGCGCCGCCCTTCAAGCTCGCCCTGCACAGCGCCATGGACGATCTGAGCGAGGACGATCTGGCGCAGGCCTGGGCTAGCAGGGAGGGGGTGCCCTAGAACGCCTTTGCGGCGGCGGCGCCCAAGAAGTCGGCAGCTTGGCGCGCCGAAGCGCTTTACAGCGCGGTGCCACGCTTCTACCTCTGCGGCCCTCCGAAATATCCTCGCAGGCGCAGACCGATGGCATCCCCCGCAGCACAGCTTCCCGCCGATCTCCTGATCGACGCCACCGATGAGATCGCGATCCGCCAGGACCTGACGCTGGTGGCGCTCGGCAAGCGCCCGGCCGACCGCGTGCTGCGCGTCGGCCGGCTGCTCGACGTGCATTCGCGCACCTGGGCAGTCGACCAGGAGATCGTCATCAAGGGACGCCGCATCGCCTATGTCGGCCCGGCGGGTTCCTGGACCGGCGAGGCGGCGACACGCGTGCACGAGCCGGATCTTGCCGCCGTGCCGGGCTTCGGCGAGGCGCACAAGCACATCGAGAGCTCGCACCTGACGCCGGAATACGAGGCGGCGCTGGTGATGCCGCATGGCGTCACCTGGGTCTGCGAGGCCAGCCACGAATTTTCCAACGTCAACGGCGCCAACAATCTCGAATTCTGGCTGGAGGCGCGCCGGCGCGGCTCGCCGATGAAGATCTTCCCGCTGCCGGGCTCGGCCGTGCCGCCGACCGCTTATGAGTGGGGCGGCGGCTATTTCGGCTATGACGAGCAGAAGCAGTTCCTGAGCGAGAGCCTGATGGTGGCGGGTCTCGACGAGGTGATGGACTGGCCTTCGGTCTGGAACCCGGAAAACCCGTCCTATGACCGGCTCTGGGGCATGATCCGCGCCACCTTCGAGAAGCGCGGCGTCGTCGAGGGCCATGCCGCCGGCCTGCGCGACCTTTCGTCGATCAACGCCTTCGCCGCCGCCGGCATGGCGTCGGACCACGAGGGCTGGTTCCTGGAGGAGGTCTGGGAGAAGCTGACGCACGGCCTGTTCGTCGAGCTGCGCCCGCATTCGCTGCCTGACATCATCAAGGGCCTGATCGCCAAGGGCCTTTCCGACTGGTCGCAGATCGCCTTCGTCACCGACGACCGCAGCGCCACCGATACGCTGAAGCTGGGCGCGACCGACTACAACATGCGGCTCGCGATCGAGAATGGCCTGTCGCCGGAGATCGCCATCCAGTGCGTCACCATCAATCCGGCCCGCCACATGCGGCTGACGCCCTGGGTCGGCTCGATCGCACCGGGCCGTTTCGCCGACATCGTGCTGCTGGAAGATGTCGCCTCGCTCAAGATTGCCAAGGTCTGGGCCGATGGCCGGCCGGCCTCGGAAGGCTCCAGCTTCGTCGGCGAGCTACCAAAAATCGACTGGCCGGAATGGGCGACGCGGACGGTGAAGATCGACCGCACCGTCACGGCGGCGGATTTCCGCATTCCGGCGCCGGGAGAGGGCGCCACCGCCCAGGCGGCGCTGCTGCGGCCGTTCCACTGGCATGACGACTTCATCACCATGGAGCTTCCGGTCGAGGACGGCGCGGTGCAGCGCGACTTCGAGCGCAACGTCACCAAGTTCGCCATCGTCGACCGCTTCTCCGGCGAGGCGAAGGTGTCGAAGATGTTCTGGCTCGGCACGGGGCCGCGCACGCCGGATACGGCGCTCGGTGCGACGCTCGGCCATGACAAGCACAACATCTGGGTCGTCGGCTCCTCGGACGAGGCGATGGCGATGGTCGCCAACGAACTGGCGGCGCAGCAGGGCGGCTGGGTTCTGGTCTCCGGCGGCAAGGTCGTGGCGCGCGTCTTCTACGAGGTCGGCGGGCTGATGACAGCGCGGCCGGCCGAAGTGCTCGATGCCGAGATGCAGGCGCTCTATGTCGAGGGGGCGAAGATCGACTGGATGTACGAGCCGACCTTCTCGCCGCGCTGGTGGCCGGGCTTCCCGGAGCGGCTCTCCTTCGCCACGCTCACCTGCGCGCCCTGGCGCTGGGTGCTGGTGGCGCCGTCGCCGCTGGCGCCGGAAGGCTTCGTCAACGTGGCGACCGGCGCGACCCATCCGGTCGTCTGGTAACCATGCCGGCAGGCGGCACGATTTGAGGCTGTTAAAGCCTGCGATTTAGGCTGGCTAAAATTTGTGCTTGGATTAGAGCATTCGACCGAATGGGCGCCTGGCCCGCAGCAGGGAAAGAGGAACGACATGTTTGAGAGACTGAAGCAGGGAATTCGCGTCGCGGCGGTTGCGCTGCCGATCGCCGTCGGCGGCATGTCCGTGGCCGAGGCGGACGGCCTGAAGATCGCCATGATCCTGCCGGGCCCGATCAGCGATAATGACTGGAATTCGGTCGGCTATAACGGCCTGCAGGCGGCCGCCAAGGCGCTCGGCGCCGAAGTCGCCTATTCCGAGAACGTCACCGACGCCGACGCCGAGCGCATCCTGCGCGACTATGCCTCGCGCGGCTACGGCCTCGTCTTCGCTCATTCTTTCTCGTTCGGCGACGCGGCGCTGAACGTCGCCGAAGATTTCCCGGACACTGTCTTCATGGCCGGCACGGCCAAGGAACTGGCGCCCAATCTCGGCACCTATTCCAACCCGGACTACCAGGGCGCCTATCTCGCCGGCATGCTCGGCGCGGGCGCGTCGAAGTCGAAGACGATCGGCTGGGTCGGCGGCATGCCGGCGCCGAACATGCTCGCCAACCTGCACGCCTATGAAGCCGGCGCGAAGGAGATGGTGCCGGACGCCAAGGTGCTGCACACCTTCATCGGCTCGTGGTTCGACCCGCCGAAGGCCAAGGAAGCCGCCATCGCCCAGGTCGAGCAGGGCGCCGACGTGCTCTCCGCCCAGGGCGTCGGCGTCATCGACGCCGCCATCGCCAAGAACGTCTTCGCGCTCGGCGCCATGACCGACCAGAACCATCTCGGCCCGAAGGTCGTGCTGACCAGCGTGCTCTGGGATCTCGGCCCGCTCGTCACCGCTGTCGGCAAGGCGGTCGAGGACAAGAGCTGGAAGAGCGAGAACTGGGCCTATGGCATCGCCGAGGGCTCGGTGAAGCTCGCCGACTTCCACGGCCTCGACGCCAATGTCCCGCCGGAGGTCCTGAAGGCCGTCCAGGCGAAGTTCGACGCGATCAAGTCCGGCGCCTTCACCGTGCCGCTCGACACCTCGAACGCCGAGTAATTCTTGCTTTCGGCGGCCGGGCTTACGTCCGGCCGCCACGACGCACTTGCCGTCATCCCGGGCTTGACCCGGGATCCACTCAGCCGTCGCTGACCGCGCCTAAGGCGGCGACGGTTCGGCTGCATGGATCCCTGCCTTCGCAGGGATGACGGAGTTTTGTGGGGCCGACTCTGCCTCCCCCACGAAGACCTTTCTACGCTTCCCGTCCCACCAGACGGTGAGAGGACCGAATTGCCACCATCCTCCACGCCACTCCTCGACATGCGCGGCATCCGCGTCGTGTTCGGGCCGCTCGTCGCCAATGACGACGTCAACCTGGTGGTCGACCGGGGCGAGATCCATGCGCTGCTCGGCGAGAATGGCGCCGGCAAGTCGACGCTGATGCGCGCGCTCGCCGGCCTGCTCGTGCCGGCGGCGGGCGAGATCCGCATCGATGGCAGGCTGGAGCCTCTCGGCTCGGCGCATGAGGCGATGCGGCTTGGCATCGGCATGGTGCACCAGCACTTCATGCTCGTGCCGACGCTGACGGTGGCGGAGAATGTCTGCCTCGGCCTCGCCTCGACCGGCCGCGTCTTCCCGGACCTGAAGACCGCGGCGGCGAAGATCCGCGACCTCGCCACGACCTATGGCCTCGATGTCGATCCGAATGCGCGCGTCGCCGATCTCTCGATCGCCGGCCAGCAGCGCGTCGAGATCCTGAAGGCGCTCTATCGCGGCGCCCGCATCCTCATCCTCGACGAGCCGACCGCCGTGCTGACGCCGCAGGAGACGGAGGGCCTGTTCCGCATCCTGCGCTCGCTGGCGGCCGAGGGCACTGCGATCCTCTTCATCAGCCACAAGCTGAACGAGGTGATGGCGCTCACCTCCGGCGTCACCGTGCTGCGGCAGGGGCGGGTGGTCGCGACGGCGAAGACGGCCGACACCGACGCGCGCGGCCTCGCGCGCATGATGGTCGGCTCCGAGATCGAGCTGCCGAAGCTGGAGGACGTTCCCTCGCTGGAAGCGGCCGGCACCGAGCCCGATGCCATGGGCAGGCCGGCGCGGGCGGCGGCGACGCCGATCCTCGCCGTCGAAAGCCTCGTCTGTCGCGATGTCCGCGGCGCGGTGCGGGTCGATGGCGCCAGCCTCGCCGTGCGGCCGGGCGAGATCGTCGGCGTCGCTGGCGTCGACGGCAACGGCCAGCAGGAACTGGCGGAGGCGATCGTCGGCCTGAGCCGCGTCGAGGCCGGCGCGATCCGGCTGATGGGCGAGGACGTGACGGCGGCCTCCGTGGCGCGCCGCATCGCGCTCGGCCTGGCGCATATCCCGGAGGACCGGCACCGCACGGCGATCGTCGGGCCGATGTCGATCGAGGACAATCTCATCCTGGAGCAGGCGGTCGAGCCGCCGCTCTCGAAGCGCGGCTGGCTCGACCGCCGCGCCATCGCCGACAATGCGCGCCGCATCATGGCCGCCTTCGACGTGCGGGCAACCGGCGCGAGTCAGAAGGTCGGCACGCTCTCGGGCGGCAACCAGCAGAAGGTGGTGCTCGGCCGGGCGCTGTCGCGCGCGCCGAACCTCGTCGTCGCGGTGCAGCCGGTGCGCGGGCTCGATGTCGGCGCGACCGCCTTCGTGCACCGGCAATTGCTGGCGCGCCGCGCCGCCGGCGCCGGCGTGCTGCTGATCTCGACGGAGCTCGACGAGATCCTGGCGCTGTCGGACCGCATCGTCGTGATGTTCAAGGGCGCGATCATGGGCGAACTCGCCCGCGCCGACGTGACCGTGGAGAAGCTGGGCTTGATGATGGCGGGACGAACGGCATGAGCGCGGTCGAACCGATGCCCGCCTCGAGGTTCAGGCTACCGCCGGCGCTTGCCGGCAGCGTCTTCGCGGTTCTCGCCGCCTTCGTCGTCGGCGCGGCGCTGATCGCCGCCGTCGGCGTCAATCCGTTGACCGCCTATTCGGCGCTGTTCGAGGCGGCGCTCGGCAGCCGCAACGGACTGGCCGAAACGCTGCTGCGCACCGTGCCGCTTTCGCTCTGCGGCCTCGGCATCGCGCTCGCCTTCCGCGCCGGCGTGTTCAATGTCGGCGCCGAGGGCCAGCTCTTCCTCGGCGGCACGGCGGCGGCGGCCATGGGCGTCGCGGGGGCGGGGCTGCCGGGCATCGTCCTGCTGCCGGCGATGGCGCTTGCCGCCATGCTGGCCGGCGCGCTCTGGTCCGGCCTCGCCGCCTGGCTGAAGCTGCGCTTCCGCGCCGACGAGCTGATCACCACGATCATGCTCAACTATGTTGCGATCCATCTCGTCGGCTTTCTGCTGCACGGGCCGCTGCGCGATCCGAACGCGGCATTGGCGCAGACGGCGCGCCTGACCGCCGATGCGCGCCTGCCGGTGCTACTCTCCGGCACGCGGCTGCATGCCGGCATCCTGATCGTCGTCATCGCCGTCATCCTCGCCCATCTCTTCCTCTGGAAGCGCACCAACGGATTCCGCCTGCGCGTCGTCGGGCTCAATCCGCGCGCGGCGCTGAACGCCGGCATGAACGTGCGCGGCACGATCCTGTTCGGCTTCCTGATCTGCGGCGCTCTGGCGGGTCTCGCGGGCTTCGCCGAGGTATCCGGCGTGCAGCGGCGGATGATCGAGAACCTGTCGCCCGGCTTCGGCTACACGGCGATCATCATCGCGCTGCTCGGCCAGACCAACCCGTTCGGCGTGCTCGCCGCCGCCTTCCTGTTCGCGGCGCTGCAGATTGGCGCCACGACGATGGAATCGGCGGCCGGCGTGCCGGGCACGCTCACCACCGTGATCCAGGGCCTCGTCGTGCTGTTCCTGCTCGGCCGCCCGGCGCTCGCCATGCTGCGGGCTAGGCTCGCGAAGGGAGGCGCTCGATGAACGCGCTCGCCTTCCTCACCGATCCCGTGCTCGCCGGCTTCCTCGCGGCCTCGATGCGGCTCGCCATTCCGATCCTGCTGGCGGCGCTGGGCGGGATGTTCTCCGAGCGCTCCGGCGTGCTGAACATCGGCCTCGAGGGCGCGATGCTGATCGGCGCCTTCGTCGGCTTCGTCGCCGCCTTCCTGTCCGGCAGCCTCGCCATCGGCGTCGTGGCGGCGATCCTTGCCGGCATCGTCTTCGGCCTGATCCTCGGCTTCTACACGATCACGCTCGGCGCCAACCAGGTCGTCGTCGGCATCGCCATGAACCTGCTCGCGGTGGGCGTCACTGCCTTCTTCTACCGGCTGATCTTCGGCTCCGGCACGCAGAGCCCGCGCATCGACGCCTTCCCGCCGCTCGATCTTGGCGCGCTGGCCAATATCCCGATCGTCGGGCCGCTGCTGTTCCGGCAGGATCTTCTCGCCTATGTCGCGCTCGGCCTCGTCGTCGTCGCCTGGGTGGTGATGGCGAAGACCCGGCTCGGCCTCAACATCCGCGCCGTTGGCGAACATCCGGAAGCGGCCGAGACGCTCGGCCTCGACGTCTATCGCATCCGCTATCTCGCCGTCGCCATCTCGGGCGCGCTCGCCGGCCTCGGCGGCGCCTTCCTGTCGCTGTCGGCGACCGGCATCTTCATCGACAACATGACGGCGGGACGCGGCTATATCGCGCTGGCGATCCTGATCCTCGGCCGCCGCCATCCCGTCGGCGTGCTGCTGGCGGCGCTCCTCTTCGGCGCGGCCGATGCGCTGCAGCTTCGAGCGCAGCTGCTGCCGACCGGCGTGCCGTTCCAGTTCATGCTGATGCTGCCCTATGTCCTCACCATCATCGTGCTGGCAGGCTTCGTCGGACGCGGCGGCGCACCCGCCGCGCTCGGCGTGCCGTTCCGGCGCGGCCGCTCCGGAGACTGATTGCCATGCTCGATCTTCATGCCGCCACCTCGCCGGAGGTGAAGGAAGCGCTCGCAAAGGGCGCGGTCGCGGTGCTGGCGGTCGGCGCGCTGGAGCAGCATGGCGCGCACCTGCCGCTTTCGACCGACACGATCATGGCGCAGGGTGTTGCCCGGCGGATCGCCGCCGAGATCGACGGCCTGCTGCTGCCGCCGATCGCCTATGGCGACGCCTGGAACAATGAGGGCTTCGCCGGCACGTTGTCGCTGTCGTCCGATACGATGCGGGCGATCTTCCTCGATATCGGCCACGGCCTGAAGCGGATGGGCGTGAAGGCGCTGATCATCGTCAACGGCCATTTCGGCAACCGCGTCGCGATCACGCAGGCCGCGCAGGCGCTGAAGGTCGAGGCCGGCTTCCCGGTCATGTATCTCGATTATCCCGGCATGGAGGCGATCGCCTCGAAGATCTGCGACAGCGAGCCGGCTGCGCCGACCTTCTATCACGCCGACGAGGTCGAGACCTCGATGGTGCTGGCGCTAGAGCCGCAGCTCGTCCGCATGGACAAGGCGGCGGCGGAGTATCCTGTATTCCCCGAAACCTTCGGGCTGGAGCCGATGGGCCTCGATACGTTCAACAAGTCCGGCGTCTTCGGCGACCCGCGCCCGTCAACGGCGGAAAAGGGCGAGACGCTCATCGCCGGCATCGCCGAAGAGAGCGTCCGCCTGATCCGGCTGTTCCTGGCCAAGCTCGGCTAGGGACCGCGATCTCCCGCCGTCACGGCCCTATCGCGCGGCGACCGGGCCCGCGCGGTATTGTTCGTCGGTGACCTTTTCCAGCCAGGTCACGACATTGCCGTCCTGCGCCTCGGCCACCGCGAAATGCACCATCGGCTCGGTGGCGCTCGCCCCGTGCCAGTGGCGCAGTTGCGGCGGAATCCAGACGACGTCGCCGGGACGGACCTCCTCGATCGGCCCGCCTTCCTTCTGAACCCAGCCCTTCCCGGAGACGATATAGAGCGTCTGCCCGAGCGGATGGGTGTGCCAGGCCGTGCGGGCGCCGGCGGCGAAGGAAACGGTCGCGCCGCTGATCCGCGCCGGCGCGTCGCCCTGGTAGCGGGTGGCGACGCGGACCTGGCCGCTGAAATAGGCCTCCGGCCCGGCATCGCCGCCATTCGGATCGGCGCGGACGATCTGCAGCTCGGCTGCGGGCGGCTCGGCGGCCTTCTCCTCGCGGGCGGCAAACACCTTCTGCAGCACCGGCACCGCCGACATGGCGCGCGGCCAGCCGGCATAGAAGCCGAGATGGGCCGGCACTTCGGCGGCCTCGGCGCGCGTCAGGCCGTTGTCCATGGCGCGATTGGCGTGGAAGGGAAGCTGCTCGGGCTGCCCGATGGCGATGAGCGCCGCCATGGTGACGAGGCTGCGATCGCGCGCCGACAGGTCGGGCCGCCGCCAGAGATCGCCGAACAGCACGCGGTTGGTGAGCTCGGCCAGGATCGGCGCGGTCGGGGCGACATTGGCGTCGACGGTGGCGGTGCGCGCCGCTTCGGCGGCGGCCTCCAGTTCGATGCGGGCGGCGTCGCTGTCGGCGACGGGGCCGATCTTGCGCTCGTCGAAGACCTTCTTCGTCTCGGCGACGGCCGACATCGCGTTGGGCCAGCCGGAATAGAAGGCGAGATGGGTGATCAGCTCGCCGATCTCCCCCGGCTGGACGCCGTTGTCGAGCGCGCGGCCGACATGGGCGCCGATCTGCGCCGTCCGGCCGGTCGAGACCAGCGCCGCGACGGTGACCAGGCTGCGGTCGCGCGGCGCCAGTTCGCCGCGCTTCCAGACGTCGCCGAACAGGACCTCGTCGGTGAACTGGCCGAGGCCGGGGGCGACCTCGTAGACGGCGGCGGGTGCGATGCGGGTCATGGTATCCTCCCTGGCCTCGACCCCGGTTGCGGCCAGGGTCGAGATGGCGATGGATGCTGCGATGTTCTTCATGGCGGAACTTCGGTCTCGGACTAGACGCGGAGCAGCGTCTTGATGGCGCGACGCTCGTCCATGGCGCGATAGCCCTCGGCGACGTCCTCGAGCGGCACGGTCAAATCGAAGACCCTGCCGGGATTGATCTCCCGCTTCAGCACCAGATCCATCAGGTGCGGCAGGAAGCGCCGCACCGGCGCGGGACCGCCGAGCAGGCTCTTCTGGGCGAAGAACAGGCCCTGGCCGTCGAGCTGGACGCCATGCGGCACGCCGACGAAGCCGATATTGCCGCCGGGCCGGGCGCAGTTCATGGCCTGGGTCATCGATTCCTGCGTGCCGACGCATTCGAGCACCGATTCCGCGCCGACATTGCCGGTCAGTTCCTTGACCCGCGCCACGCCGGCATCGCCACGTTCGGAGACGATGTCGGTGGCGCCGAATTCCAGCGCCAGGTCCTGCCGCGTCTTGTGCCGGCTCATGGCGATGATGCGGTCGGCGCCCATCTGCTTGGCGGCGAGCACGCCCATCAGGCCGACCGCGCCGTCGCCCACGACCACGGCCGTCGATCCCGGCTGCACGCGCGCCGCGTCGGCGGCGTACCAGCCCGTGCCGAGAACGTCGGATGCCGCGAGCAGGCTCGGGATCAGGTCATCGGCGGGCATTTCCGGCGTGGCGACCAGCGTGCCGTCGGCGAGCGGCACCCGCGCATAGGGGGCCTGGGCTCGGCTCATGAATTCGCGCTGCTCGCAGGACGACTGGAAGCCGAAGCGGCAATGCGGGCAGGTGTTGTCGGAAAGGCAGAAGGAGCCGACGACGAACTGCCCCGGCTTCACGGTGCGGACGGCGCTGCCGACCTCGACCACGACGCCGCAATATTCGTGGCCCATATGCATGGGCTGGTTCATCGGCTGCAGCCCGCGATAGGGCCACAGATCCGAGCCGCAGATGCAACTGGCCGACAGCTTGATGATGGCGTCGGTGGGATGGAGGATCTGCGGATCCTCGACCTCTTCGCAGCGGATGTCGCCGGGGGCGTGGAGAACGGTTCCGAGCATGGAAAGCTCCTCTGGCAGGATGGGGATCAGGAAAGGGGTTCGATGCGGAGGGGGAATTTTCCGCGTGTCCGCAACGGCTCGAAGCCGCCGTCGATGCGGCCGAGCCGGATCAGCCCGCGCGACCAGCGATAGCCGGCGTAGAAGAAGGCGAGATTGCCCCAGGGCGCGTAGTAGCAGAGGTCGCCGGGTCGCTCGTCGCCGAACGGACCGCTGCCATCCTCCGTCAGCCTGCGCGGCAGGTAGCTGATCTTTTCGTTGTTGGCGTAGTCGTCGATCGAAAGGTCGCGGAGCGGCAGCAGCGTCGCGAAATCGCGCGCGGACGGGTTGTCCTCCAGCGTCGCCGCCAGGTCCCGATCGCCGAACGAAATCCGTATCTTCATGGCAAGGGATCCTTGGCCTTGTGCGGCCCCCGGCGTCGTTCCGGCAAGCGCCAAGGGCGCAGCCGCGAGCAGGCAGGCCTTCAGCAGGGCTCGACGGTTGGGGGCTGGCGATCTCATCGGGCGGCCTGCCGGGTATCGAGCGCGGCGACGGTGGCGACGACGGCGGAGGCGAGCAGCAGCCCGGCGGCAAGCGCGAACGGGCTCCACCATCCCTGCGCGTCGAACAGCAGGCCGCCGAGGGCGGCGCCCAGCGTGATGGCGAACTGGATGACGGCGACCTGCAGGCCGCCGCCGGCCTCGGCGTCGTCGCGCAGGGCGCGGCTCAGCCATGTGCCCCAGCCGACCGGCGCGGCGGTGCCGAAGAAGCCCCAGCCGACCAGCAGGATCGCGACGGCGGCGGGCGTGGAACCGAAGGCGATCAGCGCCGTCGCGACGAGCGCCATCACGAGCGGAATGGCGATGACGATGCTGTAGAGCCGTGCGCCCAGCAGCCGGCCGATGGCCCAGGTTCCGACTACGCCGGCGAGCCCCATCAGGAGGAGCATCGCCGAGAGCGCCGGAATGCTGACGCCCGTAACGGTCTCGAGGAACGGCCGCAGATAGGTGAACAGCGAAAACTGGCCCATGAAGAACAGGAAGATCGCCGACATGCCGAGCGCCACCTGGCGGCGCCGCAGCAATCCGAACACGTTGCTCGATCGCCTCGCGCCGGCCGGCGGCAGCGCCGGCATGCCGATCCACTGCCAGACGAGGGCGAGCAGGGCCAGCGGAACGACGAGGAAGAACGCGCCGCGCCAGCCGACATGTTGGCCGAGGAGGCTGCCGAGCGGCGCCGCGATCGTCGCGGCGATAGCGTTGCCGGCGTTGATCATGGCCAGGCCCTTCGGCACCGCATCCTCGGGCACCAGGCGCATGACGATCGCCGTGGACATCGACCAGAAGCCGCCGATGGCGATGCCGAGCAGGGCGCGGCCGACCATCAGCACGGCATAGCCGGGCGCGAAGGTGACGATCAGGCCGGAGACGACCAGCAGGGCCGAAAAGGAGAGCAGGACGAGCTTCCGGTCGATCCGCCGGACCAGCCCGGCGATGAACAGGCTGGTGACGACGGCGAAGATGCCGGAAACCGAAATCGCCTGGCCGGCGCGGCCTTCGCTGATGCCCAGGTCGCCGGCGATCGGCGTCAGCAGGCTCACCGGCATGAATTCCGAGGTGAGCAGAACTGCGACGCAAAGCGCCATCGAGAATACCGCGCCCCAGGCCGCCCGAGGTTCGATCAGTTCGCTGTCATAGGTCGTCGTCATCCATCCACCACGCGAAAACCGCCGCGCAGGCGGCGCTATTGCGTGCAACATAGTCGGATGCAATTGCTGTGATTAGACGGAAAGCCTCGTTTGAACTTATCGATATAGGCCATAAATTGATGCCGGCCGGACCAACAGCGGAGCGAACCCGTGCGCGACAATTTCAACGATCTGCTGTGGTTCCTGGTCGTCGCCGAAGAGCGCAGCTTCACGAGGGCAGCGGCCAAGATCGGGATCACGCAATCGACACTGAGCCACACCATCAAGCGCCTCGAGACGCGGATGGGACTGCGTCTGCTGGCGCGGACGACGCGCAGCGTCTCCACAACGGAAGCCGGCGAGCGCTTGCGCCAGTCGCTGGCGCCGCGCATCGCCGCGATCGAAACCGACATCGCCGCGCTGACCGATGACCGGGACAGGCCGTCGGGCACTGTGCGCATCACCGTTTCGGACCATGCGCTCGAAAAGCTCATCTGGCCGAAACTGAGGCCGCTGCTGCTCGACTATCCCGACATCCGTGTCGAGTTCAGCCGTGATAACGGACTGCGCAACATCGTCGAGGATGGGTTCGATGCCGGCGTGCGGCTCGGCGAAACCGTCGAGAAGGACATGGTGGCGGTGCGGATCGGCCCCGACTGGCGGCTGGTCGCCATCGGCTCGCCCCGCTATTTCGCCGAGCGCGGCGTGCCGCTCACGCCGCAGGACCTCGTCTCGCACAATTGCATGATGTTGCGGCTGACGTCCGGCGGCGGCTTCTACGCCTGGGAATTCGAGAAGGACGGGCGGGACATGCGCATGCGCGTCGAGGGCCAGCTGCGCTTCAACACCACGCTGCCGATGGTCGATGCCGCTCTGGCCGGTTACGGCATCGCATACGTGCCGGAGGATCTTGTCGACGAGCATGTCGCGGCTGGGCGCCTGCAGATCGTCCTCGACGATTGGTCGCCGCCATTCGCCGGCTACTACCTCTATTTTCCGAGCAGCCGGCAGAACTCGGAAGCGTTCAAGGTCATCGTCAACGCGCTGCGCTATAGCGCCAGGTGATGGCAGGGAAGGACGCGCCGCCGCGGCGATGCGGGCGGCGCGCCGAAGTCAGCGGTTGACGTCGACCAGCGTGCGGCCGCGCACCTTGCCTTCGAGGATGGCGGCCGCGACCTGCGGCACCTCGGCGAGGCCGATCTCCTGCACCGTCGTCTCCAGCTTGCCGAGGTCGAGGTCGGTCGCGAGGCGGGTCCAGGCGACGCTGCGGACGGATTGCGGCGCGTTGACCGAGTCGATGCCGGCGAGCGTGACGTTGCGCAGGATGAACGGCGCCATCGAGCCGGGCAACTCCATGCTGTCGGCGAGGCCGCAGGCCGTAACCGTGCCGCGATAGTCGGTCTGGGCCAGCACGTTGGCGAGGGTGTGGCCGCCGCAGCTGTCGATGGCGCCGGCCCATTTCGGCTTGGCGATCGGCGCGCCCGGCTCCGACAGCGACGCGCGGTCGATGATCTCGGCGGCGCCGAGGCGCTTCAGATAGTCCGCCTCCTGGACGCGTCCGGTCGAGGCGATGACGCGGTAGCCGAGCTTCGACAACAGCGCGACCGAGATCGACCCGACGCCGCCGGAAGCGCCCGTCACCAGCACCGGGCCGCGATCCGGCGTGATGCCGCCATGCTCTAGCGCCAGCACGCTCAGCATCGCCGTGTAGCCGGCGGTTCCGATCGCCATCGCGTCCTTGGCGGAAATCGAATCCGGCAGCTTCACCAGCCATTCGGCCGGAACGCGGGCGCGCTGCGCATAGCCGCCATGATGCGTCATGCTCAATTCGAAGCCGTTCAGCACGACGCGGTCGCCGGGCTTGAAGCCGGGATTGCGGGAGCTCTCGACCGTGCCGGCAAAATCGATGCCGGGGATCAGCGGGAACTTGCGGATGATGGCGCCTTTGCCGGTGACCGCGAGGCCGTCCTTGTAGTTGACGGTCGAATAGTCGACTGCGACGGTGACGTCTCCGTCCATCAACTGGTCGTCTTCGAGGCGGGCGAGGGCGACCGATATTGCGTCGTCCGTCTTGGTTGCCCAGAGGCCGTTGAAAGTCATTGCTCGCTCCGATGCATGGCTGTTGCCACGGACAGGTGGCGGCTTTCGCATCGGATCGCAAGGGGACCTTAGCTTTTTACCCGCCAGGACCTCTGGCCCGGAGAACTAGGCCGTGGGCGGATAAACGCGTTCGGCGGCTCGGATCCGGCCGGCATTGCCGAGCTCGATCACGTAGCCGAAGTCCTTTTCCGTATCGAGATAGTAGTGCTCATCCTCGTCGATCCGGCCGCTCTGGATCACCGGATATCCCTGGCGGGTGAAGTTCTCGACCGCCTTCGCGCAATCGGCATAGAACAGCTTGATGTGGTGCAGGCCTTCGCCGTGCTTCTCGAGGTGTTCATCATAGATGCTGTAGCCGGTCAGCGGCTGCATCAGCTCGAGCTGGGTGTCGCCGCTCCAGGTGACTGCGATCAGGCAGGTGTGGGTGGCCGGCTTGCCGCGATAGATGTAGTTCTGAACCTTGCCGGGCTCGAACTGGTAGATGTCCCACGGGCCGATGCCGAACGTGTCCCAATGGCGCTTCATCGCCGCTTCGAGATCGCGGACGACATAGGCGACCTGCATGGTGCCGCCTTCCTTGAAGCTTCGCATCCCGTGCCTCCCCCTTCTTGACGCGCATCTCCCTGCGTCAAGCTAGGCTTGGGGGTTGTGCAGGGTCAAGCGGCGCGGATCAATCGACCCGATGGCCGGGACGAGGGCGCGGCAGCGGCGCCTCGGCGACCGAAACGGCGCCGACCTTGCAGCAGGGCGCCGCATCCGAGCGGATGCCGTCGTCGGTCGAGGCAACGCGGATCGAGGCGGGAAGCCGCTGCGCCGAGGGGAAGCGGGACGAGGCGACCGGCGCGGCGAAGGCGAGGGCGGTCGCATCCTTGGCGAAGCGCGACGAGGAGGCGCTGGCCAGCGCCAGCTCCGGCCGGGCAATCGTGCTTTCGGCGAAATCGGCGACGGTGCCCGTCGGCGGCGACACCAGCGCGGTGGCGTAGACCAGGCCGCGGACCGGGCCCTTGATCGGCTCGACCGTCGCAACGGCATCGACTGCCTGAACGGGCAGCGCCGGCTTGTGGCGTGGCAGGATCGGCATGACCATCTCGGCCATCTCGACCACGGGCTGCGCCACGACGGGCCGCCGGAGCGGCTTCGGCGCGATGGCGTCCTCGGCGCTGGCCACGATGGCGGCCGTCGGCTCGGCCGCCGCGGCTTCCGGCTTGGCGCCCTCGGCGAGGACCAGCTTCGGCGTCGCGGCCTTGTCGGCGACGGGCGCCGGCGCGGGTGTCGCGAGCGCCAGCATCGTCTCGTTGGAGGGCCGCGTCGTGAGCTTGCCGGCGACCAGCACCGGCGTCTCGCCCATTGGCACGCGGATCAGTTTCGAGAGCAGGCGCTTGCGCTTGGCCTCGTAGTAATAGCCGTTCTTGTAGAGGGCGTGCGCGCGGGCCGAGTTGCCGCCGGCGACGATATAGGCGTTGGCGAGATAGGCGCCGCCATAGATCAGGTTGGTTTCTGCGTCGAGCAGGCCGGAGGCCGGTCCCTCGAAGCCGATGCCCTTGGCCGTGTCGTGCCGGATCTGCATCAGGCCCCAATAGGGACCGTTTCGCGCGCCCGGATTGAAGGTGCTCTCGGTGCGGACCACCTTGCGCAGCAGATCGACCGGCAGGCCGTAGGTCTTGGCGTAGTAGGCGATGCGGGCCTCGATGGCGTCCCGCGACGTGGTGCTGTCGGCGAGCGCCGCGGCGGGAATTCCGACACAGACGAGCAGCGCGAGGACGGCGCGTTTCCAGCCGCGGACGGCGGGGGAGGTGCGGCCAGATCGTCGGCGCATCGGGAGCAAGGGTCGGATCAAGGAGGCTCCAAGCCTGGTTAATCGTTCAATAAGACTCTCACGCGAAGGCCGATGAGGCAAGTCACCTGCCGAAATGCGCGCGAACCGACGCATGGCGCCGCCGCACATGTGTTGAAAGAACGGTGATTTGTGGCTTTTCCAAGAAGCCGGATTATTCTGTTAATCATGATGGTTGCCGGGACCGGATCCTGCGATCCGGGCGCTTTTGCCCCATTTGGGGCGAAGCTCATTGCCGGCGCGCGCTTGTGCCGCCGCCGCTTGCTGCTACACTTGGTCCCAACAAGGCACGCGATGAGCTGCGCGCCGGGCCTATTTGCCCTGTGTCCGCGCGGCCAAAGGATTTGATGTGACAATCTCGGGCGAGGATCCGCGGATCGCGGATTCCGGTGCGCCCGTCAGGGATTCCGTGGCCACGCCACGGAACCATGTCGGGACCGCCGATGGTTCTGGCCAGCCACAGGGTGGCAATGGCCCAGGACATCCAGGCAAGAAGAAGGGCAGGCGGCGCAAGAAGCGCGGGCCGGTCTATGCATCCGGGCAGAAGCCGGACGCCAGGAATGGCGGCAAGCCGGCGGAGGCCCTGCGGTCGGATTCCAGCGATCGCGGTCCGGCGGCGCGGACGCAGCCGACGTCGGCGGGCCGTCCTGGACGGTCGGGAGCGGCGCGCCCCGCCGGCCACGCCTCCCGCCCGCAGCACCATGCGCAGGGGCACAATGGCGCACATCCGCATCAGGGGCCGTCTGGGCAGGATGCACGGCCAGGCAGGCCTGACGCGCGTTCGCGCGCCGAGGAGCCCGCGCCGACCGACACGCTCTATGCCGCACTCGATCTCGGCACCAATAATTGCCGCCTGCTGATCGCGCAGCCGCGCGAACGCGGGTTTCGCGTCGTCGATGCGTTTTCGCGCATCGTGCGGCTCGGCGAGGGCGTCGGCCGCAGCGGCCGCCTCGGTGAGGCGGCGATGGACCGCGCCGTCGAGGCGCTGCGCATCTGCCGCTCGAAGCTCGCTGATCGCGGCGTCGCCCGCGCGCGGCTGATCGCGACCGAGGCCTGCCGCTCTGCCGAGAATGGCGCGATCTTCCTGGAGCGTGTGCGCAGCGAGACCGGCCTGTCGCTGGAGATCGTCTCGCGCGAGACGGAGGCGAGGCTCGCCGTCTCGGGTTGCGCCTCGCTGATCGACCCGAACTCGAACGGCGCGCTTTTGTTCGATATTGGCGGCGGTTCGTCCGAGTTGGTCTGGATCGACCTGACGCGCCCTGCCGAGGCCAGGCGGCGGCGCATGTCGGACCGCATCCGCACCTGGGCGTCACTGCCGGTCGGCGTCGTGACGCTGAGCGAGCGGCATGGCGGCGAGCTGGTGACGCCGGAAGTGTTCGAGGCGATGGTCGTGGAAGTGACCGACATGCTGCGCGACTTCCCGGAGGCGGAAGCGCTCGACCATGCGGTGGCGGCGGGCAATCTCCATATGCTTGGCACGTCCGGCACGGTGACGACGCTCGCCGGCGTCCATCTCGGCCTGGAGCGCTATGACCGGCGCCGGGTCGACGGCACCTGGATGACGGGCGACGAAGTCAATCTGATGATGAATACGCTGACCGGCATGGACTATGCCGCGCGGATCGCCAATCCCTGCATCGGCAAGGAAAGGGCGGATCTCGTGCTGGCGGGCTGTGCCATTCTCGAGGCGATCCGCCGGCGTTGGCCCTGCCAGCGGCTGCGGGTGGCCGATCGTGGCTTGCGGGAAGGTATTCTGGTGGAAATGATGGCGGAGGACGGCGTCTGGCGCCGCTCGCCGCATCGGCAGAACGGAAGGCCGTCATGACCGGCACCAAGAACAATTCGGGCAGGGGATCGGGCGGGCGCGAGCTCACGGTCCGCGTCAAGACTTCGCGCGGCCGCACGGCCTCGTCGCAACGCTGGCTGGAGAGGCAGCTGAACGACCCCTATGTCGCGCGCTCGAAGCGAGAGGGCTATCGCTCGCGCGCCGCCTACAAGCTGATCGAGATCGACGACAAGCACCACATCCTCGCGCCGGGCATGCGCGTGGTCGACCTCGGCGCCGCGCCGGGCGGCTGGTCGCAGGTTGCGATCGAGCGCGTCGGCTCGACCGACGAGGACAAGCGGGTGGTCGCGATCGACTATCTGGAAATGGACGAGCTTCCGGGCGTCATCCTGTTCCAGAAGGATTTCCTGGACGAGGATGCGCCGGCTCTGCTGGAGCAGGCGCTGGGTGGACTTGCCGACGTCGTCATGTCCGACATGGCGGCGCCGACGACCGGTCATCAGAAGACCGATCACCTGCGGACGATCTATCTTTGCGAGGTCGCTGTCGATTTTGCACTCAATGTGCTCAAGCCCGGTGGTCACTTTTTGACCAAGGTGTTCCGTGGCGGTGCAGAAAACACGGTGCTGACGCAGCTGAAGCAAAACTTCGCCTCCGTCTATCACATCAAGCCGCCGGCGAGCCGCGCCGGTTCGGTCGAGCTGTTCCTGCTCGCCAAGGGCTTCAAGGGTCGCAAGGCCGCGCCGGAAACGGCGGCAGCCGCCGAGGGCGGCGAGGACGAAAGCGGCTGGCGGCCTTAACGCCCGCACAATCATCCCGAGAAAAAAAGCGCGATCCGGCAAGCCGTTGGATCGCGTTTTTCATTTGTGCGGCGCGGCGGCGAGCGCCCGTCCGGGTGCCCGCCGGTAGGCGGGCGCGCGGCCTGCGACGCCTGGTTGCGAACATCGCGATTGCCATCTCCTTGGTATGGTGCTTGCATCGTTGTCGAGCAGCGCTTGGCTACGGTTCTATGCAGAACAAGGAGACCGAATGGCCCTCTT
This sequence comes from Kaistia nematophila, assembly GCF_026343855.1. Lineage (NCBI taxonomy): Bacteria > Pseudomonadati > Pseudomonadota > Alphaproteobacteria > Hyphomicrobiales > Kaistiaceae > Kaistia > Kaistia nematophila. The sequence goes on along the minus strand of NZ_JAPKNK010000002.1, from coordinate 725,351 downwards.
CGAGATGACCGATGCGTCTGGTGTAGTACGCCCCTGCTATACCGAAGTGCAGCGCTGGGTCGACGAGGTCGGGATCGAGGGATTGAGGGGCCGGCTGAAGGAAGCCGAGACCATCTTCCGCCGGATCGGCATCACCTTCGCGGTCTATGGCGAGGGCGGCGATCCGGAGCGACTCATTCCCTTCGACCTTCTTCCCCGCATCTTCGCCGCCGACGAATGGCGCACCCTCGACCGCGGCATCCGCCAGCGGGCGCGGGCCCTCAACGCCTTCCTCTATGACGTCTATCATCGCGGCGAGATCATCCGCGCCGGCATCGTCCCGGCCGACCTGATCTACCGCAACCGCGCCTTCGAGCCGGAGATGATCGGCTTCGATCCGCCGGGCCGGGTCTACAGCCACATCGTCGGCATCGACATCATCCGCACCGCCGAGGGCGGCTTCCAGGTGCTCGAGGACAATTGCCGCACGCCTTCCGGCGTCAGCTACATGCTCGAAAACCGCGAGACGATGCAGCGCATGTTCCCGGAACTGTTCGGCTCGGTCCGCATCGCGCCGGTCGACAGCTATCCGAACGACCTGCTGGAGACGCTGAAGGAAGTGGCGCCGGCCGGCGCCGGCGGTGACCCGACCGTGGTGGTGCTGACGCCGGGCTCGTTCAATTCGGCCTATTACGAGCACAGCTTCCTCGCCGACATGATGGGCGTCGAGCTGGTCGAGCCGATGGACCTTTATGTCGACGACGATCGGGTCTGGATGAAGACGACGCACGGGCCGAAGCGGGTCGACGTCATCTATCGCCGGATCGATGACGACTACATCGATCCCCTGACCTTCCGGCCGGATTCCCTGCTCGGCGTGCCGGGGCTGTTCGGTGCCTATCGCGCCGGCGGCGTGACGCTTTGTTCAGCCCCGGGCGCGGGCATCGCCGACGACAAGGCGATCTACATGTTCGTGCCGGACATGATCCGCTTCTACCTCTCGGAGCAGCCGATCCTGCACAACGTGCCGACCTGGCGCTGCGCAGTGCCGGACGAATGCGCCTATGTGCTGGAGCATCTCGACGAACTGGTCGCCAAGGAAGTGCACGGCTCAGGCGGCTACGGCATGCTGATCGGCCCGCGCTCGACCCGCGCCGAGATCGACGCCTATGCCGCGCGCATCCGTGCCAATCCGTCCGAGTTCATCGCCCAGCCGACGCTGGCGCTTTCCACCGCGCCCGTGCTGGGCGCGAAGGGTATCGTCCCGCGTCATGTCGACTTCCGGCCCTATTGCCTGGTCGGCAAGGAGATGCGGCTGTCGCCCGGCGGGCTCACGCGCGTCGCCCTCACCGAAGGATCCCTGGTGGTCAATTCCTCCCAGGGCGGCGGCGTCAAGGACACATGGGTGCTGGAAGACTGACATGCTGAGTCGTACCGCCGAGAACATCTTCTGGATGGCCCGCTACATCGAGCGGGCCGAAAGCACCGCCCGCCTGATCCAGATGGGTCAGCGCATGACCATCCTGCCGGGACCGATCCACCGCGAGGAATGGCGCTCCGTGCTGCGCGTCACGGGCTGCGACGCGCTGATCGAGGGCGGCCGCAGCGTCTCCGAGGCGGACATCGTCCGCCTTCTGCTGCTCGACGATACCAACCCTTCCTCGATCCGCTCCTGCATGATGCGGGCGCGCGGCAATGGCCGCGCCGTCCGCACCGCGCTGACGCAGGACATGTGGGAGGCGCTGAACGACGACTGGCGCCGGCTGGAGAGCTACGACACCGCCCGCGCCCGCCGCGACCTGCCGGAACTGCTCGACTGGGTGAAGACCCGCGCCTCGACCTTCCGCGGCGCGGCCGAGACGGGCCAGCTTCGCAACGAGGGGCACGACTTCCTGCGCATCGGCGGCGCGCTGGAACGGGCCGAGATGACGCTGCGCCTGCTCGACGTCAAATATTACGTGCTGCTGCCGGAGACCTCGGTCGTCGGCGGCGGGCGGGACCACTATCAGTGGACCTCGGTGCTGCACGCCCTGTCGGCGGCGCGGGCCTATCTCCATGTTTATGGCGGGGGCAGCTACACGCCGTGGCGGATCGCCGACCTCCTGATCCTGAACCGGCAGTTCCCGCGCTCCGTGGCGTTCTGCTTCGGCCAGATCGGCTGGCATCTCGAACGCCTGGCCGATGCGCATGGCGGCAACAAGCCGCCGCACGACACCGTCGCCATGGTGCGCTCCGAATTGCGCGATCGCGAGAACGGCGAGATCTTCGAAGAGGGCCTGCACGAGTTCGTGCAGACCGCCCTCAGCGTCACCAACCGGCTGTCGCGCGAGATCGCGCAGGCCTACCATTTTAACTGACATGCTGCTTGTTGTTCGCCACCTCACCCAGATGCAGTACCCCCTCGGTGCCACCAGCGTGGCGCTGCGGCTTCGGCTGTTCCCGCAGAGCTTCGACGGCCAGCGCGTGATCGACTGGCACGTCAGCGTCGACGGCAAGGAGATCGAGCGCTCCATTGTCGGCGGCTATGGCGAGCGGAGCGCCCAATGGCTGTCGCAGGGACAGCGCACCGAGCTCGAGATCCTGGCCTGGGGCCGGGTCGAGACGGAGGATCGCGCCGGCATCGTCGCCGGCCTGCGCCGGGCCTGCCCGACCGGCGTCTTCCTGCGCGACACGCCGCTGACGCTCGCCGACGCGGCGATCCGTGCGCTCGGCGGGGAACTGGAGCCGGGGGGCGACACGCTTTCCGGCCTGCATGCCCTGTCGGCCCGCGTTCAGGAGGCCTTGCCCTATGTCAGCGGCGTCACCGATAGCACGACGACGGCCGCCGCCGCGCTCGCTGGCGAAGGCGGCGTCTGCCAGGACCACGCGCATATCTTCATTTCCGCCGCACGGTCGCGCGGGATTCCGTCGCGCTATGTCGTCGGCTACCTGCTGGCCGGCGATGCCGAGCACCAGCGGTTCGAGACGCACGCCTGGGCGGAGGCCTTTGTCGAGGGCCTCGGCTGGGTCGGCTTCGACGTCGCCAACGGCCTGTGCCCGACCGACCACTATGTCCGGCTCTGCACCGGGCTCGACGCCCATGATGCGGCTCCGGTGCGCGGCGTGGTGACGGGCGGGGATGCCGGCACGGTCGTGGCCGATGTCCGCATCGCGCGGGGCGATGGCGATGTCGACGCTATCCAGCAGCAACAGCAGTGATCCGGGGCCTGAACTGACATGACCTATTGCGTCGCCGTGCGCGTCAATTCCGGCCTGGTGCTGCTGTCGGATACCCGCACCAATGCCGGGATCGACAATTTCTCGCGCTTTTCCAAGATGTTCACCTGGGAGGTTCCGGGCGAGCGCGCCGTCGTTATGATGACCTCGGGCAATCTCTCGATCGCCCAGGGCGTGATCACGCGGATCAACCAGGCGATCGAGCGCTCGGCTGAGGATCCGACGATCGAGACCATCCTGAACGTCGACAGCCTCTATCATGCCGCCGAACTGGTCGGCGAGGCGATGCAGGGGCTGCAGGACCGCTATCGCCAGTCGATCCAGGCGGACGGCGCCGGCGCGGACGTGACGATGCTCGTCGCCGGCCAGCGCAAGGGCGGGCGGCTGCGGCTGTTCATGGTCTATGCCGCCGGCAACTTCATCGAGGCGACCGACGACACCGTTTACTTTCAGATCGGCGAGCACAAATACGGCAAGCCGATCCTGGATCGCGTCGTCTCCTCCACCACCTCTCTCGAGGACGTGGTGAAGGCGGTGTGCGTGTCGATGGACTCGACGCTGCGTTCCAACCTTTCGGTCGGCATGCCGCTCGACCTCTGCGTCATCCGCCGCGACAGCTACCGCTTCGACGTGCGGCAGCGGATCGAGGCCGGCGATCCGAAATTCCAGGCGATCTCGCAGCATTGGGGCGCCGCGCTGCGAAGCGCCTTCTCCGGCGTGCCGGACATCATCCCGCGCATCGCGACCTGAATCGCCCGAACGGCGCGGGCGGGTGCCGTGCCTTTCGTCCTTGCTGCGGGCACGCTCAGGCGCGCTCGCGCATCGCGGTGACCGGGTCGGGCGCAAGCTCCTTGGTGGCGCGCTGGCGGCCGGACATTTCCTCTCCGGCGTCCTTCGGCATCCTGACGAAGAAGATCACCGAGCTCGCCGCGATCAGGCCGATGGCGATGAAGGCCGGGTGGAACGCCGCGAGGTCGAGATGGGTGCCGCCATGCGCCTTCATCGTCAACTGCAGCGAGATGGCGCCGGTCGAGATGCCCAGCGACAGCGACAATTGCTGGAACACGCTGGTCATGCTGGTCGCCCGGCTCATCTTCGATTGCGGCACGTCGGCGAACGACAGCGCGTTGGCGCTGGTGAACTGCAGCGAGCGGAAGAAGCCGCCGACAAACAGCAGGCCGGTGATGAGATGCATTGGCGTGCCGATCGAGAACGCCGCCGGAATGCCGACGAAGAACGCGGCAATGAACGAGTTCGCGATCAGCACCGTGCGGAAGCCGAGCCGGCGCAGCAGCGGCGGCGCGACGAACTTCATGGCGATGGCGCCGATCGCCGAGACGAAGGTGATGGTGCCGGACTGGAACGGCGTCAGCCCGTAGCCGAGCTGCAGCATCAGCGGCAGCAGGAAGGGCAGGGCGCCGATGCCGATGCGGAACAGCATGCCGCCGATGACGCTGGCCGCGAAGCTCGGTATGGCGAACAGCGACAGGTCCAGGATCGGGTCGGCGACCCGGCGGCTGTAGAAGAAATAGACCGTCAGCAGCGCCGCGCCGCCGAGCAGGCAGGTGGCGACATAGGGCCAGGGCATCAGGTTCAGGCCGAGCGAGGTCGAGCCGGTGATAAAGCCGGCGATGCCGAAGGCCGTGAGCAGGAAGCCGGGCACGTCGAAGCGTACCTGCTGCTCGCCGCGTATGTCGGGGATGAACAGGGTGGCGAGGACCACGCCGAGCACGCCGATCGGCACGTTGATCCAGAAGATCCAGCGCCATTCGAAATAGGTGGTGATGAAGCCGCCGACGACGGGCCCGACGACGGGTCCGATCAGCGCCGGCACGGTCAGCCAGGCGAGCGCCCCGACAAGCTCGGACTTCGACACCGATTTCAGGATCACCAGTCGCCCGACCGGCACCATCATGGCGCCGCCGATGCCCTGCAGCACGCGCGACGCGACGATTTCCGGGATCGAGCTCGACAGGCCGCAGCAGATCGATCCGAGGGTGAACAGGACGATCGCGAGGCGGAATACCGAGCGGGCGCCGAACCGGTCCGCCACCCAGCCGGAGGCGGGGATGAAGATGGCGATGGTCAGCAGATAGGAGGTCAGCGCCAGCTTCAGGTCGATCGGGCTGACGCCGAAATCGCGGGCGATGGCGGGAAGGGATGTCGAGAGGACGGTCGAATCGAGATTCTCCATGAACAGCGCGCAGGCGACGATCAGCGGGAGCAGGATCCGGGCGGGGGGGCGATGCGGAACCATGGGGCCTCTTGGGCGGGCGCTTATCCTAAGCCTACCTTAGGACGGTCCGCGTCGCTTTCGTAGCCGCGAAATCAACCGTCAGGCTTTCACCATCGCGTGATGCAGCGCGGACACGCCGTCCTTGTGGATGGGAGCGAGGCGAAGCTCGCGCAACGCTGCACGGCAGCGCATCGCCTCGGCCTCCGAGGGATCGCGCCAGCAGCGACCGAGCAACTCGTTGAAGCGCGGGTCGTTCCATTCGACGATCGCGCTCGCATGATAGGCCGTGAGTTCGCCGATCTTCAGCCCGTGATCGGTCAGGTAGACATCGACCCGCAGATGGCCGAAGCCGGCTGCGACGCGCCCGGCGACATCGGCGAGCGCGCGCGCCAACTCCGGGGCGAGCCGATAGGCGCCGACCGGAATGTCCTTCGACTTCAGGCTCAGTTCGACGCCGTCGGTATCGAACCAGTTCGCGTGACGCGTCTCGCGCCCCTTCCGGCCGGTGAGGATGCGCATCATCACGGCCCGGCCGTGGAAGGTCATCACCTGGACCTCCGGCGGCGTCTCGCCCGTTTCGGTGGTGAGCAGGGCCTCGGCCATGATCCGCCGCGGCAGGTTTCGATAGCCCCATTCACAGGCACAATCGAAATAGTCCTGGCGCAGCCAGCGCCGCATCTCCGTCACGAGGGCGGCGCGATCCAGCCGGGTGGCGTCGGGCACGAGCGCGACCATGCCGGAGCCGTGGTTCGGCTTCAGGACGAAGCGGTCGGGCAGGCTGTCCCAGGCGATTTCCTCCGGTCTCGTCCAGGCGCCGATGAGCGGCACGAGGAAGGTCTCGCCGACCCGCTCGCGGATCAACTCCCGTACGGCGAGTTTGTCGGAAACGATCTTCAGGCGCGGATCGCGATCGAACAGGATGCGATGCAGCAGGTGCTCGGAATAGGTGACCGGCGGCGCGAGCCGTGGCAGCTCGCCCATGCCGGCCGCATAGCGCCGGACATGCCAGTGCCGAAGGAACGGGCTGCCCAGGACGGGCAGGCGCCGCAGCTTGCGCAGGATGCGGCGCCTGAGGCTTTGCCAATGCCGGGCGAGGAGCGCCGGGCGGCTCATGCGACGGCGCGCTTCCGATATTGCTCGATCCAGGGAGAGGGGTCGTGCGGGGCGGCGTCCCGGATCGCCTGGCCAAGGTCTGGGATCATCCCGATCGCGTTCGGCTCCTGCCACAATCGGCCGAGCAGCCGGTCGCAGCCGGGTTCGCTCCACCGGTTTAAACCCGCGCCGTGATAGGGTGTCAGCTCCCCGATCCGCAGTCCGTCGGCGGTGAGATAGAAATCGACGCGCAGCTGCTGGAACCCCTTCGCGGCACGCTCGGCGACCTCGACGAGGCGGCGGGCGACGGACGGAGCGAGCCGGTAGTCGCCACGCGGGATCTTCAGCGAATGGAAGGAGAGGGGCGCGCCCTCGGCGTCGAACCAGTTGTCGCGACGCTGCGGGGTGGATTTCGGGCCGGTGAGGACGCGGATCATGGCGGCCTTGCCCCCAAAGGTCATCACCTGCGGCTCGGCCGGCAGCTCGCCGTCTGGGCCGCGCAGCAACGGCTCGGCGAGGATCCGGCGCGGAACGCCCAGATAGCCCCATTCGAAGCTCTGGTCGAAATAGTCCCTCTGCAGCCAGGTCTGCGCCTGCCGCGCCAGCGCATCCCGGTCGAGCTCGGCCGTCCGCCGGACGAGCACCGCGATGCCGGAGCCATGGCTCGGCTTCAGCACGAAACCGTCCGGCAGCGACGGCCAGGCGATGTCGGCGGCGTCGGACCAGATGCCGAGCAGCGGAACGATGAATTCGGCGCCGACGCGTTCGCGGATCACCTCGCGCACCGCTACCTTGTCGCAGATGCGCTTCAGCATCGGGTCCCGGTCATAGAGCATCCGGTGCACGACGCGGTCGTTGAAGCCGATTGGCGGGGCGAGCCGGAGCGGCTGCTTCATGATCTCCAGATAGCGCCGCGCCAGCCAGGGCCGGTTGATGCGCTGGCCGATCCAGTCCGATCGGAGCGCCGTCCGCCAGGCGTCGGAACGAAGCCGCTTGTAGGTCCGCTCGATCCTGCGGGCCGACATTGCGAGCTGGGCGGGGAGATGCATCGGGAACATCAGGACTGCGCTGTGGGGCGGCGCGAATCTGCCGCCGGTTCGGAAGGCTCTTTCTGTCCTCTGGATCAGGCTGCGCGTTTCCGCAAGGCCAGGCTGTGCCGGGCGGCCCGTTCCCGCCGCCCGCGCCCCCTCAGTCCGAGGCGGCGATGACGGCGCCGAGATCGTCGATCCGGTCGATCCAGTCGGGGTCGTCCCACATGCGCCCGAAGACGTTGTCGCAGCCGCGCCGGTTCCAGGGGATCAGGCCGGCGCCGCAATAGGGGGTAAGCTCGCCGATTCGCAGGCCGTCCCGGGTCAGGTAGAAATCGACCCGCAGATGGCTGAAGCCCTCGGAAACCGCTTCCGCGGCGGCGATGATGCGCGCGGTCGTATCGGGGTCGATGGCATAGTCGCCGGGTTGGTATTTCAGCGAATGGAAGGGCAGGCGAGCGCCGTTCCTGTCGAACCAGGTATCGCTCCGCTCCGGGGTGCCCTTGCCGCCGGTGAAGACGCGAATCGCCGCGACCTTGCCGCCAAAGGTCATCGCGACGGCCTCCGTCACCGCCGCGCCGCCTTCTCCGTCCAGCAGCGGCTCGGCGAGGATCCGCCGCGGAAGATCGCGATAACCCCACTCGAGCGAGACGTCGAAATAGTCGTCGCGCAGCCAGTCCGCGGCCTGCCGGGCCAGGGCCTCCGGGTCGCGGTCCGGCTCGCCATGCACCAGGGCTACGGAACCGGAGCCGTGGTTCGGCTTCAGCACGAATCGTTCCGGCAGCGCCTCCCATTCGATCTCGCGCGGATCGCTCCAGACGCCGAGTAGCGGGACGACGAACGCCTCGCCGACGCGCTCCCGGATGAGCTCTCGCACGGCGATCTTGTCGCAGACGATCTTCAGGCGCGGATCGCGGTCATAGAGAATGCGATGGACGAGGTGTTCGTTGAGGTCGACGGGCGGGTCGAGGCGAAGCGGGCGCTCCATCCGCTGTTCGAAGCGCCGCCTGTGCCAGGAACGGACGAGATGCGGACCGATGACGGGGGAGCGTCGAAGCCAGCGTCTGGCGGCGTGGCGGAGCCGCTTGTACGCGGATGGGGGCGCGCGGTCTGCCATGGCTGCCTTTCGCGGTGACGGGGAGGTTGTTGCATATCGGGCCGCATTGGACGGCACAACTTCTGCGGCGTCTGTTACGCACGTCACAGCCGCGGCGGGCCGTTTCCCGCGTCGCAGCCACCACATATGGGATAATTTGTGCAGTGCGAGACTATTCACGGGCGGCCCAACCGTGATAGAGACCACCGCCAACTCTATTCGATGAAACCTCGACCCGCCGGTGACCTATGGTCCCTCGGCCGGTCTTTTGCATTCGGAGCGTTGGCCATGGCCCAGATCCTAGAATTGTCGACCGGACGCGAAGCCCTCACCTTCGACGACGTGCTGCTGCAGCCCGGCCATTCGCTGGTCATGCCCGGCGCGGTCGACATCCGGACGCGGCTGACGCGCGAGATCGAGCTCAACATTCCGATCATTTCCTCCGCCATGGACACGGTCACCGAGGCGCGCCTCGCCATCGCCATGGCCCAGGCCGGCGGCCTCGGCGTCATCCATCGCAACCTCTCGGCCGAGCAGCAGGCGGAAGAAGTCCGCCAGGTGAAGAAGTTCGAATCGGGCATGGTGGTGAACCCGGTGACGATCGGCCCGGACGCGACGCTCGCCGAGGCGCTGGCGCTGATGAAGCAGCACCGCATTTCCGGAATTCCGGTGGTCGAGGGCGAGAGCACGCCCGGCCGCCTCGTCGGCATCCTGACCAACCGCGACGTGCGCTTCGCCTCCAACCCGAATCAGAAGGTCTATGAGCTGATGACCCGCGAGGGTCTCGTGACGGTGAAGGAGAGCGTCAGCCAGGACGAGGCGCGCCGGCTGCTGCATCGCCACCGCATCGAGAAGCTGCTCGTCGTCGACGACGCCTATCGCTGCATCGGCCTGATCACCGTCAAGGACATGGAGAAGACCCAGCTCAACCCGAACGCCGCTAAGGACGAGCAGGGCCGGCTCCGCGTCGCTGCCGCCACCACGGTCGGCGACAACGGCATCGAGCGCACCGAGCGGCTGATCGATTCCGGCGTCGACCTGATCGTCGTCGACACCGCGCATGGCCATTCGCAGCGCGTTCTCGACGCGGTGACGCTGGTGAAGAAGCTGTCCAACCGGGTCCAGGTCATGGCCGGCAACGTGGCGACGGCCGAAGGCGCGCAGGCGCTGATCGACGCCGGCGCGGACGCGGTCAAGGTCGGCATCGGCCCCGGCTCGATCTGCACCACCCGCGTCGTCGCCGGCGTCGGCGTGCCGCAGCTGACCGCCATCATGGAAGCCGTCGCGATCGCCGAGAAGGCCGACGTGCCGGTGATCGCCGATGGCGGCATCAAGTATTCGGGCGATGTCGCCAAGGCGCTCGCCGCCGGCGCGCGCTGCGTGATGATCGGCTCGCTGCTCGCCGGCACGGAGGAGAGCCCGGGCGACGTCTATCTGTACCAGGGCCGCTCGTTCAAGTCGTATCGCGGCATGGGCTCGGTCGGCGCGATGGCGCGCGGCTCGGCCGACCGCTATTTCCAGGCCGAGGTGCGCGACACGCTGAAGCTCGTTCCGGAAGGCGTCGAGGGCCAGGTTCCCTACAAGGGCCCGGTCGGCGGCGTGCTGCACCAGCTCGCCGGTGGCCTGCGCGCCGCCATGGGCTATGTCGGCGCCGAGAACCTCGAGGTCTTCCGCGACAAGGCGCGCTTCGTCCGCATCTCGACGGCCGGCCTGCGCGAGAGCCACACGCATGACGTGACCATCACCCGCGAGAGCCCGAACTACCCCGGCGTGGGCTGATCGGTCCGCTTCCCGTCTTCCCACACTCGCCGTCATCCCGGGCTTGGCCCGGGATCCATCCAGCCGGGTTGGCGATTCCTGAATCCACCAGCTCGGCGGCTGCATGGATCCCTGCCTTCGCAGGGATGACGGCGGTGGGTGGGGCAGGCGATGTGATGCGCCAATAGCCAAGACGGTCCGGCGTCGAGCCGGGTGGGAGCGGGAACCTTCCGCCCTTTTTCGTGTTTGCGCCTTGCCGGGCGCTGGAAATGCGGCGAGCCTCGGCGCATCGATCGGGGGCACCATGCTGAAGACCGTCATTCTCTGGCCGGCGATCGCGCAGTTCGCGCTGATCGCGCTCTGCTATCTCTGGCTCGGCATCACGCGCCGCAACGCCGTCACGAGCGGCGCCGTCGCGTCGACGGACTTTCCGCCCGGCGTGGCGGAGCCCGATGCCTCGGCCACGGCCCGCCGCCACCTGGCCAACCAGTTCGAACTGCCGCTGCTCTTCTTCGTCGTGGTCGGCTTCCTGTTCGGCGTCGACGGCGTCTCGATCCTGGAACTCGTCGTCGCCTGGCTGTTCGTCGCGAGCCGCTTCGTTCACACCATCGCCTCGCTCCGCGGGCTGCTGGCGCTGCGTCATGCCAGCTTTTTCATCGGCTTCGTCCTGGTCTGCCTGCTCTGGCTCGACCTTGCCGTCCGTATCCTCTAGAAGCGCGGAACCATGATCCCAGCCGCACGCATCTCCGCCGCCATCGAGGTCCTCGATGATATCGCAACCCGTCGCCGCCCGGCGCCCGACGCCCTGAAGGACTGGGGCCTCGCGCACCGCTTCGCCGGCTCGAAGGATCGCCGCGCCATCGGCGACCTCGTCTTCGACGCGCTCCGGCACAAGAACTCGTCGGCGGCTGTCGGCGGCGGCGACGATGGCCGCTCGATCCTGCTTGGCCTGTTCCGTCGGCATCGCGGTCTCGACATCGCGGCGATCGAGAAGCTCTTCTCCGGCGAGCGCTTCGCCCCGGCGCCTTTGACCGACGACGAGCGCGCCGTGCTTTCCGCCGACCCGCTCGCGGGCGCGCCGGATTTTGTCCGCGGTGATTATCCGGAGTGGATCGCGCCGAACTTTGCCCGTGTGTTCGGCGACAATGTCGTGGCCGAGATGCAGGCGCTGGCGACCCCGGCGCCGCTCGACCTTCGCGTCAACACGCTGAAGGCCGAGGCGGACCATGCCGCCTCCGAGCTGACCGCCGCGATCGGCCGTGCCCCCGAACGTCCGGCGCTCTCGACGCTCTGCCTGCGCCTGCCGCTGGAGCCGGGCTCGGCCGAGCCGCACATCGCCTCGACCGAGCCGTTCCTGAAGGGCCATATCGAGATCCAGGATCTCGGCAGCCAGCTCGCGGCCGAGTTTGCCGGCGCGCGTCCGGGCCAGCAGGTGCTCGACCTCTGCGCTGGCGGCGGCGGCAAGACGCTGGCGCTCGCGGCGGCCATGCAGAACCACGGCCAGATCTTCGCGCATGACAGCGATCGCCGCCGTCTGGCGCCGATCCATGACCGGCTGGCGCGCGCCGGCGTGCGTAACGTCCAGGTCCGCACGCCGCGTCCGAACAGCGACGTGCTCGACGATCTCGAGCATCGCATGGATCTGGTGCTGGTCGATGCGCCCTGCACGGGGACCGGAACCTGGCGCCGCAATCCCGACGCCAAGTGGCGCATTCGCCCCGGCAGCCTCGCCGAGCGCAACAAGGACCAGGCGCTGGTGCTCGAAACGGCAGCCCGCTACGTCAAGACCGGCGGTCGTCTCGCCTACATCACCTGCTCGGTGCTGGAGGAAGAGAACACCGACCAGATCGCCGCCTTCCTGAAGTCGCATCCCGGTTTCCAGATGGTGCCGCCGCAGAAGGTGGTCGAAGCCTATGAGCAGGAATCGATGAACATTCTCGGCCCGGCCGTGCGCCTGCTCTCGAATGGTCTTCTGATGACCCCGCTTGCCAGCGGCACAGACGGGTTCTTCGTTTCCGTGCTGACGCGGACCACCTGACCGCATTCATCTGTGAGCCCTCCCGGTGTTCCCGGGCGTTCGTCTCGACACGGCGTGGTTGCGCCGATAGAAGGACGGCCCCGGGGTTTCCCCGATTACGGAGGTAGACTTATGCGCCTGCTCAGGCTTATCGCCATCATCCTTGTCCTGCTCGCGGGATACTGGGCCTATTACGTGTTCGCCGCGGCGAACCCGAACGACCAGTTCGGCGTGCAGATCAACAAGGTGCTGCCGACCGCCGCGCGCGAATTCGCCTGCAAGAAGCTGAAGGAACGCTTCGCCGACGCCAAGGCGCCGGAAGGCTGCGCCGAGTTTGCCTTCTGGGCCCCGGCTCCCGAGCCCGTCGTCGAGACTCCGGCACCCGCTCCGGCTGCAACGCCGGCTCCGGCAGCACCCGAGGCAACCCCTGCACCGGCCGCCGAGACGCCCGCTCCCGCGGCTCCGGCCGAAACCGCCCCGGCAGCAACGCCGGCACCGGCTACGCCCTCACCCGCAGCCGAAACCCCGGCGCCCGCCGCTCCGGCAACGCCGGCTCCGGCGACCGACACGCCCGATACCGCCGCGCCCTGATAGCGATTTTCGGCCCGCTCCACCCGGAGCGGGCCGTTTTCTTTACCTATGCATCGGCGGATGGCAGCTCCGCGATTGCAGTTTTCGGCCCGATCGCTTAACCGAGGGGCCATTCCCCTCAGACGCCGGGCCGCTTCCATGACCGACAGCATTCTCATTATCGATTTCGGGTCGCAGGTAACGCAGCTGATCGCGCGCCGTCTTCGCGAAGCGGGCGTCTATTGCGAGATCCATCCGTTCCAGAATGCGGAGGCCGCCTTCACCAGGATGCAGCCGAAGGGCGTGATCCTTTCCGGCAGCCCGGCCAGCACCGGCGACATCGGCTCGCCGCGCGCGCCCGAGGCGGTGTTCGCCGCCGGCATCCCGGTCCTCGGCATCTGCTATGGCGAGCAGACCATGACGGCGCAACTCGGCGGCCGCGTCGAGACCAGCGACCACCGTGAATTCGGTCGCGCCTTCGTCGAGGTGAAAACGGCGTCGCCGCTCTTTGAAGGCGTCTGGGACAAGGGTAGCCGTCACCAGGTCTGGATGAGCCATGGCGACAAGGTGATGGCGATTCCGGAGGGCTTCGAGGTCATCGCTGTCTCCGAGGGCGCGCCCTTCGCGGCGATCGCCGACGAAGCACGCCGCTTCTATGGCGTGCAGTTCCATCCGGAAGTCGTTCACACGCCGGACGGCGCCAAGCTGCTTTCGAACTTCGTGCACAAGATCGTCGGCCTGAAGTCCGACTGGACGATGTCGGCCTATCGCGAGCAGATGATCGAGAAGATCCGCAAACAGGTCGGCAAGGGCAGGGTGCTCTGCGCGCTGTCGGGCGGCGTCGATTCCGCCGTCGCGGCCGTGCTGATCCATGAGGCGATCGGCGACCAGTTGACCTGCGTCTTCGTCGACCACGGCCTGATGCGCCTGAACGAGGGCGACCAGGTCGTCTCGCTGTTCCGCGAGCATTTCAATATTCCGCTGGTCAGCGTCGATGCTTCCGATCTCTTCATCGGCAAGCTCGAGGGCGTCTCGGATCCCGAGACCAAGCGCAAGATCATCGGCGGCCTGTTCATCGACGTGTTCGAGGCCGAGGCGAAGAAGATCGCCGCCGACGGCAAGGGGGCGCCGGAATTCCTGGCCCAGGGCACGCTCTATCCCGACGTGATCGAGAGCGTCTCGTTCTCGGGCGGCCCGTCGGTGACGATCAAGTCGCACCACAATGTCGGCGGCCTGCCGGCCCGCATGAACATGAAGCTGGTCGAGCCGCTGCGCGAGCTGTTCAAGGACGAGGTGCGGGCGCTCGGCCGCGAGCTCGGCCTGCCGGACAGTTTCGTCGGCCGCCATCCGTTCCCGGGCCCGGGCCTGGCGATCCGCCTTCCGGGCGGCGTCTCCCGCGAAAAGCTCGACATTCTGCGCAAGGCCGACGCGATCTATCTCGACGAGATCCGCAAGGCCGGCCTCTACGACACGATCTGGCAGGCCTTCGCCGTGCTGCTGCCGGTGCAGACGGTCGGCGTGATGGGCGACGGCCGCACCTATGACTCGGTACTGGCGCTGCGCGCCGTCACCTCGGTCGACGGCATGACGGCGGATTTCTACCCCTACGACATGAACTTCCTCGGCCGCGCCGCGACCCGCATCATCAACGAGGTCAAGGGCATCAATCGCGTCGTCTACGACGTGACGAGCAAGCCGCCCGGCACGATCGAGTGGGAGTGAGGAGATACGGGCGGCGGCAAGTTTGCCGCCGTTTTGCTATCGAGCGCGTGTCGTTCGGGATCCGCCCGGGCCGCCGGTTTCTTGTCCTAACCTGCCAGCTCGGCGCAATCCTCGCAGAATAGTCCTGCCGCGAAGGTCAGGATGCGGCGCGGGCCGGCAATGGCGGGTCGCGACGTTTGCGGCAATACAACATGCCGTTGTCATTTCCCCGGACGTAATGGCAGGATACGGCGCAATTCGACTCGAAAACCGAACAATGCGCGAGGAACCATGAAGTCCCTGGGCTGGTTTTTTCTTTGCAATGTGATGACGATTTCTGCGGCGATCGCTGAGACCCCAGACATGAAGGGGGATTGGGTTGGAAAGACCAATACGATCATTGCCGGCATGGGCGGACCGCACTGGCCCGACAGCAAGGGCACCTGGGAAAAACCGCTGCTAGCGGAACGCGACATCACGCTCCGCATCGTCGGCCAGAGCGATCGCCGCTTCTGGGGCCAGAGCATCATCGCCGGCGACGCCGCGTCGGGCGGCGCGGTCACCACCGAACCATTCATCGGAACCGTCTCCAAGGGGGGCGACAGCGTGATGATGGCCGATACGGATGGCTATTTCTTCGGGGACGTCGAGGGCAATACGCTCTCCTATTGCTATGTCCAGGCCGGCGCCAAGCAGGCTGCGGACAAGCCGGCCGTCGTGACCTGCCTCGACGTGACGAAGCGCTGACCGCTTTCTCCATGGTGGTGACGCTGCGCTCCTTTGGGAGCGCAGGGTCAGCTTCGTCTTCAAGCTCAGGTCCTGTCCGGAACCGGATGTCCGGGCTGGGCTGTCGCTAGTCGCCCGGGCAGATCAGCTTTACCCGGATCGTCTCCTTGCCAGAGGCCGAGAGGCCGCCGCCAGCGAGCCGCTTGGCGAACTCCATGTCTTTGACCTCGCGGGAAAAATTGGTTTCCGTCCGCACCTCCAGGCCGGAGAAATAGGCGCCGTTGCCGACCTCGTTTTGCGGGCGCATCGACATGCCGTGGCCGCCCCGGCACTGCACCTTCACGTCGCCCGGCGCGCTCGTCGACTTGCCGGTCAGCGCCATGGTGAGGCCGTCGGTCCGCATCGTCAGGTCGACGCCGGTGTTGAGCTGGCCGGTCGAGCTGCATGTCATCCCCGCGAGGCGCATCCGGGCGATCCGGCCGACCTGGACGCCCTTGCCCTCCAGCGACCATTCGTCGGCGCCGCTGCTCTTGCCCTTAAGCTGGATCGGGCCGGTGACGTAGGAATAGGTCACATCGAACTGCGGGCCCTGGAGTCGCGGCTCCATGCGCGCCTCGACGGTCATCTCGCCGTCGTCGAGCACCTTTTTCAGGAGGCGCCGCAGGGCGGCGGCCTGCTCCTGGTAGCGGGCGACTTCCTCCGCCGCCATCTTGCTCGGCAGCCGCTTCCAGTATTCGGCTGCGCCCATCGCAGTGCATTCGGCCCGGTGCGCCGCCTCATGCGCGAGGTTGATGTCGGCGAGTTCCCGGCACTGCGAGCCTGACCGCAGGGCGTCCAGATCCTGCGTCGGCTGCTCGCAGGTTCCGTAGCGCATCTTGATTTCCTCCGGACCGGTGTAGCCCTTGACCTTCGGATAGGGAAACTGGAACCGGCTGACGATCCGTGTCCGCTCGCGGAGCGAGCGATCGTAGATGTTGACGTCCGAATCGGGGTGGGTCGGGTCCTTCTTCGCTTCGATCAGCGGCGCTTCGATCGCCTCGAGCTCCCGGGCGATCTTCTTCTGCAGCTCCAGCAGCGCCTCGGCATTCTTCAGCTCCTGCTGGATGCTTTCGAGATGGCGGCAGGAGCAGGTCGCGTCGTCGGCGAGCGTTGGAGATGCCGGGACGAGCATGGCGAAGATGGCGGAAAGGATGATCGGGCGTTTCGGCATGGTCTCTTCCCTGTGGCTGTAGAAGGTCACGCCTAGGGGCGGCGGCGGGTCGGAGCAAACGGGATCGACTGCAATTTGACGCCTATTTGCAGCGGCGGCCCGCGCCGGGTGAAGAACGCAGCACTCCCTGCCGGCGATCTTCGGCGATCGCAAACCCATCGACAATCAGACCTGATTTGCGAGAGGCACCTCCATGGATCAGAAGCTGCGGCGCTTTTCGGCACTCCTGACGGCCATTTTCGTGGGCGTGGCGGCCGCGCCTGCGGCTTTCGCTGCCGAGGGGGCGTCGGCTTCTACCTGCTGGGTTCGAAGGGACCGCTCGCCGGCATCACGCCGCCCGAGGGCGTGTATATCCAGGACGATTTCTATTTCTATTCCGGCTCCGCCGGCGCCAGCCGCGAGATTCCGATCGGCGGCAAGGTCGTCGCCAATATCGATGCCGACGCCTACATCAATCTGGCCACCGTCCTCTGGTCAACCGACCTGTCGGTGCTGGGCGGCACGCTGGCGTTCCAGGGCACGCTGCCGATCGGCGGGCAGGACGTCAGCGCCTCTGCCTCGCTCGTCGGCGGACCGAGCCGTTCCGTGAGCGACAGCGTCTTCACCGTCGGCGATCCGGTTCTCGGCGCGCAGATCGGCTGGAACCACGACAATTTCCATTGGAACTTCACGACCCTGGTCAATGTTCCCATCGGCGACTACCAGGAAGGCCAGATCGCCAATATCGCGTTCCATCGCTGGGGAACGGACCTCTCCGGCGCGCTGACCTGGCTCGATCCGACGATCGGTATCGATCTCTCGGGCGTGGTGGGCGTGACCTTCAATGGCGAGAACCCGGACACCGACTACACGACGGGCACGGAATTCCATGCCGAGTGGGCCGCGGTGAAGAACTTCTCGCCGGCGTTCTCTGCCGGCCTCGTCGGCTACTATTACAAGCAGATCACCGGCGACAGCGGCCCCGGCGCCAGCCTCGGGGATTTCGAGGGCCAGGTCGCGGCGCTTGGCGGCACGGTCGCCTGGAACTTCAAGGCAGGCAACACGCCCGTCACGCTGCGCGCCAAGGTCTACCGCGAGTTTGCCGTCGAGAACCGTCTCGAGGGCACGTCCGGGTTCGTGACCCTGTCTTTCCCGCTCGGCGTGTCGTCCCACTAGAGCGCTTTCGAGCGAAGTGGATGCCAGTTCGAGTGAATAAAGCGCGATAGAACAAGGAGCTGGATCGTTTCGGCGTTTCCGCGAAACGCTGAAATAATCCGGTCGCCACTGCGAGCCTGCTTGTCGGACCGCCCGCCATGCTGGCGAGCCTTTTGGCAACGCATGATTCCGGCGTTGATTTCAGGGGATCTGTCTCTGCTCTGCGAGCTGATCCCTGGCTGCGAGGTCTCCTGCATAATTCGGGGATTTTGTCGCTGAACCGTCTGATCCGGCGATTGACGATCGCCACCCGGACGGTCAACCTCCGGATATGTCTCGCCATCGGGCGGAGAACCCGGAGAGCGGCCGAGGCTCGGGCGCCTGCTCCGCGGCGATCTGCCTGTTCCCCCGATTACACCGTTGCAGCTTTCAGGAGCTCCGCCGTCATGGCGCTTCTCATTGAGATTGCCGAGTTCAGCATCGTCCTGTTCGGCCTCGTTCTGCTCTTCTTGCAATTGCTGGTGCATGAGGTCGGCTATCGCATCGGCCTGCGGCGGCGACAGTCGGCGCCCGGCGAGACGGTGGGCGTCGTCGTCGGCAGCATGCTGGGCCTGCTCGCCTTCGTGCTGGCGCTGACGCTTTCCTTTTCGACGACCCGCTTCAGCGAGCGCCGGCAGGGGACGATCGTCGAGGCGAACGCGATCGGCACCGCCTGGCTGCGCGCCAAGGCGATCGGCGCGCCGCGCGGCGAGGAGATCGCCAGGCTGCTCGAAGACTATACCGCGCTGCGCAAGGAGTTCGTGCTCGCCGAGGGCGGTCGCGGCGGCAGCGTCGAGGCGCTCAACACCCGCACCAATGCGCTGCAATCGCAGATCTGGGGCCAGCTCGCCGGTCTTGTTCGCGAGCAGCCGAACCCGATCAGCGCGTCGCTGATGGCGTCGCTCAACGAGGCGTTCGACGCCGCGACCAGCTCGCGCTTTGCTTTCGAGACGCGCCTGCCGCCGCAGATTTTCTGGCTGCTGATGGCCATGACCATGCTCAGCATGGGGTGCCTCGGCTATCAGCTCGGGCTCAAGGAGCGACCGTCGCGCCTGCTGATCGCGCTGCTTTCGCTCATGTGGACCATCGTGATCGTCGAGATCCTCGACCTGTCGGCGGCCCGGCTCGGGACGTTCCGCACGGGTTCGATCGTCTATGACTGGACGGAAACCGGCTTCAAGGGCGGTGTCACGGTGCCGCCGCTGCCGGCGCCATAAAGGCTGGAGCGGGCCGTCCGGAGAGCGTGACGGCCTGACGCCTATTGTCCGGAGGCGGCGCGCGCCGGGTCATAGACATAGCCGTGTCGGCGGGCGATTGCCTTGCGCGCCTCGAGGAAGATGCGGCCGATCTCGAACAGGCGCTGCGTCGGCATCAGGAGGAGGCGCCGGCGATCCTTCGGGTCGGGCGTGCGCACCAGCGTGCCGGAGACCACCATGTCGTCGATGTGACGGGTGATGGTCACGTCGCTGGTGAAGGCCTCGAAATAGGTCGCGACCTGCTTCACGGTCAGGATCTCGCCCTGCAGCCATTTGTGGCCGATCAGGGTGAAGATCATGTCGGCCTCGAAGATGCTGCGCCAGGGATGCTTCAGGAAGCCCTGCTTGATCATCTGCCGGCGGAATTCGGCCCGGTATTCGAGCCAGGATACGTCCAACGCCAGCAGGGCGCGTTGCTCGAAGTCGAGCGCCACTTCCGCATGCTCTTCGATCCGCAGGACGTCATTGGGGATCCCGCTAGGCGTGATCCCGGTGGCGAGCTTGGTCATGCGTTGGATTTCCGGCTCTGGGAACGGCGGTTGCGATCGGGGGGATGCCGTTTCGCACGTCTTGCGGCGGCTGGCTGTGAGCGTCGTCACACCTGTTGCCGACGGAATGGCGCGGCGGAGGCCGACGGGGCGGCCCGGAAAGAATAGGCGAAGAATTGTAGCTAATTGGGTCTTTGGTTCCGCGCAGACCTTCGCTAACGCTCGATGAGGCCGGCTCTTCCTGCTTCGCGATCTCGCGTCGGGCAGGGGCACCGGTCCCTATAGCCTGCGCGCCCGGCCTGACGGCGGGAGCGGGCAGCAAACACAAGCATGGATCTCTTCATCCTTCGGGAGCCCCGGCTCCCGTCGCCGGCGGAGCTTTGTCTGCGCCGGACAACGCGGAGCATGGAATTGCCGTTTGGAACCCTTGATCCCGCCCTCCCGGCGGCCGCGACCCGTGTCCGTCCTGCGCGCCGGCCTCCGGGCCCGTCGACCAGGACGCCGGAACGATGTCGGCCTCGCGCCGGCATCGTCCGCCCTATCAGCCAATGAAATGGAATGACCATGAGCATCGATCTATCGAGCCGTTCCGGCTCCGAGAGCCTCGCCGCGGCGCCGCCGCGCTTTTGGACGAAGCTGGACCAGATCCTTCGCATGAGCTGGGTCGGCTATGTCGCCCGGGTCCTGCTGACCTTCATGTTCTGGTCGAGCGGCGTGGCAAAGCTGCTCGACATGGATGCGGGCGTCGCCGAAATGCGGCATTTCGGGCTGGAGCCGGCCATCCTGTTCTACTGGGCGACGGTCGTCGTCGTGCTCGGCAGCTCGCTGCTGGTCATCCTCGACCGCTGGACCTGGCTCGGCGCCGGGGCGCTCGCCGTCTTCACCCTGCTGACCATCCCGATCGCCCACGGCTTCTGGTCCATGGAGGAGTCTTTCCGGACCATCGAGTTCCACGTGGCGATGGAGCACGTCACCGTGGTGGGAGGCCTGCTGGTCGCGATCTATGCCTCCGCGATCCGGAAGAAGGGCGCCCAGTCATGAACATGAAAGAGCTTCTGATCGCCGGCCTGTGCCTGTTTACGGCCGGCTGCACCAGCGATGCGCGGATGGGGGCGGTGCGGGCCGACCTGGCCAGCCGGCAGGCGGCCGCCGAGGTCGCGGCCAGTCGTCCCGGCGCTACGGCCGAGGACAAGGAACGCGCTCGCGGCTACGCCTCCGCCCAATCCTGCATCGATCAGATCCAGGCGCATGGCAAGGCGGCGCAGGCGAAGCACATGGCGGCGACGGGCGCGATGGCCGCGGTCAGCTTTGCCGGGCCGGGCGGCGCGATGGCGGCCCGCACGATGGCGCCGGTGGCCGCCGCGGCGACGCGGGACCAGCCGTTCAGCGTCGCCTGCTACTAGTCGAGGCTCGACATGACCGCATCCTCCCCCGTCGAGGCATCGATGAACCCATATCGAAACGGCCAGTCGCCCGGTGTCGCGCTGGCGTTGCTGGCCTGTCTCGCGACGGCCGCATGCCAGAGCGCGCCGTCCAATTTCCAGGGCCCGAACTTCTCGAACGAAACGAGAGCCCTGGAGAAGCAGTTGAACGCCGAGGCCACGGCGTTCGGCGCCGCCCAGGGCGCGACCAGCCTCGCGGCGTCCGCCGACCCGACCGGCATTTCCAGCTTCGTCAAGGCGCCGGTGGCGCTCGCGGCGCGAAACGCCATGGCGCGCAGCGCCGACGCGCGCATGGATGCCCAGCTGGCGCGCGACGAGCAGGAACTCTATCGCCGCTACGGCATGAAGCCGGACGGCACGCCGTCCGGCAAGAAGCCCGCCGACTAGGGGGGGCCTCGCGGAAGTCTGGCCGGCTAGCGGCGCAGATTGGTCCGGGCCAGCTCGATCACCTCGTCGCCCCTGCCGTTGATGATCGCCTTCAGCAGGAACAGGCTGAAGCCCTTGGCCTGTTCGAGCTGGATCTTGGGCGGCATCGCCAGTTCCTGCTTGGCGGCGACGACGTCGAGCAGCACCGGCCCGTCATGGGCGAGCGCCGCCTTGACGCTGTCTTCGAGCGCCGCCGGATCCTCGACGCGGATGCCGCGAATGCCGATCGCCTCGGCCATGGCGGCGAAGTTCGGATTGTCGAGATCGGTGCCGGTGTCGAGATAGCCCGCCGCCTTCATCTCCATGGCGACGAAGCCGAGCGACCCATTGTTGAGCACGACCAGCTTCACCGGCAGCTTGAGCTGCTTCAGCGACAGCACGTCTCCCATCAGCATCGAGAAGCCGCCATCCCCGGAAAGCGAGATCACCTGCCGGCCCGGGAACGCGGCCTGCGCGCCGAGCGCCTGCGGCATCGCGTTGGCCATCGAGCCGTGGTTGAACGAGCCGACGAGGCGGCGTTTGCCGTTCATCGCCAGATAGCGCGCTGCCCATACCGTCGGCGTGCCGACATCGGCCGTGAAGATCGCGTCGTCATCGGCGAACTCGCTGAGCAGGCGGTTCAGATGCTGCGCGTGAATGCGCGGGTCGCCGGCCTTCGGCCGCGCCAGGTCGTCGAGCCCGGCGCGGGCCTCGGCATAATGGGCCCTGGCGCGTTCGAGGAAGGTGCGGTCGGTGCGCCTTGCAAGGCGCGGCAGGATCGCGGAAATCGTGGCGCGGACATCGCCGATGAGGCCGAGATCGACCGGCGCGCGGCGGCCGATCGCCTCGGCGCGCGTGTCGACCTGCACGACCTTCGCCTTGTCGGGATAGAAGTTGCGGTAGGGAAAGTCGGTGCCGAGCATGACCAGCGTGTCGCAGTTGAGCATCGCGTGGTAGCCGGACGAGAAGCCGATCAGGCCGGTCATGCCGACATCGAACGGATTGTCCCACTCGACATGTTCCTTGCCGCGCAGCGCATGGACGACCGGCGCGCCGAGCGCATCGGCGAGCGCCACGACCTCGTCATGGGCGCCGGCGCAGCCGCTGCCGCAGAGAAGCGTCACGGCGGCGGAGGAATCGAGCAGCGCGACCAGCCGGTCGATATCCTCCTCGGCCGGGCGGATGACGGGCGGCTTCACCGCGCTGAGGTCGATCCGCGCGCCGGCCGGCATCGGCTTCAGCGCGACATCGCCTGGAATCACGAGGACGGAGACGCCGCGTTTGCCGATCGCCGTGCGGATCGCGGTCTCGAGCACGCGGGGAAACTGCTCGGCGCTGGAGACGAGCTCGACATAGTGGCTGCACTCGCGGAAGAGCTCCTGCGGATGCGTCTCCTGGAAATAGCCGAGGCCAATCTCCGAGGAGGGGATGTGCGCCGCGATGGCGAGCACGGGCACGTGGTTGCGATGGCAGTCGTAGAGCCCGTTGATGAGATGGAGATTGCCGGGGCCGCAGCTGCCGGCGCAGACGGCGAGCTTCCCGGTGACGGCGGCCTCGCCGCCGGCGGCGAAGGCGGCGGTCTCCTCATGGCGCGTATGCATCCAGCGGATGCCGCCGAGACGGCGGAGGCTGTCGTTGAGGCCGTTCAGGCTGTCGCCGGTCACGCCCCAGATGCGCTCGACGCCGATCTCGGCGAGGGTCTCGGCGAGGAAGTCTGCGATCGTCTTCGTCGGCATGTCGCTATCCCTTCTTTCCTTCGTCCCTCCCGCAGCGAACACGGTGGCGCCGTCGAAAGCAACCGGCCGACGGCGCCGCCGCGATGGGCGTCAGCGATAGACGATGCCGCCGTCCGTCAGGATCGCCTGGCCGGTGATGTAGTCGGAATCGTCGCTGGCGAGGAAGGCGACCAGGGCGGCGACGTCGGCCGGCGTCTGCGCGCGGCCGAGCGCAATGCCCTCGACATATTTCTTGTAGGTCTCGCCTTTCGGCGTGCCGGTGATCTCGGAGAAGCGCTCGTCGATCTCCACCCACATGTCGGTGCCGACGATGCCCGGGCAGTAGGCGTTCACGGTGATGCCCTGGCTGGCATATTCCTTGGCCGCCGCCTGGGTCAGGGCGCGCACCGCGAATTTGGTGGCGGAGTAGACGCCCAGCATGGCGAAGCCGTCATGGCCGGCGATCGAAGAGGCGTTGATGATCTTGCCCTTCTGCTTGCGCGCCTGAAACGTCCTGGCGGCCGCCTGGATGCCCCAGAGCACGCCGTCGACATTGATGCGGAAGATGCGCTCGAGATCGGCTGGTTCCACCTCCGAGAGCGGCTTGACCTGGGCGATGCCGGCATTGTTGACGATCACGTCGAAGCCGCCGAGCGTCTTTTCGGCGTGGTCGACGGCAGCGAACACCTCGTCGCGCTTGCTGACATCCGCGATCGCGGTCGTCGCCTTGACGCCGAGCGCTTCGACCTCCTTGCGGACGGCCTCCAGCTTCTCGGCCTTGAGATCGACCAAAGCGAGGTTGGCCCCGTCCTTCGCCAGCCGCAAGGCGATGCCACGGCCGATGCCCTGGCTCGCACCGGTCACGAGGATGACCTTTCCTTTAACTGACATATCCTTGGTCCTTTCATGTTGCCGCATTCGACTTGCGGACGGGAGGAATGGGTCGCCGGGGCGGCCCTATCTCAGCAGGTAGGCGACGAGGGGCGCCGCCAGCAGGTTGAGGAGACCAACCAGCACCATGACGAGTCCGGCGACGGCGCCCTCGGTCTCGCCGATCTGGTGGGCGCGGGCGGTTCCCGCGCCATGGGCCCCCACCCCGAAGAGCGAGCCGCGCGCCAAGGCCGAGGCAAACGGGATCCGCGCCAGGATCATGTCGCCGATGACGGCCCCGGCAAGGCCGGTGACGACGACGAAGACGGCCGTCAAATCGGGGATGCCGCCGATGTCGCTGGAGACTTCCATGGCGAAGGGCGTGCTGATCGAGCGCGGCAGCAGGCTGAGACGCAGCGCTCCGTCGAGGCCGACCAGCGTCGCCAGCGCCCAGCTCGAAACCATGGCGGTCAGGCTGCCGGCGAGCATGCCGACGAGCAGGACGGGCCACTGCCGGCGGATCATCGCGCGCTGCTCGTAGATCGGCACGGCGAAGGCAACCGTCACCGGGCCGAGCAGCACGACGAGCCACCTCGTGCCGCGGATATAGTCGCTGTAGCTCGCGTGAAACGAGAGCACGGCGATGGCGATGAGGACAGGCGCGACGGCCAGCGGCATCAGCCACCAGCGCGGCCAGCGTCTGTAGATCCGCTTGGCGAGTGCGTAGAAGCCGATCGTGACGGCCGACCACAATAGCGCGTGGAAGAGGGGTTCAGCGAGGATCTGGTTCAGCGCGGGCATGGCCGAGCCTCCACCGATAGCAGCGATCAACGGCGAAGGCGGTCGCCAGCATCACGGCCGCCGTGCTGATCAGGATGACGAACAGGACCTTGAGCCCGACGAGGCCGAGAAATTCGCGATGGTCGAGCACGGCCAGCACAGCCGGGACGAAGAAGAGGAGCATGTCGGCGAGCAGCCAATCGGCGCCGCGCCGCATGCTGCGCGGGTTGAGACTTCCCGTCGCAAGCAGGACGAGCAGCAAGGCCAGACCCAGGATGGCGCCGGGAACGGGGAGGGCCAGCAGCCGGACCAGGGCTTCGCCCGCCAGCCAGAAGGCGATCACGAGCCCGGCCTGCAGACATGCGCTGTGGCGAACGAACCGGGCGGCCTTCTGCTGCGGACTCATGGGGGAAGCTCCTTCGTTCTCCAGGATATGTGGCGCTGCAGCATGATGAAAATGAATTGATCGACTAGCGTATATTCAGATACGGAATAGGGATGGAATTCCGTACGCTCCGCGCCTTCGTCGAGGTTGTGCGCCAGGGAGGCTTCTCCCAGGCCGCCAAGACCGTGTTCGCGACCCAGTCCACGGTCAGCAAGGCGGTGAAGCAGCTCGAGGAAGAGATCGGCGTCCCGCTGCTCGACCGCATCGGCCATCGGAGCGTCCTCACCGTTGCCGGCGAGGTCGTCTATCGGCGCGGCGTCCGCCTGCTCGCCGATCGCGATGACCTGCTGGCGGAGCTGGACGAAATCCGCGGCCTGAAGCGGGGCGCGCTGCGGCTCGGCCTGCCGCCGGTCGGCAGCAGCACGCTGTTCGCGCCGCTCTTCGCCCTCTATCGCCAGCGCTATCCCGGCATCGACGTGCGCCTGGTCGAGCATGGCAGCGCGCAGCTGGCGGAAAGCCTGCGAGCCGGAGAGATCGACTTCGCGGGCGCGCTGATCCCGACCTCAGAGGAGTTCGACTGGCAGGTGGTCCGGCGCGAGCCGCTGGTGGCGCTGGTGCCGGCGAGCCATCCCCTGGTCGGCCGGCGTTCCGTAACGCTTGTCGATCTCCGGGAGACGCCGTTCATCCTCTTCGAAAGCGGCTTCGCCTTGCACCGGGTCGTGCTCGATGCCTGCCAGCGCGCCGGCTTCGAGCCCAATATCGTGGCGCAGAGCAGCCAGATCGACTTCATGATCGAGCTGGTCGGCGCGGGGCTCGGCGCGGCCTTCCTGCCGCGCATGATCGCGGCGCAGAGGCGCCAGTCCGCCGTCCGCCACCTCCTTCTCGACGAGCCGGGCACGGAATGGCACATGGCGATGACCTGGCGCCGCGGCGCCTTCCTGTCTGCCGCCGCGCAGGCCTGGCTCGATCTCGTGCGCGAGATCCATAACGGCGACTGAGGCGGCGAACAGGGCGTCCAACGACCCGCTTTCGCCATGTCGCAGTGCAGCGTAGCTTTCCTATCGCCGGCGCGCCGATGCGAGACGATCCCTTCCGATCGCCGGGGGCGCCCGCCACGACGGGAGATCTCCACATGGACGAGCCGATCCAATCGACCCTGAACGATCCGGCCAAGGCGCGGCGAGACGTCGTGCTGCAGGAAATCCAGCCGGCCCTGCTCGGTTTGATGGACGGGTCCGTCTCGACGCTGGCGCCGATCTTCGCGACGGCGGGGCTGACGGGAAGGCCGCTCAGCGCGTTTTTCGTCGGGCTGGCCGCCTCGCTGGGCGCGGCCATCAGCATGGGCCTCTCGGAAGCCCTTTCCGACGATGGCAGCGTGACGGGGCGCGGGGGGCCGGTGCGGCGCGGCGCGATCACCGGCGTCTCGACCGGGATCGGCGGCATGCTGCACACCATCCCTTTCGTGATCCCCAACCTGCAGATCGCGCTCAACGCCGCCTATGCGGTCGTCGCCTTCGAGCTGATCGCGATTGCTTTCATCCGCTACCACTTCATGGGCGGCAGGCTACTCAACACCATCGTCCAGGTGGTGATCGGCGGTGCCATCGTCTTCGCCATCGGCGTCTGGCTCGGCAAGATCGGCGCGGGTTGAGCGAGGCGGCAGGACGCCATCCTCGTCGATGGACCAGGCTCGCGTTGACATGCAGGTAAATGCCTGCATATTATGATCCGGCAATCGGGTGAGAACGATGGACGCAGACAAGGTCTTCAGGGCGCTGGGGGATCCGACCCGCAGGAAGCTGCTGGACCTTCTCTGCGAGAGGAACGGGCAGACGCTTGGCCAGCTCTGCGAGAATCTCGATATGGCCCGGCAGTCCGCCACGCAGCACCTGGAGATCCTGGAGGCGGCCAATCTGGTCGCAACGATCCGGCGCGGCCGCGAGAAGCTGCATTTCATCAACCCCGTTCCGCTCCAGGAAGTCTACGAGCGGTGGGTCCGGAAGTTCGAGCATCATCGCCTGAGCCTGCTTCATGACCTCAAAAAGGAACTGGAAGGAGAGTAAGATGACCGGCGACACGAAGAGCTTTGTCTATGTGACTTACATCGCCTCGACGCCCGAGAAGGTCTTCGAGGCCATCACGCGGCCGGATGTCGCCCGCCGCTACTGGGCACATGAGAACGTCTCCGACTGGCGGCCGGGTTCCCGGTGGGAGCATGTCCGCAACAGCGCGGCGCGCGAGGTCGATATCGCCGGCAAGGTGATCGAGAGCGAGCCGCCGCGGCGGCTGGTGATCAGCTGGTTCGATCCCTCGGCGTCCGAGGATCCCGCCCAGCACAGTCGCGTCACCTTCGAAGTCGTGCCGTATGACGGCATGGTGCGGCTGACCGTGATGCATGACGACCTGCAGGCGGGCAGCCGCATGGAAGCGGGCATTACCCGGGGCTGGCCGATCGTGCTGTCGAGCCTGAAGTCCTTGCTCGAAAGGGGCGAGGGGCTCAATGTCTACGCCAAGCCGAGCGAGGACGCCGGCCGGGCCGCCTGAACCCTTGAGGCGAGGAGCGCGTCGCATGAAGGATCCTTATCGGGGCGGGTGCGCCTGCGGCGCGATCCGCTATGAGACAACGAGCGAGCCGATCGTCGAGCTCCACTGCCAGTGCCGCGACTGTCAGCGGCGAAGCGGCACCGGCCATTCCTCCTACCTGACTTTCGCGCAGCGCTCCGCGATGCGCATCACCGGCGAAGCGACGAGCTGGCGCGTCGCCGGTGAAAGCGGCAACGAAAAGATCCATGCCTTCTGTCCCGTCTGCGGCGCGCCCGTCTACCTGACCTTCGCCGCCATGCCGGAGCTGATCGCCGTTCATGCCGCAAGCCTGGACGACCCCGGCCGGTTCAATCCGGGCTTCGTCACCTATGGCATCCGTGCCCAGCCCTGGGACCGGATGGATCCGGGACTGCGGCGCTTCGACAGGATGCCGCCGGGCTGAGCGCTTCCTTCGCTTCGGCAGAGGCTTGCGCTATAAACCTCATCCAACGATGAGGTTTGCGATGCGCGATGGCGAAACCAGGGTGATGCTGGCGGTCGGCGAAGTGGCCCGGCGCAGCGGCATTGCGGTATCGACGGTGCATTTCTATGAGTCCAAGGGGCTGATCGCCGGCGAGCGGACGCAGGGAAACCAGCGGCGATATCATCGTTCGGTGCTGCGCCGGATCGCCATCATCCGCATCGCCCAGCGCGCCGGCATTCCGCTTGCTACCGTCAACGAGGCGCTGCGCGACCTGCCGCACGACCACACGCCGAATGCGCGCGACTGGCGGCATTTCACCGAGACGTGGAAGGACATGCTGGAGGAGCGGATCACCGGGCTGATCCAGCTGCGCGACCAGCTCACCAGCTGCATCGGCTGTGGATGCCTGTCGCTGGAGGATTGCCCGCTGCGCAATCCGGACGACGAGCTCGGCAAGCGCGGCGCCGGCCCGCGCCGCCTTCTTCCGGATGAAGAGCTGCTCTCTTGACCTCAACTTTGGTTGAGGTTCTATAAGCCGTGTCGGTCGGCGACGAATCGTCGCCAATGGAGTGCCGACATGAATTTTGATCTGGATGTGCCAGCGCCGAAGGCTGGCGAACTGATGGTGATCGCCGAGCCAAGCGCGCCCGCCGGCTGGGGCGAACTGCTCTCCGGCAAGAATGCCGTCTACGCGCTGGCGCTCGCCGGCGGCGTGACGCTGCACGCCGTCAACATCTACATCGCCACCACGGTGATGCCGTCGGTGGTCGTCGATATCGGTGGCCTCGATTTCTATGCGTGGGCGACGACGCTGTTCGTCGTGGCCTCCATCCTCGGCGCGGCGCTGACCGCCAAGCTGCTGAAGGGCGCGGGCCCGCGCGGCGCCTATGTCGTGGCCTCGCTGCTGTTCGGCGGCGGCACGCTGCTCTGCTCGCTGGCACCCAGCATGCCGGTGATGCTGGTCGGGCGCGGCGTGCAGGGGCTGGGCGGCGGTTTCCTCTATGCGCTCGCCTATGGCCTGACGCGGCTGGTGCTGCCGGAGCGGCTCTGGGGCCGCGCCATCGGCCTGATCTCGGCGATGTTCGGCATCGCCACGCTGATCGGCCCGGCCGTGGGCGGCGTGTTCGCTCAATATGGCGCGTGGCGCGCCGCCTTCTGGTCGCTGATCCCCGTCACCGCCGTCTTCGCTCTCGTCGCCTATGCGACCCTGCCCAGGGCGAGCCGCGACCGGGATGCCGGCACGCCCGTGCCGCTGCTGCAGCTCGTCTTCCTCACTGGCGCGGTGCTGGCCGTCTCGGCGGGCAGCCTCTCTTCGTCGCTGTTCTGGAACCTCGCCGGCCTCGTCGCCGGCATCGGGATGACGGTGCTGATCGCCGCGGCCGAGGGCATGGGCGGCGCTCGCCTGCTGCCGCGCGGCGCCTTCAGCATCGCCACGCCGCTCGGCGCCCTCTACCTCACCATCGCGTTGCTGATGATCGGCATGCAGCCGGAGGTCTTCGTGCCCTACCTGCTGCGGCAGCTGCATGGGCAGTCGCCGATCTGGGCGGGCTATCTGGCGGCGCTGATGGCGCTCGGCTGGACGACGGCGTCGCTCCTGAGCTCGCGCTGGCAGGAGAGCCATGGCGACTGGTTGGTGGTCGGCGGTCCGGCGCTGGTGGTGACCGGCCTCGCCCTGTTCGCGCTGTTCATGCCCGTCCACAGCGCCGGCGAGATCGCCTATCTGCTGCCGATCTGCCTCGGCCTCGTGCTGGTCGGCTTCGGCATCGGGCTGGCCTGGCCGAACCTGGTGACGCGCGTCTATGGCAGCGTCGGCGAAAGCGAGCAGGGCCTGGCTGCCGGCGGCGTGACGACGGTGCAGCTCTTCTCCATCGCGCTCGGCACCGCCGGCGCCGGCATGGTCGCGAACTTCGCCGGCATCGCCGAGCCCGGCGGCGTGGAGGGCGCGTCGAACGCGGCGCGCTGGCTCGGCGGCGTCTTCGCGCTGGCGCCGGCGCTCTGCGTCGTCGTGGCGGTGCGGGCCGTCAGCCTGACGACCCGGCGGGTGCGCCGGACCGCCTGACCTCCGGCTGCCCGATCGGGAAGGGCCGGCGCTGCGAAAGCGGCGCCGGCCCCTGTCGTTTCCGGCCTTGCTGCACTGCAATGGTTGGGTCGTCCGCGCCGACTGGCTATAAGGCCGCCAACGATCCTTCCAGACGCTGCGGACCCATGATTCGTCTCGACAACATCAGCAAGCAGAACGGCCACCAGATCCTGTTCATCGACGCCTCGATGGGGCTGCAGAAGGGAGAGAAGGTGGGACTGGTCGGGCCGAACGGCGCCGGCAAGACGACGCTCTTCCGGATGATCACCGGCGAGGAGCTGCCGGACGACGGCCAGGTGTCGATCGATCCGGGCGTGACCATCGGCTATTTCAGCCAGGACGTCGGCGAGATGTCGGGCCGTAGCGCCGTGTCGGCCGTGATGGACGGCGCCGGCCCGGTCAGCGAGCTGGCGGCGGAGATGGCCGAGCTCGAGGCGGCCATGGCCGATCCCGACCGGATGGACGAGATGGACGATATCGTTGCCCGCTACGGCGACGTCCAGGGCCGCTTCGAGGAACTGGACGGCTACGCGCTCGAAGGGCGCGCGCGGGAAGTGCTTGCCGGCTTGAGCTTCAGCGAGGAGCGGATGGACGGCGACGTCGGCTCGCTGTCGGGCGGCTGGAAGATGCGCGTGGCGCTCGCCCGCATCCTGCTGATGCGCCCCGACGGCATGCTGCTCGACGAGCCGAGCAACCATCTCGATCTCGAAAGCCTGATCTGGCTGGAGGATTTCCTGAAGGGCTATGACGGCGTGCTGCTGATGACGTCGCACGACCGCGAGTTCATGAACCGCATCGTCGGCAAGGTCGTCGAGATCGACGGCGGCTCGCTCACCACCTATTCCGGCAACTATGATTTCTACGAGCAGCAGCGCGCGCTCGGCGAGAAGCAGCGCCAGGCGCAGTTCGAGCGCCAGCAGGCGATGCTCGCCAAGGAGATCAAGTTCATCGAGCGCTTCAAGGCGCGCGCCTCGCATGCCTCGCAGGTGCAGAGCCGGGTGAAGAAGCTCGAGAAGATCGACCGGGTCGAGCCGCCGCGCCGCCGTCAGTCGGTGCAGTTCGAGTTCCGCCAGGCGCCGCGCTCCGGCGACGACGTCGTCAGCCTGAAGAATGTCCACAAGGGCTTCGGCAGCCAGTCGATCTACGAGGCGCTGAATTTCCAGGTTCAGCGCAGGGAGCGCTGGTGCATCCTCGGTGTCAACGGCGCCGGAAAATCCACGCTGCTGAAGATGGTGGCGGGCACGGCCGACCCGGACCAGGGCAGCGTGACGCTCGGTGGCAGCGTGAAGATGGGCTATTTCGCCCAGCACTCGATGGAGCTGCTCGACGGCGACGAGACGGTGTTCGAGTCGCTCGAGGGCTCGTTCCCACAGGCGGGACAGGGTTCGCTCCGGGCGCTCGCCGGCTGCTTCGGCTTCTCCGGCGACGACATCGACAAGCGCTGCCGGGTCCTTTCCGGCGGCGAGAAGGCGCGTCTCGTCATGGCCAAGATGCTGTTCGATCCGCCGAACTTCCTTGTCCTCGACGAACCGACCAACCATCTCGACATGGCGACCAAGGAGATGCTGATCGCCGCGCTTCAGGATTTCGATGGCACGATGATCTTCGTCTCGCACGACCGCCATTTCCTGGCGGCGCTTTCCAATCGCGTGCTGGAACTGACGCCGGACGGCGTCCGCCAATATGGCGGCGGCTATACCGAATATGTCGCGAGCACCGGCAGCGAAGCGCCCGGCCTGCATCCGGCCGGGTAGGGTATTACGGCGTTGGCGCGGCCGGATCGAGCAGGCCTTCCGACTTCAGGTCGGCCCAGAGCGCTCTCGGCGCCGGTTCGTCCAGCGCCGCGAGGTTGCGGGTTATCTCGGCCGGATTGACCGCGCCGAGCAGCAGCGACGATACCGCCGGATGGCCGAGGCAGAACTGGACGGCGGCGCGCGCCAGCGGCACGCCGTGCGACCGGCAGACCAGATCGATCCGCGCGACGCGCTTCAGGATTTCGGGCGGCGCGGCTTCGTAATTATAGCGCGCGCCCTCGATGGCGCCGGTGGCGAGGATGCCGGAATTGAAGATTCCGCCCAGCATGACGCCGACGCCCTTCTTGAGGGCCAGCGGCATCAGCGTCGCCAGCGCAGGCTGCTCCAGCAGCGAATAGCGGCCGGCGAGCAGGATGGTGTCGAAATCGCCGTCGCGCAGGAAGCGCTCGCACCATTCATGATCATCGAGCCCGACGCCGATCGCTCGGACGAGGCCCTGGCGCCGGAGGTCGCTCAGCGCCCGGTAGGCGCCCTTCATGGCCTCGCAATAGCGCGCCTCGACGCCATCTTCGCCATGCGTCCAGCCGTCGATGTCGTGGATCAGCAGGATGTCGATGCGGTCCGTGCCGAGCCGCAGCAGCGACTGCTCGAACGAGCGCATCGTGCCGTCATAGGAATAGTCGAAGCGGGCGCGGTGCGGCAGGCTGCCGACGAAGCCGCCCGCCGGCTTCGCGAGCGGCTCGCCGCAATGGCGTGCGGCGTCCATCACCCGGCCGATCTTGGTCGAGAGCACGACGCTGTCGCGCGGCACGGAGCGCAGGGCCGTGCCGATGCGATGCTCGGCGAGGCCGTTGCCATAATGCGGCGAGGTATCGATCAGCGTGATGCCGGCGGCCATCGCCGCCTTGGCCGTGTCGATGGCGGTGGTCTCGTCGAGTCTCTCGAAGAAATCGCCGAGCGGCGCCGAGCCGAACCCGATGCGCGAGACCTCGAGGCCGGTGCGGCCGAGCGGGACGCGGGCAGGCGGGCTGCTCATGCCTTTCTCCGGAACTGCAGGTAGAAGGCATAGCGCTCCGGCAGCACGAAATCGGGTCTGTCGAGGCCGAGCGCATGGGCGGCGCGCCAGACGAAGGCGGAATCCGCCATCAACTCGCGCCCGAGCGCCACGAGGTCCGCCTTGCCGGAGGCGACGATCCCCTCCGCCTGTTCCGGATCGGTGATGGCGCCGACCGCCATGGTCGCGATGTCGGCCACGGCGCGGATCCGCTCTGCGAAGCCGATCTGGAAGCCGGGGCCTTCCTTGATGTGGCCGGGATTGGTGCGAACCAGGATGCCGCCGGCGGAGCAGTCGATCACGTCGACGCCGGCCGGTTTCAGCGCCTTCGCGAGTTCTACGGCGTCGTCGAGCGTCAGGCCCTCGCCGGGAACTCGGTCGATGCAGGAGGCGCGGTAGAACAGCGGCATGTCGGCCGGGATCGCGGCGCGGACCGCTTCGGCCACCTCGACCGCGAGGCGCATGCGGTTTTCCGGCGAGCCGCCATAGGCGTCGGTCCGCTGGTTGGAAATCGGCGAGACGAAGCTATGGATCAGGTAGCCATGTGCGCCGTGGATCTCGACGAAGTCGAAGCCGGCCGCCACCGCCCGGCGCGCCGCGGCGGCGAAGGCGGCGACGATGCCGGCGATCTCGTCGATTTCGAGCGCGTGCGGGACCGGCCAGTCCTCGTGATAGGCGATCGCCGAGGGCGCGACGGTGGTCCAGGCGCGCGGATCCTCTGCCGGCAGCGCCCAGCCGCCGGACCAGGGCGGCGTCGAGCTGGCCTTGCGCCCGGCATGGCCGAGCTGGATGCCCACGACGGCGCTCTGGCGATGATAGATGGCGGCGATCTTCGACAGGCCGTCGATCTGCGCATCGTCCCAGATGCCGAGGCAATCCGGCGTGATGCGGCCTTCCGGCAGGATGCCGGTCGATTCCACCAGCGCGCCGCCGACGCCGCCGAGCGCGAAGCGGGCGTGGTGCTCCAGATGCCAGTCGCCGACCCGGCCGTCCTCTGCCGCGTACTGGCACATGGGCGAGAGGACGACCCGGTTCTTGAAGGTGACGCCCCTGAGCTTCAGGGGCGTGAAAAGTCCAGCCATTCGGGATTTCCGCCGGTCGATGCTCAGATCTCGGCCAGCAGGCTGTTGTCGAACATGTCCTTGGTGACCTTGATGCCGACCTTTTCCAGCGTGGCGATGTTGTGCTCGATCGCGGCGTCGTCGAGCGCGAACACGCCGTTCGGATGCTGCATCAGCGGGTTCTGCGCCTTGCTGTGGAACTCGGAAGCGCCCGGCGTGTAGCCGTTGCCCTTGAACCAGGTGTCCTCGTACTTCTTCAGGTAGGTGGCGCCGTTCTTGAAGTCTTCGTCCCAGCCCTTGCGGCTGGCGCGCAGGAAGCCGACCAGATCCTTGCGGCGGTTCTTCAACGTGTCGTCGGTGACGGTGACGAAGTCCTTGCCGAAGGGCAGGCCGGAATCGTAGAAGAGGATGTAGTTGGCCTTCTTGCCGGATGTCTGCTCGACGATGTAGGGCAGCGAGGTCATGAAATCGACGACGGCGTCTACCTGTCCGGTCGCGAGCGGCGTCGGGTCGAAGGCGTAGGGAACGATCTTCACCGTGCTCGGATCGACGCCGTTGAGGCCGAGCAGCACGTTGAAGGTGCCAAGGCTGAGCGGCGGGCAGGCCACTGTCTTGCCGACGAGGTCCTTGATCGACTTGATGCCGCTTGCTTCCAGGCTGATGACGCTGTCCGGGCTTTTCTGGAACTGGCAGCCGATGATCTTGAACGGCGCGCCCTTCTCGGCGACGGCCGAGGCGGTCTCCATCAGCGAGGTGAGCGCGACATCGGCCTTGCCGGTCAGGAGCGAGGCCGGCGGGATCACGTCCGGGCCGCCCGGGATGTAATTCACATCCAGGCCCTCGGCCTTGTAGTAGCCTTCGTCGATCGCGATGAAGTAACCCATGAATTCGGGATCGTTGATCCAGATCGACTGGAAGTTCAGCGGCGTGGTTTCGGCAGCCTGGGCGCGTCCGAGCGGCCCGAGGCCGACGAGGGCGGCGCCGGCGAACAGGGTCTTGGCGAAATCACGGCGCGACTGCACGAATTTCATCTTCTGCGTCCTTCAGTTCGGCAAAGCGGGGCGGCGGGACAGGGCGCATGCCTGTTCCGGGCGGATATGGGTCTATTTGAAGAGGAACGGGATGTTCATGGAGCGACTGGCGACAACGATCCGTAGCAGTATTCGTCCTGCAACTGGAAATATTATGCTGTCGGCTCGATCCGAATTTTCGGTCTATCAAACCGTATAGGATGATTTTATCGACGCGATTTGCCAGATCAACATGATTTTGTTTTGTGCGATCCCAAATTTGAAGCAATTGCATTGCCGGATTTGCACAAGATTCGATCAGTCGCGACGGGTCGATGCAGCGGTTTGCTCTCAAGCCTCCGTAACAGGCACGAGGAACTCGATCTCGAAGAAGGCGCCGCCGGGCGCCTGGCAATAGATCGCCCGGCCGCCGGGGAAATCGATCGCCCGGCCGAGAATGCGCGCTCCTGCGGCCACCGCCGCCGCGACCGTGCCCTCGAAATCATCGACATGGAAGGCGACATGGCCGGCGCCCGGCCGCCAGGGCAGGGCGTCCGGCTCGGGCCGTTCCTCCTGTTCGGAACGGAAGGCGATCAGTTCGAGGATCAGCGGATAGGCATCAGCGCGGAGCTGCGCGAAATCGCAGGCAAGGCCGGCTCTTCCTGTCATCGCGGCGATGTCGTCGGCCATTCCCCGTTCAATGAAGAGCGGCGCGAAGCCGAACACCGCGCCGAAGAAGGCGATCGCCGGATCGATGTCCGAGACCGTCAGCGAGGCGTGGTGCCAGCGCATGCCGGCGGGCGCGTTCATCGGCGCACCGTGCGTTCGAGCAGGCCGACCGCTTCATAGGCGGCGACGGAGATCAGAATGCTGACGAGCGCGCCGGCCCAGATCATGTCGTAGTCGAGCCGGCCGCGCGAGATGTTGAGCAGGTTGCCGAGGCCGACGCCGGAGAGCAGCCATTCGGCGAGCAGCACGCCAAGCAGCGCCTGCGGTGCCACCAGCCGCGCGGCGGCGAAGAGATGCCCGGTCGAGAACGGCACGGTGACGAAGACGAGCCGCTTCAACCGGCTGCCGCCATAGACGCTGACGAGGTCGCCGGCGGCGCGCGGCACCATGGCGAAACCCTGGTTGAGCATCACATAGGCCGGGAAGAACACCACGATCACCGCCATGAAGACGGACGCCATGGTGCCGCGGCCGAACACCAGCACGACGAACGGTACCAGCGCCACCAGCGGCATGTTCTGCGCCACCATGGCGAAGGGCAGCATGGCCCGCGCCAGCGCCGGAGCGAGCACGGAGAGCGCCGCCAGCACGAAGGCGACGGCGAGGCCGGCGATCAGGCCAAGCGCAGCGATTGGTAGCGTCTGCGCCAGCGCATGGCCGATCGCCGCGCGTGCCGCGGCGGCGCCGTGGCCCTGGAAGAGGAACTGCACCGTCTGCACGGGGCCCGGCGCGATGATCGGGTTCAGCTTGCTGAGCCAGAGGCCGAACGACCAGAGCGCGAAGGGAAGCACGAAGGCTGCGGCGATCAGCGCCAGGCGGATCAGCCGCGTGCGCATGCTGGTGGCGGCGAAGGATGGCCGCAGGGCGGCGAGGGTGACGGCGGAGGTCGTACTGGCGAGGCGCCGGGCCGGCAGCAGGAAGATGCCGTAGCCGGTGAGCGCGATGGCGCTGGAGAACAGGCCGATGCCCCAGAGCTTGGCGGGATTGCCCTGCGGCAGCGACGAGAGCAGGAAGGAGCCGAGGCCCCAGCGCGTGCCGGAGCCGAACTCGCCGAGCACCGCGCCCAGCACGGCGATCGGCGCAGCGACGCGGAGCCCCGCGAACAGCGACGGCAGCGAGCCGCGCAGGCGGACATGGCGAAACATCGTCCAGCGATTGCCGCCATAGGTGGTGACGACGTCGGCGAGCCTTGGGTCGGTCTCGCGCAGTCCGAGCAGCGTCGCCGACATGGCCGGGAAATAGACCATCAGAGCGGCGAGGATTGTCTGCGGCCAGTTGCCGGTGAAGAACAGCACCAGCAGCGGGCCGACGACGATCGCCGGCATGGCGAAGAGGGCGATGTTGACGCCGCGAAAGGCAAGCTCCAGCCCCGGCAGCAGGCAGAACAGGCAGGCGGCGAGAATGGCGACGGCGGTGCCGATGGCGAAGCCGATGATCGAGGTCTGGATCGTCGCCAGGCCGTGGAGCCAGTAGAGCTCGCGGTCGGCGAAGAACTGCAGGAGGATGCGCGACGGCGCCGGCATCATGGCGACGCCCCAGGCGGTCGTCTGGCCGAGAAACTCCCAGACCGCCAGAAAGAGCAGCGTCCCGAACAGGATGCGGGCATTCGACCGGGTCGCGAGATCGGTCATTCGGTGTGGCCCTCGCCGTGCAGGCTCGCCATCAGCCGGTCGCACAGCGCGTGGAAGTGCGGATGGCTGAACAGCTCCGGCGTGCGGGGGCGGGCAAACGGGATCTTGATGATCTCGGCGATGCGGCCGGGCTTCGCCTGCATCACCACCACCTCGTCGGCGAGGAACACCGCCTCGTCGATGCCGTGGGTGACGAGGATCGTCGTCGTCTGGCGCGCCGCCCAGATCCTCTGCAGCTCGACATTCATCGTGCGGCGCAGGATCTGGTCGAGCGCGCCGAAGGGTTCGTCGAGCAGCAGGACGGACGGGTCGCTGACCAGCGAGCGGGCGATCGCGACGCGCTGGCGCATGCCGCCCGAAAGCTGGCCGGGCAGCGAATCCTCATGGCCCTTGAGGCCGACCAGCTCGATCAGCTCGTGGATCTTGTCGGTGTGCGCCTTGACCGAGCGGCCGAGGATCTGCAGCGGAAAGGCGATGTTCCGGAACACGCTGCGCCAGGGCAGCAGGGCGGCGTCCTGGAAGGCGATGCCGAGTTCGCCCTCCCTGCGGAATTGTTCCGGATGCTTGCCGCGGATCAGCACGGCGCCATTGTCCGGCTGCTCCAGACCCGCCGCCATGCGCAGCAGGGTGGACTTGCCGCAGCCGGACGGGCCGATCAGCGCCACGAACGAGCCCTTCGCCACCTTGAGCGAGATCGGCGCCAGCGCCACCATCGGTCCGCGCGCGGTCTCAAAGGTCTTGCCGGCCTGGTCGATGATGAGGTCGACCGGCGGCTGCGGCCGCGTTTCGCGGCTGTCGACCGGTTCCAGGGCTGGATAGTCGCGGGCGGGAAGGGCGTTCATGATGGCTGGGCCGGACCTTTCGATGTTTCTGGTTCAGACCGCTTCGAGGAAGGCGCGGGCGGCCGCGCCATGCTCGTGACGAAGCCGTGCAAGATCCACGCCGACAGGCGCGCCGTCGAGGACACGCCATTTTCCGCCGACCATGACGCGGTCGGCGCGGTGGGCGCCGCAGAGCACGAGGGCGGCGATCGGGTCGCCGGCGCCGGAGAAGCGCAGTTCGTCGAGGGTGAAGAGGGCGAGGTCCGCCTGCCTTCCGGCCTCGATGCGGCCGATGTCCTTGCGGCCGAGGCAGGCGGCGGAGCCCTCCGTCGCCCAGCGGATCGCGTCCTGGTGGGTGACCGCCTCGGCGCCATAGCGCAGCCGGCCTAGCATCAGCGCGTGGCGGATGCTCTCCATCAGGTTCGAATTGTCGTTGGAGGCCGAGCCGTCGACGCCGAGGCCGACGATCGCGCCGGCCGCCTCCAGTTCCTTGGTCCGGCAGATGCCCGAGGCGAGCACCATGTTGGACGTCGGGCAGTGGCAGACGCCGATCCGGTGCTTGCCGAGGCGGCGAATCTCGTCGTCGTCGAAATGGATGCCATGCGCCAGCCAGACGCGCTCGTTCAGCCAGCCGACTTCCTCGAGATAGTCGAGCGGGCGGCAGCCGAAATGGGCGAGGCAGAACTCGTCCTCGTCCAGCGTCTCGCCGAGATGGGTATGCAGCCGGCAATCATATTTCTCGGCCAGGGCCGCGCTGTCGATCATCAGCTGTTTGGTGACGTTGAACGGCGCGCAGGGCGCGACCGCTACGCAGCGGAACGAGCCCTCCGAGGCGTCATGATATTTCGACAGCACACGCTCGCAGTCGGCGATGACGGTGTCGTAGTCCTGCATCAGCCGTTCGTCGGCGATGCCTCCGCTCTTCGAGCCGAAATTGATGGCGCCGCGCGTCAGCGCGATGCGCATGCCGAGCCGCTCGGCTTCCTCGGCCTCGATGTCGACGGCATCCGGCATGTCGACGCCGAAGACGAACAGATGGTCCGAGGCGGTGGTGCAGCCCGACATCAGCAGTTCGGTGAGGGCGAGGCGGACGCCGAGCCGGAAGCGGTCGCGGTTCAGATGCGCACCCCAGCGCGGATAGAGCGCCTTCAGCCAGGGAAACAGTTCCTTGTTGATCGCGTCCGGATGGGCGCGGGTCAGCGTCTGGAAGAAGTGGTGATGCGTGTTGACGAGGCCCGGCAGCACGACGTGGCGGCTGGCGTCGACGATCTCGTCGCAGGGCGCGGTCGGGCCTTCGCTGCCGACCAGCTCCACGATTTTGCCGCCGGAAATCACCAGGCCGCGTTCAGCGCCCTCGGCAAAGACGGCAATCGGGTCGCGCAGCCAGACGCGCTTCTCTGACGTGTCAGCCATGGTCTGTCCCTTCATCGCGCATAGCCGAGGACGGCCTTCACTTCGAGGAACTCGCGCATGCCGTGGTCGCCGAGTTCGCGGCCATTGCCGGACTGCTTGTAGCCGCCGAACGGCGCGTTGAAGTCGAAGGGCGGGTTGTTGATGAAGATGCGGCCGGCGCGGATGCGCGCGGCGGTGCGGCGGGCGTGCTCCTCGTCACGGGAATAGACATAGCCGGCGAGACCGTAGACGGAATCATTGGCGATCCGGATCGCTTCTTCCTCGTCGTCATAGGCGAGGATCGAGAGCACCGGCCCGAAGATCTCCTGCCGGGCGATCGTCATGTCGGGATCGACGTCGGCGAAGATGGTGGGGCGGACGAAATAGCCGCTTTCGATGCCGTCCGGCCGGCCGGGGCCGCCGGCGACGAGCGTCGCACCCTCGGCGATGCCGGTCTCGATCATGCCCTGCACCTTGGTGAACTGGGCGATGCCGGCGACCGGGCCCATGCCGGTCTCGCCGAGCGTCGGGTCGCCGACGACGACGGTCTCGGCGATGGCGCGGGCGCGTTCGACGATCTCGGGGAGCAGAGCACGGGGGACCAGCATGCGCGTCGGCGCGATGCAGGACTGGCCGGAATTGATGAAGCAGCGATTGACGCCATCGGTGACGGCGAGGTCGAGATCGGCGTCGGCCAGGATGATGTTGGCGGACTTGCCGCCGAGTTCCTGGTGCACGCGCTTCACCGTATCGGCGGCCGCCTTGGCGACCTGGACGCCGGCGCGGGTCGAGCCGGTGAAAGAGACCATGTCGATGTCGGGATGGGCGGCGATCGCCTCGCCGACGACCGGGCCGGTGCCGTTGACGAGGTTGAAGACGCCCTTCGGCACGCCGGCGTCATGCAGCACCTCGGCGAGGATGTGAGCCGATAGCGGCGACAGCTCCGATGGCTTCAGCACCACGGTGCAGCCGGCGGCGAGCGCCGGCGCGAGCTTGGTGACGATCTGGTTCAGCGGCCAGTTCCAGGGCGTGATCAGGCCGCAGACGCCGATCGCCTCGTGCGTGAGCAGCGTGTTGCCCTTCAGCGTGTCGAATTCGAAGTCCCGTAGAACGGCGGCGGCATCCTCGAAATAGATGATGCTGGAGGCGGTCTGGATCTCCCAGGCGAGCCAGGCGGGGGCGCCCATCTCGGCGGTGACCGCCTTCGCCATGTCGGCCCGTCGCGCCTTGAAGCTCTCGACGATGCGGGTAAACAAAGCGAGCCGCTCCTCGCGGCTCGTAGCGGAGAAGGCGGGGAAGGCGCGGCGCGCGGCGGCGACGGCCCTGTCGACGTCGGCGGCGCTGCCGAGGCCGATCCGGCCGGCGGGCTCTTCGGTGGCCGGATTGATCACGTCCGCAATCGCGGGCGATACCGGCGCCACCCAGCTGCCGTCAATGTAGAAATGCGTCGTATCGGCCAAGGGAGGCGCCTCGTGTCAGATCAGCGGGACATGCGTTTCCGCGAGGCGGATGACGGCGTCCTGGTGGGGTTGAAGGGTCTGGTGCGGCATGCCGGCGATGAGCGGCTCGAACGGGTCCTCGACTGTGCCCTTCAGGCCCGAGAGGGCTTCGAGGATGGCCATGCCCAGGAAGGGCACGGACGGGCGGTGATAGCCGCCCTCATGCGTCATCAGCAGGCGTCCGTCGCAGAGTTCGTCGGCGGCCGCCATGAGCATCCGCGTCATCGACGCGAAGGTGCTGCCCGCAAGCATCATCCGGCCCTGCGGGTCATAGGCGCCGGCGTCGAGGCCAGAGGCGACGACGATCATGTCGGGCGCGAAGCGCCGGAGCGCCGGCAGCACGACGCGTTCCATCGTGGCGAGATAGGCGCCGATGCCGCTGCCAGGCGGGAGCGGGATGTTCAGGTTGCTGCCCTCGCCCGCGCCGCCGCCGATCGCGTCGATCGCGCCGGAGTTGGCGGGATAGCAGCCGTCCTGGTGGATCGAGATCGTCAGCACATCAGGGTCTTCCCAGAAGATGTGCTCGGCGCCGTTGCCGTGGTGGACGTCCCAGTCGAGGATGGCGACGCGCTTCAGCCCATGCGCCTGCTGCGCATGGCGGGCGGCGAGTGCGCCGTGGTTGAAGATGCAGAAGCCGAAACCGTGTTCCGCCTCGGCATGGTGCCCGGGCGGGCGCACGAGCGCATAGGCGTTGGCGACGCGCCGTTCGACCACCGCGTCGACGGCTGCGAGGATGCCCCCGGCGGCCAGCGCCGCGATCTCGAAGCCGCCCGGCCCGAACGGAGTTTCGCCGCCGACATGGCCGAGCGCGGCGTCGCCGCCATCGCCGGCGCTCATCATCCTGAGCGTTTCGAGATAGGCCGGCGCATGCACGCGGGTGAGCTCGGCGTCGGTCGCGGGCCTCGGCTTGATAAGAAGAAGTTCTTCCGTCAGGCCAGCGACATCGAGCAGGTTCTTGATGCGCCGCTTGCCGCCAGCGCTCTCCGACGGCTCGTCCGGCTCGATCACGCCGCGGCCGGATTTCAGGAATCCGGCCAAGGCCGACGTGTCGTGCCACATCAGCAGTTCGTGCCAGACGAGGCCCGTCGGAAGCGGCATCAGATCACACCGAAATGCTTGGCGGTGGCGTCGAGCGCTTCGCGGGCGATGTCGAACACCGTGTCTAGCTGCTCGGTGGTGATGACCAGCGGCGGCATCAGGCTCATCGTGTCGCCATTGGCGCGGAAGGCGAGGCCGCGCTTCAGCGCCTCGGCGCTGCAATGGTCGCCGATATGCGCCTCGTAGTCATAGGCTTCGCGCGTCGCCTTGTTCTTGACGATCTCCAGCCCGCCCATCAGGCCGACGCTGCGGACATCGCCGATCAGCGGGTGGTCGGCAAAGGTCTCCAGCTTCGCCTTGAAATAGGGGGCGAGCACCTTGCCGGCGTTCTCGACGATGCCTTCCTCTTCGAGGATGCGGATGTTTTCCAGCGCGACGGCGCAGCAGGCGGGATGGCCGGAATAGGTGTAGCCATGCGCCCACTCGCCGCCCTGTTCGATCAGCACGTCGGCGACGCGGTCGGAGATGATGGTGGCGGAGAGCGGCAGGTAGCCCGAGGTCAGGCCCTTGCCGACCTGCATGATGTCCGGAACGATGCCGTAGAAGTCGCGGCCGAACCACTTGCCGGTGCGGCCGAAGCCCATGACGACCTCGTCGACGACGAGCAGCACGTCGTATTTCCGGCCGATGCGCTGGATCTCGGGCCAGTAGCTCATCGGCGGGCAGATGGCGCCGCCGGCGCTCTGGGCCGGCTCGGCATAGAAGGCGGCGACGTTGTCGGCGCCGATCTCCAAAATGCGCTCCTCCAGCCAGCTCGCAGCCAGGATGCCGAACGCCTCGGGATCCATGCCGAAGCCGTTGCGGTACTGGTAGGGCGTCTTGATGTGGGTGACGGTCGGCAGCGGCAGGTCGCCGCCGGCGAAGTGCATCGGCGT
Organism: Kaistia nematophila; assembly: GCF_026343855.1. Taxonomy (NCBI): domain Bacteria; kingdom Pseudomonadati; phylum Pseudomonadota; class Alphaproteobacteria; order Hyphomicrobiales; family Kaistiaceae; genus Kaistia; species Kaistia nematophila. The sequence continues at coordinate 682,197 of NZ_JAPKNK010000002.1, read as the reverse complement.
GATGCCGGAGAGGCTGGCGGCCATATGCGTGCTGCCGTGATAGGCGAGCTCGCGGGCGATGATGACGCGCTTCTGCGGCTTGCCGACGAGGTTCCAGTAGCGGCGCAGCAGGCGCACGGCGGTCTCGTTGGCCTCCGAGCCGGACGACTGGAAGAAGACGTGGTTGAGGCTGTCCGGCAGCATCGAGGTCAGCTTCTCGGCGAGCGTCACGGCCGAGCGATGCGTCGTCTTGAAGAAGGACTGGCAGTAGGAAAGCTCGGACATCTGGTCGGCGGCGGCCTTGACCAGTTCGGGGCGGCCATAGCCGACATTGACGCAGCCGAGGCCGGAGAGGCCGTCGATGATCCGCTCGCCCTCGGTGTCCCAGACATAGACGCCTTCGCCGCGCACCGCGACGCGCGAGCCCGTCTGGCGCAGGCTGGCATGGTCGGTGAACGGGTGCAGATAATGGGCGCGGTCGAGCACCTGCCAGGCCTGCGTATCCATCTCTTGATAGGTCATGTCTTCCTCGGATTTCGGACGGCGAACGCACGCCGCGGCATGACCTGATTGAACCGCGCCGACGGGGCGGGCGCCATCGCCGCGCCTGGTCCGGTCTGGCGCAAAAACATGGCTCTGCGTGCGCCGGTCAGTTGAGCTGCCCGTTGCGGTAGTCGCGCGGGCTGACGCCGTACTGGCGGCGGAAGGCGCGGCTGAAATGCGAGAATTCCTTGAAGCCGCGGCTGAGGGCGATCGTGTTGATCGGCAGGCCGCGCTGCAGCGGGTCGGCCAGTTCGCGGCGGATGCGGTCGAGCCGCTGGCACTGGATCCAGCGGGCGACCTGCTGGCCCTCGGCCTCGAACAGCTCGTAGAGCCGGCGCAGCGAGATGTTCTGCGCGGCGGCGATGTCGCGGGGGGCGAGGTCGGGGTCGTCGAGGCGCGACAGGATATGAGCCTTGATGCGATCGACGAGCGCGAGGCCGCTCGCGGTCAGCGGCGCCTGCGCGTCGGCGCCGATGAGCGCCGTCGCCATCAGCTCGACGATGTGGCTCTCCAGCCGGCCGGCCAGGGCCGCCGGCACCTCGATCGGCTGCAGGCAGAGGCCGGCGACGAAATCGAAGATGAAGCGGCCGGCGAGGCCATCGGCGGAAAGCTCGTGCGCCACCAGCCGGTCCACCGCCGGCACGCGCTCGCGCAGCGCGTCGCGCGGCACCTTCAGCGAGATCTGCCGGTAGGGACCGTCGAAGCCCATGCGATAGGGCTTGCGGCTGTCATAGAGCACCATGGAGCGCGGCGCGGTCACGAGGTCGCGGCCGTCATGGCTGAAGGCGCATTGACCGTCGAGCTGGATGGTCAGCTCGAACCAGCGGTCGTCGCTGGCGCCGATCTCCTTTTCGGTGCGGATGACGTCGAGCTTGGTCGAGCGGATGTCGGCGACGGTCAGCTCGCCGATCCGGAGCCACGAGACCTGGCCATAGAAGCCCGATGCATCGGCCCGGCTGAGCCGGGTCGGCGGAAACAGGCTGTTGGTCGCCTCGCACCAATAGTCTAGCCGGTCGGACGCCGCCACCGCGTCCGTGTGAAGCTCCTGCCAGGCGAATCCCGATGCCGTCATGGCTGCTTCCGCTCCATCGTCAGGTTGCGAGAATGTCGGCGCCGTCGAACAGGTCTTCCGGCCTGAAGTCGGTGGTGATCAGGGCGTCCTCGCGCAGGTAGCGGATGATCACTTCGAGCATGGCCCTGTTCCTGGCGAAGCCGGCCGGCCAGTAGTCCTTGCCCAGCTTCGCCTCGGCGTCGAGCAGCGCCTCCAGCTGCCAGGGCAGGATGGTCGAGAGTGCGGCGGCCTCGTACATCTTGGCCCGCGCCACGGCATGGGCGGCGACGAAGGCGTCGTAGAGCGCCTTGGTGACGCCGGGATTGGCCTCGGCGATCGGCCGCTTGATCGCCAGGATATGCATCGGCGGATAGATGCCGGTGCGCTGGTAGTAGTCGAGCTCGACCGGCATCGGGTTCTCGAACAGCCTTCCGACCGTCTCCGACGGCCAGGTGCTCGGCGCGCGCGCCGTGTAGAGCGCGTCGATATCGCCGGTCGAAAGCATCGCGGCCAGGCTCTTGTCGGTGCGGTGCTCGATGGTGAACTGGTCGGGATAATATTGAGGGTGCTCGTCGCCGGAACGCGGCGCCTCCAGCCCGCCGGTGACATAGATCGGCGCCGTGCGCGGCAGGCCGTAATGCTCCTCGAAGATGCCGCGCTGCCAGACGGCGGCGGCCATGTCGAACACCATCAGGCCGATGCGCTTGCCGGCGAGATCGGCCGGCTTGGTGATGCCGGCGGCCTTGTTCACGAAGACGCTCGAAAAGCGGAAGTGGCGCGACGGGAAGATCGGGATGCCGAGATAGGGCCGGTCGGGCCTTTCCAGCGTGCGCAGATAGGTCGCGAGCGGGAATTCGCAGACGTCATAGGTGTGCTCGGCCAACTGCTTGTTGAACAGCGCCTGCACGCCCATCAGTTCGATATCGGCGTCTACGCCCGCGATCTTCGCCTCGCCGAAGGCGAGGGGGCGGGTGCGGTCGCTGTCGCTGACGCCGATCTTCAGTTTCAGGGAAGTCATCGTCTTGGGCATTCCTTGGTTCAGAGCGGGCGCAAGCGGGCTACGAGCACATCGAGCAGTTCCGGCAGCGCCAGCGGCGTCGCGTTGGCGCCGCCGCGTGCGTAGATGCCGGTCGCCTGGGTGATGTCGGTGCCGAGCCGGGCGGCGAGGCGCTCGACGGCGTCCTTGCAGTCGTCGAGCGTCGGCAGGCAGGCGATCGGCTGTCCGGCCGGCAGGTGGTCGTTGGCGCCGACCAGCTCGACGCGGCCGGTGCCGACCTTCTTCGCTGCCGGCACGTTGTTGGCGGCGCGCTCGCCGCGGCCGATGACGAAGCTGCGATGCGTCAGTCCCGGCGCGACCCAGGCGACGATGTCATCGTAGTGATGGCCGATGCGGGCGATCACATGCGCCAGCGCCTCGGACATGGCGTTGTGCATCAGCGCATAGTGCCGGCGCTCCTCGTCGCCCCATTTCCAGCGCGTCGCCGAAATGGCGATGGCGGTCGAATTGGCGCGCCAGGGCGACACGGCATTGCCGCGCTTCTCGAACAGGCCGGGATCGTCATAGGCGGTCGCCGGCGACGGCAGGCCCTTGAACGATACGATGTGCTCGTAGGGCACGAGCGCCATCGGCTCCGAGATCACCATGCGGTGGATCACCGTGCCGGCGTCGTCGATCAGCGGCGACAGGTTGAGCACGTCGTTCGAGAACTCCGGCTCCAGCCGGGCCTGAAGCTCCTGCGGCAGGTCCAGCCGCTCGGTCGGGCGGAAGCCGGAATCGATCAGGCGCTGGTTGATCGCCTTGTGCTCGGACGAGAACGGGTAGGGCTTGGTCTTGGTGCAGGGCATGAACAGCAGCACCCGCCGCTTCGCCTCGGGAAGCTTCGGCTCGTATTCGTCGCGGATGAAGTCCAGCCAGGCGGCGATGCGGGGATGCGCGAGCGAGTCGACATTGTCCTGGGGGCTGTAGAGGCAGAGCGACGGATCCAGCTCGAACGGGCTCTGGATCTTCTCTGCCGATTCCAGGATGCGCTGGGCGCGGTCGGTGACGGTGACCATGGCGAACTCTTCTCGATTGCGGGTTCAGGCGACTTTGGTTTGGCGGACGGCGCGCGCGGCGTCGAAGGCGGAGGTGTCGAGTTCGGCGACGTCATAGGCCTTGAGGCTCGGCAGGTACTCGTCGGCGTCGTCGAGGAAGAGCTGGCGGGTGATGCCGAGCGCGATCCGGTCGGTCGAGAATTTCAGCTGCGAGATGCCGGCGGCGCCGCCGAGGCTCGCCATGGCGCCGAAGGTGTGGCTATAGATGTTCTTCAGCCACGGGGCGCTGCCCGGCACCTTCTCGGTGAACTGGAAGCTCCCCGTCAGATAGGGGTAGCCGGCCAGTGTCGCGTCAGCCTCTCCCGGCTCGGGCTCAAAGCGATCGGACCAGAGCGCGATCTTGTCGGCGAAGCCGGCGGTCTCCGGCCGGTTGGCGAGGTCGATGACGAAGCCGGTGCCGACGATCAGGAAATCGCACTCGAACACGCCGCGCGGCGTCTTCAGGCGGACCGAGCGGCCGTCGAAATCGACGCTCTCGAACGGGCTGCCGAGATGGAGATCGAATTCGTCGAAGCGGGCGCAGCGCTCGAACGTGTCCTGCGGCGGCGGCTGGTTCATGCCGAGGAAGTGGCGCATGAAAGACCATCGGCGCGCATCGTCGAGATCGCCGAAATGGCGCATGAAGCCGGCGAATTCGATCCAGCGGTTCGGGTTGATCCGGGGCAGGGCGCGGCGGCGCGCGAAGAGATCGACCGAGGCGGCGCCATGCTCCAGCGCGGTCGCCGCGTTGTCGAAGGCCGAGGCGCCGGCGCCGAGAACGGCGACCCGCTTGCCGCGCAGCGCCTCGAAGTCGATCGCCTCGGAGGTGTGGGCGTAGCGCTCGCGCGGCAGCGCCTTCTCGATCATCGCGGGCACCGCCCAGCGTCCGGATCCTTCGATGCCGGTCGCCAGCACGACATTGCGCGCCAGGATCGTCTCGACCGTGCCGGCGATGCGGGTCTCGATCGCCAGATAGCCGTCGTCGCGCGGCTGGATGCCGACCACCTCGGCATCATGGGTGGTGTCGATCCCGGCCGTCCGTCGCAGCCATTCGAGATAGTCGTTCCAGTCGCCGCGGGGGATCTTGCCGAGCGCCGCCCAGGCTTCCCTGCCGTATTTCGTTTCGTACCAGGCGCGGACCGAGAGCGCCGCGATGCCGAGCTCGGGACCGGAGACGGTCTTCGGCGTCCTTAGCGTGTGCATGCGGGCATAGGTCACCCACGGGCCGGAGAAGCCGGAGGGGCTGCGGTCGAGCACGCGGATATTGGTGACGCGGTCCCGGAGAAGCCGGAAGGCGAGCGACAGGCCGTTCTGGCCGCCGCCGACGATGACGACGTCATGGACCGGGCGGCCGTCCGCCTCGCGCGGCCTCACCCATTCGCGCGCCGGATAGTTCACGCAATCGAGCTCGAAACGGGCGCGCTGCGCCAGTTCGTCGAGATCCCGGGCTTCCTGTGTCATGCCTTGTGCTCCAACTTCCTGCGTCTGGCCCCGGCCGAAAATCCGCATGCCGCCGCAAGTCGCGGCGCTGGTGGCGTCGGATGGATGGGGTTGGACCGATCCGGTTTTCCGGTCACTCGGGCCAGTTTCAGCGAAGCAATTGCCGTACCAGTTCAAAGTCCCGCCGGCTGGCGGGGGCGGTTGCCGGCGATGCTGCCGGATTGGGCATTCGCCGCTTTCCGCCGCAGCCGACCCGAGGCGCTTGCCTAGCCTTCGGCCAGAAGCCGCCCCCAGCCGGCGATTGGTGTCGAGATGCCGGCGAGCCGGCACGCCTCCCAGAAAGTCACGGCGATCGAGTCGACGATCGGTATGCCGAGCTCGGCCTCCATTTCCTCGACGAGCTCGGTGGCGTTGAAATTGGTGCAGACGACGGCGATGCAGTCCGGCTTGCTCTTCGCCGCTTCGCGCAAGAGCGCACGGATCGGCTCCGGGCCGGTGGCGCCGATCTCGATGTTCTCGCGCACGCCGAGGTGGGCCGAGCCGACCACCGGAAAGCCCTGACGGCCATATTCGACGGCGATCTGGCGGGTGATGTCCTCGGTATAGGGCACGGCGAGCGCGATGCGGCTCCAGCCCTTCTCGCGAAACGCCTTGAAGAAGGCGATGGTCGAGGTCGAGGCGACGACGCCGGTCTCTTCGGTGATCGCCTGGCAGAGCGCGATGTCGTGTTCGAGCCCGCGCCAGCTTGCCGAGGTGCCGTTCCAGAGGATGGCGTCGAGCGGCGCATCGGCCAGCAGCCGCGCGCCGGCCAGCATCGGCTCCATCTGGAACTGCGCCTCCGAACTCGCCTCCAGCGCGAGATGGGTGACACGGATGCGGGAGAAATGATGCGCGAGCTTGCCGTCCAGCGGACGGTTCATCGCGTAGGTGAGGGGCTCCAGCGCCGTATTGGAAGAGGGGGTGATATGGCCGATGCGGGCGATGGTCATGACAATCCGGAAGTTTCGAGGGCGGGAAGGCCGGCCGTCATCCGGCCCTGGTAGAAGGCGAGCGGCGCGCCGTCGCGGCAGGAAAGCGCGACGACCTCGCCGATGAGGATGCGATGATCGCCGCCGTCGAGGATCTGGCGGGTCTCGCATTCGAGATGGGCGAGCGCGTCGGTCAGCAATGGCAGGCCGCGTTGCGAGTCCGTGATTGCGTGGCCGTCCGGCGCATAGGGACCGGGCCGGGCGAACTGCCGGGCCGTCTCGATCTGGTCGGCGGCCAGGATGTTGATGGCGAAGTGGCCGGCTTCCTCGAACACCGGACGCGACCAGGCCCGGTCGCGCAGGCTCCAGAGCACCAGCGGCGGATCGAGCGAGACGGACGAGAACGAGTTGATCGTCATCGCCGTCTTCACCTCGCCGAGCGCGGTGGTGACGACCGCGACGCCCGTCAGGAAGGTCGAACAGGCCTGGCGGAACTGCGTCGTGTCGAAGGTCTGGGTCAGGGCTGTCATGGATTGTCGCCTTCGAGCGGAAGCAGGCGGGAGATCGGAAGCGGCTGGCTGCGCGCAGCGTGGGCAAAGGCGACCGCGTGCGGCTCGATGCGGCCGGCGAGCGCCCTGGCCCCGGCGAGGTCGGTCGCGAGCCGGGCGACGGCCTCGGCGACGCGGCCGCGGATCGAGGCCGGGTCGATCGTCGTCGAACGTCGGTCGGCGACGACGAAGCGGCCAGCGACCATGACGTCCGTGACGGAGGCCGAGTCCGCCGCCGTCACCACCTGGTTGAGCGGATCGGTCAGCGGCATGAAGTCGATATGGCCGAGATCGAAGAAGACAAGATCGGCGTTGGCACCGGTCGCGATCCGGCCGCCCGAGTGGTGCCCGAGCAGACCGGCGCTGCCGGCGGTCGCCAGCCGCAGCGTTTCCGCTGCGCCGAGCCAGTCCTCGCGCCGGCTGTCGAAGGCGCGCGAGGCGTAGGAGGCGAGCCGGATCGCCTGCAGCATGCTGAGCGCGTCGGAGGAATTGGCGCCGTCGGTGGCGAGACCGACCGGAATGCCGCGTTCGAGCATCGGCCGGACATGGGCGACGCCGGAGCCGAGCCGGAAGTTGCTGGCCGGGATATGGGCCACGGCGCATTGGTGCGTCGCCAGCAGGTCGAGATCGCTATTGTCGAGCCAGACCGCATGCGCGGCGATGAAGTCGGGGCGCAGCACGCCGAGATCGGCGAGGCGGCGGACCGGCGAGACGCCCCAGAGCTCACGCGCCACCGTCGCCTGCAACCGCGATTCCGCGATGTGCATGTGGATCGGCAGGTCGCGGCGATCGGCCAGATCGACGCATTGGCGCAGAAAGCGCTCGGAGCAGTGGTGCGGGATGGTCGGCGCTATGGCGAGTTCGATGCCGAGGGGAAGCTGGTTGCGCATCGCCGCGATCGCCTCGATGGCGGCGATGGTCTCGTCGCCGGAGCCGAGCGCGAAGCCGCCAACCGCCTGGCGCAGATCGTCTGGGAGGGAGTCGAACAGGCCCGGAATGGCGGTGAAAAGCGTCTTGTCGGCCACCATCGGCGCGAGCACGGCCCGGATGCCGGCGTCGGCATAGGCGCGCGCTACCGCCATGAAGCCTTCCGGCGTCGGCCGGGGAAACTCGTAGACGAGATCGAAGCAGGCGGTGCAGCCCTTCGACAGCATGTCGAGCGCGCCGACCAGCGTCGAGAGATAGATCGTCTCCGGGTCGCGCGCGCCGCCGAGCCAGGGTCCGTTGGTGAGCGAGGCTTCCAGCGTCCAGCGGTCGGCGACGCCCTTCATCAGATTGGCGTGGCCATGGGTGTGGGCGTTGACGAGGCCGGGCAGGATCAGCCGGTCGGTCGCGTCATGGCGGATCGCGTCGCCGGCGTCGATGCTGCCGGGCGCTGAGATGGCGCGGATGCGGCCGTCCTCGATCAGCAAATCGCGGGTGGTGACCGCCTCGGATGCTGGATCGGCGACGAGGCCGTTGGTGATCAGGATGCGCGAGGTGGTCATGCACCGACCTCCGGCGGATGATTGGCGATCCAATGCCGTGCGATCTCCGAGCGGCCGGCAAACCAGACGTCGTCGTGGCCAAGCGCGAAATCGAGGAAGCGTTGGATGCCCTCGAAGCGAGACGGCTGGCCGGAGATGCGGCCATGCAGGCTGACGGTCATCATGCGCGGGTGGCGCGCGCCTTCGGCGTAGAGCACGCGAAAGGCGCTGGAGAGATGATCGGTGAACTCGGCCGCCGTCGCGAGCTTCGCCGTCGCCAGGCGGTTGTCGTTGTGGGTGAAGCTGTGCGGCACGACGAGATGCGGCGCGCCCGATACCTCGACCCAGTAGGGCAGGTCGTCGGCGTAGGAGTCGGAATCGTAGAGGAAGCCGCCATGCTCGGCGAGCAGGGCGCGGGTGTTCTCGCTCGACGAATAGCGGCTCTGCCAGCCGAGCGGAGCGCGGCCGACCGTCCGTTTCAGGCTGGCGACGGCGCGGGTGATCGCCGCGCGTTCCTCTGCCTCGTCCATGCGGTAGGGCCGGACGAAGCGCTCGCCATGGCAGCAGAGGTCCAGGTCGCCCTCGCGGATGGCGCCCGCGATTTCCGCGTTGCGCTCCAGCGCCTGCGAGCAGGCATTGATCGTGAGGGGGACGCCAAGGTCGATGAAGAGATCGTGCAGGCGCCAGAAGCCGACGCGGCTGCCATACTCGAACAGCGTCTCGGCGACGAAGTCGCGCCGTCCGGCCGCGACCTCGCCTGGAATGGCGTCGGTCAGGCCCGTCTCGGAGCCGGCGTCGCCATCGGCGATCGACGGCTCGGCGCCTTCCTCGACATTAAGCACGAAGACGACGGCGAGGCGCGCGCCGTCCGGCCATTTCGGGTCGGGCGGGGTGCGGCCATAGCCGACGAAGTCGCGCGCTCCGTTCGGGACGGGCCTCATGGGCGCGGCCGATCGGCGAGCAGGTTGCCGAGCGCTTCGGCGAAGGCGAGTAGGCGCGCCTCGCCGCGCGGTCCGGCGACAAGCGAGAGCCCAACCGGGCAGCCGTCGATCACGGTCGCGGGAATCGCGATCTGCGGCAGCCGTGTCAGGCTGGCGACGCAGGTCAGCGCAAGCGTCTTCTCGCGGAATTCCACCTGCGCCGAGACGGGCGCATCGCGGCGTGGCGGCAGGTCGTGCGCCGTCGGGATGACGATCATGCCGTCGTCGCCGAGCCAGTCGACCAGCCGGTCGGTCAGCGCCTCGCGGCGCGGGATCGCGGCGGCGACCGCCTCGGCCGGAACCGTCGCCGAAAGCGCGATGCGCTCCTCGACCGCCTGGCTCAGGTTTCGGCCCGGCGCGGTGCCCCAGGCGCCGAGGGTCGACCAAAGGTCGTGCAGTTGCAGCGGCCGGAAGGTATCGAGCCAGGGCGCGATGCCGTCCTCGAACAGGCGGATCTCGGTCGCCGCGCCGAGCGAGCGGGCGATCGGCAGCAGGGCATCGCCTATGCCGTTGACGGGGATGTCGAAGGCGTCGCGGGCGATCATCAGGCGTGGCGCGGCCTGCGGTCCTATGGCGCCGAAATAGGCCTCGCTGACACGTCGCAGCGTCTTCGGATCACGCGCCAGCCAGCCGACCGTGTCGAAGCTCGGCGCCATCGCCATGATGCCGGCGACCGAGACGCGGCCGAAGGTGGTGCGCAGGCCATAGAGCCCGCAGAAGCTCGCTGGAACGCGGATCGAGCCGCCCGTGTCGGTGCCGAGCGCGAAATCGGCGAGGCCGGCCGCGACGGCGGAAGCCGAGCCGCTCGACGAGCCGCCGGGCGCGCGGTCCGGCGCGTTCGGGTTGATCGGTGTGCCGAAATGCGGGTTCATCCCGAACATGCCGCAGGCGACTTCGTCGGTATGGGTTTTGCCGACCAGTCTTGCGCCGGCGACGAGCGGGACGAGCACGGATGGCGCGGTCGCCACCGCTGGCTGGCCGTCGCGCAGCCGGTCGGGGTTGCCGCAGGCGGTGACGCTGCCGGCGACATCGAACAGGTCCTTGACCGCGAAGCTCAGGTCGGCGAGCGGCCCGGTCTCGGAGAACCGGAACGGCGCCGGTCCATGGTCGACGAAGGCGAGCGAACGGATTTCCGCCGCCGGGTCAGCAATACGTGCGTTCATGGCCGGTCACTCGGCCGCCGACAGCAGGGACGGGTTTTCCGGCAGGCCGTAGGTCGCCTGGAACTCGTCGACGAAGCCCTTGACGCCGTCCCAGTCGAAGAAGCGGAAGGCGTTGCCGCGCGTGACGAAGGTCGGGCCGGAATAGAACATCTCGTATTGCAGGTGGCGCGAGCCGAACTCGGATCCGACCGCGTCCCAGGCGAGCTTCATCAGCTTGACCCGGCCGACCGCGTCGGTGACGACGGAACGCTGCGTCTTCTCGATGATGGCGCGCGTCTCGGGCGTCTCGAAATCGGCGATCGAGGAGGGAACCATGATCATGCCGCCGCCCGAGAGCGTGCGGATCGCCTCGATGATCTCGGGATAGGTCGTCTGCGCGATCACCTGCGCCGTGCAGAGGATGGTCCGGTTCGGCACGTAGTAGCCGTTGAAATATTCGCCCGAGGCTTCCATCGCGATGATGAGCGCCTCGATGTTGTTGACCTTGGCGGCGAGCAGGCCCAGCGTTTCGCGTACCTGCGGATAGTTGATGATGTTGTTGAGCTCGGCGATCTTGCGGGCGAGGCCGAGCAGGAACTTCACCTTCACCATCAACCGGATGATGCACTGGTAGTTCTGGAAGACGTGCGCGCGCGTGTCGTGCCACTGCGCCTGCGCCATCTTCAGGTCCTTGTGGACGAAGACGCGGTCCCACGGGATCTTCACATCGTCGAAATGGACGACGGCGTCGTTTTCGTCGAAGCGGGACGAAAGCGGATAGTCGAAGGTCGAGGTCGCCGATTGCTCGTAGCTGCGGCGCGACATCAGCGTCAGGCCCTTCTCGCCGATCGGCAGCGCGGCGGTGAAGGCATAGGCCTCGTCGCCGGCCTGCAGCGCGTTGAAGCCCGAGACCATCATCTCGTTCGCCATCACGCCGCTGGTCGCCAGCATCTTGGCGCCGCGGATGGTGATGCCGGTGCTGTCCTCGTCGACGATCGAGGCGACGAGGTGCGGGTCCGGCTGGCCGCTCGCCGTCTTCGCCTTGTCGGACTGCGGGTTGATGATGACGTAGGAGAGGTAGAGGTCGTTGTCGCGGGCGTAGTCGTAATAGCCCTCGAGCGCGTCGGCGCGGGCCGGGTCATGGTCGCGGAAGGCGGAGAGGCCCATGCGGAAGCCGGCGAAGGTCGAGGCGACGTGGTCGGGCGAGCGGCCGATCATGCCGCAGGTCAGCCCGGCCCATTGCTCCAGCGCCTTGCGGCGTTCCACCAGCTCGCGATGGTTCTTCGGCAGTTGCCAGCCACGGCTGACCTGTTCGCCGGTCTTCGGCGAGCGGAAGGTCATCGCCTCGATGTTTTCCGGCGCCGCCTGGAAATCGTAGAAGCTGCCGGCGGTCGCGACCGCGTTTGCAAAGGCGGGATCCGTCGTCACATCGGCGACGCGCCGTCCGTCGATATAGATCGAGCGACCGTCGCGCAGGCTTTCGATGTGTGTCTTGCCGTTCTTGACCATGGCTGTTCCTGCTGAGCGAGCTGGAGGCCACGATGCCGGGCTTTTGCCCTCCGCGATCGTAAGCGGATAGAGGGGGAGAAGACGCTCTGCCGAGGCAGGAAGCTTGGCCGCCCAATATCGGGTTCGGCGCTGCTCCCCGAAAGCTATGCGCTGGCCGCCTCACGCGTCAAGCTCGGCAGCGAGCAGGTGCGATAGGCAGTTGCTGCTTTATCAGGCAGGGCGCGCTTCTGGGCATTGTGTCGTCCGATCTGCGGGCATCGTGACCGGCCCGGATCGACGCGTGGTGCGCACGCGAAGATCCGAACCTCATCCATGCCAAGCAAATCGCAGGCCGCGACGGGCTGGACTAACCCTTCGCCAGCGCCACGACGGGATCGAGCTGCGAGGCGTTGCGGGCCGGCAGATAGCCGAAGACGACGCCGATCAGGCTGGAGCACAGGAACGCCATGACGATCGAGGTGGTCGAATAGATCAGGCTGAAATTCGAGCTGAAGATGCTGAACAGGACGCCGAAGCCGAGCGCCGTGCCGATGCCGATCAGCCCGCCGATCAGGCAGACCAGGATCGCCTCGATCAGGAATTGCTGCAGGATGTCGCCCTGCCGCGCGCCGACCGCCATGCGCACGCCGATTTCCGAGACGCGCTCCGACACCGACACCAGCATGATGTTCATGACGCCGATGCCGCCGACGATCAGCGAGATCACGGCGATCGAGGCGACCAGCAACGTCAGCGTCGCCGTTGTCGCGGTGATGGTCTGGCGGATGTCGTCGGTATTGAGGACGAAGAAGTCCTTGGTGCCATGGCGCTGGGTCAGGAAGGTGGTGACCGCGGCCTCGGCGAGGTCCGTCGCGACATCGTCGGCGACGCGGACCGTGATGCTGCGCAGCGACGTGCTGCCGAGGAAGCGGGCCTGCACGGTGGTGTAGGGCAGGAACAGCGACAGGTTCTGGCTCGATCCGAAGCCGCCCTGCTGCGGCTTGGCGATGCCGACGATGCGCGCCGGGACCTGGCCGATCAGGATCACCTGGCCGACGGGACTGCCGTCGAAGTCGGAAAACAGCGCCTTGCGGGTGTTCTCGTCGATGACGACGTCCTGCGCCATCGAGCGGACGCTTGCGGCGTCGAAGAACTGGCCGGCCGCGAGCGTCGTGCCCTTGGCGGCGAAATACTGTTCGCTGACGCCGTTGACGAGCGCGCTCGCCTCCTTGGAGCCGAAGCGCACCGAGCTCGAGGTGGAGACGGTCGGCGTGACGGCGGCGACATAGGGCTGCTTTGCAAGCTCGTTGGCGTCGGCGACCACCAGCGTGGTGATCTTGCCCGAGCGCATGTCGCCAAAATCCTTGCCGGCGAAGATCTCCAGCGTGTTGGTGCCGAGCCCGGAGATGTTGGCGAGCACCTTCTGGCGCGATCCCTCGCCGAGCGCGACGACGCTGACCACCGAGGCGATGCCGATGATGATGCCGAGCATGGTCAGGAAGGTGCGCAGCTTGTGGGCCCGCATGGAGAGCAGCGCCATGCGCAGCGCCTCGCGGCCGCGATCGAGGATCGAGCCCCAGCGGCTGCCTTTCCTCTGCGCCTTCGGCGCGGCGTGGCCGATGGCCGGGGAGAGCGGCTCCTTCGGCTTGCGCGTATCGGAGATGATGACTCCGTCGCTGATCTCGATGATGCGCTCGGCGCGCGCGGCGACCGCCATGTCATGGGTGACGATGATGACCGTCTTGCCCTCGGCGTGCAGCTCCTCGAGGATCTTCAGCACTTCCTCGCCGCTGTGCTTGTCGAGCGCGCCGGTCGGCTCATCGGCGAGGATGACGTTGGCGCCGTTCATCAGGGCGCGGGCGATCGAGACGCGCTGCTGCTGGCCGCCGGAAAGCTGGCCGGGGCGGTGGTCGGTGCGGTCGGCCATGCCGAGGCGGCCGAGCAGGGCGGCGGCGCGGACCTGCCGGTCCTGTGGCGACTGGCCGGCATAGACGGCCGGGATCTCGACATTGCCGAGCGCGGTCAGTTCGGCGAGCAGGTGATAGCGCTGGAAGATGAAGCCGAAATGCTCGCGTCGCAGCGCCGCCAGTTCGTCCGGCTCCAGCAGCGAGGTCTCGCGGCCGGAGATGCGATAGCTGCCGGAGGTCGGCCGGTCGAGGCAGCCAAGAATGTTCATCAGCGTCGACTTGCCGGAGCCGGACGCGCCGACGATCGCCACCATCTCGCCGGCGGCGATCGAGAGGTCAACGTCCTTGAGCACCGCGATCGTGCCGTCGCCGGAGGGAAACTCCCGGCGCAGGTCGGATAGCGTGATCAGCGGTTCGGCGGTGTTCGGGGCGTGCATTCGCTCAGAACCCCATCGGCGGCGGGCCGCCCATCCGGCGCGAACCGGCGGCGGAGGCGGTCGCGGAGCCCTCGCCGGTGACGACCTTGTCGCCGGCCTTGAGGCCCGACTTGACCTCGGCGATGACCTTGTCGTTGAGGCCGATATCTACCTTGCGCGGCGTGATCTTGTCGCCCTCGACGACACGAACGGTGTAGCTGCCATCGGCGTTGCGCGGACCGAGGGCCACGGCCGGGACCGTCAGCACATCGTTGGCCTTGCCGAGCACGATATGGACTTCGGCCGTCATGTAGGTGCGGAGCCGGCCGTCCTCGTTCGGGACGTTGAAGATGCCGTTGTAGTAGATCGCCGACGAGGTCGACGAGGAGGAGGTCGTCGTCGACGAGGTCGAGAAGCTGCTGTCGCTGCGGATCGATTCCGGCGCCGGCTCGATCGAGGCGAGCGTCGCCTCGTAGCGCCGCTCCGGATCGCTCAGGATGGTGAAATAGATCGGCTGCCCGGCGCTGACCCGGACGATGTCGGCCTCGGAGATTTCGGCGCGCACCGTCATCACGTCGAGCTGGCCCATGATGACGATGGTCGGCGCCGACTGGGCGGCGTTGACCGTCTGGCCTTCCTGGGTGACGACGGCGAGCACGGTGCCGTCGATCGGCGCGGTGATCTGGGTGTAGCCGAGATTGGCCTCGGCGGTCGAAACCGCGACTTCCGCCTCGATGATGCTAGCGTCGAGCGCCTCGATCTGGGCGCGGGTCGTCTTGACGTTGGCGTCCGCCGTCTCGAAATCGGCCTGCGAGACGGCCTTCTGCGCCAGCATGGATTTCTGTCGCGCCAGCGTCTGCTCGGCGAGTAGCAGCGAGGCTTCCTTCTCGACGCGCTGGGCCCGGATATTGGCGAGCGCGGCCTTGGAGGTGCGGAGCGCGTTCTCCTGCGTGACCGAGTCGATCTCGGCGATCAGGTCGCCCTTATTCACCTGCTGGCCGAGCTCGACCTTGAGCGCGGTGACGCGGCCGGAGACCTGCGCGCCGACGGCGACGAGCTTGGACGGCTTCAGCGTACCGGTCGCCAGGACCGTCTCCTCGACGTTTCCGGTCGAGACGGTTGCCGTCATCATCGCCGGTGCCTTGGCGCCGGTGATGCTGGAGCGGAAGGCGTAGCCGGCGCCCGCCAGCACGATGAGCGCGAGGATCAGGAGGGGGAGGCGGGAGCGCCTGCCTTTGGGGTTCGTGCTCATGCGGGGCGTTTTCCGAAATAGGGCTGGACTGCCTTGGGCCGGGTGCGCAGGGAAGCGGCGCACGGTGTCGGCGAGGCGATGTCGGGGTGGAGAAAGCGGCGGCGCTGGCGACTATTGCCGGGCAATATGCGGGCCCGTTCGCTTGTCGACGATGACCGGCTTCGAACTGTCGATCGTGCCGCTCCAGCCGCCGCCGAGCGCCTTGTTGAGCGCGATATAGTCGGTGGCGATGGCGACGCGGCTTTCGATCAGGGCGTCCGAGGCCGAATAGAGCGAACGCTCGGCGGTCAGCACGTCGAGGAAGCTGGAGGAGCCGGCCTGGAACAGCGTGCGGGCGACGGTGTTGGCCTCGCCATAGGAGCGGGCGGCCGAGGCGAGCTTGCCGGAGCGGATGCGCTCCTGCGACAGCGCGACGATGGCGTTCTCGACGTCTTCGAGCGCAGTCAGTACCGCCGCCTGATAGGCGATGAAGCTCTGGTCGCGTTGGGCCTGCGTCACCTCGACCGCGGCCTTCAGCTGGCCGCCGTTGAAGATCGGCACCGTCAGGGTGGGACCGAAGGCCCAACTGATCGACGAGCTCTTGCCGAGATCGCCGAGCTTGGCACCGTTGGTGGCGATGTTGCCGGTCAGGCTGGCGCTTGGATAGCGCGCCGCCTCGGCCTGGCCGATCTTCGCCGTCGCGCTCGCATATTGCGCCTCGGCGAGGCGGACATCCGGGCGGGCGGTGAGGATATCGGCCGGGATGCCGGCCGGAATGGGCAGGCGCGGCGCCGGGACCGGTTTCGGCTTCTTCATCCGCTCGACCAGGGCGCCGGGAGCGCGGCCGGTCAGGACGGAGAGGCGGTGCACGGTCTCGGCATAGGCGGCTTCGAGCGACGGGATGCCGGCCTCGGTGCTGCTGGCCTGGCCCTCGGCCGTTGCGACGTCGGCGGC
The DNA here is from genome assembly GCF_026343855.1 of Kaistia nematophila. Lineage (NCBI taxonomy): Bacteria > Pseudomonadati > Pseudomonadota > Alphaproteobacteria > Hyphomicrobiales > Kaistiaceae > Kaistia > Kaistia nematophila. Next base: position 666,011 of record NZ_JAPKNK010000002.1, on the reverse strand, counting down.
GGTGGCGCCGCCGGCCTCGAATTTGTTGCGGGTGATCGCCGCCGTCTCGCGCTGCGATGCCGCCGTGCGCCTGGCGAGCGCGATGCGGGCCTGGTAGCCGCGGGCGGTGACATAGTTGCTGGCGACGTCGCCGATCATGGTGAGCAGAGCCGCGCGCAATTCTTCCTCGGCCGCATCCATGCCATAGCGGGCCGCCTCGACGGCGCGCTTGTTGCCGCCGAAGAGGTCGAGCTCCCAGCTGGCGTCGAGCCCGGCCTGGAACTGGCTGGAGACGTCGCCATTGCTCTTGCTGCGCGTGGCGGCGCCGCTGCCATTGGCCGACGGCAGAAGCGTGCCGACCGTCTGGCGGTAGCTGGCGCGCGCTTCGCGGATGCTGGCCTTGGCGGTGGCGACGTCGAGATTGCCGGCGACGGCCTCGTTCACCAGATCATCGAGCATCGGGTCGCCGAGGTGTTGCCACCATTGCGACAGCTCCGGCGGCTTCGACGGCTTGACCGCGGAGCCGGCGCTCCATTTCATCGGCAGCGAGACTGTCGGCTTCTCGACATCCGGCCCGACGACGACGCAGCCGCCGAGCGCCGTCGTCAGGGCAAGCAGCAGCCCCAGACGGGACAGTCTGGCGGACGTGCGCTGGGATGCTCCGGATGGAGCCTGTCCGGAGCGCGGTTCCGCAAATTGCCGGGCGACCGGAAGCCTTTGAAGAAGCAAGTGTGAATCCAAATTAATTATAATGAAGGCTAGCTATATTCGTCGGCTCGACGGCCCGTCAACGCCGCCCGGCAGGGCGCATGGCCGCATGCAGATTGCGCTGCGGCGTCTTGCACGCGGCCTTCGCGGAGGCCGGATCTGCATGTCTGGCGTGGCAGCCGCTATGATCGGCGCAGGGAATCGCGGGCGGCTGGATCCAGCCAGCCTGCCTCACAGGAGAAAGACGGCGTGACGGTCACGATCTACGGCATCAAGAACTGCGACACGATGAAGAAAGCCCGGCAGTGGCTTGATGCCAATGGCATTTCCTATGCGTTCCATGATTACAAGGCCGAGGGCATCGATCGCGCCCATCTCGATCGCTGGGTCGGCGAGCTGGGCTGGGAGACGGTGCTGAACCGGGCGGGAACGACGTTCCGCAAGCTCGAAGACGCCGACAAGCAGGATCTCGACGCCAGCAAGGCGATCGGCCTGATGCAGGCGCAGCCCTCGATGATCAAGCGGCCGATCCTCGATCTCGGCGACGGTCGCCTGCTGGCCGGCTTCAAGCCGGAGATCTATGCGGCGGCGTTCGAATAGGCCTCATGTTGATATAAGGATATCTTTATATCCCGCTTGACGGAGGGCGGCACGACGCCTAGGAGTCGGGCGTCGTGGTTCCCTGGGCCGTCTGCGCGGCGCCAGGGCTAAGAGGGAATCCGGTGCGTCTGTCCGAAGGGGCGGGCAATGCCGGAGCTGCCCCCGCAACTGTGAGCGGCGAGCCCGGGTCCATTCCGTGTCACTGAAGCGAGAGCTTCGGGAAGGCCGGGCCGGGGCGGCGACCCGCGAGCCAGGAGACCTGCCGCGACCTCATAACGTCCCTGGGCGGGGTGTCCCGGTGGTGCGCTTGCGCCCGCCGTTCTTCGCGCCGGGATTCTACGCATGCGTCCGCTCGGCCTTTGCCCCCAAACATTTGGGGTAAGCCGATGTCTCCTTCTCCTTCCACGCTGCCTGTCAGCACGCTCGGTACGCCGCGGATCGGTCCGCGCCGCGAGCTCAAGTCTGCCCTCGAAAGCTACTGGTCCGGCAAGAGCCGCTCCGATGACCTGCTCGCCAGCGCCGCCGCGCTTCGCGCCTCCAACTGGGCGCGCCAGCATGCGCTCGGCGTCACCAACATCCCGTCGAACGATTTCTCGCTCTATGACCATGTGCTCGACACCAGCCTCATGGTCGGGGCGATCCCGGAGATCTATGGCTGGACCGGCGGCCCGGTGCCGCTCGACACCTATTTCGCCATGGCGCGCGGCAGCCAGGGCGATGGCGCGCATGCGGATTGCGGGCATCATCATCACGGCGCGGGGCAGGGCGTGCCGGCGCTCGAAATGACGAAGTGGTTCGACACCAACTACCACTACATGGTGCCGGAATTCACGGCCGGGCAGCGCTTCAGCCTCGCCGCGACCAAGCCGCTTGACGAATATCTGGAGGCGAAGGCGCTCGGCTACGAGACGCGGCCGGTGCTGCTCGGTCCCGTCAGCTATCTGAAACTCGGCAAGAGCAAGGATGCCTCGCTCGATCCGCTGTCGCTGCTGCCCGGCCTGCTGCCGGCCTATGTCGAGATGCTGCGCCGGCTGGCGGCGAACGGCGCCGAATGGGTGCAGATTGACGAGCCCTGCCTCGTCCTCGACCTCGACGACAAGAGCCGGCAGGCGCTCCGCGTCGCCTACGGCATGTTCGCCTATGCGCTGCCCAAGCTGAAGCTGATGCTCACCCCCTATTTCGGCGCGCTCGGCGACAATCTCGACACCGCGCTGGAGCTGCCCGTCGCGGGCCTGCATCTCGATCTCGTTCGCGCGCCGGAGCAGCTCGATGCCGTGCTGGCGAAGGCGCCGCGCGGGCTCGTGCTGTCGCTTGGTGTCATCGACGGCCGCAACATCTGGCGCGCCAATCTCGCCACCCTGCTCGACCGGCTGGAGCCGGTGGTGGCGCGCCGGGGTTCGGATCATATCCAGATCGCTTCGTCCTGTTCGCTGCTGCATGTGCCGATCGACCTGGAACAGGAAACCGAACTCGACGCCGAGCTGAAGAGCTGGCTGGCCTTCTCCGTCCAGAAGATGGGCGAACTGGCGAGCCTCGGCCGGGCGCTGGCGGGCGGGCGCGAGAGCGTCGCCGCCGAGATCGCCGCCTCGGTGCTTGCCGTCGGCACGCGTTCGACGTCGCCCCGGGTTCATGACGCCGCCGTGGCGGCCCGCTCCGCCGCCGTCACCGCCGAGCAAGCGCGGCGGGCGAGCCCGTTTGTCGAGCGGCACGCGCTGCAGCAGGGCGTGCTCGACCTGCCGGCCTTCCCGACGACGACGATCGGCTCCTTCCCGCAGACGTCAGAGGTGCGCAAGGCGCGCGCCGCGCATGCCAAGGGCGCCCTGGACGACACCGCCTATGAGGCGTTCCTGTGCCATGAGACCGAGGCGGCGATCCGCTGGCAGGAGGAAATCGGGCTCGACGTGCTCGTCCATGGCGAGTTCGAGCGCAACGACATGGTGCAGTATTTCGGCGAACAGCTCGCCGGCTTCGCCTTCACCAAGTCCGGCTGGGTGCAGAGCTATGGCTCGCGCTATGTGCGGCCGCCGATCCTGTTCGGCGACGTGTCGCGGCCGAAGCCGATGACGGTCGAATGGTGGCGCTATGCCCAGTCGGTGACGAGCAAGCCGATGAAGGGCATGCTGACCGGACCGGTGACGATCCTGAACTGGTCGTTCGTGCGCGACGACGTTCCGCGCAGTGTCGCATGCCGGCAGATCGCGCTCGCCATCCGCGACGAGGTGCAGGATCTCGAGAAGGCCGGCGCGTGCATGATCCAGATCGACGAGGCGGCGCTGCGCGAGGGCCTGCCGCTCCGGCGCGGCGAATGGGGTCCCTATCTCGCCTGGGCCGTCGAGAGCTTCCGGCTCTGCGCCTCGGGCGTCGCTGACCGGACCCAGATCCACACCCACATGTGCTATTCCGAGTTCAACGACATCATCGACGCCATCGCGGCGATGGATGCCGACGTGATCTCGATCGAGACGTCGCGCTCGAAGATGGAGCTGCTCGAAGCCTTCGTCGGCGACAATTATCCGAACGACATCGGGCCGGGCATCTACGACATCCACTCGCCGCGCGTGCCGGCGGTAGCAGAGATGACCGACCTGCTCGACAAGGCGGTCGAGCGCCTGCGGGCGAGCCAGATCTGGGTCAATCCGGATTGCGGGCTGAAGACGCGCAAATGGGAGGAAGTCCGCCCGGCGCTCGTCAACATGGTGGCAGCCGCCCGGCAATTGCGGGCGCGCTTCGCCGAAGCCACGGAGTAACTCCGGGTGTCAGCCATGCCGGGGAGCCCTCTCCGGCATGGCGAAAGGCGAGGCCGACAAAGGCGAGTCCGGCCAACGGCTTGCGCGGTTATCCTCGCAGGGCGCGCAGCGCGTTCAGGATCACGGCGACGTCGATCGCCTCCTGCAGAAGTGCGCCCTGCAGTGGCTGCAGGTAGCCGAGCGCGGCGGCGATCATGGCGAGGATCGAAAGGCCGAGCCCGACGACCACGCTCTGCATCGCGATCTTTGCCGAGCGATGCGAGATTCCGATCGCATCGGCGAGGCGGTCGAGCCGGTCGACCAGCAGCACGACATCGGCCGATTCCGACGAGGCGGCCGCGCCGCGCGCGCCCATGGCGACGCCCACGTCGGCGACCGCGAGCGCCGGTGCGTCATTGACGCCGTCGCCTACCATCATGACGGGGCCGATCTTGCGCGCCTCCAGCACGACATCGACCTTTTCCTGCGGCGTCAGGTCGGCCTTGAGCGCGTCGATGCGCAGGGCCTCGACCAGCGGCCTCGCCACGGCGGCGCGATCGCCCGTCGCCAGCACGATGCGGTCGATGCCGGCCTTGCGCAGGCGCTGGATGACGGTCGCCGCGTCGCCGCGCATCGGATCGGCTAGCACCAGCACGCCGGCCAGCGTGCCGTCCACGACCACGTCGACGGTAGCGGCGCCGCTTGCGAAGGCCGGCTTGCCGATCCTGCCATTGTCGCCGACATGGTCGCGCGCATAGATCGAGCCGCCGACGGCGACCTTGCGGCCGTCGACGATGCCCGCGAGCCCGGCGCCCGCCGTCTCCAGCACGTTCTGCGGCGTTGAGAGGCGGAGCGAGCGCGCCCGCGCGGCCTCGATCAGCGCCTCGGCCATGACATGGGTCGAAGCCTGATCGAGCGAGGCGGCGAGGCGTAGGATCTCGTCGGCCTCGAAGCCGGGCGCGGCCCAGATGTCGGAGAGTCCGGCGCGGCCATGGGTCAGCGTGCCGGTCTTGTCGAGCACGGCGACGCGGGCGCGGCCCAGCGCTTCCAGCGCGCCGCCGCCCTTGACCAGAACGCCGACGCCGGCCGCCCGCGAGATGCCGGCGATGATCGCGACGGGTACGGCGAGGATGAGCGGGCAGGGTGTCGCCACTACCAGCACGGCAAGCGCGCGAATCGGGTCGCCGGTCCAGATCCACGCGCCGCCGGAGAGCAGCAGCGTCAGCGCGAGGAACCAGAGCGCGTAGCGATCGGCGAGGCGGACCGAGGGCGCCTTCGATTGCTGCGCCGACTCGACGAGCCGCACGATGCCCGCATAGGCGCTGTCGGCGGCGGGGCGCAGCACGGTGAGATCGAAAGGCGGGCCGATCGCCGTCGTGCCGCTCAGCGCCTCGCCGCCGCTTTCGACCGTGACGGGCAGGGATTCGCCGGTCAGCGCCGAGGTTTCGATCGTGGCGCTCCGGCTGGCGACGACGCCATCGACGGGGAGCACCTCGCCTTGCCGGATCAGCAGCCGGTCGCCGGGCGCCAGGCTCTCGATCGCCACCTCCTGCAGCCCGTCCGGGCCATGCTTCATCGCCGTGCGGGCGACCCGGCCGAGTAGCGCGGTCATCTCGCGGCGGGCGCGACGCTCGGCAAAGTTTTCGAGAAACTGGCCGCCTGCATACATCAGGGCTACGACGTTGCCGGCGAGCGGCTCGCCGAAGGCGAGCGCCGCCGACATGGAAAGCGCTGCGATGATGTCGAGCCCGGCATCGCCGCGCCGGAGCGAGGTGACGATCTGGATCAGCAGGCTGAGCAGGACCGGCAGCGTTGCCAGGCCCCAGACGAAGGACGCCGCGCCGCGGCCGCCGACGAGATAAAGCAGCGCGCCGGCCGAGAGACCGCCGAGCGCCGCGGCGAGAAGCGCCATGTTGCTCGACCAGATGGGTCGCCGCGTCTGCTCCATCTTGCCCGAAATCCCCAGCCCCGTTCGCTTCGGCGCAGCTTCCCCGGGAAAGCCGCTCGGCTCCCGGTTGCACCTGTCTGGCGACAGCAGCGCATTTTCTCGCGGCTGTCGATGGGCGAGGGGCGGTGCTAGCGGTCTTCTCCGGCTGCATCCCCGGATTCCAGGATCGCCTTCAGCACCACCGCCTGATTGTGGGTCTCGTCCTTGGCGCCATACAGCAGTGTCGTCGTGCGGCCGGCGCATTGGGCGCGGAGGGCGGCGACGGCGTCCGGCTGTGCGGCCAGCTCGGCGCGATAGCGGATGACGAACTCGTCCCAGTTCGCTGCCTCGTGGTGGAACCAGGTGCGCAGCTCCGTCGAGGGCGCCAGTTCCTTGGCCCAGAGATCGACGCCGGCGCGCGCCTTGCTGATCCCGCGCGGCCAGAGCCGGTCGACCAGCACGCGAAAGCCGTCGGCGGCAGAGGCGGGCTCATAGATGCGTTTCAGCAGGATCATGCCGGATCATCGCCGGAATGCGGCATTCGGTCCAGAGCGCGGGAGCGTCGTCAGCCGGTGGCCGGCGCGACGGCCTTCGCCGGTTGCCGCTGCACGCGCTGGCCGTACCAGATGCTGCCGAGCACGGCGACCATGCCGATCAGCTGCGCCGGGCTCAATGTCTGGCCGAGCGCGGCCCAGCCGAGGATGACGGCGGTGAGCGGGCTCAGGAAGCCGAGCGGCGACACGGTCGGCGGCCCCAGCCGCTCGATGCCGCGGAACCACAGCGTGTAGGTCAGCGCCGCGCCGATCAGGCCGAGATAGGCGAGGCCCAGCACATTGGCGCCGGTCAGCTCTGCCGGCATCGGCTCCAGCCACAGCGCGAGCGGCAGCAGCAGGATGCCGCCGGCGGTCAGCTGCCAGGCCGTGAAGGTCAGGGGCGAGACGGGCGGCTGCCAGCGCCGCGTCAGCACGTTGCCGCAGGCCATCGACACGGCGCCGACGAGCCCGGCGAGGATGCCGATCGGATCGAGCGCCGCCTGCGGCGTCAGGATCAGCAGCGCCACGCCGGCCATGCCGACGATGGCGGCGAGCACCGCCAGCGGTCGCACGGCCGTGCCGAGCAGCAGGCGGGCGAGCAGGATGACGATCAGCGGCTGCACGGCGCCCACCGTCGCGGCGACGCCGCCGGGAAGCCGATAGGCCGAGACGAATAGCATCGCCCAGAAGATCGAGAAATTGAGCGCGCCGAGCACGAAGACGCGTGGCCACCAGATGCCGTGCGGCAGCCTGCGCACCGCCACGAGCAGCAGCAGGCCGGCAGGGAGGGCGCGCAGCACCGAGACCGTGAGCGGAATCCCCGGCGGCAGCAGTTCCGTCGTTACCAGATAGGTCGTGCCCCAGATCGTCGGCGCGATTGCCGTCAGGAGCAGGTCGAGATTGCGGGACATGACGGCACTTTCGCGGGATATCTCGACTTCAAGATAAATCAGTTTGTCTTGACGTCAAGATATCGCAGAGGCGATGGTCGTCCCATGGATGCCGTCGACGAAATCCTGAAGCAATGGAACCACCATCGGCCCGACCTCGATGTCGAGGCGATGGGACCGATCGGCCGGCTGGGCCGGATCGTGCATTACCTCACCCGCGAGATGGACAAAAATCTCGCCCAGTTCGGGCTGACGGCGGCGAGTTTCGACGTGCTGGCGCCGCTGCGCCGTTCCGGGCCGCCCTACCGGCTTTCGCCCGGGGATCTCCTGGCGACGATGATGGTCACCTCGGGCACGCTGACCAACCGGATCGATCAGCTCGAGAAGGCCGGACTGGTGGTGCGCCTGCCGAACCCGGACGATCGGCGCAGCCTGCTGATCTCCCTGACCGAGGCGGGCTTCGCCACGATCGACGCGGCGGTGACCGCGCATGTCGAGACGCAGAAGCGGCTGATCTCGATCCTGTCGCCCGAGGAGCAGGCGGCGCTCGATCCGCTGCTGCGGAGCTTCCTGGCCGGGATCGCGGCGCGCGAGCTAGGTTGAGGCCGGGTGCCTCGCCTCGTGATCGAGCAGCCAGCGCTTGCGCTCCGTGCCGCCGCTATAACCGGTCAGCGCCCCGTCGGCGCCGACCAGCCGGTGGCAGGGGATGACGACGCAGAACGGATTGGCGCCATTGGCATGGCCGACGGCGCGGGGGGCCTGCGGCCTGCCCAGCTGCTCCGCCAGCCGGCCATAGGCGAGCGGCGCGCCCGGCGGCACCTCGCGCAGCGCCTGCCAGACCTGCTGCTGGAACGGCGTGCCGTCCGTCTTCACCGCGATCCGTTCGAGCGCCGCGATCTCCCCGGCGAAATAGGCCCGCATCGCATCCGTGATCGCCACCGGCGCGGCGCCCGGCTCCAGAGAAAAGCCGTCCCTGCCGAGCCGGCGCGCCAGCAGGCGATCGAGTCGGTCCTCGCATCCGACATAATCCGTCGCGCGCAAGAATCCGTCACGGTCGGCGGCGAGCAGCATGTCGCCGATTGGCGTCCGGAACGTCTCGACAGTCAGCCGGATCGGCATGGCTCAGCTCGCATCGTGGAAGATGAGCCCAAGCGTGTGTCGGCGGCCGGAGCGGACGCGGCTGACGCCATGGCGGAGGTTGACGCGGTAGCTGCCCTTCGTCCCCTGGACCGGGCGGTTGTGCACGGCGAAGGCGACGGCGTCGCCCTGGCGGAGCGGCACCACCTCGGCCCGGCTCTGCATGCGCGGCCGCTGCTCGGTCAGCACGAACTCGCCGCCGGAAAAATCCGCGCCCGGCTCGGAAAGCAGGATCGCCACCTGCAGCGGGAAGGCGAGGTCGCCATAGAGATCCTGGTGCAGGCAGTTGAAATCGCCGGGCCCATAGCGAAGCAGCAGCGGCGTCGGCCGAACCTGCCCGGCGGCGTGGCAGAGCGCGAGATAGTCGGCATGTTCCGCCGGATAGCGGGCGTCCTCGCCCATCCGCGCGTTCCAGTCGTTCGCGACCGACGCCAGCCTTGGATAGAGCGCGGTGCGCAGGCTCGCCACCAGATCCGGCAGCGGATAGCGGAAATAGCGATATTCGCCCCGGCCGAAGCCGTGCCGCGCCATGTGGATATGGCTGCGAAAATGCGCCTCCTCGTCATAGAGCGCGGCGATCGTCCGACACTCTTCCGCCGAAAGCAGGCCCTCCAGCACGGCATTGCCGTAGCCGTCGAGATCGGCGGCGAGGCGTTGCCAATCATGGCCGCCGACGCGGGTCTCGGCCGCGTCGGCGATGCCGGTCAGGCGGGGCGCGGCGGCGTTCATGCCTGCGCCTCCTTCTCGAGCAGCGCGCGCTTGCGCTCGACGCCCCAGCGATAGCCGGAAAGCGCGCCGTCGTTGCGGACGACCCGGTGGCAGGGGATCGCCACGGCGATGGCGTTGGCGGCGCAGGCGCCCGCCACGGCGCGCATGGCGGTCGGCGCGCCGATCCGCTCGGCGATGTCGCGATAGCTCGCCGTCTCGCCGGCCGGGATCGCGCGCAGCGCCTGCCAGACGCGCTGCTGGAACGCCGTGCCGCGCACGTCGAGCGGCAGGTCGAGGCCGAGCTGCGGCGCCTCGACGAAGCCGACCACCCGCGCCACCAGGGCTTCGAATTCCGCGTCGCCGCCGATCAGATTGGCGTTCGGAAAGCGGTCCTGCAGCTCGCGCGCCAGCGCGTCCGGGTCGTCGCCGAGCGAGATGGCGCAGATGCCCCTGTCGCTTGCCGCGACCAGGATGGCGCCGAGCGAGCATTGCGCCAGCGCGAAGCGGATGTCGGTATCCACCCCGCCGGCGCGATAGGCCGTCGGCGTCATGCCGAGCACGGCGTTCGAGGTCGCATAGAAGCGGCCGCTCGAATGGAAGCCGGCATCATAGATCGCCTCGGTGACGCTGCCGGCGCGGGCGAGCTCCGTCTTGGCGCGCGAATCCCGATGCGCGGTCGCATAGGCCTTGGGCGTCAGCCCGGTCACGGCCTTGAAGACACGGTGGAAGTGATAGGGGCTCATGCCGACCGAGCCGGCGAGCGCCTTCAGCGACGGCATCGCCTCGGCCGTCTCGATCGCCCGGCAGGCCTTCGCCACCGTCGCCGCATGCTGCTCGGCGAGCGAGGCGGCGTTCGGCGTGCAGCGGCGGCAGGCGCGGAACCCGGCCGCCTCCGCCTCGGCCGGACCGGCGAAGAAGGCGACGTTTTCTGGCTTCGCCGGCCGCGCCGCGCAGGAGGGTCGGCAATAGACGCCGGTCGTCCGGACCGCATAGACGAAATCGCCATCCGCCGCGCGGTCGCGCGCAACCACCTTCTGCCAGCGCGGGTCGCGCTCGACGGCGCGGGCCGCGGCGGCGGCGCGGCCGGCCTTGGTTTCAGCCTTGGTCTCGGTCCCGGCTCCGGTGGCGTTGCGGGCCGGGGCGTTCGGGGGCAGGGCGTTCTCGTGCAGCGCTTGGGCCATGACATTCATCCTTCGCATGGATCGTGCCCTCTAGGTAGGCCCCGGCCGGCAGGCCCGCACTCCGGCGCTTGCTTTCGAATTTCCGCGACAGGAGCGCCAGCGCGACGTGGCGGGGAGGGCGCGGATCCCGGGCATTCGCCCGCCTGAAATCCCCGGTTGCAGGGTCGGTCCTCGTCAATTGACCGCTGCGGCGCGGAGCTGTTCAATACAGGCCGGGAGCCTGGGGGGCGGACATGAACCACACGATTCGAAATTGCGCGGCCGCGGCGCTGCTGGCGCCGGCGCTGCTGCTGGCGCAAGGCGGGGCCAGTTACGCCAAGAACGGCCAGAACGCGGCGGCGATCATCGGCGGCATTGCCGGCCTCGCGGTCGGCGCGGCGATTGCCGACAGCGCCAACCGCAACAACGACATCTATGGCGCGCCGCCGCCGCCGAGCTATCGTCCGCCGGCGCCGTTCTCGCCGGCCGGCGGCGTCATCTGCTATCCGGAACAGCGCGCCTGCTACAACAATGGCGGCGCCTATAGTGGCAACTGGACCTGGCGCGTCTATGGCCGCTGAGGGGAAGATCATGTTCGCAACGTCGATCCGCGCCGCGCTCGCCGCCGCCGCTTTCGCAACCCTTTTCGGCGGCCCGCTCGCCTCGGCCAACGCCGAGACGGCCAACATCGCGCCGCAGCCGCCGGCCGGCGCCACGGCCCCCGCGCCCGACGCCGACAATGACCGCGCCGACGCCGCCTGGGCCGATTTTCTCGAGACCGAGGGCGCCATCCTCGCCGATGCGCAGTTCGCGGCGCTGAACAACCTCGCCTTCCAGGCGGCGGCGGTCCGCGTCTGCGACGGCCACGCCCTCGCCAAGGAAGCCTTCGGCAAGGCGATCGGCGACGTGATCGCGAGCGGCGACAAGCAGCTTTCGGATGACGACGCCGAAGCGCGGAAAACGGCGATCCTCGTCGCCTTCGGCGCGCGCTACGGCCTGTTCATCGCCGAAGCCCACGGCGACAAGGTCGACTTCTGCGCCTCCGCCGCCAAGCTGAAGGCGGAGCCGGACGGCACGCCGGTGTTTCTGGAGTAAGGTATTTGGGCGAGGAGCGGGGCGGCGTCCGGTAGGGCGCCGCCTTGATCTAGGTCCCACGTCTCACAGCAACCTGTGACTGGATGAGTTCAGTGTAAGACTTCTCTGGTGGTCTTCTGCTCGATCGCTTTTGGCGACGTGGTTGGAAGCGCGGGCATTTCGGGTGCCGCTGCAGTTTGACAGCAACGCCTCAATCTCTGCCGTTTGAAGGACACGCACTGACCCGAAAGCAGCGAATGATGGCTATGGCTGGCCCATAGGTGCAGAAAGAGTAGAAAGCCCACCTTCGCCACTGATTCAGCACAGCAGAAGCGCAGGCCGAGAAGTTGGCATCTACGTGCCAGGTGGTCACCTACAGGGTCTGCAATGTCGACGGAGAATTCGTGATCCGAGAATGCGGTAAATATGATTAGATGCAGCTACTTGTTTTGCGTGGAACAATGAGAGCGCGCCCTTTGATTGATCGGCTGAATATATGGTTGGGTGCAAAGCCTTGGTTTTGGAGATTCCGAGCGGGGCTTGGAAAGATCCGGTTTGTGTTCGAGAGTCTCGCCTATAGGAGGAGCGCCTCAGCAACCGTAGCAAAGGTAAACGCTCGCATCTTGGGCTCTTTCGCCTGGGTCGGCGTGAAGAGCCTATTCTGGATCGTTTTGGGATTGGCGGTGCTAATTTATGCAGAGAACTATGCAAGAGATAATCATTCTTGGCTTTCACCGCTGACTGTCGATGAAGTATCATTCAATATTGAACAACTGCGAATGTACGCGCAGCTTCTTACGACAATTTTCTCAATATACTTTGCTACGATTGGCATTATCTTAGGTGCTGGCTACACGCGACTTCGCCGCGACATCATCCACATGCTTACCAATGAGCAGGTGGGCAGTGTCTATTCGCGGGTCCTAGTGGCTGCCGCGATGTTCTGTTTGGCAGCGACGGCTTTGCCCTCATTTGGATTTGTGCCCGGGCTGTTTGTCTACAGCGTCGGAACAGTTTTGACGTTGTTGAGCTCTCTCGCCTTGTTTCCGTTGGGCCAGAGATTGTTCAATTTCTTTAATCTCAATGTACTTGTTCGCAGCGAAATACTCCCCAGCATTGTGCGTCACATCGAAGGTGCTGCGAGCCGGAAAAATTCGATCTCGTTGGCCAACCATCATTCAACGGTTGCGCGACATGTTCTTGAACAACTCTCGTACATTGATGACCGGATAAAGGCTAACGAAGACAGTTTGGAGGAAAACTTACCCGCGTTGACCGGCGACCATACTGCTTTGCTTCTGCACTATCTTCAGCAAAAACATAAAATTGACCGAGACAGCTACTGGTTCCCGAGGCGTAGCAAGCACAAGCAATGGTTCTTCGCTGGGGACACCGCGACGTCTATGGCGCTGCGAACGAGCAGTCAGCAAATGCTGGTAGAGGAAAAAGCCGACCACCAGTGGCTCGAAAACGAGATCGTCGACCGGCTTGCAGGCCACATCGAGCTTGCGTTCAAGGTCGGAAACTTCGACCTTGCATTGAAACTCCTCGGTCGCTTTTCGACCCGAGCTTCTGCGTATGCGACACAATTCCAGTTCGATCTCGGTATGCAGGAACTCAAAAGATTTAAAGAGATCATTGAACAAGATTTGGCGACAGAAGGCGTCTCGATACGAAGAAATTTAGCAGTGACAAGGATCTCTATAGCTGACGCATGGGCTGCGTTGGGGAGTAATCTATGCTTTGAAGCTCTTCGTCGAATTTTTACATTCGAGGTGGAGTTGAAGCGATTCTTCGATGCGGATGATTGGAGCAACGATTCTCTAAGTGCTTTACCCGCTTTTCTACAAATTGAACTCGCATTCATCGTTGAACGCATTGAGTTTGAGCGACAGATAGAAGGGCATCGTCTTTCCAAGCCAAAATACGTGCAGCAGTTGGCGGTCCAGAAACTTTTGCACCACTATGCGAAAATCCTGCGGGAGGTGTGCGACTTTTACCAAAAGTTGGTTCCAGAGTTCGTGGCCACATTGATAGAGCTGAAAATGTCTGAGGCCGCTACGCAAGTCGTCCTTGCAAGCTTGCATGGCCACTGGAAACTTTCACGTTGGCTCGAGGACATGACCAAGCTGATTGATCGATATCGTGAGTTCGGTCACTACACGGAAGCACAATACTTGCTACCAACCATCGACGTTACCGCAATGTCCAAGCAAATTGCAGCGTCGCGAGACGTCGCACTTGCAACGCTCGGCAGCGGAGCGACGGTAGCACACATCTTCGAACCAAAACACAACGAAGAGATTCCAGATCACTTTGGGCAGATTTACTTTGAGCTAGCTGAAGCATGTATTAGTTCTCTTGAGCAAAACGACGAATATAAGCTTCAGAAAATTCTCCCGATGTTTATGGCTCTTGCTTTTTTGGCGTCGGACTCAAAATTTGCGGACCCACTGCTCGACATTAATGACGAGTTCCGGCTTCATCTCATTTCAACTGTGATCAACGATTTGGCGTCGGTCTTAGGATTTGCGATTCTCTACGGAGCATACTTCGACAACGAGAAATTGTCGGACGCGGCGCTGGCCAGGTTCGATGCCTGGATCGGGCAAGTCACGGACAAGAAACTGCATCTTAAAAGAATGTTACTGCTCTCTGATCCGCACAACTTTAGTATGAGTGCGTCCCCGCGTGGATTGATAAGGATCAACTGGAAAATATCATTCGAACAGCGTGCGCGACATGACGGGTTTGGGGACCGAATGGGGATGACGCGACGGCAGAAGCACCCGAACAAGATCGTGAGGGAATTCCTAAACTCGCATTCTGAAGCGTCTCATCTGTTTTTTGCGGCGCATATTTTGTTGGATAATGAATTCGCGGACATTGATATAGATCATCAGATCACTGATCTTGCTCGCCGATTGCATAATAAACCTGAAGAGTTTGCGCGTGAAGATATTTAAGGCAGAACCACTGCGCCGCTACCACTCTGACAGCGCTCATCCTGGGTTTCTTGATCGGCTATTTTGCAAAGTGGAACCAGAGGGGGATGGATTTAATCGGCGAATGTTTGAAGAGGACTTCGCCAGAATTTTCAACTACGCCGACCGACATAGAGGAAGATTGTTTGACATTTCTTCGAATGACGAAGAGCTAACCAAGCGATTGCTCTCTAATGTTCATACCGGCTACGGATCGCATCTTGCCGATGAAGCAGTTTGTGAGTGGGTAGAGGACATTGCCCAATCGCTTGTCTGGTTCGGTGTAGTCCACTATTCCCTGAAGGATGTCGCCGAAAGTGGTGACATTCACATAGCTTCGTTCGGCTCGAGTGGCGTTGTGCATCTCTTTGGCACGCAAATTCAGTGGGTACCAAGACGCACCGAACGACATTGAGATCGTGACGACGAAGAGGTTCCCAGAGAGATACGTATTCTCGATTCAGACAAAGTGATGCGCTTTGTTATGCCCAAAGCAATCAGGCGCATGCGTCCTAAACAGAACAGGACTTTAGCTGTCTTAGACAAGCATCAGTTTGGGGTAGTCGACTTTCAACCTCAGGCCTCGCACGAGAATCCAAACCCCACCAACCATTTTGATTTCAGCGTTTGGCGAGATACGCAAGAGCGTGCTCTGTACCGCTCCACGCGAGCCACCGGTTGGAACGGCAGAAAGTACGACTCTTCCAAGCGCTCCGATTTTTTCGATTGTCACCGGTTGATCCGATTCCGGCGCAACCAACTTGTGCTAAGAGACGATATTCTGAGCCAGCTCAGTGCAGGGCTCACAAGGGTGGGCAAGGGCTACAACGCCAATTTTTCCGTACAAATATCTAGAACAGATAAGCTGCCCAGCGTCGCACACCTCAACGAACTGGAAGCAAGACTGACCCGAGAAGAAGCGAGCTTCACCGAAATCATTGACTATTGCTTCGGGCGATGAAGTGGCCGTGTTAGGTCGCCGCATCGCAGCATTCTATAAGCCCGATGAACAGCAGGCTTCGTGGCGGCGCGGGAGACTTCCCTGACGGCGACTACCGGGTCGTGAGTTGCCGTTTTGTGATGAACGGCAGTCCTCGTCAGTTGTCGATACGAACGCGGCGGGTTCGCACCAGATTTCCTCATCCCCCCTCGAACACCTTCGCCACCACGGCCCTTGCGTCCGCCTGGATCTGCGCCAAATGGTCGGCGCTGAGAAAACTCTCGGCGTAGATCTTGTAGACTTCTTCCGTGCCGGAGGGGCGGGCGGCGAACCAGCCGTTTTCCGCCACCACCTTGATGCCGCCGATCGAGGCGTCGTTGCCCGGCGCGCGGGTCAGGCGCGCCGTCACCTTCTCGCCCGCCAGTTCGTCGGCCGAGATCTTTGACGGGTCGAGCTTGCCGAGGATCGCCTTCTGCTCCGTGGTCGCCGGGGCGTCGATGCGCGCATAATAGGATTTGCCGAGATCGGCGGTGACCGACTGGTAGAGCTGGTTCGGGTCGCTGCCGGTGACGGCGGTGATCTCGGCCGCCAGCAGGCCCATGATCAGGCCGTCCTTGTCTGTGGTCCAGACCTCGCCGTCGCGGCGCAGGAACGAGGCGCCGGCGCTTTCCTCGCCGCCAAAGGCGAGCGAGCCGTCGATCAGCCCGGCGCTGAACCATTTGAAGCCGACCGGCACCTCGACCAGCTTGCGGCCCATCTTCGCCACGACGCGATCGATCATGCCGCTGGAGACGGCCGTCTTGCCGAAGGCGCTCGAAGCCTTCCAGTCCGGCCGATGGGTGCAGAGATAGGCGATCGAGGCGGCGAGGAACTGGTTGGGGTTCATCAGCCCGCCCGAGGGCGTGACGATGCCGTGGCGGTCGGCGTCGGTGTCGTTGGCAAAGGCGATGTCGAATTTGTCCGCCAGCGCGATCAGCGGCGCCATGGCGTAGGGCGACGAGCAGTCCATGCGGATCTTGCCGTCCCAGTCCGCCGTCATGAAGGAGAAGGTCGGGTCGACGATGTCGTTCACCACCGTGGCGTCGAGCTTGTAGCGCTCGATCATCGGCTGCCAGTAGCGCACGGCGGCGCCGCCGAGCGGGTCGATGCCGATCTTCACGCCGGCCGCGCGGATCGCGTCCATGTCGATGACCCTGTCGAGATCGGCGACATAGGGGGTGATGTAGTCATAGGAGCGGATGCAGGCTTCCTTGCGCGCCCGGGCGAAGGGCAGGCGCTTCACGCCGGCAAGCTTGGCCGCCAGGAACTCGTTCGCCGCCTTGCCGATCCAGGAGGTGACGTCGACATCGGCCGGGCCGCCATTGGTCGGGTTGTACTTGAAGCCGCCGTCATCGGGCGGATTGTGCGACGGGCTGATCACGATGCCGTCGGCGAGGCCTTCGGTGCGGCCGCGATTGTAGGTGAGGATCGCGTGCGAGATGACCGGCGTCGGCGTGTAGCCGAGATGCTCGTCGACCATGGTCACGACGCCATTGGCGGCGAGCACCTCGATCGCCGAGGCAAGCGCGGCTTCCGAGAGCGCGTGGGAATCCATGCCGATGAAGAGCGGGCCGGTGATGCCGGCGTGTTGGCGATACAGGCAGACGGCCTGGGTGATCGCCAGGATGTGCCATTCGTTGAAGGCGGAGGCGAAGGCCGAGCCGCGATGTCCGGACGTGCCGAAGGCGACCTTCTGGGTCGGGATCGCCGGGTCGGGTTGCAGCGTGAAATAGGCGGTCATCAGCCGCGGGATGTTGGTCAGGGCCGAGCGCGGAACCGGCTTGCCGGCGAGAGGGTGGAGCGTTGCTTCCGACATGTGTTTTCTCTGCGATTCCACGGGGCTGATGTTGGGCGATCATGAGGGGCGGCGCGGGCGCGGGCAATATGCGTTTTGGCTGGCCCGCGACGCGGGCGGGGAAAGCCGCGCCGCTTGGTTTACGATTGGCTTTTCGGCTTTCGCCGCCTGGCGGCGAGCGACTGGTTGAGCGCCACGGCGGCCTGGATCAGCGCCTTGAAGGCGGTCTCGTCCAGCGGCGCGCCTTCGGGAATGTCGAGCGCGCGGCGGGTGTTGCCCTCGAGGCTCGCATTGAACAGGCCTGCGGGATCGTCGAGCGCGGCGCCATGCGCGAAGGTCAGCTTGACCGCCTTCTTGTAGGTCTCGCCGGTGCAGAGGATGCCGTCATGCGACCAGACCGGCACGCCGCGCCATTTAACTTCCTCGACCACGTCCGGATCGGCCTCGTGGATCCACTTGCGGACGCGGGCCAGCGTCTCGCCGCGCCAGTCGGCCAGTTCGCGGATCTTGGCGTCAATGGTCTCGGAGGCGCTGACCTCGGTTGCCTCTTCGGCTGCTGTCATGATGGGTGCCCCTTCACATCCTCTCGCCGGGCAGGCGGCTCGCCTGCTTCACCCAGTCCTCGAACCGGGCCTCGTCGAACGGCCTGTCCGCATGGACGTCGAGATAGCGCACATGCTCCTGCTTCGAGGCGCCGGGCGGCGGCGGATCGAGCGCGGCGCCGCGAAAGAAGGCGACCTTGACGTATTTGGTCATGCAGTGAAGACCGAGGAACCAGCCGTCCTCGTCGGCGCCATAGAGCGGCGAGTTCCATTTGACCGCCTTGCGCACATCCGGCACGGCGCGGGTGATGATGGCGTCCAGCCGCTTGCCGACGTCATGCTTCCACGCCGGCATCGCGGCGATATAGGCCTGCACCGGCTCGTCGCCAAAACCCTTGGCGATCTGCGGATTGCCGCCGGCGAGGAGTTTTGGCGGCGACGGATCCGCTTTTGTCGCGGATTTCGCCTTGGCGGGCTGTTTCGCCGGCTTTCCGGCCATGGTTTTCCTCCCGATCTGGCTGTTCCACCCAGCACTTGCCGGGAAGCATAGCGGCGGGGCGTGACATGACCAAGGCGGGGCGGGGGGCTATTCCGGCTTGCGGAAGGTGAGGCCGTGTTCGACGGCGGCCTTGCCGAACTTGCCGCGGACCTTATCGATCGCTTCCTCGGCCTTCGCACGCTTGGCGGCGGCGGGATCGACGAGGTCGTCGGGGTCGGCCAGCTGCGGATCGGAGAAATCGGAGACCTGGACGCCGATCAGCCGATAAGTCGTGCCGTCGGTCTCATGCGCCAGCATCTGCTCGGCGGTTCTGAAGATGCGGTCGGCGAGGCGGGTCGGGTCGGCGAGCTGGCGCGAGCGGGTGCGCAGCTTGAAATCGGCCGATTTCAGCTTGAGCGTGACGTTGGAGGCGGCGAGCTCGGCCCGTTTCAGCCGGGCGGAGACCTTTTCCGCCAGCCGGCGCAGGATCGGCCGGAGGCTCGCGAGGTCGGCGCGGTCATGGTCGAAGGTGGTCTCGGCGCCGATCGACTTCGCCTCGTGGCGCGGCTCGACGGTGCGGCGGTCGTCGGCGCGGGCGAGGCGGGCGAGCCGCAGCCCCATGACGCCATAGCGCCTGGCGAGGTCGCTTTCCTCCATTCGCTGCAGCTGGCCGATCGTCTTGATGCCCTGCTCGGCCAGCTTCGCCTCCAGCGCCTTGCCGACTCCCCAGATCATGCTGACCGGCTTGTCGGCGAGGAAGGTCTGCGCCTCGGCGCGGCCAATGACGGAAAAGCCGCGCGGCTTGTCGAGGTCGGAGGCGAGCTTGGCCAGGAACTTGTTGAAGGAGAGGCCGACCGAGATGGTGATGCCGATCTCCTGTTCGACACGGCGGGCGAAGCGGGCGATTGTCAGCGCCGGGACGGCACCATGCAGCCGCTCGGTGCCGGAGAGATCGAGGAAGGCCTCGTCGATCGAGATCGGCTCGACCAGCGGCGTCAGTTCCTGCATCAGGGTGCGGATCTGTTGCCCAACGGCGACGTATTTCTCCATGTTCGGCCGAATCACGACGGCCTCCGGACACAGCTCGAGCGCCTTGAACATCGGCATGGCGGAGCGGACGCCATGGATGCGGGCGATGTAGCAGGCCGTCGAGACGACGCCGCGCTTGCGGCCGCCGATGATGACGGGGAGGTCGGCGAGATCAGGATCGTCGCGTTTCTCGATCGAGGCGTAGAAGGCGTCGCAATCGACATGGGCGATGGCGAGCGAGCCCAGTTCGGGATGCGAGGCGATGCGCGGGCTGCCGCAGGCGCGGCAACGCGCGCCGGAAGCGGGTGTCAGGCAGTCGCGGCAGAAGCCGGCGAGGGAGGCGGCGGAGATCGACATGACGGCCCGGCGGCGGCGCGATGCCGCGAACGGGCAAACTAGCCTCCCGTCCGCATCGCCGCAAATCGTTCCGCCGATCGGCAATCCGCTTCGGTTTCGGCCTGTTCAGTTGCGATGCGGCAAGGGCGGGTGATATAGCGAGCGGATCATTTTCGCCGTAGCCGGGTCGCTCGACCGGTTCTGCCAACGGCTCTTGCCAAAGGGTTCTCGCCATGTCCGTCGACATCGCCACCGTCAAGCGGGTCGCTCATCTCGCCCGGATCGCTGTCACCGAGGAAGAGGCCGCGTCCTTCCAGGGCGAGATCAACGCCATTCTCGGTTTCGCCGAGCAGTTGAACGAGGTCGATGTCGAGGGCGTCGAGCCGCTGACCTCGGTCGTCGCGCAGACGATGAAGAAGCGCGCCGACGTCGTCACCGACGGCTTCTATGCCGAGCGCGTGGTCGCCAATGCGCCGGTCTCTGACGATGATTTCTTCGTCGTGCCGAAGGTCGTCGAGTGACGGCCTGAGCCGGGCTCCGAGTTTTCCGAAGAGGGCGCGCGCGCCCTCATCCCGGTGACGCCGCTCACCGTCTCCGCTTCCCCAATTTCGAGATGCCGATGTCCTCGACCGATCTGACCAGCCTGACCATTGCCGAAATCCGCGATGGCCTGTCGAACAAGGCCTTTTCCGCCACCGAGCTGACCAAGGCCTATCTCGCCTCGATGGAGGCGGCCCGTTCGCTCAATGCCTATATCGTCGAGACCCCGGAGCAGGCGCTCTCGATGGCCGCCGCTTCCGACGAGCGGCTGGCGAAGGGCGAGGCGAAGGCGCTCGAAGGCGTGCCGATCGGCGTCAAGGACCTGTTTGCGACCGAGGGCGTGCATACCCAGGCGGCGTCGCACATCCTCGACAAGTTCAAGCCCACCTATGAATCGACCGTCACGGCCAATCTCTGGAACGACGGCGCGGTCATGCTCGGCAAGCTCAACATGGACGAGTTCGCCATGGGCTCGTCGAACGAGACCTCCTATTACGGCCCGGTCGTCAATCCGTGGCGCCGCGAGGGCTCCAACGCCCCGCTGGTGCCGGGCGGTTCGTCGGGCGGCTCGGCCGCCGCCGTCGCCGCGCGCCTCTGCGCCGGCGCGACCGCGACCGACACCGGCGGTTCGATCCGCCAGCCGGCCGCCTTCACGGGCACGGTCGGCATCAAGCCGACCTATGGCCGCTGCTCGCGCTGGGGCACCGTCGCCTTCGCTTCGTCGCTCGACCAGGCCGGCCCGATCGCCCGCACCGTGCGCGACGCCGCCATCCTGCTGAAGTCGATGGCCTCGGTCGACGCCAAGGACACCACCTCGGTCGACGTTCCGGTCGGCGACTATGAGGGCGCGGTCGGCCAGTCGGTGAAGGGCCTCCGCATCGGCATTCCGCGCGAATACCGGCTCGATGGCATGTCGGCCGAGATCGACGCGCTTTGGCAGCAGGGCATCGCCTGGCTGAAGGAGGCCGGCGCCGAGATCGTTGACATCTCGCTGCCGCACACGAAATACGCGCTCCCGGCCTATTACATCGTGGCGCCGGCCGAGGCCTCGTCCAATCTCGCCCGCTATGACGGTGTTCGCTATGGCCTGCGCGTGCCGGGCGAGGACATCGCCTCGATGTACGAGAACACCCGTTCCGCCGGCTTCGGCCGCGAGGTGAAGCGCCGCATCCTGATCGGCACCTATGTGTTGTCGGCCGGCTACTACGACGCCTACTACGTCCGCGCTCAGCGCATCCGCACCCTGATCAAGCGCGATTTCGACCTGGCGTTTGCCGCCGGTGTCGACGCCGTGCTGACGCCCGCGACCCCTTCGGCCGCCTTCGGCCTCGAGGAAATGGCGCTTGCCTCGCCGGTCGAGATGTACCTGAACGACGTCTTCACCGTGACGGTGAACATGGCGGGCCTGCCGGGCCTCGCCGTTCCGGCCGGCCTCGACAAGTCGAAGCTGCCGCTCGGCCTGCAGCTGATCGGCCGGCCGTTCGAGGAGGAGACGCTGTTCCGCCTCGGGCAGGTGATCGAGGATGCGGCCGGCACGTTCACGCCGTCGAAGTGGTGGTGAGGCCGTGACCATCCGCAAGCCGGCCGACTGCACGACCAAGGCGCATATCCGCTCCGAGATCGACCGGCTGGATGCCGATCTGGTCGCGCTGCTGGCCGAACGCTTCGGCTATGTGCAACGGATGGCGGAGATCAAGTCTTCGCCGGACGAGGCGCTGGTGCCCGAGCGGGTCGATGAAGTGCTCGACCGGGTGGCCGTCGCGGCCAGCAAAGCCGGTCTCGATGAGCAACTGGCGCGCGATCTCTGGCGCAGGCTGATCGAATGGAACATCGAATTCGAGCGGCGCACCATCGCCGCCCGCCTCGGGCAGTGAGGCAAGAAGGCCGGCGGACCACCAGGTCCGCCGGCCTTTTTCTTCAGCGGTTGTCCAGCTGGGCGCGAACTGCGTCCAGGCCCGCCCGCGTGATGCGATAGGGCGCGCCGTTTTGCGACGCGATCAGGCGTCGCCGCTTCAGGCGCAGGAACAGATCGAGCGAGCAATCCGTCAGGATCCAGCCGTCGCGGGTTGCACAGTCGGCCGCGATGATGCGGCCGGAATCGTCCTTGTGATGGCGGATGACGCCGCCCTGAGCGAGCGCATGCAGGATGCGCTGCTCGACCTTCGAGACATTCATGGTGGGATTTCGTTCAGAAGTAGTCGGGTGATCGAAGCCGCGATTCCGCGGGCCGCGCGCCGATGGCGCGAGGGCTTCAGACCCTGCCTAACGGGGGCAGGGGATCACCGGGACTGCGAGGTAGTCGACATCCAAACTCCTGAGACGCCGGTTTTCTAGCGGTATCCGTTGGCGCGGGCAAGCCGGTTTGGCATGCTAGGTTGCAAACGGATGCCGAAGGAACCCCATCGTTGCCTTACGGCGACGCCATCGGGAGGAAGAGATGGATCAGACGCCAATCGGATCGCTGGCGGATTTTCGTGCGACGCTCGGGAATGCCGCGCCGCCATCTGCGCTCTCCGGCCCGCTTCAGGCGCTCTGGCATCTGGAAAAGGGAGAGTGGGACGCCGCGCACGCTCTGGTGCAGGACGACGAGAGTCGCGCCGGCGCCTGGGTCCACGCGCATGTTCATCGCATCGAGGGCGATCTCTGGAATGCGCGCTACTGGTATGGCCGGGCCGGCCGGGCGGCGGGCGAGGGCGACGTTGCTCTGGAGCGCGAGGCGATCGTCGTCGCCCTTCTGCGCGATTGAAGACAATGAAAAACCCGGCGGATCGCTCCGCCGGGTTCGGGTTCCGGGCCTCTTGGCCTGGAGCCAAATCGATTACCAGGAACGCTTCAGCCAGAGAACCGACTGCCAGGCGTCGCCGTCCTTGACCTTGGAGGTGTCGGAGGAGACGGAGCTGTAGAAGACGTCGACCAGGAAGTCGAGACCCTTGACCGGCGTGAAGTTCGTGGTCGAACCGACGCGCCAGGCGTCGAACTCGCGGTCGTTCCAGGCGGCGTAGTCGGCGGTGCCTTCGAACTTGGCGTAGCCGCCCGAAAGCGACGTCCAGACGCGATCCGACCAGACGTGCTTGTAGGAGACGAAGCCGCTCCAGCTGTCGCCGGGGACGAAGTCGAGCGCCGACATGCCGGTCAGCGAGCCGGACAGGTTCGACACCGAGGTGCCGCCGGTGATGCCGGTGAACGAGTTGGCGTTCTGGGCGTAGCTGGCCGAGATCTGGAACTTGTCGCCCTTCGAGAAGCTGTCGAGCGCCAGCTCGACGATGCCGCCGACGGCGAAGCCGCTCTTGTCTTCGAAGACATACGGGTTGGACGGGGTGCCGGCGCCCGAGATGTCGATGGCATGCTTGACGTAAGCCGCGGCAACCTTCGTCTTGAAGATGCCCGAGGCGTAGGTCACGGCGCCGATGATGTCGGGGATGTTGTCCTGGCCGCCGCTGGCGATCAGGTTGTTGTTGACGTCGTAGAGGCCGTCGACATAGCCGGCGCCGCCGCGGTCACGCGGGTCTTCCAGCGACAGCGAGAGGCCGAAACCGTTCACCGAATAGGTCAGTTCGATGTGGTCGGTCTTGGTGTCCGACGCGAACATGCCGGTGTCGTCGAAGCCCTGGCCGAAATCGAACAGCGAGTCGAAGCGACCGGCCTTGATCGGGCCGAACTGAAGCCAGGCGGTGTCGACATAGGCCGAGTTGGTCGAAGCGTTGACCAGGTCGGCGAGCGTGCCGGTGCCCGGCTCGTTGCCGGTCTTGGCGCGCATGTCGATCCAGCCGGTGAGGTTGCCGTACTCGGTGATGGTCGAGCCGGTCAGCTGGATCGAGGCTTCCGTGTAGAAGTTGTTCCAGTTGCTGTCGCGGTAGAGCTTGTTGAAGGGGCTGTAGTCGTTGTCGCCGAACGAGGTGACGAACTTCACGTAGCCGCCGACCTTGATGCAGGTATCGGTGCCGGGCGAGTAGAAGAAGCCCTTGCCGAAGGCGTCGCAGACCTTCACGTAGTCGACCGGCTCGGCAACGGTGAGATCCGCAGCATTGGCGGCGCCGGCAACCATCATCGCGGCCGCGGAGCCGAGAATAAGAGACTTAAACGTCATTTCTGACCTTCCAAAAAGTGTGGGAGGGTAAAATGCGCAGCCGCTCCGGCCCCAGGCTGACCCGCAGATCAGCTCGTCGCGACAGCAATGCGCCCCAGACCCCCGTTTCGTGTTGGCCGCCGCGCATCCCTGTTCGGGACACTGCGTGCGGTGCCCGCTGCGACCCCTCGCGGCAGGCACCGGCAACCTAGTCGGTCGGTCGGAAGCTGCAATGTAAAATGATCAGAATTTGAAGTATTACAGGTTTATGAATTTCACTAGTGGCTTAATTGCGCTAGGTGTTATTGTAATTTGCCGGCTTGTCACAATTATGTATTATAAGTATATCCGGATAAATCTAAAAATCAGGCCGTGACTCAATCGATGTTCGAGAGCTGATGTCATAGTCAAGGTAATGTTGAGAAGCTTCTGCCGCTATCACCGGATATTTTCATTCTGGCGGATGACGAAATACGAATCGGCGGATCGCTCGTCCTCTCGCAGGTGACGTAGAGGCGCTCGCGCCCCTCTCAGGAAACCGTCGCTATCCCATGGGGTTGTGTAGTCGAGACAATCGTATTGCATCGCAATAGAGGCCCCGATTTCGGCTCGATCGGTGTCGTAGATTCTGGCGTCCGAGTCGCCAGGCAGTAATCGATCGGGGTCCTTCGTTAGAATTATTGCATTTGCGATGAAACTTTCTCAAAACTGCTGCCGTTATCACAGCGTAGGGTGGGTTCGTATAGCAGACGGCAATGGAGGGCTTCATGATCGGAATTCGAGTTGCAGCCACGTCAGCAGCCTTGCTGATGGGAACCATGCTGATGCCGGCCTATGCCGGTGGCGGCCTTGGCGGCGTTGTTAGCGGCGTCACGGGCGCCGTTGGTGGCACCGTCAGCGGTGTCACCGGGGCGGTCGGCAATACCGTCGGCGGCGGCCTCGGCAACACCGTGACCAATACAGGCAGCGCGCTGGGCAATACGGTGTCGAATACCGGGACGGCAGTCGGCAGCATCACCAATGGCGTCACCGGCGCGGTCGGCAGCGTCGTGAGTAGCGCCACGGGCACGGATTCGAGCGGCACCACCACCTCGACCCTGCGCACCGAGCCGCGGTCAACTCTGGTGTCGGGTATCGACGCGCGCATCGACCTGTTGTCGAAGCGCGAGCTGATCCGCCTCTGCCTCGGCCTCGGTGGTCAGGCTTCCTGCGGCGGCAGCCGCGATCAGGTGACTAAGCTGATCGATGCGCGGCTCAAGCTGCTGTCCAAGGACCAACTGGCCAATATCTGCGTCAATGTCGGCGCCAGCTGCGGCGGTCCGAACGCGAAGGGCGGCACCCGGGTTACGGCCAATGTTCTTGGCAAGAACGGTCTCGCCGATGCGCGGGTCAAATCCGACCTGATCGGCGGCATCAATGCCAAGGCAGCTGTGCTTTCGAAGAAGGACCTGGTCAAGGTCTGCCTGAACGCGGGCGGCGGTTCGGCCTGCGGCAATGGCGATCGCAACCAGATTCTCGGCCTGCTCGATACGCGGTTGGCCGTGCTGCAGCCGAGCCGGCTGCTCAATCTCTGCCTGAGCGTGGGCGGCTCCTGTGGCAGCGGTACGCGCAATCCGGGAGGTCCGGGAGGCCCTGGCGGTCCGGGAGGTCCCGGAGGCCCCGGCGGACCGGGCACCGGCAATCCGGGCGGACCGACTTCCGTCTCGGACAGCGGCCTGAGCGGTGCGGACCAGCAGGCGTTGCGCAACAAGTGCCCGACCATCCTGCGCAATCCGTTCTCGTTCGATGCGGATCTGGTCAAGCTCTGCAAGATGGCCCGCCGGATCTAGTCCGGTCGGCACGAGAAACAGAGAAGGCCGCCGCATCCCCGATGCGGCGGCCTTCTTCATGTGTGTGATCCGTCGGGGCTCAGGTCTGCGCCTTGCCGGAGGCCATGCGGGCGATCATCAGCGCGCCGAGGATGATGGCGCCATAGATCGCCTGGATCCAGAACGACGGCACCTGCGCCAGCGTCAGCAGGTTCTGCACGACGCCGAGGAGCAGCACGCCGGTGAGCGCGCCGAACATCGTGCCGCGCCCGCCGTCGAGCGAGATGCCGCCGATCACCGCCGCCGCGAAGACGGTGAAGATCATGCCGTTGCCCTGGTTGGCGCTGATGGCGCCGACATAGCCGGTGATCACCAGGCCGCCGATGGCAGCCAGGATGCCCGCCAGGATGTAGACGCCGATGGTGACGCGCTCGACGCGGATGCCGGCGGCGCGCGCCGCCTCCGGATTGCCGCCGATGGCATAGAGGGCGCGGCCCAGCCGGTGATAGCGCAGCACCACCGCTGCGATGATGAAGGCGAGCGCCGCCAGCCAGACCGCCAGCGGCAGGCCGAGGAAGGTGATCACCATCAGCGCGTAGAAGGCGTCGGGCAGGTCGAACAGGGTGCGGCCGCTCGTGGCGCCGACCAGCATTCCGCGCAGGATGATCAGCATGGCGAGCGTCACGATGAAGGCGTTCAGCGTGAAGCGGACGACGAGGATGCCGTTGATCAGGCCGATCAGCGCGCCGACGCCGAGCACGATCAGGATGCCGACGAAGGTCGGCAGCTCGACGCCGAACCCGTTATTGGCGACCGGCAGCACGAGCAGGGCCCCGATCGCCGGCGCGAAGCCGGCGGTCGATTCGAGCGACAGGTCGAACTTGCCGGTGATGATGATCAGCGATTCCGCCAGCACCACCAGCGCCAGCGCGGCGGAGGAGGTGAGGATGGTGTTGATGTTGCCCTGGGTCAGGAAGGCCGGACTGATGAAGGCGCCGATGATGATCAGGATGACCAGCGCCGGCAGCAGGGCCAGGTCGTGCAGGCGGATCAGCGAGCGGCGCGGGGCGGGCTTGCCGCTGCTGCCGAGCGCCGCCGCGGTGGCGGTTGGTTGCGTGTTCATGCGAGCTCGATCCCTTCGATGGAGGCGACGAGCGCGTTGTCGCTCCAGCCTGCCTTGTGTTCCGCGACGACCGATCCGTGCTGCATCACCAGCACGCGGTCACAGGTTCTCAGATCCTCGATCTCGCCGCTGACGACGAGGATCGCCTTGCCCTCCTGCCGCATCCGCTCGACGACGGTCAGGAGCGCCTCCTTCGACTTCACGTCGACGCCGGCGGTCGGATCCATCAGCACGAGCACGGAAGGGTCGTTGGCGAGCGCGCGGCCCATCACGACCTTCTGCTGGTTGCCGCCGGAAAGGCCGGAAACGAGCTGGTCCGGGCCCTGGGTGACGATGCCGAGCGAGGTGATCGTCCGGTTGGTCAATTCGGCCCGTCGCCTCGGCGCGATGAAGCCGAACGGCCCCATATGGCGGTTCACCGTCATGATCGCGTTGTCGGCGACCGATTGCGACAGCACCAGCCCCTGGTCGTGCCGGCTCTTCGGCACGCAGCCGACGCCGAGTTCGAGCGCCGCCGTCACGTCGCCGGACGGCAGCGGCTTCTGGTCGATGCGGATGGTGCCGCCGGTATAGGGCGAAAGCCCGGCCACCGCCTCGGCGAGGCCGATGCGGCCGCCGCCGGTCGGGCCGGAGAGGCCGACGACCTCGCCGCGACGGACCTTGAAGCTGACGTCCTGGAAGTCCTCGCCCGAGACGCGGTCGATTTCGAGCGCGACGGCGGCCCCCTCCGGCACGGTGCGGCCGGCGGCGTCGGAGACACCGAGATGGACGTGCTCGCCGGTCATCGCCTCGATCAGCCGGTCCTTCGGCAGGTCGGCGACCGGCGCGGTGATGATGTGGCGCGCGTCGCGCAGCACCGTCACCGCCTGGCAGATCTCGTAGACCTCCTGCAGATGGTGGGAGATGAACAGGAAGGTGACGCCGGCCGCCTGCAGCTCGCGGATGCGGATGAACAGACGCTTGATCTCGTCGCCGTCGAGCTGCGCCGTCGGCTCGTCGAGGATGATGAAGCGAGCGCCATAGGAAAGCGCGCGGGCGATCTCGACCAGCTGGCGCGCCTCGATGCGAAGGTCGCCGGCGCGGGCGTCCTCCGAGACGTTGACGCCCCACTGGTCGAGCACCTCGCGGGCGCGCCGTCGCAAAGTCGACCAGCTGATGAAGCCACGCTCGGTCGGATGGCGGTTGATGAACAGGTTCTCCGCGACCGTCAGGTCGGGAATGATCGTCGAATGCTGGTAGACGCAGGCGACGTTGCGGCGCCAGCCCTCGCGATCGGAGATGGCCGGGGCCGGGACGCCCGAGAACAGCACCTGGCCGGAATCCGGCGCGCGCAGTCCGGTCAGGATGCCGACCAGCGTCGATTTGCCGGCGCCGTTGCGGCCGACCAGCGCGTGCGACTCGCCGGCGAATACCTTGATATGCGCTTCGTGCAGCGCCGTGGTCGGGCCGTAGCGCTTGGAGACGCCGCGCGCCTCGACGATCGGCGTTCTCGTGTCAGGCGGCTGCATGATGGCCCCGCCCTGCGTCTGGAAAGAAGAAATGCATCGGGGTCTCCGGAGTTCGGGAGACCGGATCCATGCCGTCGGCACGGATCCGGTTTATCAACACCTTGCGCCAAGCGCTTGATCCAGCGGGGAAAGCGAGACGCTTTCCGGGATCAGGCAATCAGAGCTGGTTGCCCCAGAAGGCCTTGTCGTCGACATTCTCCTTGGTGACGAGCGGCGCCGCGAGCTGGTCTTCCAGCACGCCCGGGCGGACCTCGACGATGTTGCTGTCGTGGTCGGTCGGACCCGGCTTGAAGGTCGTGCCGTTGATCGCCTCCTTCAGATACTGGATGCCGTACTTGGCATAGAGGTCGGCCGGCTGCGAAACGGTGGCGTCGATCTCGCCCTTGCGGATGGCGTCGAATTCCTGCGGGATGCCGTCATTCGAGACGATGACGATATGGCCTGCCTCGCCCGCCGGCTTCAGCAGGTTCTTGCGCTTCAGCGTTTGCAGGGTGGGGGCGAGGAACACGCCGCCGGCATGCATGTAGATCGCCTTCAGGTCGGGCTGCGCATTGAGGAGCGCGTCGAGACCGGCTGCGGCGTCTTCACCCGACCAGGCCTTGGTCGGGATCTCGAGCAGCTTCAGGTTCGGATAGTTCTTGGTGATGCACTCGCGGAAGCCGTTGCCGCGATCGCGTCCGTTGATCGAGGCCTGGTCGCCCATGATCTGGACGACGGGGCCTTCCTTGACGTTGTCGCCGATGAATTTGCAGGCCTTCTCGCCATAGGCGAGGTTGTTGGCGCGCACGACGATCGCCACCGGGCCGGCATCCGGCGCGACGTCGACGGCGACGACCTTGGCGCCGGCCTTCTCGGCCGCCTTCAGCACGGAGCCGGCGGCGGCGGATTCGAACGGCGAGAAGATGATGCCCTTGGCGCCGAGCGACAGGGCGTTCTGCACGCCGGTGATCTGCTTGGCCGTGTCGAACTCGGAATTGAAGGGTTCGAGCAGGTCGACGCCCTGCTTCTTCGCTTCCTCGACGATGTACTTGTTGTACGAGGTCCAGAACGGCGAGGTCAGCGTCGTCAGGTCGACAGCGACCTTCTCGCCATCGGCCCGCGATGCGCTGGCGCCGAGCATGGTGGCAAGCAGCGCCGCGCCGAGAACCGGCACGGTCTTCTTCAGCATGTTCATGTGGTTTCCTCCCACTGGTTCAGTCACGCAGTCCCGCGCCGAGGGAAACGTCCGGTTTTCCCGGTTCTGTCGTTCCCGCGGCGACGTCCTCCTCCGACATCGCGCTTGACCGTTTGGCCCGCCTACGCGCGGACCGGAAAGTCCTCCGGTGCGCGCGACATCATCGCGTCCCGGCTCGCGGCCAGATGGGCCCTGAGCGCGGAAACGGCCTGTTCGGCATCGCCTTCGGCCACGGCGTCGACGATCGCGGAATGTTCCTGCCGCGTCCGTTCGGGCGTGTAGCTCTTCAGCGTGAAGTTGCGGATGGTCTGGGTCTGGCGCTGGATGACGCGGTGCCAGCTGGCGATCGTGTCGTTGGCGCCGAGCTGGACGATCAGCTCGTGGAATTCGCGGTCGAGGCGGATCGCGTCGACGAGCGCCTCGTCGCTCTGCTTGTAGACCGCGGCCATGTGCGCATCGAAAATCGCGCGCAGCCTGGCGATGAATTCCGGCGTGGCGCGACCGGCTGCGATGCCGCGGGCGAGCGCGTCGAGCTCGACAAGCATTCGCGCCTCGAAGATCTCGCGGATCGCCTCCGGCGTGAAGCGGCGAACGACGGAGGCGCGGCGCGATGCGCCCTCGATGAGCCCGTCGCGCGCCAGCATGGCGAGCGCTTCCTTGACCGGCGTCTGGCTGATCATCAGCTCGCCCGCCAGCTGGTCGGCGAGCAATCGTTGCCCGGCCGGCAGCCGTCCGGAGACGATCTGGCTCCGTAGCTCCTCGTAAGCCTGTTCTGCGAGTGTGGCGCGTTTCAGCTTGGGCATGCCGCAACGATAGGCTCGGTTTTACTCGCCATGCAATAAAAAATTTTTTGTTTCTTTTGGCCGGATGATGGGCTAGCTCGAAGGAAGAGCCGGGACATTCTGAGCAGAGCCGTATCGCCATGCCCAATCCTTCGCCTGACCCTTCCCATGACCTTGCGCCGGCCGTTTCCGGCACGGACAGTCGCCTGCTTCTTCTCTTCGAGGACGACAATGTGCTGGTCGCGCGGATGCGGATCCGTGCCGGCGAGGCCGTTTCCGTCGAGGGGACGGCGGTGACGCTCGCGGCCGACCTGCCGCTCGGCCATAAGCTGGCGCGGCGTACGATCGCGGCCGGCGAGAAGATCGTCAAATATGGCGCGCCGATCGGCACGGCGACGGAAGCGATCGCGGCCGGGACCCCGGTGCATGTTCACAACGTCAAAAGCGACTACACGCCGACCTATCACCTGATGGACGCGGCAAAAGCGGGAGCGGGCGCATGAGCATGGCCATCGCTACAGGGACCACCTCCGTTCCGCCGGGGCTGGCCCAGACGGAAACCATGCGCGGCTGGCTGCGCAGCGATGGCCGCAAGGGCATCCGCAACACGGTCGTGGTCGCCTATCTCGTCGAGTGCGCCCACCACGTCGCCCGCGAGATCGCGATCCCGTTCCGCGAGCACGACGTGCATGTGATCGGCTTTCCCGGCTGCTATCCGAACCCCTATGCCGAACGGATGATGGAGCGGCTCTGCACGCATCCGAATGTCGGCGCGGTGCTGCTGATCTCGCTCGGCTGCGAGAGCTTTAACAAATACGCGCTGGAGAAGACGGTGCGCGACAGCGGCCGCCCGGTGAAGACCATCGTCATCCAGGCGGCGGGCGGCACCCGCAAGTCGATGGACGAGGGCAGGGCCTTCGTCGCCGAGCAGCGCGCCTTGCTGGACGAGGCGCCGACCGTGCCGATGGAGCCGAGCGAACTGGTCATCGGCACCGTCTGCGGCGGATCGGACGGAACGTCCGGCATCTCCGGCAACCCGGCCGCCGGCCGCGCCTTCGACCAGTTCGTCGCCGAGGGCGCCGCCTGCATCTTCGAGGAGACCGGCGAATTGATCGGCTGCGAGCACATCATGGCGGCGCGGGCGGTAACGCCGGAGCTGGGCGGGATCCTGGAGGCGTCGGTCGCCAAGGCGGCGCGCTACTACGCGACGCTCGGTTATGGCTCGTTCGCCGCCGGCAATGCCGAGGGCGGCCTCACCACCATCGAGGAGAAGTCGATGGGCGCCTATGCGAAATCGGGCGCCTCGCCGATTTCCGGCCTGATCAAGCCGGGCGACGTGCCGCCGCATGGCGGGCTCTATCTGCTCGACGTCGTGCCGGATGGCGAGGTCCGCTTCGGCTTTCCCAACATCAACGACAATGCCGAGATCGCCGAATTGATCGCCTGCGGCAGCCATGCGGTCCTCTTCGTCACCGGGCGCGGCTCGGTGGTGGGTTCGGCGATCTCGCCGGTGGTGAAGATCTGCGCCAATCCCGAGACCTATCGCCGGATGGAGGACGACATGGACGTCGATGCCGGCCGCATCATCGAGGGCCGCGCCAGCCTCGACGAGGTCGGCCGCGAGATCCATGATCTGGTCGTCGATCTCGCGCGGGGCAGGCGCACGAAGTCGGAGGAACTGGCGCACCAGGAATTCGTGCTCGGCTACAAGAGCTTCGAGCCGATCGGGCCGGCCTGCCTGCCGGTCTGACACGGAAGAAGGGACATCGGGGAGGATGTTTTGACGGATCTGACCGCCAGGCTGGAGGCCTGCTACACCGGCGTGGTGCACGACGTCATGCGTGCCATGGGCCTGCGCGATTTCACGCTGCCGGCCGAATTGCGACCGATCCTGCCGGAGCGCCCGCTCGCCGGCCCCGCCTTCACCATCGAGGGCCGCGCCGATCCGGACGCCGACGGCCACGAGACGCTGCTCGCCTGGACGGGACTGCTCTCCAAGGCGCCCGCCGGCTCGATCTGGGTTTCGCAGCCGAACGATCGCATCGTCGCGCATATGGGCGAACTCTCGGCCGAGACGCTGAAGAACAAGGGCGTGCGCGGCGCCATCGTCGACGGCTTCATCCGCGACACCAATTTCCTGCTGGAGATGGGCTTCCAGACCTGGTGCCGCGGCTTCACCCCGCGCGACATCGTCGGCCACTGGTTGCCGGTCGCCACCGACGTGCCGATCGTGATCGGCGGCATCGACATCCGGCCGGGCGATTATTTCCTCGGCGACCGCGACGGATTGGTCCGGATTCCGGCCGAGCATCTTGCCGAAGTCGTCGAGCGGGCCGAGACTGCGATCTCGACCGAGAACCTCGTCCGCAAGGCGATCCTCGCCGGAACCGATCCCCAACAGGCATATCTGAAGCATGGCAAATTCTGATCTCGCCGCGGTCGAGCCGCTGCACCCCATCCTCGCCGAAGGCGTGAAGGCGCGGCGCGCGCGGCCGGCCTTTCCCGATATCGGCCCGGAAGCGGCGAAGCGCCTGTTCGAGGAGATGCAGGCCAATCCGGAGGGGCTGCCGGCGGTCGCCGAGGTCGAGGCGCTGACGGTCGCCGGCGCGGAGGGGGCGCTCGAGGCGCGGCTCTACCGGCCGGACACGCAGGCGCTTCCGCCGCTGGTCGTCTATTTCCATGGTGGTGGCTTCGTCGTCGGCAGCTTTGCCACGCATGACCGCAATGCGCGGCGCATCGTCAATGCGGCAGGCGCGCTGGTGGTTTCCATCAACTATCGGCTGGCGCCCGAGCATCCTTTTCCCGCCGGTCCGCTTGATGCATCCGCGGCCGTCGCCGATCTGGCCGCCCGCGCCGAAGCGCTCGGCGCCGATCCGGCCCGCATCTTCGTTGCCGGCGACAGCGCCGGCGCGACGCTCGCCATCGCCGCGGCGCTGTCCGGGCGGGATGGACGCGGCCCGGTGCTGGCCGGCCTGATCGCCTTCTATCCCGTCACTGACATGACGACGATCGGCGCGGGCGTTTCCTATGAGGCGTTCGGCGATGGCTCCGTTGGGCTGTCTGAGGCAGACATGATCTGGTTCCGCGATCTCTACGCGCCCGATCCTGCCGACTGGAACGATCCGCGCTGTTCGCCGCTGACGGCGGAACTCGCCGAACTCGGCGAATTGCCGCCGACGCTGGTGATCACGGCCGCGTATGACGTGCTGGCGGAGGACGGCGCATTGCTCGCCGCTCGCCTCCGATCGGCCGAGGTCGCCACGACCTATCTGCATGTCGAGGGCGTCAACCACGGCTTCATCGGGGCTCCCAACCCGCCCCCCGCGACGCTTTCCACCTACGAGGCGGTCGCGGACTGGATGAAGTCGCTCGGGTAACGGGTAGAAAGACCCTCACCCCAACCCTCTTCCGCGCGCGGGAGAGGGGGAGCGGCGGCGGCCGGAAGGCGAGGCTCGCCGGATCCTCAGAACCGCCGCGCCATCGTCAGGCCGCCGGCCGGCAGTTCGTCCGAGACGACCGGCGCGAAGCCGAGCTTCTCGTAGAAGGCGATCGCCGCGTGGTTCTGCGGGCTGACGTCGAGATGCATGCCGCGCGAACCGGCGGCGGCGAGCGCCCCCATCAGGTGCTCGAAGCTGCGCCTTCCCCAGCCGAGACCGCGCGCCTCCGGCAGGAAATCGACATGGCCGTGCGAGGGGAACGGATGCAGCGCCGGCGGATAGAGATAGGGCGGGCGGTGGATCAGGCGGCGCACCCAGTCGCTGCCGGACCAGCGGTTCTCGTCGTCGCCGGGATCGCGCAGGCGGGGGCGGATCTTCGCCAGCCAGTCGCGTTCCATGCGGCCATAAAAATCCGGCGTGTCGAGCGCGCCCATGACATAGCCGGCAACGCCGTTCGGCCCTTCCAGCACGAAGGCGAAATCGGGCTCCAGCACGAGATAGGGGCCGATGAACATGTGGCCGAGCGCGTCGGGGTCATCCTCGCGCTGGGTGGCGTCCTGCCCGGCATTGCCGGTCCGGAGGCACACCCTGTAGACGGCGGGCATATCCGGGAGATCGGCCTTGCGCAGGCGAAAATCGGCTTGGTTCGGGGAGGCCATGGCATTTCCGTTGCGCGATCGGAATACGGCCGGGAGCGGTCGTCCCGGCCGGTTTCCTGTCGGGCGATCGATCAGGCGAGGGTCCGCCCGCCATTCACGGCAAGCGTCTGGCCGGTGATGAAATCGGCCGCGGGCGAGGCGAGGAAGGTAACGATGCCGGCGATATCGTCCGGTGTGCCCTGATGGCCGAGCGGCACCAGGCGGCGATAGTCTTCCAACTCGTCGGCCGTGGTGCCGGAATGGCGCTCGACCGGAATGAAGCCCGGCGCCACCAGGTTGACCGTGATGCCCTCCGGGCCAAGTTCGCGCGCCCAGGAGCGGGTGAGGCCGACCATGGCCGCTTTCGCGGCGACGTAGTGGCCGAATTCCGGATTGCCCATGTCGACGACTTCCGAGCCGATATGGATGACGCGGCCGACATGACGGGCCCGCCATTCCGGCAGCACGGCCTGGAGCAGCAGCAGCGGCGCCTTGACGAAGAAGCGAAGCTGGTCGAGATGGTCGTCCCAGGTCTGTTCCTCGATCGGGATC
This sequence comes from Kaistia nematophila, assembly GCF_026343855.1. Taxonomy (NCBI): domain Bacteria; kingdom Pseudomonadati; phylum Pseudomonadota; class Alphaproteobacteria; order Hyphomicrobiales; family Kaistiaceae; genus Kaistia; species Kaistia nematophila. The sequence continues at coordinate 630,798 of NZ_JAPKNK010000002.1, read as the reverse complement.
AGCGGCTGCGGGCCGGTCGCGTTGTTGACGATCACGTCGACGGGGCCGAGATGGCGGTCGATCTCGGCGATGCCGTGGCGGACGCTGGCCTTGTCGGTGACGTCGAACTTGAAGGCGGCCGCCTTGCCGCCGGCGCTGGTGATGGTGTCGACGACACTGCCGGCGCCGACATCGTCATGCGCGAAGTTGACGGCGACGGTCCAGCCGGCGGCGCCCACCCCCTTTGCGATCGCTGCCCCAAGTCCGCGCGACGCGCCCGTGACGAGTACTACTCCCACGATCATCCTCCCGAAATCACGCCCGTCTCTCGGATTCGACGCGGGCTGTACCGATCGAAGCACAGCCCGTCGGGATTGTCTTCCGACTTCTGAAAGCCGGCTTCGGATCGGCTCAGCCGGAACTCGCGACGGGCAGGACGCCGTCGGTCGCGAAAACGATGCCCGCCACCAGGTTGCGGCCGGCGGCTTTGGCGACATAAAGCTGCTCGTCGGCGGCGCGGATCCACGAGTCGGGCTGGCTGCCGGGAATGCACAGCGCCGTCGCGACGCCGAGGCTGACCGAAACGAAGGGCGAAGCGTCGGAGCCGGAATGCGGGATGCCGAGCGCCTGCACGCGATCGCGGATGCTGTTCGCTATCTCCATGGCCTCGGGGTGCTCGATTTCCGGCAGAACACAGGCGAATTCCTCGCCGCCATAGCGGATGGTGACGTCGTTGGCGTGATGGACGGCACGGTTCAGCGCGGCGGCCACCATGGTCAGGCAGCGGTCGCCGGCCGTGTGGCCGTAGAGGTCGTTGAACTTCTTGAAGAAGTCGATGTCGAGGATGATGACCGAGAGGAGGCCGCCGCTGCGTGACAGGCGCGACGTCTCTTGGTTCAGCACCTTTTCCAGCCGGCGGCGGTTGCCGAGGCCGGTCAGCGCATCCGTGACGGCCATTTCGGCCAGCTCGTCACGCATGCGCTTCATGTCGAGATGGTTGCGTATCCGGGCCCGCACCACGACCGGCAGGATCGGCTTGGTGATGTAGTCGATGGCGCCGAGCATCAGGCCCTTCACCTCGGCTTCCTGGTCGCCCAGCGCCGTGGTGAAGATCACCGGCACGTCGGCGATCAGCGGATCGGCCTTGATCGCCGCGCAGACCTCGTAGCCGTCGACACCCGGCATGAGCACGTCGAGCAGGATCAGGTCCGGCAACGTCGTGCGGGCGATCTCGATGGCTTCGGTTCCGGTGGTGGCGAAGTAGATATCGTGATCCTCCTCGAGCGTCGCGCTCAGGATCTCGATGTTGCTGACCTCGTCATCGACAATGAGGATCGATGGCCGTTCGCTCAATTCTGTACTTCCCTGGTATCGACGAAATGACGCTCGATGGCGTCGAGCCCGGCGAGGGCGTTGTTGAAATCAAGTCGGCTGATCGGGTCGCGGATCTCGGCCAGGCGTCCGGCCTCGGGCGTGCCCTGCAGCCTGGCCTCAAGTGCCTCGAACGTCTTTCGGGCCCGCATGCTGCGCTTGCTCAGTTGCTGGCGGAGTTCATAGAGGAGCTTCGCCGCCTCGTCCCGCGCGGCCGCGTCGAGGCTTGCCGCCGGCGCGGCGGCGGATGCTTCCTCGGCCGGCGACAGGGTGCGCGCCGCCGCGATGGCCGGCTGAAGCACGGCATCGAGGCGCTCGATCAGCTCGTCGACATTCGCCATCTCGCGATGGGCGATCGCGTCTTCCAGCTGGCGGGACGCCTCCGACACCCTGCGAAGTTCCAGCGAGGCGGAAACGCCCTTCAGTGAATGCGCCAGCCGGCGCGCATCGTCGAGGGCGCCGGCATCGATCTCGCCGCGCAGCGTCGCGACGAAACCGCGATAGTTGGTCCCGAAGCTGACGATCAGCTTGCGCAGCAGCGCGGTCTTGCCGTTGACGCGGACGAGCGCGGTCGCAAGATCGAAGGGCGGCAGCTCGGCCGGTAGATCGGCCGCCGCCGGGACTTCGGCGGGTTTCGCCGTCGACCCGCTGCCTTCCGCCCTGCGCGGCTTCAGCCAGCGCTCGAGCGCGTGCATCAGCGTCGCCGGATCGACCGGCTTGGCGACATGGTCGTTCATGCCGGCCTGGAAGCAGTTCTGCCGCTCCTGCTCATAGGCGTGCGCCGTCATGGCGATGATCGGCAGCCTGTCGGAGGGAAACGCCTGGCGAATGCGCTTCGTCGCTTCGATGCCATCCATTTCCGGCATCTGCACGTCCATCAGCACCACGTCGTAGCTGCGGCCGGACCGGAGCACCATATCGCAGGCGATGCGGCCATTCTCGGCCAGTTCGACGACGAGGCCGCCGTCGCTCAGAATCTCCGAGGCGACTTCGCTGTTGATCTCGTTGTCCTCGACGAGCAGGACGCGCGAGCCGCGATACTCCGGCGCGACCATCGGGATCGCGTGCGCGGCGGGTGCGGCGGCGCGTTCCTGGCCCGTCCGCTGCCCCAGGAGCTGGGTAATTTCTGTCAGCAGCAGCGAAGCGTCGATCGGCTTGACGAGGAAGGCGGAGATGCCGGCCTCGCTGGCGTTTTGCATGGCCTCTTCGCGCGCATAGGCGCTGACCATCATGATGGTCGGCAGGCGGGTCAACGTCTCGCTGCTGCGCATCGCCTCGACGGCCTCGATGCCGTCCATGCCGGGCATCTTCCAGTCGATCAGCATCAGGTCGTAGGCGACGCCGCGCGCCTGGGCGTTTTCAAGCAGCGCGATCGCCTCGGTGCCGGAGGCGACCAGGTCGGCCTGGACGGACCAGCCCTCGAATATGGTGTGCAGGATCTCGCGCGAGGCCGGATTGTCGTCGGCGATCAGCACGCGGAGCCCGCGCAGCTTCTCGACATCGGCCGCCTCGGCCAGCATCAGCGTATCGCCTTCCTCCAGGCGGACGGTGAAGGTGAAGGTGCTGCCGGCGCCGGCGATGCTGTCGACGCGGATGGTGCCGCCCATCAGCTCGACCAGCTGCTTGCTGATGGCGAGCCCAAGCCCGGTGCCGCCGAATTTGCGCGTCATCGAGCTGTCGGCCTGGCTGAAGGAGCGGAACAGCATCTGCTGTTGTTCCGGCGTCATGCCGATGCCGGTATCGCGGACCGACACTTCGAGCAACAGCTGCCGGTCGACCTTCTCCAGCGTGCGGATCGACAGGACGACGGCGCCGCGCTCGGTGAACTTCACCGCGTTGGAGACCAGGTTCAGGATGATCTGGTTCAGTCGCAGCGCGTCGCCGAGCAGGGTCGCCGGCACGTTGTCGTCGATGTTGATGCGGATATCGACGCCCTTCTCGGCCGCTTTGACGGTGGAGATGGTGGTGGCGTTCTCGATCGTCTCGCGGATCTTGAAATGGGTGCCCTCGAGCGAGAGCATGCCGGCCTCGATCTTGGAAAAGTCGAGGATGTCGTTGATCAGCGCCAGAAGCGCGGTGCTGGCCGACTTGATCTTGTTGATGTAGTCCGCCTGCTTCGGCGTGAGGTCGGTGCGCAGCGCCAGGTGGCTGAAGCCGAGGATGGCGTTCATCGGCGTACGGATCTCGTGGCTCATATTGGCCAGGAACAGGCTCTTGGCGATGTTCGCGGCGTTGGCCTCGCGCGTGCGGTCGGCGACCTTCTGCTCCAGCGTCTCGTTGGCGAGCACGATTTCGGCGCTCATCGCCTCGATGCGCTGGAAGCTCGCGACCAGCCGCATGCTGAGCCAGACGAGCACGACGGTCTGGAAGGCGACGATGGCGGCGTGCAGGCTGACGCGCTCCAGGTCGGCGCCCAGCGGGAATACCGCATAGGGGAAGACCAGGTTCAGCATCAGGTGATGCACGGCCACCGTCACGGCCGCGACGATCACCGGGCGCCAGTCGCACCAGCCGATGACGAGCGCCAGCGTGGCGAAGAAGTACATGTGCATGTCCATCTGCCACGGATGGCCGGAGAACATGAAGACGAACAGGGCCGGCTGTCCCATCAGCGCGACGGCCGAGACATAGCGGGTCACCGGCGCGGGCCCACGCAGCGTCCAGGAGACCTGCATCGCCAAGGCCAGCAGCGCCGCCACCAGCGTCGGCGCGACCATGCTGCGTCCGATCGACCATGCGACCAGCGCGATCACCGGCACGTGGATCCACATCAGGAAGACGAGGAATAGACCGAACTTGTGTCGCAGCCTGTCGAGCTCGGCCATGCGCCAATCCTTGAAAAAAATCTGGGCGTACCGCTCAGACGGAGAAACAACCGCGCAACTTGATGGCGTCTAGCACGAGCCAGGCGCCGGAGTGGTAGAGGCGGGAAATGAAGTCGGGGCTGTCCGAGTGGGCGATGATCACATTGGCAATCCCGCCACCGGCAACGATGCTGCCGCCCGAGCGAGCCACGATGCCGGCCGTGTCGGCGGCATCTGCCCAAGGCGGCGCGACCACGGCGACTTCCGCGCTGCCTGCGTCCGCGGTGAGCGTGCTCACAAAGATCGCGATGGCACTGGCAACCAGAAGCAGGCCAGCCGGAATCAGATCCGTCCAGCTACCGCGTTCGGTAGTCTGCCCGATAGGCCTGCCAGAAATTCAATGCCCCCGTCGATGAGAATGCTGACGGCATCAAACCCGGTTAACTATAATATTTCAATAGGGATGGAGCGCAGCGCCCAGGCGTTTCCGGGCGTGGTGTGATCGACGTCACGTAACCCTGGATGGTGGGCCTGTGGGTAGTGCGCGGGATGGTATCTATCGCCGCCGTGCCCCGGAGGCTGACCGCCGCTGTGATGGCTGACTTTGCGTCGGAGCGATTCGGATGCGCCTTCGAGCAGGTTCCCGCAATGCGTGCGCGGGCGTCCTCCTGCAGTCGCTAGAGGCGTCAGTCGAGGTGGAAGACTTCCTCCATCAGGGACCACCATTCGCCGGGCGCAGCCGAGGCGAGGGGCTGCTGGCAGGGACTGGTCAGCCCGAGCCAGGCCTTGATCGCGGGCTCCTTGTCGAGCCGGGCGGCGTCGGCTGGCCAGTCGGCGCCGTGATATTCCCAGTAGCCGAAGAGAAGGTTCTCCGGCTCGCGCAGGTAGATCGAGTAGTTCTTCACGCCGCAGGCCGAGAGCAGGGCGTTCACCTCGGCCGAGCCCGTGGCGTGCAGCCGCCTGTATTCGGCGACCGCCTCCGGCTTGACGCCGATCACCATGCCCATGCGCTGCATTTTTCGTTCACTCCTTCAGGCTGAGGCTATTGCTTACGGCTGGACGGCCCTCACCCCAAACCTCTCCCGCAAGCGAGTGAGGGAGCAGGCCAGCGCTGGTTCTTGCATTGGCCCGGACTTGACGAGTGTCACCAGCAGTAGCCCTCGCCCGCTTGCGGGAGAGGGTAGGGTGAGGGGCTGGCTTGGAGCACAGGGCGTGGGCTGCGCCCGCTAGCTCACCCCTTCACGGCGCCGACGGCGATGCCGTTGACGATCTGGCGCTGGAAGATGACGTAGATGATGACGATCGGCGCAGCGGCGAGGCAGATGCCGGCCGCGAGCAGCGGCACGTTGGTGGTGTATTCGCCCCGCAGCGCGGCGATTCCGACCATCAGCGTGCGCTGGTCCTGCAGCACGAGCAGCGAGATCAGCACGTCGTTCCAGCAATAGAGCGTGTTGAGGATGCCGAGCGTCAGCAGGGCCGGTTTTCCCATCGGCAGCATGATGTGCCACCAGACCTTCACGAGGCTGGCGCCGTCGATCTGCGCCGCCTCGAACAGCTCGCGCGGCAGGCGGGCATAGAAGGCGGTCATCAGGTAGACGCTGAAGGGCAGGAAGAATGCCGTGTAGGCGATGATCAGGCCCGGCCGGCTGTCGACCAGGTGCAGGCCGATCATGGTGCGGTAGAACGGCACCAGCACCACCTGCACCGGGATCATCAGCGACACGAGGATGGTGATGAAGATGATCTTGCGGCCGCGGAAGCGCAGGATCGCCAGCGCGAAGCCGGCCATCGAGGCGACGACGAGCAGCACCAGCACGGCGCCGACGGTGACGACGACGGAATTGTAGAAATATTCCGACAGCCGCGACTGGTTCCAGGCCTGGGCGAAATTGGCGAAGGTCGGGTCCGTGGTCAGGCCGAAGCGGTTGAGCACGTAGCCCTTGCGCGTCTTCAGCGCCGCGTTGATGGCGAAGAAGACGGGATAGACGGCGGAAAGGGCGAGCAGGGCCATTGGGATCGAGATGATCCAGAGGACGCGCCTCTCGCGGGTTTTGACTTCTGCCATGGCGCCCTCAGATGCTCGCGTTGCGGGACATGATGCGGATCTGGATGGCGGCGAGGCCCCCCATCATCAGGAAGAGCACCATCGAGATCGCGCTCGCATAGCCGGGCCGGTTCATCTTGCCCTGTTCGAGCCAGATCAGGAATTCCGGCAGGATCGTCGAGGTGCCGGGGCCGCCGGCGGTGAGCACGTAGATCAGCCCGAACATCGAGGTCAGCATGCCGATCGTGGTGACGACGGCGGCGAATTCGATGATCGGCCGGATCGACGGGATGACGATGTACCACCAGGTCTGCGTCAGCTTGGCGCCGTCGAGCTTCGCCGCCTCCAGCATGTCGGAGGGCACCGTCGACAGGCCGGCGATGAAGATCAGCAGGCTCATGCCGAAGGTCGACCAAAGCTGCACGGCGATCAGGCTGAACAGAGCCGTAGAGGAATTGCCGAGCCAGTCGACGGCCGAGAAGCCGAGCGCCTTCAGGAACAGGTTGAACGACCCGTCATAGCGCAGCAGCACGTTGAAGATGGCGCCGACGATGACCGAGGAGAGCACGGCCGGGAAGAAATAGACGGCGCGGAACAGCTTGCCGCCCGGCACGCCCTGGTGGATCAGGATCGCCAGCACCAGCGGCAGGCCGATCCAGATCGGCAGCGTCGCGAGCAGGATCAGCATGTTGACCAGGCTGTCGAGGAAGACCGGGTCGTGGGCGATGCCGATATAGTTGTCGAGGCCGACGAAGCGCGGCGCCGACATGCCGTCATAGTCGGTGAAGGAGTAGCCGAGGCCCCAGATCAGCGGGATGATGCGGAACACGACGACGAGCGCCAGCGCCGGCAGCACGAACAGATAGGCGAAGCGTTCGACGCTGCGGCTGCCGGGATCGGCATGCGCGGCGGCGGCCTTCCGGCGCTTTGCGTCCGTTGCGGTCAGGGTCTCGGTCATCGCGGGCCTCGGGTCAATGCAACGCGGCCTCATCTCGCGGGGAGGTGGGCGCAACTCTGTCGGGGGAAGCGGCGTCGCCCGCTGGCGACGCTCGATGTCGGGAGGCGGAGCCGCATCCTCGACCTTCCCCGGAGGGAGAGGTCGGACCGATGGTCGCGCGAGGGATCAGGCCCTCGCCGGATGGCTCCCCGAACCCTCGCTCGCCGGCCCGCCTTCGACCTCTCCCGACGGGAGAGGTGAAGGGCGGAAGCCTGCGATCGGCGAAGGCGGAGCTTACTTCTTCTTGGCCTGGGCCTGGACTTCGTCGAGGCGGGCGACGGCCTTGTCGACGGTGGTCTCGCCGGTGAAGAGCATCTGGCTCTGGCGATGCCATTCCTCGGTCTCGGCCGTGGAGGTGTTGTTGTGCAGCAGCGGCACGCCGTCCGAGAGCGAGCCGAGCACGACCTTGGCCGAGGGGCTCTCGACCTTCGACGTGTCGACGGCCGTATCCGAGGGAACCGCGCCGGCCGCCTCGAAGAACACCTGCATGTTGGGGGTGTCTGCGAAGCTCTTGGCGAGCGCGACGGCGAGGTCCTGGTTCGGCGAGAACTTTGTCACGGCGTAGCCGATGCCGCCGGCGAGCGGCATGCGCAGCTTGTCATAGGCGGCCGGGGTGACCGGCGGCAGCACGAAGACGCCGACATTCTGCGGCTCCAGGAATTCGTCGAATTCCTTCCAGTGGGCGACGTCCGACAGCAGGCCGATCGTGTTGGCGCTCTCGCCGCGCTCGAAGCTCTGGTATTCGTCCATGAACTTGGCGGTCGAGTTGGCACCCTCGGCGTACCAGCCGTCCTTCTGGGTATCGACCCACTTCTGGACGATCGCCTTGATTTCCGGGCTCGACCACTTGAGGTCGCCGGTCGTCCAGGCAGCCTGCTGCTCTGCCGTGAGCGCGTTGGCGGCCGCGGCGGAGTAGAAGAAGTCGGCGCCGTAGCCTTCCTTGTTGCCGAGGGCGAAGCAGGTGGTGCCCGCCGCCTTCAGCTTGGCGCAGATAGCCTCCAGATCGGCCCAGGTCTTGGGCGTCGCTTCCGGATCGAGGCCGGCCTTCTTGTAGAGTTCCTTGTTGTAGTAGACGGCGAGGCCCTGGATCGAGATCGGCACCGCGTAGACGCTGCCGTCGGCGCCGGCGAACTCGTCCCAGCCGGCGACGCGCGCCTTGATGTCGGCGACCTTGTCGTCGAGCTTGGTGAACGCCGCGATGCGCTCCTTCGCCTGCGAGCCGCCGTGCACGAGCACCACGTCGGGACCCTGGCTGGCGGCGATCGCCGTGCCGAGCAGGGTGTAGTACTGGTCATGCGGCTGCATGACGAACTTCACCGTCACGCCGGGATGGGCCGCCTCGAAGTCGGCCTTCACCTTGTCGTAATAGGGCGCCGTCGTCGGGTCGCCCGATTTCCAGTCCCACACGGTGAGCGTCTCGGCCTTGGCCGATGCCGCCACGCCGAGCGTCATGACAAGCGCGGTGGCGAGCATCGTGCCGGCGCGCAGGACCCTGTTCGTCGTCTTCATCTCGTCTTCCTCCCTAGCAGATCTCTCTCCACCCCGGCCGCCTGCGCGGCCGTGGGCCCTCTTGCAATCTCAGTGCGGCAGGCGCGTGTTCACCGGCGCCGGCGGCAGATCCTCATTGGCAACGACTTCGGGCACGGCCCATTCGCTGCGCGCCGTCTCCGACAGCACCAGGCCGTGGCCCGGGCGGTCATGCGCATAGATCCAGCCGTCGCGGATCTCGAACGGCTTCTCGATCAGGTGGTCGAAGTTCTGGAACGAGTATTCGAGCCATTCGACCTCGGGCAGGGCGAGCGCCATGTTGACGCCGATTTCCAGGAACGAATTGCCGAGGCTGACCGGAATGCCGTGCTCGGCCGCGAGCCAGCCGATGCGCATCACCTGCGACACCCAGCCGTGCACGTTGATCATGTCGGTGCCATGCGCCTCGATGAGCTGGCGCTTGCCATGCGCGTCGAAATATTCGCCCGAATTGACCAGGGTGAACGGGCAGCCCTGGCGGATCATCTTCAGGCCTTCGAAATCGTAGCGCAGGCAGGGATCCTCGATCCACAGGATGTCGAAGCCGGCATCCCGGATCTTGTTCATGTTGCGGACGGTCTGCTGCGGCGACCAGCCCTCGTTGGCGTCGATCATGATCGCCTCGGGCTTGCCGACCGTCTTCACCAGGAGGTCGAGGCGGTGCAGGTCGCGCTCGATGTCGGGATGGCCGACCTTGATCTTGAACGACTTGTAGCCGATCGACGCGGCGTGATCGAACAGCGCGCAGAAGTCATCGTCCGAGAGATGGAAGTCGAGGCCGCTGGCATAGGCCTTGACGCGGCTCTTGGTGCCGCCGAGCAGCTTCCAAAGCGGCATGCCGACCTGCTTGGCGGCGAGGTCCCACAGTGCCTGGTCGAGGCCTTCGCCGAAGGGCAGCGAGGCGCCGCGGATGTTGCCGCCGCGCGGACGGGTGAGCTTGTGGGCGAGGGCCGCCGGCGACTGGCCTTCGAGGCCCGGCCAGATCTCAGCGCGGAAGAGGCGCTCGATCTCGGCCTGCGACGGCAGCGGATTGAACAGCGACGGCACGAAGCCGAGACCGACCATGCCGTTGTCGGCGATCAGCTCGAGGGTCGCGACATGGGCGTGCGCGATGCGGACCTGGCTGTCGCCGATGACACGGTCGCGGGCGAACTGGAAACGGACAATTCGGAAATCCACGATGCGCATGCTATAGTCGCCTAATCGATCAAAAGTGAGAGTTGATATGTCACGTAAGCGATCTGATAGATCAGATCCGATTGCATCGCAAGCCACCGGCGCCGCCGAGCCAGCCGAACGCGACGTCGAAACCGTCACGGTGTCGCTGAGCGAGGTCGCTTATGAGCGGATCCTCGACATGCTGTTCGGGCGGGAATTGCCGGCCGGCGCCTTCGTGTCGCAGAACGACCTGGTCAAGCTGATCGGCGTGCCGGTGGCGCCTCTGCGCGATGCGCTGCGCGTGCTGCAGACGGAGGGATTGCTGACGATCCATCCGCGCTCCGGCATCCGCTTCCTGAAGGCGGATTTCGAACTGGCGCGGAATACCTACCAGCTGCGTGCAATCCTGGAGCGGCCGGCCGTGCGGGTCTTCGCCGAGACGGCGGAACCGGCGCTGCTCGACGCCCTCGTCGCGCGCCACGAACGGGCGATCGAAGCGCTCGAGCGCGACGGCTTCACCCAGGCGATCGCGCCCGAGATCGTCGCGATCGACGCGGCGCTTCATGTCGAGATCATCGCGGCGCTCGGCAATCCGCTGATCGTCTCGACGCACCGCCGTGTCCACAATTATCTGCAACTGATCCGGCTCGACCGCACGCTGTCGACGCCGATCGTCATGCGCACGCTGCGCGAGCACATGACGCTGCTGGAGGCCTGCAAGGCACGCGACGCGGACGCGGCCGAGACGGCGCTGCAGGCGCATTTCTCAAACGCGCTGCAGCGGACGCTGGGGATTTTCTAAGACGTTCGGTTGCTGGGGCAGGAGACCCTCACCCCAACCCTCTCCCGCGGACGGGAGAGGGGAGCATCGCACCCGGTCGCAAAAGAGCGCCATGGCAATGAAGGGCGCTGCCCGAAAAGCCCTCGCCCGCTTGCGGGAGAGGGGTGGGTGAGGGGCTTGCCTGCCGCTGTGCGGATCAGCTCGCCTTGGTGACCCAGCCGAGCACGTTCTTCCAGAGGCGGGCATAGCCCGGCCATTCGACGAAGCTGTTCGGCAGCCAGTGCGGGCCGATGTCCGAGGTCCAGGCGACGCTGCGGCCTTCGCCGTATTCGCCGGCGACGAGCAGCGGATGGCCGCCCTCCGAGTCCGGCAGGCGGGCGAGCAGCTCGACATCCGGCCGCTCGCGCAGCTTCACCTCGTTGGCGCCGAGCAGAATCGGCCATTCGCCGTCGAGGCCCGCCAGCAGCGGATGGGACCGGTTGCCGACGATCTCGGCGCGGAAGCCCTCCGGAACCTCGATGCGGTCGTCATGCGGCAGGCAGGTGACCGGCAGCGCGTCCTCGACCGCGGTGCGCGACCAGCGGCCGCGTCCGTCGATGCCCTGGAAGGTCAGGTAGCCGCCGATCATGACGAGGCCGCCGCCCTTCTTCGTCCATTCGCGCAGCAGCTTGAGCCGGTTCGGCATCGGCTTGCCGTGCAGCCAGACGTCGGGGTGCAGCAGGATCGAGTTGGAGCCAATGTCGGACAGGATGATCGCGTCATAGGCGTCGAGGCCTTCGAGCGTCAGCGGCAGCTCGGTCGGCACCTGGTGCGCCTGCATGTAGGTGAGCTCGAACTCGCTGCCGGCCAGAGCTTTCACCAGCGGCTCGGCGCCGAGATGGAAGGTGACGCTGCCGAACTGGTCGAAGCCCTTGTAGTGCGTGGCGCTCGACATCCAGCTTTCGCCGACGAGCAGCACCTTCTTCACAGTCATACTTACCCCCTGTAGTGCCGCCTCAAGAACGAGGCGGCTTGACGGATTCGCGGATGATCAGTTCGACCGGCAGCACCTCGCTCACGGGCTCCCGCATCTCGCCCTTGATCAGGTCGAGCACCATCTCCACGGCGCGCCGGCCCAGTCTTTCGACGGGCTGGCGGATCGCCGTCAGCGGCGGATCGAACAGTTGCAGCGGACCGACGTCGTCAAAGGCGACGACAGAGATGTCGATGCCGACTCTCACCCCACGCTGTTTGAACACGGACAAGAGCCCGAGCACAATCTCGTCGCTCGCGGCGAAGACGGCGCTCGGCACCGGATCGAGCGCCAGGATCTGTCCCGCCGCGAGCCGGCCATGCTCGGACGAATAGGGGCCCTGGATTTCGGCCGCGATCGTCACCGGCCGTTCCGAGGCCGCCACGGCGCGGCGAAAGCCGCCGAGGCGGCCCCGGCTGCTCGAAAGCCCTGCTGGCCCGCCGACATAGCCGAGCCGGCGATGGCCCATTTCGATCAGGTGACGGGCGGCGAGGAAGCCGCCCTGGTCGCTGTCGGCCATGATCGTCGGCGCGCGGGCGCCGATGATGTCGTCGTCGACCAGCACGACTGTCGAGGTGCCCTGCAGTGCGCGGCCCAGCGCGGGATCGTCGCCATTGTTGGTGGCGAAGAGCAGCCCATCGACATGGCGGCGGGCCAGCCGGCCCAGATAGTCGATCTCGCGGTCGGTCCGGCTCAGTGTCGGGCAGAGCACCAGGCCGAGCCCGAACTCGGAAGCGGCCTGTTCGACCGATGCGGCGAGATGCGCGAAATAGGGATTGGAGATATCGGGAACCACGAGCCCGATCGTCTCGGAGCGTCCGAGACTGAGGCTGCGGGCGTGCTGGTTGGGCTGGTAATTCAGGGCCGCGATCGCGGCGTCGATCCGCCCGATCGTGGCGGGCGGCAGCTTGATCGACCGGTTCAGGTAGCGCGAGACGGTGGCGACCGACAGCCCGCAGGCCTCGGCGACATCCTTCAGCGTCGCATGCCTTCGCGTCGGTGGATCCGGCTTGTCGTTCATCGCGCCTCCGAGATCGCCCCTGTCCGACGGCGTTGGATTCCCGTCTGCTGGATCCTGGGAACCATGGCGGATTCGTCGGATGTCGCGCCGAAATATATACTCGTGGTGCGTATGTCAGGCGAGAACAATTCCAGGTTATACCTAGCCGGTCCGCCCGATCCCGGCCCTGATTGCACAGTGCGAGATAGTCCCTTCGGGGCTGTGTCAGCAAGATCGATGACGCAAACTTGTCCGTGATTCGCACGGCCATGCGTCTGTTTTTCCGGCGTTTCCCGGACGGTCGGGCGGCTTTGTTCAAGCTATTGTTATCGATTCTCGATTTTTACTAAGGAGCGTGCGGTGATCGCAGTCGATCGGTTTCAGCCGGATCCAGCCATTGGCCTGCGGTGCCAGTCGCTACTTGGCGACAAGGGGCCGGCGATCTCGGCCGAGGTGACGCATGCGCTCGCCGCGCGCCGAAATTCCCATGACGGCCTAGTCGTGCCGGCCGCGCTGGCGGCGGATCTCGTCGCGAGGCACGGGCTCGCTGGCATTTCCGAGCTGATGCTCGTGCTGGTTCCCCTGGCGCGGGGCGTGGCGCGGCCGCCGATCTCCCATTTTACAATCGGCGCGGTTGCGCTGGAACGCGAGACCGGCGATCTGATCCTCGGCGGCAATGTCGAGTTTCCCGGCGCCAATCTCGGCGAGGCGATCCATGGCGAGCAGTTCCTGTCGGCACGCGCCTTTTCGCGCGGCACGTCGATCGCCGAGATCGCGCTGGAGGCGGCGCCGCCCTGCGGCCATTGCCGGCAGTTCCTTGCGGAGTTCAGCGGCGGTCTCGATCTCGCGATCACCACCATGCAGGGCCACCGCGTCGAACTGCGGCACCTGCTGCCCTGGGCTTTCTCGCCGGCGGATCTCGGCGAGGCGGGGGTGACGCCGGTCGGGCAGGGCGGGGGGCGACAGGCGGTGCGGGTGCTGCGATCGGATATTTCCGATGCGCCGGAAATGGAGGCGGCGCTGCTGGCAGCCGGACAGCTTGCCTATGTTCCCTATAGTCGAGCGCCTTCGGCGGTCGTCCTTAAATCGGCGGATGGAATGGTCGTCACGGGGGCTGCGCTGGAAAATGCCGCCTTCAACCCGAGCCTCGGTCCCTTGCAGGTGGCTTTGGTCAACTGGATCGCGGCCGGCCGGGCCTATGCGGATATCGAGCTGGCGGTGCTGGGCGGCGTCGAGCGCGGCGCGGTCGACTATGCGGCCGATCTGCCGAACCTGCTGGCGACCGTGGCACCGAAGGCCGCCTTCAGGCGGGTGGCCTGGGAGGTTCTCTCTTGAATGGAGGCCCTCTCCCGCCGGGCGGGGGAGAGGGATATTCAGCGGGATCAGGCCGCGACGGGTTCGCCGAAGGCGGGAATGGTCGAAGCGATCTTGTCGCCCGTGAAGTTCGCGACCCAGCCATCCGGCGAGATGAACAGGCGGATGCAGGTGAAGTTCGGCTCGGGGCCCATGTCGAACCAGTGCAGCGTGCCGGCCGGGACCGAGAGCAGGTCATCGCGCGTGCAGACGACGCGGTACACCTTGTCGCCGAGATGCAGATAGAACGCGCCGGAGCCCTCGACGAAGAAGCGGACCTCGTCCTCGTCATGCGTATGCTCGTCGAGGAACTTGGTGCGGATGGCCTGCTTGTTCGGATTGTCCGGCGTGATGCGCATCACGTCGATGGTCTGGTAGCCCTCGGCGGCGGAGAGCCGATCGACCTCGGCCTTGTAGGCGGCGAGGATGTCTTCATGGCTGGCATTGGCGGCCAGCTCCGCGCCGGCCTTCCAGCGCTCGAACAGAACGCCGACCTTGTTCAGCTCGGCGGCGATTTCCACCGGGTCGGACGTGACGGCGACGGGGTTGGCCGGATCCTTGTCCGGATAGATGGTCAGCGTGGTCATGGCGTGAACCTCCTGTAGGAAAGCTCGAACGCGAATAGCGTTTCGAGCGCTTCGAGATGGCGGGCGGCATCGGATTCCGTGGCGCCCCAAGCGTAGACGCCGTGTCCGGCGAGAAGATAGCCGGGCGCGGCGATGGCGTCACCGGCCGGCTGCGCCAGCCGCGCGAGTACGCGGCCCGAAAGCGCGCTGATATCCTGGTCGTTGGCGAAGACCGGAACGTCGACCGTCGCCTCATGCGTGCGCACGCCGACAAGGGCCTTCTGCAGTTCCCAGCCGGTCAGCCGCAGGCTGCCCTCGGCCAGCGCCAGGCGCGACAGCACGGTGGCGGCGGGGCTGTGGACGTGGAAGATCGCTCCGAGCTCCGGCCGCTCGCTGTAGAGCGCGGTGTGCAGTTCCGCCTCGGCCGATGATCCCGGCAGCAGCTTTTCTCCGAGCGGCTGGATCAGGATGTCGGAGGCGAGCAGGTTGCCCTTGTCGACGCCCGAGCGCGTAATCGCGATCGTCCGGGCGTTGATGCGGACGGAAAAATTGCCGGAGGTCGCCGGCACCCAGTGGCGCGCTGCGCTGGCTCGGCCGGCCGCGATGACGCCGGCCACGGCCTTCGCCTCGGCGCTCTCGCCTCCCGCGACAAGCGGCTCGGATTTCAGGGAACTCGTCTGCGCCAACCACGCTACTCCATTAAAAGGCACGGTCCCGGCAAGCGGGCCGGGCGCCACCATACTAACTAAAACGCGCGCGCAAGCGTGGGGTAGATCAAATTTCCCAAGCCGTCCCGAATAAAGAGAAAATCCTTCGTTCCGTGCGCGTCAGCCGTCGCGCTATCAGAATGAAATTGCAACTTCGCCGCCGGGGCGCTGCGTGTTGCCGGGATCGTAGCCGTCCTTGGGGACGCATGGGAGAGAATAGATGAAGCGTTTTGCAATCGGCCTGGCCGGCGCGGGCCTGCTGGCGACCAGCCTCCTCGGCGCGCCCGCCTATGGCGAGGGCCTCGCCGGCGCTCCCGCTCCCTTCGACAAGGGCGGCGTCAAGGTGGCGCTGGTGACGTTCATTTCCGCCGGCGACTTCTTCCAGTCCTACCAGGCTGGCGCGCAGAAGCAGGCCAAGGCCCTCGGCATCGACCTGCAGATCTTCTCCGGTCGCCAGGACGCCGCCGCCCAGCGCGAGCAGGTCGAGCAGGCGATCAACCTCGGCGTCCAGGGCATCATCATCGATCACGGCCAGCCGGAATCGCTGAAGGACGTGGCGCAGAAGGCGCTCGACGCCGGCATCAAGGTCGTCGCCTTCGATGTCGATCTCGGCAATCCGGCTATCCCGCAGGTCGAGCAGTCGGACCACGAGCTGGCCAAGACCGCGCTCGAGCAGGCGATCTCCGACAATGGCAAGGCGTTCAACGCCGGCTATGTCTATGTCGCCGGCTTCGCGCCGCTCGACCGCCGCAACGAGGTCTGGGAAGAGACCAAGAAGGCAAATTCCGGCATCGTCGAGAAGGCACGCTGGGGCGCGGTGAACGACACCACCGCCTCGTCGACCGCCGACCAGACCAAGGCCGCCTTCCAGGCCAATCCCGACATCTCCGTCGTGTTCGCGCCCTATGACGAATTCGCCCGCGGCGTGAAGCTCGCCACTGACGAACTCGGCATCTCCGACAAGGTGAAGATCTACTCGGCCGACGTTTCGACCGCTGACATCACCGAGATCGCCGCCGAGGGCAGCCCGTGGGTCGCCACCGTCGCCACCAACCCCGCCGTCGTCGGCGAGGTTTCGGTGCGCGCCGTCGCCAAGCTGATCGCCGGCGAGGATCCGGGCCACAACATCGTCGTCAAGCCGGTGCTGATCACGCAGAAGGACCTGCGCGCCAACGCGATCAAGACGGTCGAGGACCTCGACGCCAAGCTGCCGGCCTTCGGCAAGAGCGACGCGGCGACGGCCGCCTGGATCCCGGCGGCGAAGTAACGCCTCGTAAGCCGGCTCTGGCGCGCGCGATCGAGACGCGCTAGGGCTGACCGCCATTGATTTCGACGCGGCGCGGGACTGGCTCCCGCGCCGCTTTCTTGTCAGACGCGCCATGCGCCCGAAGACGCCGCGCGAGAACGATAGAGCAGCCTTCATGTCCCTCGACGTGCCCGCCGGTTACCATCCCCTCGACAGCCACTCCGTCCGCAGCTTCCTCGACGGCTTGCCGGCGATGCGGGAGAAGCTCGGTGGCGCCCCGGACGGCTGGACGGTGCAGGAAGTCGGCGACGGCAATCTGAACCTCGTCTTCCTGGTCGATGGCCCGGATGGCTCGGTCTGCGTGAAGCAGTCGCTGCCCTATGTGCGCGCTGCCGGCGAGAGCTGGCCGCTGCCGCTCGATCGCGCCTTCTTCGAGCAGTCCTATTACCGGGCGGTCGGCGAGCATGTCGAAGGCCTGGCGCCGCGCTTCTACCATTACCAGCCCGAGCTCTACGCCTTCGTCATGGAGCGCCTGTCGCCGCACATCATCCTGCGGCGCGGCCTGATCGAGGGGAAGCGCTACCCGCATGTCGCCGAGCATGTCGGCGAGTTCGCCGCCCGTTCCACCTTCGCCACCTCCGATCTCGGCGCGACGATCGAGGAAAAGGCCGAGTGGACGGCCGCCTTCGCGAAGAACACCTCGCTGATCCGCATCACGGCCGAGGTCGTGTTCTCCGATCCGCTCAGCCAGTCGCCGCGCAATCGCTGGACCAGCCCGGAACTGGATGGCCTGGCGCGTGATTTCCGCGCCGATTCCGCCCTGAAGGGCGCCGTCGCCGATTTCGGCTGGCGCTTCCTGACCAGCGGGCAGGCGCTGATCCATGGCGATCTGCATACCGGCTCGGTGATGGTGACCGAGACCGATACCCGCGTCATGGACCCGGAATTCTCCTTCGTCGGGCCGATCGGCTTCGATGTCGGCGCCTTCCTGGCCAATCTCGTCATGAACTATCTGGCCCAGCCCGGCCATGCGACGGCAGGCGACGACCGCCGCGCGCAGGCCGACTGGGTGCTCGACCAGGTGCCCGTGTTCTGGAACACGTTCAAGCGCCGCTTCCTGGCGCTCTGGGAGACCAGCGCCCGCGGCGACGCCTACCCGGCGACGATGTTCGCCAACCCGGCGGATGCAGCCGTCCTGGCGGCTCGGCGCGAGGCTTTCCTCGATCGCATCTTTGCCGACGCGGTCGGCTATGCCGGCGTTAAGACCATCCGCCGAATTCTTGGCTTCGCCCACAATGCCGATTTCGAGCGTATCGCCGACCCGGCCCGCCGCGCGCCGCTGGAGACCAAGGCGGCCCGCCTCGCCCGCACCTTCCTGCTCGAGCCGCACAGCTTCCGCACCCCGGAAGATATCGTCGCGGCCGCCAGGGCGGCCTGAGGCGAGGGGGGGGTAGCCTTCGAGCCAGCTCACGACGCGGGAGATGATCGCCCGGAGGGGGGCGGCGCCGCGAAGCGTAGCCGCTCTGGTGCGCAGCCCGGATATGCGGGGCGGCGATGGTCGCCTGGCGGTGCATCCGGCAGGCGACGCGGCGCCAGTATTTCGGGCGCAGTCAAAACCAGCCCGGGCACCGTCCTCCCTCAGCCGCTTGAAGTCCCGCCGGGCGGTGGCGCCGGGATCTGGGCGCCGGATTCGAGGCGATAGGCGTCCAACTCCGTCGTCATCCCGTGGCCGGAGACAGGTCGACATGGCTGGGGCGGGCGGACCGGCATCTCTTTCGCTCGAAAGCGCTCTTACCGCTTCTTCTTGCCGAGGCCGAAGGTGAGCGCCAGCGCGCCGACGAGGACGACGCCCTTGACGAAGTCCTGCGTGTAATAGGGCGCGTTCAGCATGGTGAGGCCATTCAGCAGCACGCCGACGAAGATGGCGCCGAGCACCGTGCCGAGCACATGCGGGCGGCGCTTGTCGAGCACGGCGAAGCCGATCAGCGAGGCGGCGACGGCGTCGAGCAGCAGCGAGTTGCCGGCCGAGACGTCCCCGCGGCCGACGCGCGAGGCGACGATCAGGCCGCCGAGCGAGGCGAGCGTGCCGGAAAGCACATAGGCCCAGAGGCGGTAGGCCTTGGTCGGCGCGCCGGCGAGGTGAGCGGCGGTCTCGTTGCCGCCGATGGCGTAGAACACGCGGCCCCAGCGCGTGCGCTCCATCAGGAACCAGGCGAGGATGGCGACGATGGCCATGACGATGACCGGATAGGGGACGGTATCGAACAGCCGGGCGCGGCCGAGGATCAGGAAGGCCGGGTCATACGCACCGGCCGCCGTGGTGCCGTTCGGCAGCATCATGCCGGCGGTGATCGAGCGGCCGCCGGTCGGGATCAGCTGCAGGCCGGCGAGCAGGAACATGGTCGAGAGGGTCGCCAGAAGGTCGGGCACGCCGACGCGGACGATCAGCAGGCCGTTCACCAGGCCGATGAAGGCGCCCATCAGCAGCACGAGGCCGAGCGTCTCGAAGGCGTTCAACTGCAGCACGACCATGGCGTAGCTCGCCGCCATCACGGATGAAGCGGCGACGCTACCGACCGAGAGGTCGAAGCCGCCGGCCGACATGGTGATCGAGACGCCGACGCCGAGGATGGCGACGACGGAGACAGCCTGCAGGATCGAGAACAGATTGGCCGAGTTGATGAAGGCGGGCTGGGCCGACCAGAAGCCGACCAGCATCGCCGCCAGCAGGACGAACAGCGCGTATTTGCGCGCCGTTTCGGCGAAGGTCGAAGCCGGCTTCGACGAAGATGCAGCGTGGTCGGTCATCATGGGTGTCCTGTGCCGGCAGCCTGGGTCTCGGCGCTCTCGACGCGGCCGATCATGGCGGCGAGCGATTCATGGCGGCCGTCGGCCTCGTAAAGGGAGTGGTCGCGCATGACAAGGATGCGGTCGGCAACCTCGAGCGCTTCTTCGGTGTCGCTGGTGGCGATCAGGGTCGCCGAGCCGGACTGGCTATTGCGGATCGCCGCGATCAGGTCGGCGCGGGCGCCGACGTCGACGCCCTGGAAAGGTTCGTCGAGCAGCAGCAGCCGGCAGGGCGCCGCCTGCCAGCGCGCCAGCACGACCTTCTGCTGGTTGCCGCCGGAGAGCTGGTCGAGCGTGTCGTCGGGACCGCGCGCCTTGATGCCGAGCCGGCCGATCGCGTCGGCGGCGACGAGACGCTCGCGCGTTTCGCGCAGCAGGCCGAGCGGGAACCAGCGCGGCAGATGCGGCAGCGCGATGGTGCCGGCAATCGAGGCACCGGGAATTTCGGGCGGCAGCAGAGACGAGGCCCAACGGTCCTCGGCGACCATGAACACGCCATTGTCGATCGAGCGGGCGGGACCGTCGGAGAGCCAGGGCTTGCCGTCGAGGGTGAACGAGCCTTCGGCGAGCGTCTCGAGCCCGAACAGGGCGCGCAGCAGCCGGCTCTTGCCCGAGCCGAGCGTGCCGGTGATCGCGACGACCTCGCCCGAGCGCAGGTCGAGGTCGAACGGCCGCGAGCCCGGAATGAGTCGCGCGCGCTTGACGGAGGCGAGGATCGGAGCTGCCGAGACCGTGCCGGCATGGGCGCTGGCGTCGAGCGTGCGGCCGATCATGGCGGCGACGGCGGCCGAAAAATCGATCGGCTTGGCGAAGGACGCGACGACCTTGCCGCCCCGCAGCACGACGGCGCGATCGGCGATCGCCGCCAGGTCGCCGGTGCGGTGCGAGATATAGAGGATGGCGATGCCGCTCGCCTTCAGGCGGCGCAGCACGGAGAACAGCCGTTCGGCCTCGGTCGAGGACAGGCTGGAGGTCGGCTCGTCGAGGATCAGCACGGATGCCTTGGCGGCGACCGCGCGGGCGATGGCGATCAGCTGGCGTTCGGCCGGGCGCAGGTCGATGAAGTCGCGGTCGAGCGGCAGGTCGAGGTCGATCAGCGCGGCGATTTCGGCGGCCCGCTTGCGGGTCGAGCGTGGCGAGACGAAGAAGCTGCCGGTGCCGCAGAGCTCGTTCAGCGTCAGGTTCTCGGCCACGGTCAGCCCGGCGGCGCCGGCCTGATCGGTCGCCTGGTGCACGGTGGCGATGCCGGCGGCCTGCGCCTCTGCCGGCGAGGCGAAGGAAACGGTCTTGCCGTTGAGCAGGATCGTCCCGGCATCGGCGGAGATAGAGCCGGAGAGGATCTTGACCAGCGTTGACTTGCCGGCGCCGTTGGCGCCCATCAGGGCGACGATCTCGCCGGCCTCGACGACGAGATCCGCGCCGGCGAGCGCGCGCGTCGGGCCGAATGACTTTTCCAGCCCCGTGACGGAGACGGCGATCCGGGCGGAGGAGGGCGTGTTGCTCACCCTTCATACTCCATGATGGCGAGACCGGCATTGTAGTCGGTGGAATAGATGATGCCGTTGGCGTCGACGAACAGATCGGCCGACTGGATCACGCGCGGGCGATTGCCGCGCTTGTCGACCATGCGTTCGGGCGCGGCCGGGACCAGCGCGCCGGTCTCCTTTGGCTCGAACGGGTTGGAGATGTCGAACACGCGCACGCCGGCATTCTGGTAGGTCGCGAAGATCAACGTGTCGGAGACGAAGCTGCCGGGCCGGTTCTCGTGCAGATTATGCGGGCCGAAATGACCGCCCTTGGCGGTGTAGTCGGCCTCGGCCGGCGTCGGCAGCGTGGCGATCGAGATTGGGTTCGCCTTGTCCTTGATGTCGAAGATCCAGGTCCGCTTGCGGCCGTCTTCCTCGTGGTCGAGCACGGCCTCGTCGGCGACGACCAGCAGGTCGCGCTTCGGCAGCGGCAGCGGCGAATGGGTGCCGCCGCCGAAGGGCGGCGACCAGTTCTTGTGCGTGATCAGCTTCGGCGCCGACTTGTCGGCGATGTCGAGGATGGTGAGGCCGCCGTCGCGCCAGCAGGCATAGGCGGTGTCGCCTTCGACGAGGCTGTGATGCAGCGCATAACGCCGGCCCTCGCCCCATGTTGCCTGCTCGCCGCCTGCGAGATGCATGCCGGGGATCCACCAGCGGCCGGCCTCGACCGGCTTCGTCGGATCCTGAAGATCGACGATCATGAAGATGTAGTCGCTATAGCCGTCGACCAGCGCCGAGACATAGGCGTAGCGGCCGCCGACATACCAGATGCGATGGATGCCGACGCCCTCGACCGGGAAGAATCCGATCTGGCGCGGCTCCGCCGGCTTGGAGATGTCGTGGATCGCCATGCCGGCCGACCAGTTGCGGGCGGTCTTCGCGCCACCGGCCGTGCCGACCGTCTCGCCGACCGACTTGGTGTAATAGACCTTCTCGTCCACCGCGAAGGCGGCGTCGGCGAAGAGGTCGCGCGCATGGATGACGAGCAGCAGGTCGTTATGCGTCTGCAGGTGGATGGTCCAGGTGTTCGGCGGCGCCGGCACGAACACCGTCTCGCCCGGGTTCTTCGGGTCGCGCACGTCGATGATGGAGAAGCCCTGCGACCAGGGATGAGCCACATAGGCGAAGCCGCGATGCACCATGACCTGCAGCGCGTCCGGCCGCCCGCCCTGGTCGGAATGGCCGATCAGGCGGATATTCTTCGCATAGTCGGGGGTGGGGAGGGCGGTCATGGTCTTTTCTTTACTTTGGCCGAAGCCGAAATCACGAGCGAAACCCTCCCCTTGAGGGAGGGTCAAATCCGCCTTGGCGGATTTGGGGAGGGGGCAGCTTCGGTAAGCCGAAGCGTTCCTCTCCCCGACATCTCAGGCACCCCTCCCCAAAAGTGCTGCGCACTTTTGACCCTCCCTCAAGGGGAGGGTTCAGGCGGAGCGCCCTTCCTTACTTCGCGGCCGGGATCCAGTCCTTCTTGGCGGCGTCGCTGTCCTTGAAGGCCGGGAACTTGTCCTGCAGTTCCTCGATCGTCTTGATGTCGTTGTCGACCAGGGTCTGCTTGGTGACGAGGGTCGGCTGGATCAGGACCGAGCGGCCGGGGTCCTGGCCGGCGATCAGCTGCGCCAGGGCGCGGATCGACACCTCGCCAACGACGGCCGGGTTGGTGGCAGCGGTGGCGACCCACGGGCTGTTCGGCTCGCGCATGGCCTGGATGTCCGAGGTCGAGATGTCGACGCCGTAGATCTTGACCTTGTCGGCGACGCCGGCCTCGTCGATGGCGAGCTTCACGCCGCGGGCGAATTCGTCCCAGGGGGTGAAGACGACGGAGAGGGTCGGGTTGGCGGCGAGCACGGCCTTGGTCTGGTCGGCGACGGAGGCCGGCACGCTGTCGTTGACGACGCCCCAGGTCGCGACTTCCTTGATGCCCGGATACTTCTGGCCGAATTCCTTCCAGACGGCATAGCGGCGGTCGAGCGGCGCGAAGCCGGAGACATAGACGGCGCCGCCGTCGAAGGTCTCGCCCTGCTCCTTGACCGCCTGCTCCAGAACGAGGCGCGCCATGTCGGCGTCGGACTGCTCGATCTGCGGGATCTTGGCGTTGTCGAGGTTGACGTCATAGGCGACGACCGGGATGCCGGCGTCGAGGGCCGCCTGCGCGACGTCCTTCAGCGCTTCCGGCTGGCCGTTGTTGATGACGATGCCCTTCACGCCGAGATTGATTGCCTGCTGGATCAGCTCGCGCTCGGCGTTGATGTCGTTGCGGGCCTGCGAGATGTTCGCCTCGATGCCGAGCGCGTCGGCCTGGCGCTTCACGCCGGCTTCGAACGCCTGCAGCCAGTCGCCCGAGCCGAGGAACGAGATGACGGCGATCTTGACGCCGCCCTTGTCGAACGGCGCCGGCGCGCCGGCGATGCCTTCGGCGAAGGCGCCCGAGGAGAGCGCGGTGAGGCTCGCAGCTAGTGCGAGCGAAAGAAGCTTCTTGCCCATATCCATACCCCGTCAGTTCCAGAACGTCGCTTGCGTCAGCGAAGGGCGACCGTCAAACGGGTCCGCCGGCGAAGCTTTCGCAATTGGTTGCCAAGCTAGCGTTCCGCCGATGGGCATAAAGAAAAGCAATTTCAATTCAAGCTGGAATCGTGGTCGTTTGTTGCCGGTATCGGCCGAGTTGCGGGGCGAGCCGGCTTAGCGCCGGAGTCGCAGCAGCTAAAGCGTGCCGGCAACCTCTCGTCCGCCGATCCAGACGGCGGCCAGATTGCCCTTCGAGGCGGTGTAGACGATCTTCTGCAGCGCGTCCGCGTCGCTGTCGATGTCGTCCCAGACGCGCATCGTTCCGCCCGGCGCATGCGGGTCGACGAGGATGGCATCGAAGTGGAAGCCGGGACGGAACAGCCCGATCGGCAGGTCCAGCACGTCGCCGCCGCCGGCGGTGGCGAGATGGAAGGCGACGTCGAAATCGATGCGCGAACCCGGCCGGCCGCGCTCCGCCTGCGGCAGCGTCGGGTCGACGCCGGTTTCCAGCATGCGCGAGGCAGCGATCGCCATCCGCTGCGCCTCGATCATCGAGGCGGTCGGGCCGCCCGAAATGTCGGTGCCGAGGCCGACGCGCACGCCCTTGGCGAGCGCCGCCCGGAGCGGGAAGACGGCATTGGCGAAATAGGCGTTGGAGAGCGGGCAATGCGCGACGCCGGCGCCGCGCGCATGGATCAGCTCCATGTCGCCGTCGGTCAGGAAGTTCGAATGCGCCAGCACGGTCCTGCGCGTCATCAGGCCGAAGCGGTCGAGCGTCTCGGCGTCGGTGCGGCCGAAGCGGTCGAGCACATAGCCATGTGCCCAGTCGCTTTCCGAGCAATGCGTCTGGACATGGCAGCCGCATTGGCGCGCCAGTTCGCCGAGCCCTTCCAGCAGGGGATCGGTGCAGGAGGGAACGAAGCGCGGCGTGATCACGGGATGGACCAGGCCGTGGTTTTCCGGATGCGCGGCGACATAGTCGATCAGCGCCTTCGTGCCCGTGATGCCTTCCTCGGCCGAGGCGTCGCGATAATAGTCCGGGCATTCGGCCGGATTATCCATCGCCACCTTGCCGACCAGGGCGCGCTGGCCCTGTTCCAGGCAGATGTCGACCAGCAGTTTGGACGCCTCGACATGCTGCGTGGCGAAATAGAGCGCCGTCGTCGTGCCGTTGGCGATCAGGTCCTCGACCAGCGCTTCATAGTGGCGGCGGGCGAAGGCGAGGTCGGCATAGCGCGCCTCGAGCGGGAAGGTGTGCTGCTGCAGCCAGACTTCCAGCGGCACGTCGAGCGCCTTGCCGAGCTGCGGATATTGCGGCGCGTGGATATGCAGGTCGACGAAGCCGGGCAGGATGTAGCTCTCGGCCGGCGCCTCGACGAGCGCGCCGGATTCCGCTGCCCGCGCGCGCTTCGCGGCATGGCCGGGATCGCCGGCCGGGGTCACCGCCACGATGGTGCCGCGACCGTCGATCTCGACCAGCGCGTCTCTCAGGATCTCGATCGAGCCGAGTTCGGGAGCATGGCAGAACGTGCCGGCGATGGTCTTGCTGCGCAGGTCGGTCAAGGCGGGTTCCAGTCTGGTGGTCTCAGCCCAGGCTGCGCTTGCGCAGCGCATGGGCGCGGGTGCGGAATTCGCGGCGGATTTCCGCCTCGTCTATACCCGCGACGAAGCGGTTTTCCATCAGCATTCGCCCGTTGACAATGGTGTGGGTGACGTCGTCGGCCCGGCTCGAATAGACGAGGGCGGCGGCCGCGTCATAGACGGGCAGGCTGTGCGCCTTGTCGAGATCCACGACGATGACGTCGGCGGCCATGCCGGGCGCGAGCCGGCCGGTCTCCGGCCGGTTCATCGCCTTCGCGCCCTCTGCGGTCGCCAGCTCCAGGATTTCCGCCGTCTTCAGGAACTCGACGTCGTTGGTCTTGTCCTTGTGGATCAGGCCGGCGAACTTCATCTCCTGGAACATGTCGAGTGTGTTGTGGCTGGCCGGGCCGTCGGTGGCGAGGCCGACGGTGATGCCGTGCTCCAGCACGCATTTGAGCGGCATGGTGCCGGAGTTGAGCTTGGCGTTGCAGCAGGGGCAGTGGCCGATCTTGACGTCATGCGCCGCCAGGATCTTCATGTCTTCCGCGTCGAGCTGGGTGCAGTGGGCGGCGGTGATGTCGCCCTTCAGGAAGCCGAGCGACTCCAGCCAGCGCACCGGCGAGGTGCCGTAATTCTCGGCCATGTAGGCCATTTCCTGCGTGCCCTCGGCGAGGTGGGTGTGGATCGGCACGCTGTAGGCGTCGGCCACCTCGCGCGTCAGCCGGTACATCTCCTCGCCGCAGGAATAGGGCGCATGCGGCGACAGGCCGATCTGCAGCAGGCCGTCGCGTGTCTTGTGATGCTTGGAAACGAGGTCGCCGAAATTGTTCAGCGTCTTCCACGACCAGTCGGTAATCGGCGCATAGAGGCCGCGATCGGCGAAGCCGTAGCCGAGCGTCGCCCGCAGCGGAATCCGCTTCAACGCCTCGATCTCCGGCTCGACGGCATAGGCGTCGAAGTGCTCGTTGAAGGTGGTGATGCCCGACTTCACCATTTCGACGAGGCCCATCAGGCTCGCCCAGTAGAGCGTCTCGGGGTCGAAGTTGCGCTTCAGCTGCCACATGGTCGAAAGCCATTCGAACAGCTTCACGTCCTCCAGCAGGCCGCGCAGCAGCATGTTGGAGGCGATGTGGGTGTGGCTGTCGCAGAAGCCCGGCATGACGGCCGAGAGCGAGGCGTCGATTACCTTGCGCGCGCCGCGGATATCGACCTCGTCGGCGGGGCCAACGGCAGTGATCGTGCTCCCCGTCAGGGTGACGACGCCGTTCTCGATCGGCTTGGCGCCGCCCATCGGAAGCACGGTGCCGTTGATGATGGCGATATCGATGGTCATGGCAATGCGGCCCCGAAATGCTGGCTTCGAAAAAGGCTTTGGCGAAGGAACGGCGGGAAGGTTCAGGCGGCGCGTTCGGCGGTGCCGAAGGTGACGCCCTTTTCCTTCAGCCAGCGCCGGTAGGCGACGGAGGAGATGTCGGCGCGGGTCGGAATCTCCGCGCGCGGCTCCAGCGGCAGCAGGCGCGGGCGCTGGTTCTCCAGGATGATCCGGTCCTGCAGGAAGATCAGCTGCTGGAAATGCACCATGCTGGTCAGCGTGCTCTCGTCGTCGATGATGAACATCACCGGATGGGCGCGGCAGCGGTCATGGTCGAGCGGCTGCACGAACAGGCAGATCACGTCCCAGCGGTTCGCCGCCGCCGGGCAGGTCTTGTAGAGCAGCGTCTGAAACGGCGCCGCGACGCGGTACATGTACTGCGTCATGATCCCGCCTGAGGCGGAAAGCGCTGCCTGCGGCTGGAAGAACTCGCAATTGGTGGCCCAGACCTCGTCGACGTCGCGGCGGATCTCGGTCGTGTAGTGGCGCACTTCCGTGTGCGGCTCGGCGCCGAGGATATCGGTGTGGACGAAGGGGAAATGCGCCATGTCGAGGAAGTTCTCGACGATGCGCAGGCCCGAGGCGCGCACGGCGACCGCGCCGCAGACGACGTGCCGCCGGTCGGGCTCGTCGGCTTCGGGGATATCGAACAACTCGCGCTCCGGCGTGCCGAGGGTCGTCCAGATGAAGCCGTAGCGATCGCGCGTCGGCAGCGCCTCGCCGAGAACGCCGCCTTCCAGCTTTTCCCGCACGACGACCGTTCCCGCCGTATCGCGGGAGACGATCAGGTCGCGGCCGAGCAGCCGGTTCGGCTTCGGCTCGGCCGGAATATCGGCCGCGATGTCGATCACATACCACTGGTCGAGGGATGCTTTTTCAGCCGGTCTTGCCATGGCCATTCTCCTCAGGGGCAGATGCGGCGGGCAGGCCGCCAAATGTTGCACACACTCGCTTTTCGAGCGAGCCGGGTCATCGTTCGTCGCGGAAGAACGGCACGCCGAGGCCGGCCGGCGCGGTGAAGCCGAGCCGCAGCCGACGCCACAGGAATACCGGCAGGATCATCGCCAGCATGGTGCCGAGATAGGGCAGCATGGAAAGGAATGTGGGCGAGATCGGCCAGTTGCGCGCCTGCCCCACATAGCCGATCGCCGTGATCACGCCGAAGAGCAGCGCGCCGAACACCGCTCCGAACGGCCGGTAGCCGGCGAAGATCACCAGCGCCACCGCGATCCAGCCGCGCCCGGCGACGACGCCGTCCGACCAGGAGGGCACGAAGGCGAGCGTCAGATAGGCCCCGGCACCCGCTCCGAGAGCCGCGCCGATGGTGACGTACCAGAAGCGGATCAGCGTCACCGGGATACCGGCGCTGTCGGCGGCTGCCGGATTCTCGCCGACGGCGCGGACATTCATGCCGTGGCGGGTGCGGAACAGCACGAAGGAGATCGCCGCCGGGATGACCAGGTAGATCAGATAGACGAGGATGTTCTGCGAGAAGAGGGCGCGGCCAAGGATCGGCAGGTCGCTCAGATAGGGCACGACGATCTTCTCGAAGGTCGCCTTGGCCGGCATGCCGGAATAGCTCTTGCCGATGGTGACGGCGAGGCCGGAGCCGAGCATGGTCAGCGCCAGCCCGCACAACACCTGGTTGGCGCGGAAGACGACCGTCGCTAAGGCGAACAGCGCCCCGAAGCCGAGGCCGACGAGAAGCGCCATGGCGAAGCCGAAGAAAGGATTGGGGTAGAGCGTCACGGCGATGATGCCGGTGACGCCGCCGAGCGCCATCAGGCCCTCGACGCCCAGGTTGAAGACGCCGACGCGCTCGGCCAGCACTTCGCCGAGCGCCGCCAGCGCCAGCACGCCGCCCGCCAGGATCGCCGTCGTCAGGATGCCGGTAATGAGTTCCATGGGATTTCCTCAGCCCGCGGCCGTTGCCGGCGCTGCCTGGGGCAGGGCGCGGACGAGGCGGTAATGGGCGAACTGGTCGGCGACCGCGGTGAACATCATGATGAGGCCGGTCAGGGCGAGAACGGCGGCGGTGGTCAGGCCCTGCGTCTGCAGGATGATGCCGGCGTTCAGGATGATCGCCATCAGCGCCGCGCCGGCGATCACGCCGACCGGCGAGCCGCGCGCCAGCACCGCGACCATGACGCCGAGATAGCCATAGTTGTTGGAGATGCCACCCTGCAGGCGATGCACCGTGCCGGTCACTTCCAGCATGCCGGCAATGCCGGCGATGGCGCCGGAGAGCAGCATGATGGTGATCATGCGGCGGCGGACCGGGATGCCGGCATAGTGCGCGGCCTCCGGATTGGCGCCGGTCAGACGAATCTCGTAGCCCCATTTCGTGTAGCGCAGCAGCAGCCCGAACAGGATCGGCGCGACCACCGCGATGACGAAGCCCCAGTGCAGCGAGCCGAAGAAATCCGGCATCTGGTAGGGCACGCGGCCGGTCGAGGCGACGGTTCCCGTGGTGCGGTCGCGCCAGGGACCGGTGGCGACGTAATAGACCAGCAGCAAGGCGACGAAGTTCAGCAGAAGCGTCGTGATGATCTCGTCGACCTTGCCATAGGCGCGCGCCAGCGTCGGCACGAGGATCCAGAGCGCGCCGCCGGCCGCTCCGGCCGCGAAGCAAAGCAGCAGCATGAAGGGCTCGGGTCCCTTGACGAACAGGCCGATCGCGGTCGCCGCGAAGGCGCCGATATAGAACTGGCCGTCGGCGCCGATGTTCCAGAGGCCGATCTTCATCATCACGGTGACGGCGAGACCGGTCAGGATCAGCGGCGTCAGAAGCAGGCCGAGATCTTCGAGGCCAAAGCGCGAGCCGAGGCTCTTCTTGATGATCTGGGTGCCGAGATGCAGCGGATCGAAGCCGCATGCGGCGAGCACGATGGCGCCGACGGCGAGCGCCGCGATGAAGCCGATCGCGCGAGCGGCAAGGATACGGCGGCCGGAAACGGTGGAGCTACGGACAAGGCGCAGGGACGGGAAGCCGCTCATGTCAGGCAGCCTCGACGGCTTGGGTGGCAGGCTGCTTCGTCTGCCCGCCCATCAGCAGGCCGACCGTTTCGAGATCCGCGTCCTGCGTCTCGAAAAGTCCCATCACCCGCCCCTTGAACATGACGGCGATGCGGTCGGTGACGTCGAACAATTCGGACAGCTCCTCGGAAATCAGCACGACGGCGACGCCGGAATTGCGCAGGTCGATCAGGTAGCGAAGCAGGGTCGAGATGGCGCCGACATCGAGGCCGCGGCTCGGATAGGCGGCGACGATGGCGAGTCTGGCGATGCGCATCTCGCGTCGGGCGACGAGGCGCTGCTGGTTGCCGCCGGAAAGGTTGCGGATCGGAGTGCGCAGCGAGGGCAGCGTCACCTCCGCGTCGGCGGCAATCTCCTTGGCGAGCCGGTCGGCGGCGCCGGGCCTGAACAGCGCGCCTTGGGCGATCGGGGGCTCGGCATAGGCGCGCAACACGGCGTTGTCGGCGACCGAAAGGCTCGGAGCGACGCCGCTGCGCAGTCGGTCCTCCGGGATATGGCCGACGCCGATATCGAGGAAGAAGGCCGGCAACGGGTCGTCGACGGCAACGCCTTCGATCAGGATCCGGCCGCCGGTCGGCTTGCGCACGCCGGTCAGGATTTCGGAGAGCTCGCGCTGGCCGTTGCCGGCGACGCCGGCAATGCCGAGGATCTCGCCGGCGCGCACCTCAAGATCGGCGTCGATCAGGCCGGCACGGCCGCGATCATCGGCGGCCGAGACGTTTTCGAGCGCGATGACGATGCGGCCGGGTTCGTGGCGCGGCGTCATCATCTCGCGCAGGCCGCCCAGCACCATCTCGCGGCCGACCATCAGCTGCGCCAGCTTCGTCGTGGTGCAGTTCGCCGTCGGTTCGGTGACGACCTTGCGGCCGCCACGCAGCACCGTGACGCGGTCGGAAATCTCCAGCACCTCGTCGAGCTTGTGGCTGATGAAGATCACGGAATTGCCGGCGGCGCGGAAGGCCCGCAGCGCCTTGAAAAGGGTGCGCGCCTCGCTCGGCGTCAGCACGGCGGTCGGCTCGTCGAGGATCAGCACGCGCGCCTGCCGCGCCAGCACGCGCAGGATCTCGACGCGCTGCTGCTCGCCGGCGGAAAGCTCGTCGATGCGCGCGTCGGGTCGGACGGCGAGGCCGTAGCGTTCGGAGAGTTCCCGCGTCCGCGCTTCCAGCACCTGCGCCGAGGCGAAGCGGGGCGTATCCTTCCAGCCGAGATGAACGTTCTCGGCGACGGTGAAGGCGCGCACCAGCTTGAAATGCTGGTGCACCATGCCGATGCCGGCAGCGATCGCCTCGACCGGCGAGCCGAAGCTCTGAACCGCGCCATCGAGCAGGATGCGGCCGGAATCCGGCCGGTAGATGCCGGTCAGGATGTTCATCAGCGTCGACTTGCCGGCGCCGTTCTCGCCGAGCAGCGCATGGATTTCGCCGGGGTGGAGGTCGAAGTCGATATCGGCATTGGCGATGACGCCCGGAAACACCTTGCCGATGCCTTCCAGCGCGATGATCGGCCTGGCAGGAATGTCGCGTGCCGGAGCTTCAGGCATCGATGCGCGTCCTCGTCGTCAGCATGCAGGAGAGCGGCCCCTCCCGTCGCCGGGAAGGGGCCTTTGGATTGGGCGTCAGACCTTGAGGCCGGACACGCCTTCGATCGACCAGTCCCAGGTGTAGAGGGCTTCCGGAGTCATGGTCTCGCCGGCCTTGACGCGGACATTGCCGTCGATGTCCTTGATCTCGCCGACGAAGGGATTGAAGCCTTCGTTGAGGATGCGGTCGCGCACGGCGTCCGCCTTGGCGGCGACTTCGGCCGGGACCTTGGCGCCCCAGGCGTCGCGGTCGATGCCCTTGCCCATCGGCAGCAGCGTGCCCTCGCCGCCGGTCCATTCGCCGGCGAGGCGCTTGCGCACCTGGTCGACGTAGTACTGGTTCCAGTCGAGGACGATCGACGTGACATAGGCATCCGGGCCGTAGCGGCGGATGTCGGTGTTCCACATCGCCGCCCAGACGCCGCGCTCCTGCGCGACCTGCAGGTAGGCGGCCTCGTCCATGATGCCGAACAGGAAGTCGCAGCCATTGTCGATCAGCGCGGTGCCGGCCTGCTTGGCGCCCTGCGGGTCGAACCAGGAATTGATCACCACCGTCTGCAACGTCGCTTCCGGATTGACCGTGCGCGCGCCCATCAGGAAGGCGTTGGTGCCGCAGAACACGGCCGGGACCGGGAAGGAGGCGACATAGCCGAGCTTGCCGGTCTTCGACAGCAGGCCGGCGGCGACGCCCGCCACATAGGTCGGGAACCAGTGCTGGATGTAATAATAGGAGAGGTTGTCGGCCTTGCGGTGGCCGTCGCACTCCATGAAGGCGACGTCCGTGGCGCGGTCGGAAACCTCGTAGATCAGGTCGCCATAGTTGGAGGTCGAGATG
The DNA here is from genome assembly GCF_026343855.1 of Kaistia nematophila. Taxonomy (NCBI): domain Bacteria; kingdom Pseudomonadati; phylum Pseudomonadota; class Alphaproteobacteria; order Hyphomicrobiales; family Kaistiaceae; genus Kaistia; species Kaistia nematophila. The sequence goes on along the minus strand of NZ_JAPKNK010000002.1, from coordinate 598,975 downwards.
ATCATGTTGGCGCCGTCGGACACCATCTGCCGATAGATGCGCGTGCAATCGGCCGAGAAGGGGATGTTCTCGACTTCGAGATACTTCGCCTTCGGGAAGGCGGCCTTGACCGCCTCGAGGCCCTGGTGGTGGCTCCAGGTCCAGCCCTCGTCCGAGATCGGGCCGACATGGCCGAAGCCGATCACGGCATCCTCTTCCTTGACGGCGGCGAGCGGTGTCGCGCCATAGGCCGGCCGGCCGAACTGCGGCAGCATCAGCGACGACGCAGCCGTCATGCCGGCGAGGCCCATGAAGCGGCGGCGGTTCATGTTCTTGAAGTCGATCATTCGTTCCCCTCGGTTCTCGGTGGTGTTCAGGAAGTGAATTCCGGGTGCGACGCGGCGGGCGCGGCGTCGAGTTCCGCCATCAGCCCGTCGATCTCCTTCGACCAGTCGCCGAGCCAGTCGCGCTTGGTGTCGGCGTCGAGCCAGGAGGCACGGATACTGTCGAGTGCACACTTCTTGAGCATTGGCGCGTCCATGTGCAGCTTTTCGGCGGCCAGAACGTACTCATTGGCTAAATCCGTGCCGAACATGGGCGGATCGTCGGAGTGGATGGTGACGTTCAGTCCGGCGTCGAGCATGCGGCGGATGGCGTGGTCCGGCGCCGACAGGTCGCGCCAGATCGTCGTCGCCTCGGTCGTGCTCGGGCAGCAGGTGAAGAAGGTGCCGGCCGTGCGGCATTGCGCGACGAGGGCGGGATCGTCGACGACGTGATAGCCGTGGTCGATCCGCTCGACGCCGAGAATTTCCAGCGAATCCCGGACGTTGGCGGCGGGGCCGCTTTCGCCGGCATGCGCGGTGACGTGCAGTCCGGCCTGCTTCGCCCGCTCGAACAGCGGCCGGAACGGCGCGGGCGGGAAGGGCGCCTCGTTGTAGTCGAGGCCGATGCCGATGATCGCGTCGCTGCGATGCTCCAGCACCATGTCGAGGAATTCGAGGCCGCTCTTGAGGCCGAGTTCTCGGCTGTGCGCCGGGATCAGGCGCGACGTCAGGCCCTTGTCCGTCTCGATGTCGGCCATCGCCGCCAGGATGCCGTCGAGCATCGTCAAATAGTCGACGCCATGCGCCTGGTGGGCATGGGCCGAGAAGAAGAACTCGACATGGCGGGCGTTGCTGGCGGCGCAGCTCTCCAGCATCTCGTAGGTGATGCGACGGAAGTCATCGGCATCGCGGATCGAGCGGCTGACGAGGTCGTAGATCTTCAGGAAGTCCGGCAGGTTGTCATAGCGGTAGAGCTCGCCGATCTCGTCGAAATAGGGCAGTTCCACGCCGTTCTTCCGCGCCAGTTCGACAAAGGTCGACGGCCGCACCGCGCCCTCGAGGTGGAGGTGCAGTTCGATCTTGGGAAGGCGACGCGCGAAACTCGTAAGGTCCATCGGGCTTGCTCCTGGGGCCGTGCCTCCTCTCGAAGCAATGTTCAGGCCAGCGCCGGCGTTCGTCGCGCATGGCAGTCGGCGCCGAAGCCCGGGCCATCCGGCGTGTTGCCGGGCTTCCGCGCCATTCGGGGGCGATGCGTTGCGCTCTCGCGCCGGTCGTCTTGCGCTGGGCGGCGGGTCGCTTCGGCCCGGTCGGCGCGAAGGCGCATTGATGTCGCATTGCCTACAGGTTAGACATGCCTGAATGTTAGGCGATCGGCATTCGTTGCCGACCATGAGGGGATTTCATGCTTCCGCCAGCTGCCCGCGCCCTTCTCGACCACCCGGAATGGGAAGCCATGATGTGGCGGAGCTGCAGCCCGATGACGGTGGCTCCGGGCGACCGCGCGAGCTTCCGCGCCAGCCTCGATCTCTGGGATCTCGGCACCCTCGGCCTGCGCCTGTTCAACGCGCCGCGCTATGTCGCCTTGCAGACGCCGCACGAGATCTACCGCGCCCATCGCCAGCGGCTTGTACTGACCATCCCGCTCGACGGCCGCTGCAGCTTCTCGCAGTTCGGTCGCACCGTGCAGCTCGAGGCCGGCGACGCGGCCTTTCACCTGACCACCAGCCCGCTCGAATATGTCCAGGCGGAGGAGGGCGCGGTCGCCATCCTGCAACTTCCGTCGAACCGCATCGGCCTCTATGTCTCCTGCCTGGAAGACATCTGCGCCCTGCGCATCGCCGCGAGCGATCCGGTCCTCGGCGCCGTGCTCGGCAGCGCGCGCGCCATTCCCAATATCCACGCTATCGCCTCGGAGCGCGCGCGGGACGCCTTCGCCGAGAGCGTGGTGGCCAGCCTCGGCGCGCTGGCGGCGATGCTTTCGGAATCGCAGGAGAACCAGAGCTCGGTGATCCAGCGCCGCCGTCTGAACGCGGTCAAATCCTTCATCGATGCGGAGCTCGCCGATAACGGCCTCAATCCCGATCGCATCGCCAGCGCCAACGGCATCTCGGTGCGCTATCTGCACCATCTGTTCCAGGGCGACGGGCAGTCCGTCACCGACTGGATCCGCGAGCGCCGGCTCGACCGCAGCCGCAAGGGGCTGGAGAGCGCCGACCTGAGGGCGCTGACCGTGAACGAGATCGGCCTGCGTTCCGGCTTCAACAACGACGCGCATTTCCGCCGCGCCTTCAAGTCGCGCTTCGGCGTCGCGCCGCGTGACTATCGCCGCCAGCAATTGGCGGAATTCGAGGACGAGCGCGTCGGATGAACCAGCCCGTGCAGACGAACGCGCCGGTGACGATGGCCTTCCTGGGCCATTTCCAGCCGGAGAGCTTCACGGAATTCATGCGCCATCGCGCCACTCGCCTGTCGCTCGTGCTGCGCCTCGGCGCGGTCGGCCGCGAGAGGGTCGAGGTCGCCGTCGAGGGGGCGGCCGATCTGGTCGACATGTTCGAAATGGCGTGCAGCCTCGGACCGATCGATTGCCTCGTGCTCGACATCCACCGCAAGACGGAACGGCAATGACCGCTCCGGAATATCCAGAAGACAGGGGAACGGCAGTTATGGGTTTTGCAGCGGGCTGGTATGCCCTTGGGCTTGGCAAAGGGCTGGAGGTGGGGACCTCGGCCGGCACGCAGCTTTTCGGCAAGGAGCTGGTGATCTGGCGCGACGCATCGGGCGCCAGCCATGTCTGGGAGGATCGCTGCCCGCATCGCGGCATGCGGCTTTCCTTCGGCTTCGTGCGTGGCAACCACATCGCTTGCCTCTATCACGGCTGGCAGTATGACGAGGCCGGTCAATGCCGCCACATCCCGGCGCATCCGAGCCTGGAGGTGCCGGAGACGATCAAGGTGCCGACCTATGCCTCGGTCGAGGCCGCCGGCATGATCTGGGTCCAGTCGGCGCCGGACGCGGGCGGTTCGCCGCCGCAGGATATCGCCGCCGTGCCCGTCCGTAGCCTCTATATCGACCGCGCCCCCGAAGCCGTCGCCCACGCGCTGGAAGCGGGCCTGGCCGGTGCCTTCGACGCGCTGTCGCCGAGCACCTTCGCCGCGACGCCGGGCGGCGCGACCGTGTTCCTGGCGCTGCAGCCCTATGGCGCCGGGCGCACGGCGCTGCATATCGCCCGTACCGGCGGGGACGTGCCGTTGAAGGATATCGCCGTCTGGGCCGAGGATCTCCGCGCCGCGCTCGAGGCGCTGCCTGCAGGCGCTGCGGCGCCGGTTGCCGGCCATGCGGGAGCGGCGGCATGAGCCTCGTCCTGCACGACTACGAACTCGACGCCGACAGCTACAAGGTCCGCCTGCTGCTCTCCGTGCTGGGCGTCGAATACGACAAGGTGGCGGTCAACGTTCATCCCGGCCACGAGCAGCGTTCGCCGGCCTATCTCCGCCTCAATCCGCTCGGCAACCTGCCGATCCTCGTCGATGGCGCGACCACCCTGCGCGATGCCGGCGCCATCCTCGCCTATCTCTCCCGGCTGCACGACAGGGATGGCCAGTGGCTGCCGGCCGATCCCGTCCGCTTCGGCGAGGTGATGATGTGGCTGTTCTTCGCCGGCCAGGACCTGGCGCCCGCGACGCTGGCGCGGCTGCATGACATGCTCGAAGTCCCGGCGGACCGGGATGCGGTCATCGCCGCTTCCCGACGCGCCTTCCGCATCATGGACGACCACATGACCCGGCGCGAACTGGAGGGCTTCGAATGGTTCGTCGGCGAGAATGCGACACTCGCCGAGATCGCCCTGTTCCCGGCGATCGCGCTGTCGCGTGACTTTGGCGTCGATCACGACGAATATCCGGCTCTCCGGCGCTGGATGCGGCGGGTTCGTACGATTCCGGGCTTCATCACCATGCCGGGCATCCCCGACTATCATTGATCGCGTAGCAGGATCACTTCATGACCAGGCTCACCCGCTTCTCCGTCGCGCCGCTCGCCACCCAGACCCGGCGCCTCGCCGACGTCGCTTCCGGCCGCGCCGCTCCCGATCTCGTCATCAGGGGCGCGCGTGTGCTCTCGACCTATTCGGAGCGGATCCTGCCGGAGCGCGAGATCTGGATTTCCGGTGGCCGCATCGCCGCCGTGAAGCCGTCCGGCACCCACAAGGGCGGTGCCAGGTCGATCTATGACGCCAAGGGCGGCATCGTCGCGCCGGGCCTCGTCGATCCGCATATTCACATCGAATCCTCGATGGTGACGGCCTGCGCCTATGCCGAGGCCGCGCTTTTGAACGGCACTACGACGATCTTCTGCGACAGCCACGAGATCGGCAATGTCATGGACGTCGCCGGCGTCGAGGCGATGCTGGAGGATGCGCGCCAGGCGCCGCTCTCGATCTTCCTGACCGTGCCCTCGACCGTCCCGGCGACGTCACCCGAGCTTGAGACGGCCGGCGGCGACCTGACGCCGGAGAAGATCGCGGCGCTGTTCGACAAGTGGCCGGAGGCTGTGGCGCTCGGCGAGAAGATGGATTTCGTCCCCGTCGCCATGGGTGACGAGCGCAGCCACGCCATCCTGGCGGCGGCGCTGTCGCGCGGCCGTCCGGTCTCGGGCCATGTCTATGGTCGCGAGTTTGTCGCCGCCTATGCCGCCAGCGGCGTCACCGACACGCATGAGGCGATCGACCGCGAGATCGCCGACGACATGCTGGAGGCCGGCATCTGGCTGTTCCTGCGCGGCGGCCCGCCGACGACGCCGTGGCATTCCCTGCCGCAGGCGATCAAGACGGTCACCGAGCTCGGCGCCTCGCACAAGCGTGTTGCCGTCTGCACCGACGACCGCGACGCCGACGACCTCCTGCATTTCGGTCTCGACTGGGTGGTGCGCGAGGCGGTCAAGGCCGGCATGTCGCCCGAGCAGGCCTGGTCAATGGGCTCGCTGCATGGCGCCACCCGCTTCGGTCAGGATGGCGAGATCGGCGGCATGGGCGGCGGCCGCCGTGCAGACCTCGTGCTGATGGGGGACGGCCTCGATCCGCAGTCGACCTGGTATGGCGGCGAGCTGGTCGTCGATGGTGGCAAGATCACGCCGCTGCTCGACGCGGCGCTTTCCGATCGCTACCAGTATCCGAAATCGGCCTATCAGACGGTCAAGCTGCCGAAGAACTTGAGGCTGACGCCCGACCTTCCGTCAGGCCCCGGTACGCTGCATGCGATCCGCACAGAGCTTCCGGGCATCACGCTCGGCCATGAGAAGATCGAGATCGGCGCGGCGAACGACTGGGAGACCCTGTTCGAGCGGCACGGGCTCTGCTTCGTCACCGTGGTCGAGCGGCACGGCAAGTCGAACGGCAATGTCGCGCATGGCGTGCTGTCGAATTTCACGCTGAACTATGGCGCCGTCGCCTCGTCGGTCGGCCATGACAGCCACAATATCATCATCGCGGGCACCAACGAGCCGGACATGCAGCTGGCGCTCGAGACTGTCGCCGCCACCCAGGGCGGCGTCTGCGTCGTCGCCGATGGCAAGGTGCTGGCGAAGATCGACCTGCCGATCGCGGGCCTTCTCTCCGACAAGCGGGTCACCGAGGTGGCGGAGGAGACGAAGGCGCTGAAGATCGAGTGGGAGAAGGCCGGCTGCTCGATCCCCTATATGGGCTTCAACCTGATCCCGCTTTCCGTCATCCCCGAGATCCGCATCACCGACAAGGGCCTGGTGCTGGTGCCGGAGATGGAAATCGCGCCGATGTTCGAACCGGCCTGAGTCCAAATGAAAACACCCCCGACGTCTAGTGACGGCGGGGGTGTTGAAACTCGTCCTTTAGCCGACGTTGCTGCCGGTGACAGCCGCGACGCGCTCGATCTTCTCGCGCTTGATCAGAGACGGGGCTTCATAGGTCTTCTTGGTCATGGTGCTCGCTCTAGATTCGGTATGAGATGTCCGGCGCCCGTGCACAAGGCATCGGGCGCCGGCGGTCGCATTAGACCGGGTTGCTGCTCGGCGCAGCGGCGACGCGCTCGATCTTCTCGCGCTTGGTCAGAACCGGAGCTTCATAGGTGCGCTTGGTCATTCTTGGCCTCATCATCTGATTGGAGCTTGCGCTCCGAAAATAACGGTGTCGAACCGCCCGGAACGGGATCGCGAACGACTTATGGCTGCAACTGGCTGGTCGCGAGTCGCGCTTAGGTAACCCGGCTGCCGATCGGCTCGGCCGCGATGCGCTCGATCTTCTCGCGCTTGGTCAGAACCGGAGTCTCATAGCTACGCTTGGTCATGTTAGCCCCCACAATAATAGTGACGGCTGAATTGTTTCTGATTTTGGTGAAGCTACGCAAGCGTTTAGTGAGAGTAATTCAAATCGGTCACGGTCGTTCTGACGCCAGAGTTGCTGTTTTGTAACGCTATCTTCGCAGGCTGCGACGCACAGAAAAAATGCCCCGGCCGCAAGTGCGACCGGGGCATCCAATGTCTTAAAAGCCTGCGGCCAGCCCCCGGGTCGTGGCGCGGCAGGCCTTGTCGACTTTACTTGCAGTCCGAGCCGGCGCAGCCGGCCGCGATGCGGTCGAGCTTCTCGCGCTTGACGAGTGCCGGAGTCTCGTAGGTACGCTTGGCCATGGTGCCCCCCATTTGCCGATGCACTAAGCGGGAGACGCATCCCGTCTTTCGTGATTCCGTGCAATCGGAAATCGTTGCCGGACGTCGCGGCGACCTGTTGCTTCCGACGAGTTTGCCGTCGTGTGACGCGCGCGCCACAGTTGGCGCGGAAGGCGGCAGCGGCCCCGGCTAGAGAGCCGAGGCGACCAGTTCGCGCGCCTTGCGGTCGGCGTCCTGCAGGGCGAGGAAGACGTGATACTTGGCGTCGTGGATGCCGGCCGTCGTGCCGCCGGCCGGGTGATGCTCGGAGGCGAGGCGCGACATCTCGTCGATGGCCGCGACCGTGCCGGGGAAGGCGCCGGCCGCGACGGCGCCGAGAATGGCGGCGCCCAGCAGGACCGGCTCGGCTGATTCGGGCACGGCGATGGTGAGGCCGGTCGCATCCGCCATGACCTGCCGGACTAGCGGGCTCTGGCCCGCGCCGCCTGAGACGACGATGGTGTCGAGTTCCGCGCCCTGCTTCGCCAGCGCGTCGACGATCTGCCGCGCGCCATAGCCGAGCCCGCAGACGCCGGCGAGATAAAGTCGCGCGAGGCTGTCGAGGTCCTCGTCCATGTCGAGCCCGGCGATGACGGCGCGGGCGGCGGGATCGGCGTTGGGCGAGCGGTTGCCCAGGAATTCCGGCACGACCTGGATGGTAGCGGCGAGGCGGGCGATCGCCTCCGGCGTCGAGGCCAGTTCGGCGACGCGTGCTTCCAGGAGGCCGAGAAGCGATCTGCCGCCCGCCTTGGCGCTGGCGACGGCCTGCGGATAGGCCGGATGCAGCTTGACCAGATGGTCGATCGCGGCGCCGGCCGCCGACTGGCCGCCCTCGTTCAGCCAGAGGCCGGGCAGCATGGCCGAGAAATACGGACCCCAGACGCCGGGCACGAAGCGCGGCTCGACCGTGGTCGTCATGGCGCAGGCCGAGGTGCCGAAGATGTAGGCCATCTGGCGCTTGGCGTCGGTCGGCTGGTTCGACGTATCGCGCGCGCCGATCGAGCCGACGCCGCCGGCATGCGCGTCGATCATGGCGGCGCCGACCGGGATTCCCGGCTTGAGGCCGAGCTCTTCGGCGGCGCGCGCCGTCAGGCCGTTGCCGAGCGGCGTGCCGGGGTCGACCACCTCCGTGCCGATGCGGGCAAAGCCTTCGTCGGCGAGTGCGCCGAGTCCGATCTGCCGGAAGTAGCTCTCGTCCCAGCGCTTCTCATGCGCGAGATAGGTCCACTTGCAGGTGACGGTGCAGACGGAGCGGGCGAGGCTGCCGGTGGCGCGATAGCTCAGCCAGTCGGACAGGTCGAAGAAATGCTTCGCGCTCGCGAAGCTTGCCGGAAGGTTCTCGCTCAGCCAGAGCAGTTTCGGCGTCTCCATCTCGGGCGAGATGACCCCGCCGACATAGGCGAGCACGGGATGGCTGGTGGCGTTGATGCGGCGCGTCTGGTCGGTGGCGCGGTGGTCCATCCAGACGATGATGTTGCGGGCGGGATCGCCGGAACGGCTGACCGTGACGGGCCGGTTGTCGGCGTCGATCAGCACCAGCGAGCAGGTGGCGTCGAAGCCGATGCCGGCGACCTGATCGGCCGGGATCTTGGCCGCCGCCATCGCCTCGCGCACAGAGGCGGCGATCGCCTGCCAGATGTTCTCCGACGACTGCTCGACGACGTCGCCGGGATCGTGCCAGAGCGTGATCTCGCGCTTGGCCGAGGCCTTCAGCACGCCGGTCGCGTCGAAGATGCCGGCGCGGGCGCTGCCCGTGCCGACATCGATGCCGATGAAATAGCTCATGGAAGCGTCCCCGTTCGCGTCTTGGAGCATTGCACCGTTTCGTAAAAACGGTGCAATGCTCTCACTCTTTGTCTGGTCGCGTTTTCTTCACGCGAACCGGCCACCACTTCGCTTGAAAACGCGTCTCAGTCGGCGGCGTCCGCTCCATAGCCGGGCCGCAGCAGCACCTTGATCGAGTCGAGTCCATAGGCCTTGTCGATGGCGGTGGTCCAGTCCTTCAGGCCGTAATGGTGGGTGACGATGCCCTTCGAGGTGACGAGGCCGCGCGAGAGCAGGTCGATGGCGATCGGATAGCAGTAGGGCGCGAGATGGGCGCCGCGGATGTCGAGCTCCTTGCGGTCGCCGATGATCGACCAGTCGGCCGTCGTCTCGGCGCCGAAGACGGAGAACTCGACGAAGCGGCCTAGCTTGCGGATCATTTCGAGGCCCTGGGTGACGCCGGCCGGCACGCCCGTCGTCTCGATATAGACGTCGCAGCCATAGCCGTCGGTCAGGCCGCGGACGATCTCGATCGGATCCTGTTCGCGCGGGTTGATCACCACGTCGGCGCCGAAGGATTTGGCGAGCGCCAGCCGCTCCGGCACGAGGTCGACGACGACGAGCTTCTTCGGCGTCTTCAGATGGGCGATCTGCGTCATGAACAGCCCGAGCGGGCCGGCGCCGGCGATCACCACGACATCGTCGAGCTGGATGTCGCCGCGATTGACGGTGTGGATGGCGCAGGAGAGCGGCTCGATGATCGCCGCGTCCTCGAGCGAGATCTCTTCCGGGATCTTGTGCAGGCGCGCCGTCTCGGGGATGCGCATGTATTCCGCCATGCCGCCATCGGCGACCTGCTTCTGGAAGCCGAAGATGTTGTGCACCTCGCACATCCAGTAGCTGCCGGAGCGGCAGTAGCGGCACTTGTCGCAGGGGACGATCTGCTCGGCGATGACGCGGTCGCCGACGGCGACGCCGAAGTGCTCGGCCGCGTCCTCGCCGATCGCCTCGACCCGGCCGAAGAACTCGTGGCCCGGGATCACCGGCGGCTTCACATAGGGATTCTGGCCGCCCCAGAACATGTTGGCGCCGGACCAGCACTTGCAGTCGCTGGCGCAGATGCCGCAGGCGTCGATCTTCAGCACCAGTTCGCGCCGGCGCGGCTCCGGCTTGCCGACCGCCTCGACGCGATAGTCCTTCGGGCCGTGGCAGACGATCGCCGTCATCGAGCGCGATTGAAACATGGAGGGCCTCCCGGGGCATTGGCGCGGCCCATCGCGGCAGCGCTGTTTTGATTGGTGGGACGGGAGGATAGGGGCTGTTCGACTCCCGCGCCAATGCCGAATTGCACGCCGACTGATACGGTTTTGACAGGGCGCTGATGGTCGGGGCGAGATGGAGCCCGGATCGCCGCTCCGCCGCGTCCGGGCAGCGGCGAGGGCGGGTGAGGGGGGCGAGCCGGGGCTCCGGGCCCGCCTCACACCTCCGGGATATTCTCCTTGAAGATCGCCTGCAGGCGCGTCGCCGGGCCGGTCGGGTTTTCCTCGCCGCGGGCGGCGCGGGCGAGGCGGTCGACGGCTTCGCGCGCCTCGACGCGCGGGTTCTGGTCGATCGCCGCGTCCATCGTGCCGGAGATCAGGAAGCGGCGCGTGTGCTCGGTCAGCTCGTGGCCGATGAAGACGACCGACTTCTCCCGGCCCGCCTCCTGCAGGGCGCGCGAGATGCCGCGGTTGCCGGCGCCGATATTGTAGATGCCGGCGAGGTCGGGATAGCGGGCGAGCAGCGCCACCGCCTCGCTATAGGCGCGCTCGGTGTCGTCGCGGATCTCGCGCAATTCGACGATCGAAAGCCCCGGATATTCCTCGCGCAGCATGTGGCGGAAGCCCATCTCGCGCTCCTCGTGGCCGCGATAGGAGAGCGAACCGGCGAAGAGGGCGACCTTGCCGGTCTCCGCCTTCAGGAAGCGGCCGAGCAGGTAGCCGGCGAGCCTGCCGGCGGCGCGGTTGTCGATGCCGACATAGCCGACGCGCGGCACATGGCTGATGTCGGAGACCAGCGTCATCACCGGCACGCCCGAGCCGGCGAGCGAGCGGATCGCCTCGCGCACCACCGGATGATCGAGCCCGATCAGGCCGACGCCCTGGCTCTTGCCGCGCAGCGCCTCCAGCTTCTCGGCCAGGAGCACCGGCTCGAAGCCCTCTATCGAATGGATGCGCAGGTTGACGTCGGGCCGGATGGCGGCGATGTCGGCGAAGCGGTCGGCGAGATTGTTGATGAAGGTGTTGGTGCCGCCCGGCAGCACGATGTCGAGGTCGACGATATCGAGCGGGACGCCGCCGATCGCGGCGCCCGACGCGCCGGGACGCAGCATGTCGTCGAGGTAGCCGAGCTTGCCCGCGATCGCGAGCACATGGCCGCGCGTGCGTTCCTTGACGCCATCGCGGTTGTTGAGGACGCGGTCGACCGTCGCGGTCGACACCCCCGCCTCCTTCGCGATGTCCGCCAGTGTCGTCCGCATTCCGTTTATCCGAGTCGTTTCAGGGCTTTGGAAACCGCAAGCTACGCCGTTTGCCGGGGGAACCGGAAGCGGCAGCGGTTGCGTGCCGGCAAATGATGTCTTTGATGCAAAATGATGTCAATGACGGTTTTGATCATTTTGATCTCTCGCCGGAATATCGGTGCTGCTTCAACGCCTCAGCGGAGCATGTCCGGCTGATTTCGGCCGAAAATGGCCTGCATCGTCGCAAAATCCGGCACGGTCGTCGGTCCACGCGATCGGTTGGAATCCTGTCATTGCTGCAATGCATCATCCGATTGGGCATATTGTGATGCATTGCATCGGCTGTTGACATCGAAACAAATCAATATCAATCATCACCGCCGATGTGACGGATCGGGAAACGGTCCGCTGTCCTTGGGAGGGGAAATCATGTCCATGCGCGGTTCGTCCGCCGGCTCGTCCGGCTTCACCCGCCGCCGTCTGCTGAAGACGGGCGGCTCGGCCTTCGCTCTCACCGCCGCCGTCGGCATCGCGCCGAAGTTCCTGCGGCCGGCCTTCGCCGATACGGCGCTGGCGCCGGGCATGATCGGCGGGCCGACCGGCTTCGCCGGCGCCGAGCGCTACCAGTATGGCGCCGATACGCCGGAAGGCCGCGCCATCGAGGGCATCAAGGCGCTGAAGGCCGCCGGCAAGGCGCCGTCGAGGATCGTGCTCGGCCTGTCGGATGGCTCGATCGGCCAGCTGACCAAGCCGTTCCCGGAAGGCGCGCCGTCGATCAAGGACCTTTGGGAGAAGGAGACCGGCGTCACCCTGGAGATCGTCGGCCAGCCCAACGGCCAGGAATTCACCAAGGCGATGCAGGACATCTCCACCCAGGGCGGCGCGTTCGACATCTACGCCGTCGAGTGGAACCGCCTGGGCGACCTCGCCGAGACCAATGGTCTCGTCAAGATGGACGATTTCGTCGCCCAGTATAAGCCGGAATGGGACAATCCCGAGCGCGGCTATCCGGGCGGCGACGCTGGCGTCAGCCTGTTCAACCGCTATCGCGGCTCCGTCTACGGCGTCTCGCTTGACGGCGACTATCAGTGCTGGGTCTACCGCACCGATCTGTTCGGCGACGCGGCCGAGCAGGCGGCCTTCAAGGACAAGTTCGGCTACGACCTGGCGCCGCCCTCGACCTGGAAGCAGCACAGCGACATCGCCTCGTTCTTCCATCGCCCCGACAAGGGCCTGTTCGGCTCGACCGACCTGCGCAACCAGGGCTGGGGCTACACCAACTGGTACCAGCGCTTCGTCTCGACCGCCTCGCCGAACCAGTTCCTGTTCGACGACAATGGCGCGCCGCTGATCAACTCGGCCAATGGCATCCTGGCGACAACCGAATATGTCGACAGCCTCGCCCATCACTCGCCGGACGCGATTTCCTGGGGCTGGCCGGAGCAGTACGGCAATTTCGGCAATGGCGGCGCGGCGATGACTTGCGCCTTCTCCAACCTGCCGAAGTTCCTCGACAACAAGGCGAATGACGGCTCGAAGGTCACCGGCAAGATCGGCTCGATGCTGCCGCCGGGCCGCGTCATCGACGACAAGCTGGTCCGCCGCTCCGTGCTGTGGCTCAACCTGTCGGCCTCGATCTCGGCCCAGAGCCAGCATCCCGAAGCCTGCTACCTGCTGCTGCAGTGGCTCGGCTCCAGCCGGATCTATTCCTGGATGACGGCCAATCCGGGCGGCTATTTCGACCCGTTCCAGCTGGCGAACTTCGCCGATCCGCTCGTCCGCGAGACGTATCACGCCTACCACATGGACAATCTGCGCGAGGTCGTCGCCCGCACGGTGCCCACCATCAACTATCCGGGCGCGACCGCCTTCCACAACGCGCTCGACGAGAACCTCGTCGCCGCCTGCACCAAGGCGAAGACGCCGGAGCAGGCGATGGCCGACACCGAACGCGAATGGAAGCGCATTGCCCGCCGCATCGGCGAGGACAAGCTGCTCGATGCGATCCGCAGCAACAAGGCTTCGTGGCCGACGGTGCTGGACCCGGTCGTGACGTAAGGCGCTGCGCCGAGACCCTCACCCCGACCCTCTCCCGCCAGCGGGCGAGGGGGCGCTCCTCACCGGCCGCGAGGCGGATGCAGCGCTCTGGCGGAAAGCCCTCTCCCTCGAGGAGAGGGTGGGGTGAGGGCCTTGGCGGCCAGGAATGTGGGGACCCTTTCACCTCTCCCACGGGGAGAGGTCGGCGGCGAAGCCGACGGGTGAGGGGGTAGGGAATTTTCCGGAGAGGGCTCAACCCCTCACCCGGACCTGCGGTCCGACCTCTCCCCATGGGAGAGGTGAGGGCCGCTGCCGAGGAAACGAGTCGACCCATGCGGCGTTCACCCGCCTTTGAAACCTTCCGTTATGCCGCGATTGCGCTTGCGCTCGCGCTGACGCTGCTGCCCATCCTCTGGATGGTGTCGATGGCCTTCAAGCCGATCCCGGAATGGTCGGCGACCGGTGCGGACCTGACCTGGATTCCGCGCGCGCCGACGCTCGACAATTTCCGCTTCGTCTTCGGCGAGAGCACGTCCGACCTGATCGTCGCGCTGGAGCGCACCGCCTGGCGGCCGATCCTGTCGTCGCTGCTCTCGGCCGTGTTCGGCACGGTTATCGCCATGGGCTGCGGCACCGCCGCCGCCTATGGCCTGTCGCGCTTCGGCTCGGGCAAGAACCTGCCGCTGGCGCTGATCCAGCTTCGCCTGTTCCCGCCGATGGCGGTGATGATCCCGATCATGATCATGTGGGCCTTCCTCGGCCTGATCGATACCTGGTGGGGCCTGGCGCTGATCTACGGCATCGTCACGCTGCCCTTCGCCTTCTGGCTGATGAAGACCTTCTTCGACGAGATGCCGCGCGAGATCGAGGAAGCGGCGCTGGTCGAGGGTTGCTCGCGCTTCCGCGTCTTCATGAAGATCACGCTGCCGATGATGCGCGCGCCGCTCGCCTCCTCGGCGCTGCTGGTCTTCATCCTGAACTGGTCGGACTATCTGATCGCGCTGCTGCTGACGACGAAGAACTGGGTCACCATCCCGGTCTACATGGCGTCCCTGTCGTCCTCGATGACCGGCCAGCTCTATGGCGCCAAGGCGGCGCTCGGCCTGCTCGCGGCGATCCCGCCCGTCATCCTCGGCATCGCCATCCAGAAGCACCTGGTCCGCGGCCTGACCTTCGGAGCGCTGAAGCAATGAGCGCCACCGAAACCATCCCGAGCGCCGCCTCGGCGACGCCGCCGCGCGCGGCCCAGCCCGTCGACCTGGAATCGCGCCGCCTCGGCTTCCGCCTGACGCTGCCGACCCAGTTGCTCGTGCTGTTCATCGCCGTGTTCCCGCTGCTGATGCAGCTCTACATCAGCCTGACCGACTGGTCGCCGCTCGACGGCGTCAGCTGGTGGAAGGCCTGGCAGTCCTGGAACAATTTCGCCAACTATACCGATCTCATGGAGGACCGGCGCTGGTGGGGCGCGCTCTGGCGCACCTTCATCATCATGGCCGTCTGCGTGCCGGCCGAGTTCCTGCTGGCGCTGGGCCTCGCCACGCTGTTCATGGACGACTTCCCCGGCAAGCGGATCTTCTACTCGATCCTGCTGATGCCGATGATGGTCGTGCCTGCGGTCGCCGGCTACATGTTCTTCATGTTGTTCCAGTCGAGCGGGCCGCTCAACGGCATCCTCTCGGCGCTTTCCGGCATGGATGTCCGCATCGCCTGGCTGTCCGATCCGACGCTGGCGCTGGTCGCCGTCATGATCGCCGACATCTGGCAGTGGACGCCGCTGATGTTCCTGATCCTGCTCGCCGGCCTCGTCGGCGTGCCGGAGGACCAGCTGAAGGCGGCGACGCTGCTCGGCGCCAACTGGCGGCAGCGCTTCTTCACGATCATGCTGCCGCGCATCAAGACGATCATGGTGATCGCGCTGGCGATCCGCGTCATCGAGATCTTCAAGATCTTCGACACGCTCTACATCATGACCGGCGGCGGCCCTGGCGTCGCGACCGAGACGATCTCCGTCTACGTCTACAAGGTCACCACCCAGGACCTGATCTGGGGCTATGTCGCGGCAATCGCGCTCGTCATCCTGATCGTCCTTTCCGTGCTCGCCGTCTTCGCCATGAAGCGGATGGAAGCCGCCAAAAAGGAGGGCCGGGCATGACCACCATCCGCCTCGAAAACCTCGTGAAGCGCTTCGGCGACTTTACCGCGCTGAAGACGATGGATCTCGAGATCCGCGACGGCGAGTTCATGGCGCTGCTGGGGCCTTCCGGCTGCGGCAAGTCGACGACCATGAACATGATCGCCGGCATGGAGGACCCGTCCGGCGGCCGTATCCTGTTCGACGGCCGCGACATGAACGGCGTGCCGATGGGCAAGCGCGGCGTTGGCTTCGTGTTCCAGAACTACGCCATCTTCACCCATATGACGGTTCGCCAGAATCTCGCCTACGGCCCGAAGATGCGCGGCATGAGCCGGTCGGAGATCGACCGCCGCGTCAAGAACATCGCCGATTTCCTCCAGCTGACGCCGCTGCTCGACCAGAAGAGCGCCAAGCTCTCGGTCAACATCCTGCAGCGCCTCGCCATCGGCCGTTCGGCCATCGTCGAGCCGGCGATCTTCCTACTCGACGAGCCGCTGTCGAATGTCGACGCCGCCTTCCGCGCCGTGATGCGGACGGAGCTGAAGCATCTGCAGAAGCAGTTCCGGCAGACCATGGTCTATGTCACGCACGACCAGCTCGAGGCGATGACCATGGCCGACCGCATTGCGGTGATGGATCATGGCGTGCTGCAGCAGGTCGGAACCCCGCTCGAGGTCTACAACAACCCGGCCAACATCTTCGTCGCGAAGTTCATCGGCGCGCCGGGCATGAACCTGATCGCCGGCGAACTGGCCGAGACCGATCGCGGCCTTGCCGTCGATCTCGGGGCCTGGGGCGTCTCGCCGCCGTTGCCGGACGATCTCGCCGCCGCGGCGCGCGCCGCCGGCAGCCGGGCGGTGCAATACGGCTTCCGGCCGGAAGAGGCGACGCTTGCCGCCGAAGGGCAGGGGCTGCGCGCCCGCGTCACCTTCGTCGAGCGGATCGGCGCCCGCACCATCGTGCATGTCGAGAGCGGCCAGCCGGCCAAGATCGTCGCCGGCAACGATGTCGGCTTCTCGGTCGGCGACGTCGTCTCGATCGTGCCGGCGCCGCAGGCCGTCCGCCTGTTCGACGCCGCTTCCACTGCCGCGATCCGGGGAGGCTGAGCATGGCCGAGATCACCTTCGAGAACGTCTCGAAGCGCTATGGCGACACGCTGGCGCTCGACCGGGCTTCCTTCACCATCCGCGACAACGAGTTCTTCTGCTTCTTCGGCCCGCCATCTTCCGGCAAGACGACGATCCTGCGCCTGATCCTCGGGCTGGAGACGCCGGACGAGGGCGAGATCCGGATCGGCGGCAAGCGGGTCAACGAGGTGACGCCGGCGGAACGCAATGTCGCCATGGTGTTCCAGAACCTGGCGCTCTTCCCGCACATGACCGCGCGCGAGAACATCCGCTTCCCGCTGGTCGAGCGGAAGGTGCCAGAGGCGCAGATCGCGGCCAAGCTCGCCTCGGTCGCCGAGAAGCTCCATATCGGCCACATCCTGCACAAGCCGCCGGCGCAGCTCTCCGGCGGCGAGCGCCAGCGCGTGGCGATCGCCCGCGCCCTGGTGCGCGATCCCGCCGCCTATCTGATGGACGATCCGATCTCGGCGCTGGATGCGCGGTTACGGGAAGAGACCCGCGTCGAGCTGAAGCGCCTGCAGCAGGAGCTCGGCCACACGCTGGTCTATGTCACGCACGACCAGGAAGAGGCGATGTCGGTCGCCGACCGGATGGCGATCCTGGAGCGCGGTGTCATCCGCCAGGTCGATGCGCCGCGCGCCATCTACGATCGTCCTGCCAGCCGCTACGTTGCCGGCCTCGTCGGTGCGCCGACCATCAACCTGCTCGCCGGAACGGCCGATACGGTTAACGGAAGGCTAACAGCCGCGGATGGCGTGATCCGCCTGCCGCTCGCCGGCGTGCCCGAGCGCGCCACCGCCTTCGGCATCCGTCCCGAGAGCCTCAAGCTCGCGCCCTGGCGCGACGGCGACGGCGCGGCGGCGACGATCTTCGAGGTCGAGCCGCTTGGCGGCTTCACCGTGGTGACGCTGACGGCCGGCGAGGAACGGCTCCGGGCGCTGCTGCGCGGCCAGCCGAAATTCGCCGCCGACGAGAAGATCACCCTCTCGGTCGATCCGGCCGACATCCACTTCTTCGCGGCGGACGGCTCGGCCGTCGCCCGCGCTTAATAAAAAGACGGAGGAACCCATGGCAGACTCGAAGGGCTTCGCGCCCGATCCGGAGATCCGGGTCAAGGATCTGAGGATCGGCGCCATCGGCGCCGGCATGATCATGGCCGAGTGCCATCTGGCCGCCTATCACGAGGCCGGCTTCCCGGTCGTCGCGATCGCCTCGCGCACCAAGGCGAACGCCGCCAAGGTGGCCGAGCGCTGGTCGATACCGACCGTGCACGAGACGCCGGAAGCGCTGATCGAGGACGAGAACGTCGAAATTCTCGACCTTGCGTTCCCACCCGACCAGCAGCCGGCGCTGATCCGCCATGCGCTGAAGCAGAAGCACATCAAGGGCATCCTGGCGCAGAAGCCGCTGGCGCTGACGCTGGAAGAGGCGATCGCGCTCCGCGACGAGGCCATGGCCGCCGGCAAGATCCTCTCCGTCAACCAGAACATGCGCTACGACCAGTCGATGCGCGTGCTGAAGCAGATCCTCGACAAGGGCGAGCTCGGCACGCCCGTCATCGCCACCATCGAGATGCGCGCCATCCCGCACTGGCAGACCTTCCTGGAAGAATACGACCGGCTGACGCTCTCGAACATGAGCGTGCATCACCTTGATGTGCTTCGCTTTCTGTTCGGAGAGGTCGACGAGATCTACACGGCCGCCCGCACCGATCCGCGCACGAAGTTCGAACACAAGGACGGCATCACCGCCTCGACGATCAAGTTCGCCTCGGGCGTCTTCGCCGTGTCGCTGGAGGACGTCTGGTCCGGCCCGCGCGAGGAAGGCTTCGACAGCGACATCTACATCAAGTGGCGGGTCGAGGGCACGGACGGCGTCGCCCAGGGCACGATCGGCTGGCCGACCGGCGCCGCCTCGACGCTGTCCTATGCCTCGAAACGCACCACCGGCGGCCAGTGGGTCACGCCGGAATGGGACACGATGTGGTTCCCGCATGCCTTCAAGGGCGTGATGGAGCAACTGCAATACGCGGTGAAGACGGGCGATGCCCCGGCGCTCACCGTCGCTGACAACGTCAAGACCGTGGCGCTCATCGAGGCGGGCTACCGCTCGATGGTCGAGGGCCGCGCCGTCAAGCTTTCCGAAATCGCTATCTGAAGTTCAGGGAGGAACTCTATCATGATGCAGACCGGCATTTTCACCGGCTATTTCCCCTACGGCCTCGACGAGACCGCCAAGAAGATCAAGGGGCTCGGCTTCAACACCGTCCAGCTCGACCTGCACTTCAAGGATCTCGACCTCTCGGCCGGCCAGATCACCAAGGCCAAGGCCAAGCAGGTCAAGGACACGTTCCGTGACCACGACCTGCCGATCTGCTGCATTTCCGGCTACACCAACATCATCCATCCGGACAAGGACGAGCGCGCCCGCCGCGTCGGCTACCTGAAGGAGATCATCCGCAACGCGCGTGATCTCGGCAGCCCCTATGTCATCTCGGAAACCGGCACCTACAACACCGACTCCGACTGGGTGCACGACCCGAAGAATAAGACCGAGGAAGGCTTCGAGGAATGCCGCAAGGTCATCGCCGAGCTGTCGCAGGAGGCCTATGACCACGGCGCCGTCTTCCTGCTCGAGACCTACGTCAACAACGTCGTCGGCTCGGTCGAGGAGACCGTCCGCATGTTCGCGCAGGTCGATCATCCCGGCCTCGGCCTGCTGATGGATCCGACCAATTACTTCGAGACGCACAACATCGACCGCATGGATCAGATCCTGAACCAGGTGTTCGATACGCTGACGGACAAGATCAAGATCGCCCATGCCAAGGACGTTAAGCGTTCGGGCGACGACAAGAGCGAGAAGCACGCCGATATCGGCGATTCCGACGCGCTCGAGAGCCACACCTTCCGCGGTGTCGGCGAGATCGAACTGCCGGCACCGGGCCTCGGCTCGCTCAACTACGACCTCTACCTGCAGCGCCTCTCGGAAAAGCACCCGAACATCCCGGTGATCATCGAGCACCTGTCGGAAGACGACGTGCCGCGCGCCAAGAAGTTCCTCGACGGCAAGCTGCGCGCCAACGGTCTCTGATCCGGCGGGCTCGTCGAGCCTGGCGCCAGACAGAAAAATTCCCTCTCCCGCTCGCGGGGGAGGGGCGGGCGAGACTTCCTTGCCCTCCACGAAACAGGACAATCAGGACACGACCATGGTGCAACTTTTCGGGCGGACTTTTTCGCGACGCGAACTGGCGGAGCATTCCGGCATGCTGTCGCAATTCGCGGGCGTCCGGCTGACGACGCTTGGCGACGGCGTCGAACGCGGCATCCGCATGCTCGAATTCCGCACCGGCGCCGGCCTGCGCTTCACCGTGCTCGTCGACCGGGCGATGGACATCGCCGATCTCGACTATCAGGGAACCTCGATCGGATGGCATTCGCCCGCCGGCTTCCGCAACGCCTTCCTGCACGAATATGAGGGCGAGGGCGGCCTCGGCTGGATGCGGTCCTTCTCCGGCCTGCTCGTCACCTGCGGCCTCGACCACATCCTGTTCATGCATGAGGCGCCGGCCGACAGCTATGTCTACGGCCCGCGCAAGACCGTGAAGCATTCGCTGCACGGCCGCGTCGGCACCATCCCGGCCCGCCTCACCGGCTATGGCGAGGCCTGGGACGGCGACGAGTGCACGCTGTGGGCGGAAGGCGTCGTGCAGCAGTCGACCGTCTTCGGCGAAGACCTGCACCTGATCCGCCGCATCGAGGCGAAGGTCGGCTCCAACGAGATCAAACTCACCGACCGCGTCGTCAATCACGGCTTCTACAAGACGCCGCACATGTACTGCTACCACATCAATCCGGCGGCGCCGCTGCTGGAAGAGGGCGCCCGCTATGTCGCGCCGATCGAGGAAGTGGTCTGGGCAGCCCATGCCGGCGCCGACTATCGCAAGCAGGGTGTCGGCTACCGCACGCTGCCCGCGCCGCAGAAGAACTTCCATGAGCAGGTCTGGCAGCACGAGATGAAGGCCGACGCCAATGGCCTGGTGCCGGTGGCGCTGGTCAATGACCGCCTGGGCCTCGCCTTCGAGGTCGAGACCCGCAAGGACCAGTTCCCCTGCCAGTTCGAATGGCAGAACCTGCAGGCCGGCCAGTATGCCGTCGGCCTGGAGCCGTCGACCAACCACGTGCTCGGCCAGACCTATGCGCGCGAGCACAATGAACTGATCTGGCTCGAGCATGGCGACGAGCGCCGCTACGACACGACGTTCCGCATCCATGCCGGCAAGGAAGCGACGGCGGCGCTGGAGAAGCGCATTGCCGGTCTCGCCGTGCAGCCGACCGAGGAATACCCGGAGCCGACGGGCAACCACCGTCCGATCAAGGGACGCTGATGCGCGCTTCTGCCCGTCGCCCCAACTCGCCGTCATCCCCGCGAAAGCGGGGATCCATCCGGCTGCTCAGTCGTGAATCTGGCGCCTCTCCTGTTGGCGATACGGCTGAATGGATCCCGGGTCGCGCTGCGCTTGCCCGGGATGACGGCAGAGTTTGCGATATTTGGAACTGACAGATGACCATCCAGAACAAGACCATCCTCTATACCGGCGCGGCAGGCGGGCTCGGCCTGCCCTCGACGCTGGCGTTCCTCGCGGCCGGCGCCACCGTGGTCGCCATCGACAACGACCCGGCCAAGGGAGAACTGCTCCGGGCGGCCGCCGCCGAGGCGGGCCATGACCGGCTCATCTTCCGGGCGCTCGACCTTTCCGATCTCGCCGGGCTGAAGACGGCGCTGGAGGCGATCTCCGCCGAGGTCGGCGGCTTCGACGTCGTCATCAACAACGCCGCGATCTACCCCTCGAAGCCGTTCGAGGAATACACGATCGAAGAGCACCAGGCGGTGCAGCGGATCAATGTCGACGCTGGCATCGTCTGCGTGCAGGTCGCGCTGCCCTCGATGCGCGCCAAGGGCTTCGGCCGCATCATCAACATCGCCAGCGTGACGCTCTCGGGCGGCTGGGCTAACCTGTCGCCCTACATCCAGTCGAAGGGCGCGCTGGTCGGCCTGACGCGGGCCTGGGCGCGCGAGTTCGGCCCCTATGGCGTCACCGTCAACGCCATTTCGCCCGGTGCCTTCCCGACCGATGCCGAGAAGATCCATCCCGATCCCGAAGGCTACACCCGCCACGTCCTCGACCATCAGGCGGTCAAGCGCCGGGGCGAACCGGCGGATATCGCCAACGCGCTGATCTTCTTCGCCTCCGAAGGCTCCGGCTTCGTCACCGGACAGACGCTGAACGTCGATGGCGGCTGGTGGATGACGTGACCCATTCGCATGCGCGCCGCCGTCATCCCGGGCGGAGCGAAGCGGAGACCCTGGATCCATGTGGCCTCCTCCAACGGGCCGGATGGATTCCTGCTTTCGCAGGGATGACGGATAGTTCGGATCTTTGAGGTTTTAGAAAATGGGCATTCTTTCCGGGTACCGCGTGCTCGATTGCTCGATCGCCATGGCGGGGCCGTTCGCGGCGCAGCGCCTGGGTGATCTCGGCGCCGACGTCGTCAAGGTCGAGCCGATCAATGGCGAGTGGCAGCGCCATGTCGCGGCCGGCGGCGCGCGCGGCAATAAGGTCAACGTCTCGTTCCTGTCGCTCAACCGCAACAAGCGCTCGCTCGCTATCGACCTGAAGAACCCTGACGGCAAGGCGATGCTGCTGGAGCTGGTGAAGACGGCCGACGTCTTCCTGCAGAACTATCGTCCCGGCGTCGCCAAGCGGCTCGGCGTCGACTACGAGAGCCTGTCGAAGATCAACCCGAAGCTGATCTACGTCTCGATCTCCGGCTATGGCGAGGACGGGCCCTATCTGCACCGCCCGGGCCAGGACCTCGTGCTGCAGGGCATGTCGGGCGCCATGCTTTCCGCCGGCCGCGACGGCGAGCCGCCGACCGCCGCCGGCCAGTATCTGGTCGACGCGATCACCGCCTACACCGCCTTCGAGGGCGCGCTGGCGGCGCTGCTGCATCGCGAGCGGACGGGCGAGGGCCAGCTGGTCCAGGTCAACATGCTGGACGCGATCACCACGATCCAGATGCAGGAACTCTCGGTCTTCACCGTCGCCGGCAAGCCGCAGACCCGCTCGGCCGAGCCGCATGCGCATGTCTATATCCGCGCGCCCTACGGCGCCTTCGCGACGACGGACGGCTACATCATCGTGTCGTTCCCGAAGCTCGCGACACTCGGCCAGGTGATCGGCGAGGACAGCTTCCTCACCATGGACGACGAGATCGACACCTGGGAGAAGCGCGACGAGATCTTCGCCAAGACGCGCGAGAAGCTAAAGACCAAGAGCTCGGCCGAATGGCTGGAACTGTTGCGCGCTGCCGATATCTGGTGCGGCCCGGTCTATGGCTATGCCGATCTCGTCGAGGACGAGCAGATCAAGCACAACGGCACCTTCGTCGAATACGACCATCCGACTGAAGGCCATGTGAAGACGCCGGGCTTCGCGATCAAGTTCTCGAAGACGCCCTCGACCGTCGAGCGCGGCGCGCCGCTGACCGGCGAGCACACGCGGGCGGTGCTGGCGGAAGCTGGCCTCGACGAGGCCGCCATCAACGACCTGATCGCCAAGGGCGCAGTGGGCGAGGGCGCAGCATGAGCGACGACATCCTCTTCACCGTCGACGGTCCCGTCGCGACCATCACGCTGAACCGGCCGCAGAAGCTCAACGCCGTCACGCCGGAAATGTCGAAGGCGATCGTCGCCGCCGTCAAGGAATGCAACGACAGCGACACGATCCGCGTCGTCATCGTCACCGGCGCCGGCGAGCGGGCGTTCTGCGCCGGCTCCGACATCAAGGAGCTCGACACTTACGAGACGCCCTGGCAGTTCCGCAATCGCGCCGATTATTGCGACGCGATCCGCAAGCTGCTGAAGCCGACCATCGCGGCGGTGAACGGCTACGCCTTTGGCGGCGGTCTGGAGACGTCGCTCTCCTGCGACATCCGCATCGCCTCGGACAACGCCCAGTTCGCAGCCCCGGAGATCAAGCTCGGCTGGATCGGCGGCGGCGGCATGGCGACCTTCCTCGCCCATTCGGTCGGCCCGTCCAATGCGGCGCTGATGATCATGACCGGCGATCCGATCCCGGCCGAGAAGGCGCTGGCCTGGGGCCTGGTGTCGGAGGTCGTGCCGCAGGCGGACCTGTTGGCCCGCGCCCGGGCGATCGCCGACGTGATCGCCAGTCGCGCGCCGATCGCGGCCGAGACGGCGAAGCTTAACCTGCAGGCGGCTTTCACCATGCCGCAGGAGCAGGCGATCCACTACGAGCGCGACCTGCAGACCATCTGCTTCGCCACCGAAGACGCCGCGGAAGGCCGCGCCGCCTTCAAGGAAAAGCGCCAGCCCACCTTCAAGAGACGCTGATCCATGACTGCTGCCAATGTCGTCCGCTTCGTGCGGACGCGCCGCGAGGCGACCGTTCTCGCGATGCTCGTTCTCGTCTTCATCGGCCTTACCTTCGCCAGCGAGTTCTTCCTGACGGGGCGCAACCTTTCCAATGTCGCGCGCCAGATCTCTGTCGTCGGCATCGTCGCGCTCGGCCAGGCTCTGGTGATCATCGCCGGCGGCATCGACCTGTCGGTCGGCTCGGTGATCGGCCTTTCGGCCGTCACCGGCGCGATCGTCTCGGCGACAACCGGCATGCCGTCGCTCGGCATCGCCGGCGCGATCGGCATCGGCATGGCGATCGGTTTCGCCAATGGCGTGTTGATCACCAAGCTACGGATCAATCCGTTCATCACCACGCTCGGCACGCTGTCGATCGCGCGGGGCGCGGCGTTGCTCATCACCAACGGCAATCCGCAGCGCTTCGACAACTGGGCGGCGTTTCTCGGCTACGGCAAGATCGGCGGCTTGCCGGTGCAGTTTATCCTGCTCGTCGTGCTGACGATCCTCGTCTGGCTGTTCGCGACGCGGACGCGCTGGGGCCGCAACGTCTATGCGGTCGGCGACAATGCCCGCGCCGCGCGGCTCGCCGGTATCGACGTGGCGAAGACGCGCATTCTCGTCTTCACCGTCTCGGGCAGCCTCGCCGGTCTCGGCGGCCTGCTGCTCGGCGGCATGCTGACCAACGCCAATCCCAATCTCGGCCTCGGCTACGAGCTCGACGTCATCGCCGCGGTCATCCTCGGTGGTGTCGCGCTTTCCGGCGGTCGCGGCTCGATCGGCGGCGTCGTCATCGGTGCGGCGCTGATCGGCCTGCTCCGCAACGCATTCGTCCTGCTCAACGTCTCGGGCTACTGGCAGACCATCACCATCGGTCTCGTCGTCATCCTCGCCGTCGGCGCGGACAGCCTGAACCGCCGCAGCGAAGAAGACTGAGGCGGTCGCGACCGCCGACGTCTCACCAAGTTCAACTCTGGAGGAAACCATGACTACATTCGATCGCCGCCGCTTCCTGATGCTCTCGGCAGCCGGCCTCGCCTTGCCGCTGGTGCCGCGCCTGGCGCTGGCCGAGGAAGCAGCCCTTTCCGAAGCGGCCAAGGCCGTTGGCGGCACCATCGTCGCCCAGGGCCCGGCGCCGAAGCCGCTCCGCCTCGCCGTGCTGTCGTTCCAGGGCTCGTCCTTCTGGGAAGCCGCCGACAAGGGCATCGTCGCGGCGACGGAATACCTGAAGCCGCTCAACACGACGGTCGACTACATCCAGCTCGGCACCGGCCTGACCGCCGAGGTCATGGTCGCCGGCATCGATGGCGCGCTGACCAAGCAGTATGACGGCATCGCCGCCGTGCCGATCTTCGACGGCACCGTCGCCAAGGTGAACGAGGTGGTCGCCGAGGGCGTGCCGTTCATCTCCTTCATCGCCGACTCGGCCGAGAAGTCGAACCGCAACGTCTCGATGGGCATGCTCGCCTATGACGCCGGCGCGAAGGCGGGCGAGTTCATCGCCAAGCAGACCGGCGGCAAGGGCAAGATCGCCGTCATCACCGGCTATCTCGGCGCGGCCCAGCACGACGCCCGCATGAACGGCGCGCTCGACCTCATCAAGAAGAACTACCCCGACATCACCATCGTCGGCCCGTTCGAGTGCAAGGACGACGACGCCACCGCCTATTCGCAGGCGACCGACGTCATGACCTCGAACCCGGACCTGTCGATCATCTACGTGACGGCGGGCGGTTCGGAAGCGGCGGCCAAGGCGGTGCGCGACGCCAAGGCGACCGGCAAGGTCGGCGTCGTCGGCTACGACAACCTGCCGGAGAAGCAGCAGTACAAGGACGGCGGCGAGATCCTCGCGCTGATCGATCAGGCGCCGGCGCGCCAGGCCTTCGACAGCATCGTCATGCTGCACAATATGCTGGGCTTCGGCGCCACCTATCCGGCCGAGATCGCGATCGACGCCCCGGTCGTGCTCGGCAAGGGCGCCAAGACCTGAGCCTCCGGCGCTTTCGCCCCATCGCAAACTCCCTCTCCCGTACGCGGGGGAGGGTTCCAGTCCCCAATCCGAGATCCCCATGACCGACTGCCTTCTTTCCGCCCGCGGCATCGCCAAGTCCTTCGACCAGAACCGCGTCCTGCACGGGGTCGATTTCGATATCTCGGCCGGGCAGGTCGTGGCGCTCCTCGGCGAGAACGGGGCCGGCAAGTCGACCTTCGTCAACATCCTCTCCGGCGCGCTGCCGCGCGACGGTGGCACGATCGCCTGGAACGGCGCGGAGACGGTGTTCCGCGACACTCGCTCGGCGCTCGATGCCGGCATCATCCATATCCACCAGGAGCTCTCGCTGATCTCGTCGCTGTCGGTGATGGAAAACCTGTTCATCGGCGACTACAGGACCGGCAGGTCCGGCTTCATCGACCGCAAGTCTCTGGCCGCCAAGGCGCGCGAGCTACTGGCGCGGGTGGGCGCCGCGCATATCGATCCGCGCGTCGAGGCCGGTTCGCTGTCGACCGCCGAGCAGCAGATCGTCGAGATCGCCAAGGCGCTGGCGCGCAATGCCCGCCTGCTCATCCTCGACGAGCCGACCGCCTCGCTGACGCCGCACGAGGCCGAGGCGCTCTTCGCGATCGTGCGCGATCTGCGCGACCATGGCGTCGCCATCATCTTCATCAGCCACCGCTTCGACGAGGTGTTTGCCATCTCCGATCGCGTCGTGGTGCTGCGCGATGGCCGCGTCGTCGGCGATCGGCCGGTGGCAGAGACCACCCGGGCCGGCATCATCGCCGACATGACCGGGCGCGCCTTCACCTTCGATGCGCTCGATGCGCCCGCTATCGCGGCCGATGCGCCGATCCGGCTGAAGGCCGATGCGATCGCCGACAAGGGCCGCGTCGGACCCGTTTCGTTCGCGCTTCGCAAGGGCGAGATCCTCGGCATTTTCGGCCTGGTCGGGGCAGGGCGCACGGAGCTCCTGGAATTGCTCTGCGGCATGCGGCCGCTCGCTGCTGGCTCGATCTCGCGACCGGACGGCGTCGTGCCGGGGAATGCCACCGAGGCGTGGCGAAGCGGCCTGGCGCTGCTCCCCGAAGGCCGCAAGACCAACGGCATCCTGCCCAGCCTGTCGCTGGCCGAGAACGTCGCCGTGGCGAAGCGGCAGAAGAGCAGCGGTATCCTAGACCTCGGCGCCGAAAAGTCGCTGTTTTCCCGCTTCCGCGAGGCGCTCGGCATCGTCAGCGAGGGGCCGGAGCAGCCGATCCGGCGTCTGTCCGGCGGCAACCAGCAGAAGGTGATCTTCGCCCGCTGCCTCGCCTCCGAGCCGGATATCCTGTTCCTCGACGAACCGACGCATGGCGTCGACGTCCGCACCAAGGCGGACATCTACAGGCAGATCCAGGATCTGGCGAAGAAGGGCATGAGCGTCGTCTTCGTCTCGTCGGAGCTGCCGGAAGTGCTGGCGCTCGCCTCGACCGTCATGGTGCTGTCGCGCGGCCGGCAGACCATGCTCGCAGCCAACCAAGGGTTGACCGAGAACGACGTCCTGACCGCCGCCTTCGCCCAGGCCTGACCGCGAGCTTCGCCTGGGAAGAGCCCGCCGCAGTCCCGAACATCGCTCGCGGCGGTGCTGGCAGAGCGTTGCCAGTTCCGCTACCTTTGCGCGGCAAAGTTCGCGCATCCGAAGCTGCCTTCTCGAAGGCCGGCGCGGCGTGTGGAGCGGTGGAGACGGTTGGTTGGACGCGAGCATCTGCTCGAGGATTGCGCAACTCTATGATGCTTCGGATGTCCTGGTCGCGGTCTATGACGGCTTCGACCGGCTTCGCTATGCCAATCCGGCCTTTCGCGCCGCCTATTTCGTCGAGGCGGACGAGGCGCCGACCTGGGCGGAGATCATGCGCCGCAACCATGCGCTCGATCGCGGCACGGTTCTGCGTGTCCCGGATCTTGAGTCCTGGCTGACCTCCACCCTGTCGCGTCGCGGCAAGACGGGATTTCGCGCCTTCGAGACGGACCTGCATGACGGACGCTGGCTCTGGATGACGGAGACGGTCGAAGGCGATGGCTGGATGCTCTGCATCGCCAGCGACATCAGCCATATCCGCGCCGACGAGCGCTCGGTTCGCCAGGCGCGCGACGTCGCCATCAAGGCGTCCTACACCGACGACCTGACCGGCGTCGCCAACCGGCGATTCCTGACCGCCCGGATCGAACAGATCCTTGCCGATCACCATGTCTCGCCCCAGCATGCCGGCTGCCTCGCGGTGATCGACCTCGACAATTTCAAATTGGTCAACGACCGCTTCGGCCACCAGACCGGCGACCTTGTGCTGCAGGACTTTGCCAGCAAGATCCAGGGCCAGCTGCGGCGGTCGGACTGTTTCGGGCGCATGGGCGGCGAGGAGTTTGCGCTGACTTTCCCGGATACGCCGCTGGAACACGCCAGGCTGATGCTGGAGCGGATGCTGACCGTTGTGCGCCTGTCGAAGCCGCTCGCCAACTATCCCGACTTTTCCTACACTTTCTCCGCCGGCCTCACGTCGAGCCGTCCGGACGACGTGTTGAGCGACTTCTACCGGCGCGCCGACGATGCGCTCTACCGGGCCAAGGTGTCCGGGCGCAACCAGGTCCAGGCCTCGGACGGCTCGATCGATTGGGCCGAAGCGCGTTAGCCCGCAATTTCCAGACAATCGCCGATATTTTTAGCCTTTCGGCTGAGGGCTTGATCTTCACGGCCTCGAAATGGAGCTTCTGATGTCCGGTGTTCTCTTGTTCGACCTCGACGGGACGCTGCTCGATATCGATCACCTGCACTACGAGGCCTGGCGGCAACAGGTCGCCCGTCTCGGTGTCGCGCTCGACCCGCAGCGCTACCGGACACAGGTGATGGGCTTTCCGAACGAAACCATTCTCGCCGATCTCGTGCCCGCGCTTTCCCGCGAGGAGGGAGCGGCGCTGGTCGAGGCGAAAGAGGTACTCTTCCGCTCGCTGGCGACCGACCTCGTGCCGGCCGAAGGGCTGCTCGATTTCCTCGGCTGGGTCGACAATACCGGCGCGCGCTACGGCGTGGTCACCAACGCGCCGCGTCCGAATGCCGAGCAGGAACTCGCCGGCATCGGCCTTGCCGAACGGTTCGCGACGGTGGTGATCGGTGATGAACTTGCCCACGCCAAGCCGCATCCGCTGCCCTATCTCGTCGGGCTGGAGCGCCTAGGCGGCTCGGCCGCGCACAGCGTCGCCTTCGAGGATTCGATCTCCGGGATCCGCGCCGCCGTGGCTGCGGGGCTTGCCGTCGTCGGCCTTACGACGGGCCTGCCGGCCGAACGGTTGCTGCAGGAGGGAGCGGGGCTCGCCATCCCGCATTTCGACGATCCGCGTCTCCGACCGTTCGTCGCCGCCTGTCTGGAGGGCGTCCCGGCCTGACCGAGCCGCTTCAGGCCGAGGCTCGCATCACCAGCTTGCCCTCGAGACGTAGCTGCTGCGGCGGCCGATCGCCGACGGCGGCATCCTCGCTCTCCACGCGCTCCAGCAGGATCGAGACGGCGTTCTGGGCGAGCTGGTCGAAATCCTGCGCCACCGTCGTCAGCGGCGGGCAGCCATAGCGGCTGTGCGGCTGGTCGTCATGGCCGGCAATGCGGATGTCGCAGCCGGGTTCGCGGCCGATGCGGAGACCATGCTGGAAGGCCGCGGCCATGACGCCGACGGCGCAGCGGTCATTGGCGCAGAGAACCGTGCGGGTCGGGAAGCCCGGCCCCCGCAGGACGCGCTGCGCTTCCTCGAAGGCTATATCCTCGAAGCGCCAGTCATTCTTGGCCGTCACCGCCACCACCTCGGGCTTGAGGCCGAGGCGCTGCATGGTCGTGACATAGGCCAGCTTGCGCTCTGGCCCGTTCTGGTTGACCGCCGGCATGTCGAAATAGGTCGGCGCGTCGCCGCTGCGGCACAGATACTCGGTGATCAGCGGGACGCTCTGGAAATTGTTGGTGCCGACGAAGGGCGTGTCCTCGTCGAGGCTCGAATCAAGGAAGACCATCGGGATTCGCGCCCTGAGGCTGCGGATCAACTGCTGGTCGGAGTGGACGCCAAGCGGGGCTACGATGGCGCCGGCGATCTTCAGCGACAGCAGCGTCTCGATCGAGCGGGCCTCCAGCTGCGCATCGCCGCGCGACGAAAGCACGATCGCGAGGTAGCCGCGCTCGACGCAGCGCATCTCGATCCGGCGCACCAGTTCGGAGAAGAACGTGTCGGCCGTGTCCGGCACGATCAGGCCGACGATCTTCGGCCGCTTCTTGTTCAGGTTCACCGCGAAGAGGTTGGGGCGGTACTCGTATTTCGCCAGCGCATTCTCGATCTGCGCGCGGGTGGATTTGCGCACGCTGTCGGGGTCGTTGAAATATTTCGAGACCGTCGGTCGCGAAATGCCGCTCAGCGCCGAGAACTCCGCCATGTTCTTGATGGTGCGATCGGTCATTCGCGTTCTTTCAACTTCAGGCTCTGGCGGGGCATGCAGCCGTGCTTCACGGCGGCCGAGATAGACGTCCCGTCGACGCGTCGTGACGCCTTGCCGAATTTTCGGGCAAGGCCGGACGGGAGACGTAAAGGCAGACTAACAGACTGCTTTACGCGTGCAAATTTCCAAGTTGACGTACTGGGGCGGAATGTTAGCCTCCGGGAAGGGTTGCGGGACCGGGAGGAGGCGCGGG
Source organism: Kaistia nematophila (assembly GCF_026343855.1). NCBI lineage: Bacteria > Pseudomonadati > Pseudomonadota > Alphaproteobacteria > Hyphomicrobiales > Kaistiaceae > Kaistia > Kaistia nematophila. The sequence continues at coordinate 568,312 of NZ_JAPKNK010000002.1, read as the reverse complement.
ACTGAATGTCTCGCGCGCGGGCCCAAGCCAGCACGCATCATCGACGAAGCGCCGAAACGGACGGACGTTCCGGCGGCCTGCTCCGTCGTGCGACCGGGGAGGGTCAGCATGAGCCGTGATCTTAAGGGAAAAGTCGCGCTGGTTACCGGCGCGAGTTCAGGCATCGGCCGCGCCATGGCGCGCATGTTGGCCGGGCAGGGGGTGCGTCTCGCGCTCGTCGGCCGTTCGGCGGAACGTCTTCAGGCGGTTCGCAGCGAATTCCCGGATGCCGAGGCGCTTGTCATTGCCGCCGACCTGACCAAGCCGGCCGAGGTCGAGCGCACCATCGCCGAGACCGTCGCCCGCTTCGGCCAGATCGACATCCTGCTCGCCAATGCCGGCCTCTATCTCTCGGGCGATCTCGTCGACGGCAAGGCCGACGATTTCGACGAGGTGATCGGCGTCAACATCAACGCCGTGTTCCGCGCCGTGCGCGCGGTCTTGCCCGGCATGATCGAACGCGGCTCGGGCGAGGTGATCGTCACCAGCTCGGTCGCCGGCCATCAGGCGATTCCGTGGGAGCCGGTCTACAGCGCCACGAAGCATGCGGTGCAGGCCTTCGTGCATGGCGTGCGCCGCCAGGTCGCGCCGCACGGCGTGCGGGTTGGCGCCGTCGCGCCGGGCGTCGTTCTGAACGAGCTCTGGGGCTATTCCGACCCGGGCGTGATCGCCGCCAAGGCGGCGGCGCGGGAGGGACTGCTGTCCGAGGACATCGCCGACGCGGTGCTGTTCATGTTGACCAGGCCGGCCAATGTCACGATCCGCGACTTGGTCATCCTGCCGCAGAACCAGGACATCTGACCCGCTTTTCGCGGCCGGGACGCGGTGGGCAACGCTCGCCGCGCAAGGTGGCCGGCTCGGAATTGGCGGGAATCTGCCAATTCCGCTTGGGTATGCCCTAGAGGCAGGCGTGCAAACTTAGCTTGCGTAAAATATCGGATTGACCTCGTCGAAGCGCGCATCTAGGCTTCCCTCAACAAATAAGAAATGGGAGGGCTTGGCTCTGCGGAGCCATCAGCCGGATTTGCTGGATTAGTCTCGGCGTTGCCTGTGATAGGGCGCGATCAGGATTATTTTGTCTGACGTTTGATGCGTCAGTCTGTGACGTTGCTTGCCGAAATTCTTCGCTATTCGATTTTCAGTTCCGGCGCGCATGGCGCGCCAGCGCCCAATCAAGGTCGCATCGGTCGCCGCAGGCGCCGTTGCCGGCCGAGACCATCCGCACGAACAGTCCCGAAGAAGGGCGTCGGCGGATGAACCACCGTTGCTAGGCAACAGCTTGCAATTCAAGGCAAACACGAGGGAACGCCATGAAGAGAATCGTTACTGCACTTGCGGCTCTTGCTGTCGGGGCGACCGTCCTGACCAGCTCGATCGCGGCCCACGCCCAGGACAAGAAGTTCACCGTCGCCCTGATCCCGGGCCTGACGACGGACGGCTTCTACATCACCATGCGCAAGGGCGCCGAGGCTGCGGCCAAGGCGGTCGGCGCCGAGCTCGTCTTCCAGGGCGCGCCGGAATTCAACCCCGTCCTGCAGGTTCCGGTGCTTGACGCCATCATCGCCCGCAAGCCCGACGCGATCCTGATCGCCCCGACCGACAAGGTCCAGCTGGTCGAGCCGCTCAAGAAGGCCCAGGCGGCCGGCATTCCGGTCATCACCGTCGACACCTTCATCGGCACCGGCAATTATCAGACCGGCGCCGGCGATGCCGACTTCCCGCTCGCCTACATCGCCTCGGACAACGTGCTCGGCGGCCGCATCGCCGCCCGCTCGCTCGCCAAGGCAATCGGCGAAAAGGGCAAGGTCTTCGTTTCGAACGTCAAGCCGGGCGTCTCGACGACCGACCAGCGCGAAGAAGGCTTCAAGGACGAGATGAAGAACTTCCCGGGAATCGAAGTCCTGGAAACCCAGTTCAACGACAACGACTCGAACAAGGCTGCCTCGCAGCTGCAGTCGGTCTTCGCCCGCAACCCCGACCTCGCCGGCGTCTTCGGCGCCAACCTGTTCTCGGCCCTCGGCGCGGCCAATGGCGTCCAGCAGGCCGGCCAGACCGGCAAGGTCAAGGTCGTCGCCTTCGACGCACCGCCGTCGATCGTGGACAACATCAAGTCGGGCCTGGTCGATATCGCCATCGCCCAGCATCCGGCTGAAATCGGCTACTACGGCCTGATCTCCGCCTTCGCCCATCTCACGGGCCAGTCGATCCCGGTCTCGATCGGCACCGGCTTCACCGTGATGGACAAGGATAACGTCGACAAGCCGGAAATCGCGCAGTTCATCTACAAGGATTGAGCCGCCGGCGCCGTCGGGCCACCGGTCCGGCGGCGCTCCCCTTCTGTTCGATACCTGTTACGGAGTGGCGCATGTCCGCCCATACGTCTACGGAATCGCGCGCGGACCCCACCCAGTCCCGGTCACGTCAGCTGATCGTTCGCATTGCGGCCCTGCGCGCCTGGCTGTTCCTCGCTCTGCTGCTGATCTTCTTCGAGACATGGTCCCGGGTCAGCTATGGCCAGACCTTCCTGTTCTCGGCCTATAACGCCCAGTCGATCGCGATCTTCGCCGTCGCCCCCCTGCTTCTGGCGCTCGGATCGACCTTTGTCATCATTTCCGGCGGCATCGATCTTTCGGTCGGCTTCATCATGGGCCTTGCCGCCGTCATCGCGGCGCATGCCACCAATCTCGCCGGCCATTCGCTGCCGCCCTTCGCGGCGATGCTGGTCGGCATCCTGGCCGGCCTCCTGGTCGCGCTCGGACCGGGCTTCGTCAACGGCTTCCTGATCTCCAAGCTGAAGGTGCCGCCCTTCATCGGCACGCTCGGCATGTTCGGCGTGGCGCGCGGCGTCGCCTTCCTGCTTGCCGGCGGCACCACGGTCCCGGTCGCCAATGCCTGGTTCGCCTCGCTCGGCAACGGCCGCATCTTCGGCATCCCCGTCATCGTCGTCATCACGATCCTGTTCGTGCTGCTGATGCACTATGTCCTGTCGCAGACCCGCTTCGGCCAGCACACCTATGCCATCGGCGCCAACGAGCAGGCGGCGATCCGCTCCGGCATCAACGTGCCGCGCCATATCCGCAAGCTCTACCTGCTCTCGGCGCTCTGCGCCGGCCTCGGCGGCGTGCTCTACGCGGCGCGCTTCACGGCCGGTGCGGCGCAGGCCGGCGAACCATTGCTGCTCGACTCGATCGCTGCGGTCGTGATCGGCGGCGCCAGCCTGTTCGGCGGCTCGGGCACCATCCTTGGCACGGTTGCCGGCGCCCTGGTGATCGCGGTGATCCAGTACGGTCTCGTCTTCATCAATGTCGAGCCGTTCTGGCAGTTCGTCGCCGTCGGCGTCGTCATCATCATCTCCGTGCTCGTCGACCAGACGCAGCGCAAGCTCGGTGGGGATCGCTAGATGTCCGTGCAAACCAGACTGCCGTCCCAGGAGCCCGTGCTCGACGTCCGCTCCGTCTACAAGCGGTTCGGCGGCGTGGAGGCCCTGAAGGGGGTCTCGATGTCGCTCTACCCCGGCGAGGTCGTGGCGCTTGCCGGTGACAACGGCGCCGGCAAGTCGACCCTGATCAAGACGATCTCCGGCGTGCATGGCCCCGATGGCGGCGAAATCCGTTTCGGCGGCGAGGTGGTCAACTTCGCCACACCTGAAGCCGCCCGCGCGCATGGCATCGAGACGATCTACCAGGACCTCGCGCTCGCCGATAACCTGTCGATCGGCGCCAACATCTTCCTCGGCCGCGAGCCGATGAAGCGCGTCTTCGGCTTCATCCCGGTTCTCGACCGGCCGGCCATGGCCAAGGCCGCGAAGGAGACGATGGCGCGGCTCGATTTCCATGTGAACCGGCTCGATGCGCCGGTCGGACGGTTCTCGGGAGGGCAGCGGCAAGCGGTGGCGATCGGGCGGGCGATCTACTGGAACGCCCGTGTCCTGATCATGGACGAGCCGACCGCGGCGCTCGGCGTGCCCGAGCAGCGCAAGGTCGTGTCGCTGATCCAGAACCTGAAGGCGCAGGGTCGGGCGATCATCTTCATCTCGCACAATCTGCAGGACATCTTCGCGGTCGCCGACCGCATCGTCGTCCTGCGTCGCGGGTCGCTCGCCGGAGAACGCAAGATCGCCGACACCAACCCGGACGAGATCGTCAAGCTGATGGTCGGCGGCTGAAATCGACCTCCAGCACCGTTTCGACTTCCAGCCTGTGGCGGCCGCCTTCGCGCGGCCGCCATTTTCGTCCGGATATCGCGTCAGAGGCTGTCCAGCACCGCCTGCGCCGTGCGGACGTCGGTCACCAGCGCATTGACGAGCCCGGCCCGGACGGCGCCGAGGATCGCCGGCACCTTGCCGGCCGAGACAGCAACACCGATCACCAGCGGGGTCGCCCGCAACTGGTCCGGCGAGATGGCGATCAGGCGGTCCTCACCCTCCCAGGGCAGGGCATGGCCTTCGACATCGAAATAGTGGCGGACGACGTCGCCGGCGGCGTGGGCGAGCGCCTGCTCGTGCGGCGTCGCCGAGGAGGGGCCCTCGGCCGTATGCGTCAGGCCGATGCCGACGAGCGCCGCGTCGAGCCTTTCCCAGAGCGCGACGTTCTCGCGGATGATCGGATCGCTCAGGAAGGCGTCGCGGGTCTCCGGCGAGGGCAGGTAGGGCGCATGGATGAAATGTGGCGTGCCGGCCATCTGCTCGGCGGCGAGGCGGACGAACTCGTTGATCTGGAAGTGCGCGGCCGACTGCTGCATGCCGCCGGTCGCCGGCACGGTGATGACGCCGGGAAGGCCCGGCAGGCCGGCCTGGATCACCTCGCGGATGGCGCGGCCCCAGCCGATCGCCAGCACCGAGTCCTGTTTCAGCCCGGCATCGCGCAGAAGATTGCCGACCGGGGCGGCGAGAGCCGCCATGACGCCCGCCTCGGGTGCATCGACCACCGCCGCCTGCTTCAGCCCGAGCGCCTCGACCAGCCGCTGGTTGAGCTCTTCCGGCGTCGCGATGTCGGGGATCTCGATCCGCACGATCCCCTCGTCGCGCGCGCGCCGCAACAGCCGGGAGATCGTCGCCGCCGAGACGTTCAGCCGACGCGCGATCTCGACCTGCGAGAGGTCGGCCTCGTAGTGCAGCTTGGCGACGGTGTGCAGCATCGTGCGGGTCGCAGCGGTGTCCTGGGATGACGAAGAGGACAGCTTGAAATTCCTTTCTGAAAGATGATACACATACACGCATCAGCTTGAGGGAGCCACCGCAGAGACGCCGCGTGCTCGAACCGCCAGCCTTCCGTGCATAGTCCATTCGGGCAGGGGCGGTCCATAAAAGCGACGGGCATCGGCAAGGGATCGGGATTTCGCCGCCAGTTGCGGTAGAATGGACCGGTTCGGTGGCTTGAAGAACTTCGCCAGCGCCCGGCAAGGCCGGTGCCCAAAATCGGACCGCGCAGCATGACCCGTATGTCGACATCGGAATTCCGTGGCTACCAGCAGATCTGCGGGCGCGACGGCGCCATGATGGTGATCGCCTGTGACCAGCGCGGCGGCATGCGCACGCTGCTCGCGGCGTCTCCGGAAGAACAGGCGAAGATCAGCAACGACATGCTGGGCGAGACCAAGTCGGACATCACCCGCTATCTCGCCAACGAGGCTTCCTGCGTGCTGCTCGACCCGCTCTGCGCCGTGCCGCATGTGATCGAGAACGGCTCGCTGGCGCGCGATACGGCGCTTCTGATCGGCCTTGATGCTTCCGGCTGGAACACCTCGCCCGAGGGCTATCGCCTGTCGACGCTGGTGCCGGGCGTCACCGCCCGCCGCGTCCGCGAACTCGGCGGCACGGGCGGCAAGATCATGGTCTATCTCCGCGCCGACAGGCCGGAGGCAAACACCGCCAATATCGAGATCCTGCGCCAGTCGATCGAGGATTTTTCCCGCGAGGACCTGCTGCTGGTAGTCGAGTTCCTGACCTACCAGCTCGAGGGCGAGAGCAAGGAAGACTACAAGGCGAAGACGCCCTGGCTGATCGAGGAAGGCGTGCGCATCTCGCTGGAACTCGGCGCCAAGGTACTGAAGATCCCCTATCCGGGCACGGCGGAATCCTGCGCCAGGATCTCGGCCATGGCCGGTGACGTGCCCTGGGCCGTGCTCTCGGCCGGCGTCGACCACGAGACCTTCCTCGGCCAGGTCGAGATCGCCATGCAGAACGGCGCGTCGGGCGTGATCGCGGGCCGTGCGCTCTGGAAGGACTGCATCCATCTCGACCGGGACATCCAGCGCGAGCGGCTGACGACGATCGCCGTGCCGCGCCTGCGCCAGATCCAGGAAGTGCTGGCGCGCTATTCGGCCCAGGCGCGCAAGGCGGCCTGATCCAATCATCTCACGGCGACCGGGTGCATCATGCCTGATACGTCAACAGCCATCGGCATCGACATCGGCGGGACCAACCTCCGGGCCGCCCGCGTTTCCGCCGCGGGTGAGATCCTGGAGCGGGTGTCCGAGCGGATCGACCGCGACGCCGACACCGCCATCGGCCGCATCATCGAACTGGTGCGCCAGCTCGATCGTCCGGACGTCACGTCGATCGGCATCGGCGTGCCGGGCCGCGTCGACGCCCGGCGTCGAACCGTGCTTTCCGGCGGCTATCTGAACCTCGCCGGCGCGGCGCTGGCCGAGAGGGTCGAGGCGGCGACCGGCAAGCCGGTCATCATCGACAATGACTGCAATATGGCGCTCGTCGCCGAGATCGCCGTCGGCGCCGGACGCGGCCGCGAGAACGTGGTCATGTTCACGATCGGCACCGGCATCGGCGGCGCCATCGTCCAGGAAGGCCAGATCCTGCGCGGGCGTGGCACCGCCGGCCAGCTCGGCCACATCACCGTCGATGTCCATGGCGCGGCCTGCGTCTGCGGCCGTCGCGGCTGCGTCGAGACGACCAGTTCGGGCACGGCGCTCGCCCGCCATATCCAGGAAGCCGGCCTACCGGCCGATACCACGATCGACGACATTTTCCGCCGTGCTGCGAAAGGCGGCCAGGCTGCCCGCCAGGTGCTGGACGCCTGGGCCGGCCCGCTCCGCGCGGCGATCGACAGCGCCTCGGCCGCCTTCGATCCCGACCTCGTGCTTCTCGGCGGTGGTCTCGGCAAGGCTGCCCACAAGGCGCTGCTCAAGATCCCGGCGCTGGCGCCCTGGTATCAGTATCCGGTGCTGGCGGCCGAACTCGGCGACGATGCCGGCGTCATCGGCGCCGCCGTCTGCGCCCTGATCGAGCATCGCGTGCCGCTCCCACCGCCAGCGCTCGCAATGCCCGCTGCGCCGAACCTGCTCGAGCGGTCCGCGTGACTTCATGAAGCGCGCAGTCCTCGTCAACGGCATCCCCGCCACGGGAAAGAGCACGGTCGCCCGCGCCATTTCAGGTCGGACCGGCTGGATCATCCTGACGCTCGACACCATCAAGGAGCCGTTCTTCGATCAACTCGGGGTCGGTGACCGGGAATTCAATCGCGCGCTCGGGCGGGCGAGCTATCACGCCATCTGGTCGATCATCCGCGACGCGCCGGATGGCTCGAGCTTCATTATTGACGCCTGGTTCGGCTTTCAGCCGCGCGAGGTGCTGGAGGCGCACATCGAGCGAGCCGGCGTCGAGGCGACGGCGGAGATCTGGTGCCATGCGCCGGGCGAGGTGCTGGCGAAGCGCTATGGCGACCGGCTCGACCAGCGCCATGCCGGCCATCCCGGCGCCGCGTTCATTCCGGAGTTGATCGAACTCGCCAAGCGCGCCGCGCCGGTTGATCGCGGTCCGCGCTTCGACGTCGACACCACGCAGCCGACCGATATCGAGGCGATCCTCGCCTGGCTCGAGCCGGCGCTGAGGCTGGAGTAGCCCCTAGGCTGCCCCAGTCGTCTCCACCCCGACGCCGAACCCCCGCCGCATCCCCAGGATCCGCCGCACGAAGATCTGCGTGTAGAGGCCGGGTCCGCTCGAATAGGTGCGCCAGCCGCCGTCGACGGCGATCGAGCCCTCGCGCACCCGGCTCCATTCGGCGCTCGCGTGGTAGCGGTCGCGGAAGGCGGCGTCGCTCGAGCTGAAATAGGTGTTGCGCTGGCGGAGCGAGGCGTGCGGCAGCCGTTCCGTCACCGTGATCGGATTGGCGAGCGCCAGCGCCGCGCGCGCTGCCTCAACGTCGCCGCTGACGGCCAGCGCCTCGCCATAGCGCAGATGCGCGTGCACATACATGAGACCGATCTCGCGGCCGAAGAAGGCGGCGGATTCGGCGCGGCGGAACAGCGTCTCGACGCCGCCATGATAGGCGACGGGCTTGTCCATCAGCCGCGCCCCGTCCGGGTCGAGCAGGTGCTCGCGGATCAGCTCCAGGTGACTGCGGGTCTGCGCGGCCGTGAACAGGCCGCCGAGGATCGCCTGCGTCATCGGGATCAGTGAATAGGAAAGCCCCGTGCGCCGGTCGGTCGGGTGCAGCAACAGTTCGACCCGGTCATGCCCCGGATCGAACAGGCCATAGCCGGCGATGACGCCGTCGCGGATCAGGTAGTGGTTGACGTCGCCGCGCATGACGCCGGCGAGCGAGGCAAGCGCCGCCGCCTCCGCCGGGTCGCCGGCTCTCTCCAGGATGGCGGCGTAGCGGCTCACCTGCTCGTAGAGCAGCGCCACCGTCCAGCTCGACACCATCCAGTCGCGCAGATGCGGATCGGCCGGCTGGAGCGAGTCGTTCCAGTCGCCCTCGCCATAGCGGATCAGGTGCGTGCCGGGAATGAAGCGCTGCCGCACGGTGGCGAGCAGAAGCTCGACATGCGCGCGGATCGTACCCTGTTCCTCGGTCGGCTTCAGGTCTTCGTCGCGGCGCCAGGGCAGGCGGACGTCGAGAATGGCGAGGTCGCCGGTTGCCTCGATATAGTCGCAGAGCGCCTTCAGCGGCCAGACGACGATGTCGCCATGCGCGTCGCCGGCGCGGATGTTGGAATAGGGCGGCAACATGAACCATTGCGGCCAGTCGCCCCGCGTCTTGTACTGCTCGGCAAACAGCGTTGTCAGGATCTCGCGCGCGGTTTCGTCCTGGCGGAGCGCCAGCATGAATTCGAGCGGTCCCTGGCAGACATCGCGCGTGCCCCAGGCAGCGCCCGTATACTGCTCCAGTCCGTGCGGAACGGTCAGATGAACGATGGCGTCATGCGCCAGCCAGGGGAGTATCGTTGCCTCCGCCGCAAGTCGGTCCGTGTCCGTCGCCTCGGGCAGCGTGCGCAACAGGCCGCTCCAGGAGGCCCCGGCCGGTTCGAGCAGCGCCGCGTCCTCGACGCCGGCGGCGAAGCGATCGGCAAGGCGAGCGGCCTCGGTCGCGTCGGTCATCGAGCCGACGACGGCGAAGGCGAGCTCGCTCGTCGTGCGTGTCCGCAGAGCGACATAGGCGCCGCCACGCGCCGTGCCGTCCTCGTAGAGCAGTTCGTCGCCGCCGATCGCCTCGATGGCACCCGGCGTGCTGGTGACGAGATGGTAGACGGCGTCGGGAAAATTCTGGCCCCAGAGCCAGTCCTTGCCGGGCTGGAAGCTGATGCGCTTCGCAGCCGCGTCGATGCGGATCCGGCCGCTCTGCTCATATTCGCGCTCGCCGAGCACGACCTGGCCGAAGACGAGGAAGCGCGCCGGGGCGCCCTCGATCGCGACGCGCCATTGCATGGCGGCCTCGGCGCCGGAGGCGATGGCCGAGACGGTCACGGTGCGGTCGGCGAGGCGGTAGATCCAGCGGCAATCGCTGAGCCCCATGTCGAAGGCGGATGGCACCGAGAGAAGATGCCAGCCTTCGCCGGCATCGATCAGGATGCGCAGGCCGCTGGCGCGGGTGATGTTGTAGGGATCGCGGGAAACGGAAAACAGCTTGTGGAACGAGGTGTTGCCGATGGTGAGCTGTGCCGCGAACACACCATGCATCCAGCAGGTCGCGGCCAGCGTCGCCTCGTCCGGCATCCGGCTCTGGCCGCTGCGGACGATGGCGCCGTGGCGGCGGGCCACCTGGTCTTCCTTGCCCGCGAGCACGACATGGCGGTTCAGCATTCCATCGGCCACGAAGAAGGAGAGCAGGGCGCCGTCGCGCGTCTCCTCCAGATGGCGCGCCGGATAGAGCCTTGCGAGCCAATCGCCGGCGAGCGGCAGGACGGCCTGGACCGGTGCGTCCTGCAACAGGCTGCGCACGGTCGGGAGCGGCGCCGGTGCCGGTGAAACGGCTGGGACCGTGGCGGCGATGCCATCGAGACGGGCGAGATCGGCATCGCTCGACGCGAGCGGATGGTCGGCGACGAAGTGGCCGAAGAAGGTCCAGCTCGTCGTCGCGCCCGACGCCAGGGTCGCCGGCTTCGACTGCAGCGCCGGGCAGGCCAGCTCGTGCTGCCAGATTTCTGCCGGCAGGTCGGTGCCGAAGGGGCTGCCGATCTCGTCGCGGCTGCGGAAACCGGGGCCGAACAGCTGGATCGCGTCGGTGGCGAAGGCGACGGCGCCCTCGATGCAGCCGAGCGCATGCCAGGGGAAGCGGCCGCCCTGCGAAAGGTTCTGCCGGCTCAGCACGACCGGACCGAAAGTTGGGTGCTCGATCTTGCGATGGTCGATGTATTGCGAGGCATAGGCCTCGCTCCCCATCAGGAAGCCGCGCCCGCCGAGGCCAAGATCCTGCGCCAGTACGACGTCGCAGGGGATGGCGCTGTCGCCAAGGTTGGTGACTTCGATCCGCCAAGACCAGCGCGTCGTCTCGGCGTCGAGGCGCAGCGATACCCTGTGCGCGATGCCGTTGGTTTCGCCGTCCCAGGCGAACTGGTTCTCGTCGGCCGCGAACGCCACCTTGGCGCGCGGGCCGACCAACTGAGCCACGAACGGGTTCGCGCCTCCCACGCGCAGCCAGATCCGGCCGATGCCGCCCTCGATCGGCGCGCCGAGCACCTGGTTGATCATCACCGGCGCGCCCTTCTCCGGGCGATGGGTGATCGAGAAGATCGCGCCATTCGGCAGGGCGGAGATCGCGAGGCCCGCCGGATTGGAGAGGGTTCGCAGCCCGAGCTCTCCGTCGCGCGGTGTCATGAACTCGCGGCTTGTTGCATCCGACATCGTCGCCTCACCTGAATCGCCGGTCGTCCGGCAATCCATCTTAGCGGCCGGGCGCAGCCTTGCCGAATTTCTTCTGAGGGGGGTCGCGAAGGAGGGCTTACCCCCGACTCGCGGGCTATGATTCCGCTGCTCTGGCCTGCTCGACCGCGACGAATACGAAAACGGCGGGGCATTGCCCGACCGTTCCTGTTTGGTGGTGTTGGCGGCGGTCAGCCCTTGAAGGGCACCAGCGGCAGGCCCTTGACGCCGACGTCGAGCGCGAACAGGCCGCCGGGATTGGTCTGTCCCTTGAGCTGCTCCGGCGTGCGGTTGTAGATCGCCGTCGTCACATAGAGGACGTCAAGATCTTGTCCGCCGAACTCGCAGCAGGTCGGCAGGTCGGTCGGCAGTTCGATCGTCCGCATCAGCTTGCCGGCGGGGTCGTAGCGCAGCACCTTGCCCTTGAACGGAACGGTCGCCCAGTAGCAGCCCTCGGCGTCGACCGTCGAGCCGTCGACCACCCCGCCCATCCCGGAAAGATCGAAGAAGGCGCGCTGGTTCTCGACCGCGCCCGTCGCGGGATCGAAATCCCAGGCCCAGACCACCGGGCCGTGGCTGTCGGTGTAATAGAGCGTCCGGCTGTCCGGGCTCCAGGCGAGGCCGTTGGAGCAGCCGAAGCCGCCGACGATCCGGTGCGCGGAGAGGTCGGTGTCGAGCCGGTAGAGCGAGGCATTCTTGACCACCGGCTTGCCCGGCGCCTCGAACATCGAGCCCGACCAGAAGCGGCCCTGCCGGTCGGTCTTGCCGTCGTTGAAGCGGTTGTCGGGCAGGTCCGCTTCCGGGTCGACGATCGGGTCGAATTTCCCCGTCGCCGGATCGAAGAAATAGAACCCGCTCGCCATCGAGAGCACGAGGCCGCCCCTTTCGCGGAGCGCGATGCAGCCGAGCTTCTCCGGCGCGAAATAGGTTTCGGTCCGGCGCGTCTCGGGATCGAAGCAGTGGATCGCTTTGGCGTAGATGTCGATCCACCAGAGCCGCTGGCCCTTGGGGTCCCAATAGGTGCTCTCGCCGAGTTGCGCTTTGGCGTCGACGACGCATTCGATATCGGTCATGTGGTTCCTCAGGCAGATGGGCCGCGCGGCCGGCCGAAGCGGGGCAGGAAGGTGAAGAGGCTGGAGAGCGCCTCGCTGGCGAGCGAGACGGTGACGAGGATGACGACGCCATAGACGATCAGCAGCGCGCCGCTGGAGAGGTTCAGCGCCGGCAGCAATCCGGTCAGGATGGTCAGCACGAGGGCGCCGGCGATGGTGCCGATATAGTGGCCGCTGCCGCCGAGGATCGAGGCGCCGCCGATCGCCACCGCCGCGATCGAGGTGAAGAGATAGGGATCGCCCATGCCGAGATAGGCCTGCGCCGTGTAGCCGGTCAAAAGCATGCCGGCGAGCGCCGCCGTGAAGCCCGAAAGCGTATAGGCGAGCACGGTGGTCCGCAGCGTCGGCACGCCGGAGAACTCCGCCACCGTGGCGCTGGTGCCGATGGCGTAGAGATAGCGGCCGAAGGCGGTCTTCGACAGCAGGATGGTGGCGAGCGCGGCGAGCACGATCCAGAGGATCAGCACGACGGGAAAGCCGGCGATGCGGCCGACGGCGAGGAACTGGATCGCCGCCGGGGCGGTCGAGGTCGGTGCGCCGCCCGTATAGACGAGGATGCCGCCCTGCAGGATGACGTTGACGGCGAGCGTCATGATGATCGGCGGCACGCCGAAGATGGCAACGCCGAGGCCGTTGATCATGCCGACCAGGGCGCCGGCGGCGAGTAGCATCGGCACGATCCAGAGGAGCGGCGCGTCCTGGCTGCCGGCGAGCAGCGTCATCAGCACGGCGGCCGAATTCAGCACCCAGGGCACGGACAGGTCGATACCGCCGCCGATGATGACGAAGGTCTGGCCGAGCGCGACGATGCCGATGAAGGCCGCGAGCACGGCGGTGCTTCTCAGATGCGTCGGCGACAGGAAGCCCGGCGCGACGACGCTGGTCAAAAGCAGCAGGACGATCATGCCGAGATAGGCGAGCAGGATGGCGCGGTGCCGGCGGATGTTCATGAGAGGCTCCGTCGCGCGGATTTTTCGGCGATCGAGCTCGCCAATACGGCGACGAGCAGGATGATGCCGGAGACGATCGGCTGCCAGTAGCTCGACACTTCGAGCACAAAGACGAGGTTGCCGATGATGGTCAGGATGAAGGCGCCGATGACGGTGCCGACCAGGCCGCCGCGGCCGCCGAACAGGCTGATGCCGCCGATCACCGCCGCCGCCACCGAAGGCAGGATGTAGTCCTTGCCGATGGTGGGCGAGCCGGCGCCGGTCTGCGTGGTGAGGTAGAGCGCAGCGAGCGCCGCGAAGAGGCCCGAAAGGCCGTAGGTGGTGATGTTGATGCCGATCGGCGAGACGCCGGAGAGGAAGGCCGAGCGCTCGTTCGAGCCGGTGGCGCGGATGGCGATGCCGAGCCGCGTCCGCTTGAACCAGAACCAGAAGACGAGCAGCAGCGCCAGCAACCAGACCGAGGTCGAGAGGCCGAGCCAGCTGGTGACGCCGAACATCGTCCAGCCGGTGGGCAGGCTGCCGCCATCGGTCGGCAGGATGATCATCGCCGTCCCCGACAGGATCGACCAGGTGGCGAGGGTGACCAGGAAGGGTTGCAGGCGCAGAACCGTGATCAGCATGCCATTCAGCGCGCCGACGAGGGCGCCGATGGCGACGATGCCGAAGGCCCAGGCGGTGGCCTGCGCCGGATCCGTGCCGAAGCGGGTTGCGGCCAGCACGGTCCCGAGCGAGATCATGCCGCCGATCGAGAGGTCGATGCCGCCGCGCAGCAGCACGATGGTCTGTCCGGTGGCGGCGAGCAGCAGCGTCATCGCCGCCGCGGTGTCGAGGTTCAACTCGTCGATGGTGAAGACGCCGTCGCGCAGCGACGCGTAGAGGCCGAGCAGGGCCGCCAGCATCACGCAGGGAATGATCAGCGAGGCGCGGTCGAGCAGCGCCGCTTTCCAGGCGGAGGCGCGCGACGGCCGCGGCGCGGCGTCGCGGGCCATGGCCGCGCCCGGGCCTTTCACCGGGGTGATGGGGTCCGCGACGCTCATGCCGCCCTCGTTTCGATCATGGCGGCCCGCAGGATCTGGTGCTCGGTGTTGGCCTCGCCTTCGAGCATGGCGGCGAGGCGGCCGTTGCGCAGCACGGCGACACGGTCGGCGACATGCACGAGTTCGGCGAGGTCGCTCGAATAGAACAGGATGGCGTAGCCCTTGGCCGCGAGGTCGCGCATCAACTGGAAGATCTCGCCCTTGGTGCCGACGTCGATGCCGCGCGTCGGGTCGTAGAGCAGCAGGATGCGCGCTTCGGTCAGGAGCATCTTGCCGAAAATGACCTTCTGCTGGTTGCCGCCGGAAAGGGTTCCGGCCGGCTGCTCCGGCGTGCCGGCCTTGATCTTCAGCGTTGCTATCATCTCGTCGACCAGCGCGCCCTCGCGCTTCGGATCGGTGATGCCGAAGCGGGTGAAGCGCTGGATGACGGAGAGCGTCAGGTTCTCGCGTACGCTCTTGGAAAGCAGCAGGCCGTGATTGCGGCGGTCCTCCGGCACCAGCGCCAGGCCGTCGCGGCCGGTCAGCGCCTGGCGCGGCCCACGGATCGTCTTCGGCTTGCCCCAGACCTCGACGCGGCCCCGCGCGCTGCCAATGCCGAACAGCGCCTGGAACAATTCGCGCTGGCCATGGCCCTGCATGCCGGCGACGCCGAGCACCTCGCCCTCGCGCAGGTCGAGGTCGATGTCGGAAAGGCGGTGGTCGACGCCGAAATCGCGGAGGCCGAGCGCCACCTTTCCTGTCGATGTCGCCTTGAGCTCCGGATAGAGCCGGTCCATGCGGCGGCCGAGCATGTCGGCGATGATCGTCTCGTCGTCGACGGACTTCGTCTCGTAGGCGGCGACCGTCGCGCCGTTGCGGAACACCGTGATGCGGTCGGCGATCTGACGGACCTCGCCGAGCCGGTGCGAGATGTAGATCACCAGCGAGCCGGCGTCGGCGAGGCCCCTGGCGAGGCCGAGTAGCCATTCCGTCTCCTGCGGACCCAGCGCGGAGGTCGCCTCGTCGAGGATGAGCACCTTCGGATCGCGCGACAGCGCCTTGGCGATCTCGATCACCTGGCGTTCGGCGAGCGTCAGCCGGCGCAGTTCCTGGTCGGGGCGGATGGCGGGGAAATGATGGCGGGCGAACAGCGCCAGCGTCGCTTCGCGCATGGCGCGCGCCCGGACCGTGCGAACGGCCGAAAGCGGCTCGCGCCGGAACCAGATGTTCTCCTCGACCGTCAGGTCGGGGACGAGCGAGAGCTCCTGGAAGACCGGAGATATGCCGGATTGCTGCGCTTCTTGCGGATTGCGCGGGCGATAGGGGATGCCTCCCAGCGTCACCGCGCCACCATCGGGACGCACCGCTCCGGCGAGAATCTGGATGAAGGTGCTCTTGCCGGCGCCGTTCTCGCCGAGCAGCGCGTGGACTTCGCCGGCGCGCGCGGAAAAGTCGGCGCGGCTGAGCGCCGTGATGCCGCCATAGCGCTTGTGAATGGCGGCGGCAGTCAGAAGTTCGGTCATGGGCGGCCGGACCTTCAGTCTGGAATTTCTGGACGAGGCGCGTCCTGGTTCAGAGAGCGCCAAGCAAGCTCCTCAGCCAATCCTCTCCCGCAAGCGGCGAGGACTGCAAGGCAAGCTCAGTCTGCTCCCTCTCCCGCGTGCGGGAGAGGGCGGGGGCGAGAGGGTCCCTCGCCCTGCCGGAAACGTTCCAGCCTTACGAGCCAGCAGCTTCCTGCGGCGTGATCTCGACCCAGTCGGGCGTGATCGGCAGCGACAGGCCGGGGGCCAGATCCGGGAAGGCGTTGGTGCCGACCTCGATTTTCTGCATTTTGACGTCCGGATAGAGCTTCGACGGCTGCGGATCGGTGGACAGGAAGGGGCCGTAGACGAAGACGTGCTTCTCCTTGGCTTCCTTGCCGTCGAGGATGTCGACCGCGAGCTTCAGCGCCTCGGCGGAGAGATAGGCCGGGTTGGTCTCCAGGATGCACTGGGCGCCTTCGGTCTGGGCGCAGACGAGCGAGGCGGTGTTGTAGCCGCCGCCGGCGACCGGGACGAGCGGACGGCCGGCATCCTGCAGCGCCTTGATGGCGCCCGAGCCATAGCCCTGGGTCAGGATGGCGTCGACCTGCGGGTGGGCGGCGAGCAGCGAGGCGACGCCTTCCTGCTCCGGTCCGAGCGCGTAGTTGCCGTTGAAGTAGCCGACGATCTCGATGCCGGGATAGTTCTTCAGCACCTTCTCGAAGCCGGACTGCAGCTGTTCGGAGATCGGCGCGCCTGCGAGGCCGCGATCGACGAACACCTTGCCCTTGCCGCCGATCTTCTCGGCGATCCACTCGGCCTGGACGGCCGGCAGCATGCTCCAGTCCGATTCCACCTTGTAGGCGCAGTCGGCGGTGGCGACCTGGTCGAAGGTGATGACCAGGATACCCGCGGCGCAGGCCTTTTCGATCGTCGGGTTCAACGCGGTCGGCGAGCCGACGTCGATCAGGATCGCATCCGGCTTGGTGCGGATGATGTTGTTGAGCGAGTTGATCTGCGCCTGGGTGGTGGTCTCGACGTTCTCGACCTTCAGGTCGACGCGACCGGCCAGCGGCGCCTTCTTCACGACGGTGTCGGCGATGCGCAGCATCTGCTGGCGCCAGTCATTGCCGACGAAATTGTTGGAGAGATAGATCTTGTAGGGCTTCTTTTCCTCGGCCTTGGCCTGGGGAACGAGACCCGACGTCAGAACGATCGCCGACAAGGCGGCGA
Source organism: Kaistia nematophila (assembly GCF_026343855.1). Classification (NCBI taxonomy): domain Bacteria; kingdom Pseudomonadati; phylum Pseudomonadota; class Alphaproteobacteria; order Hyphomicrobiales; family Kaistiaceae; genus Kaistia; species Kaistia nematophila. The sequence continues at coordinate 551,344 of NZ_JAPKNK010000002.1, read as the reverse complement.
GTGCGGCGGCAGTGCGCTTCACGGTGTTTCCTCCCTCAAGGAATGCTTTCGAGCATGCGCGCGGATGCTTCTTCCGACAGGCGGCATCCGTCATGATAACGCTACCATAAGCTGTCGGCCTTGCAAGGGACCGACGGTCCGCCGCATCTCCTCCGTGCGGCGAATAAAGATATGCTATTATAATCTCTTGTGGTTGTCCAGACGGCGGACCGCCGTCAGATCATGTCGTTCGGCGCGTCGTAGGAAAGGCTGAAGAGATCGGCGCGGTTCTTGTTGATGGTCAGTTCGACCGGCTCGCCGGAGGCCGAGAAGTACAGCATTTCCATGATCAGGATCGGACCGCCGACCTTGTAGTCGAGCGTTTCTGCCAGCACGTCGTCGGCGACATCGGCGCGAACCGTGATCCGCGCGCTGGAAAGCTGGATGCCGAGATGGCGCTGGACGGCGCGGAAGACGACGACATCGTCGAAATCCGTCCGCTTCAGCCGGGCGCCGATCGCCGGCGGAAAATAGAAGGTCGTCTGGCAGGCGGGCACATCCTTTTGATGCAGCGTCGCGCGCAGGCAGTGGCAGGTCTCGTCCGGCTTCAGGCCGAAGGCGGCGCTCGCCGCGGCGGAGCGCTCCTTGCGGTAGGAGTGAATCGTCAGCACCCGGTCCTTGGTCGATTCGGCGATCTGGGCGAAGCTGCGGAACGCGAAGCTCGGCTTGGCCGGCAATTCCGGCGTCGAGACGACGGCCGGCTTGGCGGCGCGCTTCTTGATCAGGCCGTCATTCTCGAGGTCGCGCAGGGCCTGGCGCACGGTGATCAGGCTGACGCCGAACTGCTCGGCGATGTCGGCCTCGCGCGGCAGCGAGGTTCCGGGCACCAGCGTGCCGTTGGCGATCGGCTCGCGCAGGATCGTCACGAGCTGGCGATAGAGCGGGCCGTCGTCGCGGGAGAGGGCGCGCGGCTGGAAGCTCTCGAGCGAGGCGGTGCCGGCGGAATCGGGTGCGCTGTCGACGGCTTGCTCCATCTTGCGTGCTTTCAACCTGCTCATTCCTCAGAATCGCTTTTGTTTGGCCGCCAAAATAGCGGCTTTTCCGACCTCGCACCAATCGCCGATCGCGGCGGTATCGCAGGGCAAACGGTTGCCGCTCTCCACAATAGATTATAGTATCATAATAGATAAATGAAGTCCGACCGGTTCGGACGAATGCCGGGGAGGGCAGGGGTGCATGCGTAGCGATCTAACGGGGAAGGTCGCCTTTGTCACGGGCGCCGCCGGCGGCATCGGCCGCGGCATCGTCAGCCGGCTGGCGGCGAATGGCGCGTCGATCGTCGTCGCCGACATCAACGAGGAAGGCGCGCGCCAAGTGGCGGCGACCCTGCCCGACGCGCTGGCCGTGGCGGTCGACATCCGCGATCCGGAATCGATCGACCGGGCCGTTGCCGCGACGGTCGCCGCCTATGGCCGGCTCGACATCCTGGTCAACAATGCCGGCGTCAACACCCACGCCCACCGCGTCGATGTCGACGCCTTCCCGATCGAGGAATGGCACCGCATCGTCGGCATCGATCTCGACGGCCTGTTCTTCATGACCCGGCGCGCGCTGGCGCCGATGCTGGCGGCCGGCCGGGGCGGGCGGGTCGTCAATATCGCCTCGGTGGTTGGCCTCGCCGCGATGCGGTTGCAGAGCCCGTTCGTGGCGGCCAAGGCCGGCATCATCCACCTGACCCGCTCGATGGCGCTGGAGCTGGGGCCGAAGGGCGTTGTCGCCAATGCGATCGCGCCCGGCTCGATCATGACCGAGGGCACCAAGGCGCTGTTCTATGGCGCGAACGGCCAGTTCCAGGCCAAGACGCAGGCCTTCATGCAGCACATCCCGCTCGGCCGGCCCGGCACGCCGGAAGAGATCGGCGAGGCGGTGCTGTTCCTCTCCGCGCCGGAATCCGGCTACATCAACGGCCAGATCCTCGCCGTCGATGGCGGCTGGACGGCCGGCTACATGATGTGAAACGACGAAGGGGTTAACACGGTTCGCGTGTTAACCCCTCTGTTAGCGTCGCGGTAACCATCCGTTGCCGGAGGCGGTGATCTCAGACCAGCAGGCGCAGCGGCGTCTCGATCAGATCGCGGAAGCGGGTGATGATGCCGGCGGCCTCGTCCTCGGCGATCGCATCGGCGTCATGCACGATGAGCGCCTCGGCGGTGGCGGCGTCGTCGCCGGCGACCACGAGGATGCGCAGCGTGACGCCGGCGGGCAGGCCGCCCGCCACCGGGCGGACGCCCTTCACGGCGAGGCGCGACACCACCATCGCGGCGTCCGACGCCGGTGCGGCTTCTCCTTCGGTTCCGATCAGCCTTGCGATCTCCGTCGGCGCCAGCGCGACGGCGCGCGGGATCGTCACCGCGCCACCTTCCGCCTTCATCCAGCGGATCGCCGCGCCATGAGCCCCGGCGGTGCGCGCCGCCGCCCGGATCAGGAAGGCGTCGATCGTGAGTTCGGAGCCGGAAGCGGCGATGAACTCGGCAAGCGGCGCGAGCTCGATCGTCGCGGCGAAGGCCGAGATCGACCGCGCCGGCGCGACGGCGACGGCAGGCGCTGCCGCCGGAGCCGGGACGACGGCGGGAGCCGGCGCCTCAGCTGCAACCGGCGCAGGGACGGCGACCGGGGTCAGCGGCACGTCGCCGGCGACGATGCGGCCGTTCGGGCCGGAGCCGGCGACGAGCGCCAGCGACACGCCGCGCTCGCGGGCGAGCCTTTTCGCATAGGGCGAGGCGAGGGTTCTCAAGGGGGCGTTCATGCTTTTCCCCTTCAGCGCCGGACGCTGCCGATGCGGCCGCCCATCGGCACGACCGCGCCCTTCTGCTGCTCGATCGGGCCGAGGATGCCGTCGACCGGCGCCTCGATCTCGACCACTGCCTTGTCGGTCTCGATCTCGGCGACGACATCGCCGGCCTTGACTGCGTCGCCTTCCGCCTTCAGCCACCCGACGATCGTGCCTTCGGAGACGGTCAGGTCGCCGAACGGCATGGTGATCGGCTCGCCGTCGCCGGCGGGCGAGGCTGCCGGCGCAGGCGCTGCGGCGGCAGGGGCAGGCGCCGGGGCCGGCGCGACGGCGAGCTTCGGCGCCGGCGCAGCGGGTGCGGCGGCAAGCTGGCCGCCCAGATAGCGCCAGTGCTTCGGCACCGGCGGCTTGCCGGCGAGCACGCCCTTGGCGCCGGCGACGATGCGATCGGCATCGACCAGCATGGCGCGCTCGAGCGCGGGGGCGAGGGGATGCGGCTGCGCGTCCGTGTGCAGTCGGCCGACCGGCGCGTCGAGATCGTCGAAGGCGAGCTCGTTCATCGCCTGCGCCACCTCGGCGCCGACGCCGAACGCGCCCCAGCCCTCGTCGGCGATCAGCAGGTGGTGCGTCTTGGCGATCGACTTCGCCACCGTGCCGACATCGAGCGGCATGATGGTGCGGAGATCGATCACCTCGGCCGAGACGCCCTCGGCGGCGAGCTTCTCCGCCGCCTCCAGCGCGCGATGCACCAGCTGGCCGGCGGCGACGATGGTGATGTCGCTGCCCTCGCGGGCGATTCGAGCGAGGCCGAACGGCACCAGGTGTTCGCCGGTCGGTACCTCGCCCTTGGAGGCGAACAGCGCCTTCGGCTCCAGCATCATCACCGGATCGCCGGCGCGCAGCGCCGTCTTCATCAGGCCCTTGGCGTCGGCGGGCGTCGACGGCATGCAGACGATCAGGCCCGGAATGTTGGCCCAGCTCGGATGATAGGTGCCGCTATGATGTGGGCCGGCCGAGCGCACCGCGCCGGAACCGACGCGCACCACCATCGGCGCGTTCATCTGGCCGTTCGACATGTAGCGCAGCTTCGCGCCCTGCAGCACGATCTGGCCGGCCGCCTCGAAGGCGAAATCGGCGAACATCAGGTCGGCGATCGTCCGCGTGCCGGTCGCCGAGGCGCCGATCGCGGCGCCGGTGAAGCCCTGTTCGGAGATCGGCGTATCGATCATGCGATGGGCGCCGAACTCGGCCCACAGGTTCTTGGTGTGGGCGAAGGTGCCGCCGCGCTCGCCCGTGCCTTCGCCGAGATAGAGGAGATGCGGGTTGCGGCGCATTTCCTCGGCGATGCCGTCGCGCACCGCGTCGAGCCAGCTCTGCGTCTGGCTGCCCGTCGGCGCCGCCTGGACAAGCGCCTCCGGCGGGTTCAGCGGCTCGGCATAGACATGCAGCGCCGTCGTCGCCGGGTCCGGCTCCGGCGACTTGCGGGCGAATTCCAGCGATTGCTGCACGATGCCATCGATCTTCGCGTCGATCGCGTCGAGTTCGGCCGTCGAGGCGACGGCAAAATCGTCGAGGATGCGGGCGCGCAGCATCTTGATCGGGTCGCGCTTCGCCCATTCGTCCACTTCCGCCTGGGTGCGGTAGGTGCCCGTCACCGGGTCGCCCTCGTGGTGGCCGACGGTGCGATAGGTCTTCGCCTCGATCAGCGTCGGGCCCTGGCCGGAGCGGGCGCGGGCGATCGCCTCCGACATCACCTGCCAGACGGCGATGACGTCGTTGCCGTCGACGGCGACGCCCGGAATGCCATAGGCGGCGGCGCGGCTGGCGATCTCGGGGTTCAGCGTCGCGGAGGCGAGCGGCGTCGCCGTCGCATAGAGGTTGTTCTCGCAGACGAAGACGGCCGGCGCCTTCTGGATGCCGGCGAAGTTCAGGGATTCGTGGAAGCCGCCATGGTTGGTCGCGCCGTCGCCGAAGAAGGCGACGCCGACATCGTCGCGGCCCTGGGTGCGAGCCGACATGCCGGCGCCGACGGCGTGGCTGATGCCGGCCGCCACGATGCCGTTGGTGCCGAACAGGCCGGTCGAGCGGTCATAGAGATGCATGGTGCCGCCGCGGCCGCCGCAGCAGCCGTCGCGCTTGCCGAACAGCTCCGCCATCAGGATGTTCGGATCCATGCCCTTGGCGAGTGCATGGCCATGGCCGCGATGGGTCGAGGTGATCCAGTCGGAGGGACGGAGATGCGCGCAGACGCCGACGGCGGTCGCTTCCTCGCCGATATAGAGATGCAGGAAGCCGGGGGTCTCGCCCTTGCGGCACGCGGTCTGCGCCACGCTCTCGAAGCGGCGCAGCAGCACCATCCGCTCATAGAGCTGGAGCAGCGCCGCAGCGGTCAGCCCGCGCGGCAGCGTCTTGCCGGCCGCGCTGCGAAAAACAGGATTGTGGATCTCCACGGCGCGAATCGCCGGGTTCATCACTTGAGCGCTCATTGTTCCTCCCAAATCCCGCTTGTCGCGGGTCGATGCGGCCTCCGTCCGGTGATGGACATCGCATCAAAAATTATAATAGCATGATGTTATGTTAACGAGCCGCGCCTTGCCAAGGTCTAATCGTGGGGCAGGCTCAAATCAGAAGCGGAAAACCGGCGTTGCCAGGCGACGGCAGCTGCCGCATAGGTTGGGTTCGGGGGAAATTCCATGGAAGTCGATATTGCCGGCCAGACGGCTGAAATTGCCGGCGAGGAGAACGCGATCCTCGCCGCCGTCGTCGCGGCGCTCGGCGCCAATGGCGCGGCGGTTCTTCGCGCCGGCATCGGCCGGGAAGCGGGCGAGGGCGCGCCGGATATCCTGATCCTGTCGCACCCGCTCCATCCGGATGCCGCGGGCCGCCCCGATGACCTCGCCGCGCTCGCCGAAGCGCGCGCCGCCGCCATGGTGGCGCGCGGCAGCGGCCGCATCGTCCATCTCGTCTCGGCGGCCGGCCTCGTGCCGATGCGCCGCCATCCGGCCTGGTCGGCGAGGCATGCCGGCGCCATCGCGGCGATGCGGGGGCTCGCCATGGCGAGCGGCCCGGCCGTGCAGGTCAACGCCGTCGCTGTCGGCCACATCGAGCCGGACGGGCCGGGCGAGGCGACCGGCGACGCCGCCATGCTCACCCATGTGCCGCTCGGCCGCGCCGGCACGGCGGAGGACGTCGCCCATGCCGTCCTGTTCCTGGTCGACCCGCTGAACAGCTACACCACCGGCCAGTCGCTCGCCGTCGACGGCGGCTGGACCACGGGGTATGGGCGGAATTTCTGAGTCTTCGTTCCCCGTCGAAGGCTCTCTCGTCCGTCCGCCCTGGCCGTCATCCCTGCGAAAGCAGGGATCCACCTTTCTGCCGAGCCCGACAGAGCCGGGACGCTGGCGCACGACTGAAAAATCTCGATCCCCACCTTCCGCCCGCGCGGCGGTTGGCTAACATCCGAACAACCAACAAGACCCATGGAAACGCCAGCATGATCGAACTTGCCGCCGGAGATTTGACTCTCGTCCTCGCACCGGAGATCGGTGGCTCGATCGCCGCCTTCCGGAAAGGCGGCATAGACGTCATGCGGGCGCTGACGCCGGAGCGTGCGGCGAAAGGTGACGTGCTCGGCGTCGCCTCCTTCCCGATGCTGCCCTATGCCAACCGCATCGACGGCAATCGGTTCACCTTCGAAGGCGTCACCTATCGCTTTGAGGCCAACAACGGCGCCGAGCGCTTCAACGTGCACGGCACCGGCTGGCATTCCGCCTGGGAGGCCGAGCGGCTCTCCGATACAACAGTCGAAATGACGCTGGAGCGCCGCGTCGCCGGCGAGCCCTATCAATACCGCGCCACGCAGCGCTTCGAGCTTTCGGCCGAGGGGCTGACGCTTTCGACGACGCTCGAAAATATCGGTCCCGTCCGCATGCCGTTCGGCTTCGGCCATCATCCCTGGTTCGATCGCGACGCCGATGTCGAGCTGACCTTTGCCGCCAGAAACTTCTGGCTGGAGGCGCCGGACGGTGTCGCCGGTTCGCGCATCACCACGCCGCCCGAGCTCGATTTCTCGAACGGCGCGGGACTGCCGCCGCACTGGCGCAACAACGACTATTCCGGCTGGGACGGCCGGGCCACGCTGCGCTTCCCGAAGCGCGGCGTGACGCTCGTGATCGAGGCCGATCCGATCTTCGAAAACCTGATGCTCTACGCCGACCCGAAGCAGAGCTTCTTCTGCCTGGAACCCCAAACCAACGTCCCCTGCGCCGCGAATAAGTTTGAAACCGGCGAGGAAGGGCTGGGCCTGGTGGTGCTCGCGCCGGGCGAGGGGATGGATGGGGTGGTGAGGTTCGGGGTGAGGTGACTGGACGCTGTGTACTGATTGTGCTGGTTACGGAAGTGCTGGTGTTTGGTGTCGTACGAAGTGGAATTTCGGGTCTAATTTGATGATTGGATGGTTTTATGGATAGAAAGCGCTTTGATATTGAGCATGCTTTGAGCCTTTATGCGCTGAATTTCTTCACCTTGCCCGCCAATGCTTTATATGATCGCTCTGAGCTCGAAAAATACAAAGATATTATTAATAAAAGTCATATTTACGTTGTGGGTTTCATTCCTGTTGTTGAATTTATCAGCGCTAAACAGGACGGACGTAATCTAATTATGGCCTTCGAAATATTGAGCAAGAACTATGAATTGCTTGTGAATCTGCCGGATTATTATGACCTCGTCCTAATTGACGATCTGTGGTACATAAGTGACGGAGAGAATATCGAAAGCCTGCCTAGCGAAGACTGGTGTCTGCTGCAGTTGCATTTGAGATATGATGTTTCTCGATTTCACGTCAAATATATCGGTCAAGCTTATGGTAAGAATGGTTCAAGAAACGCGTTAGATCGACTTTCTAAGCACGAGAAGTTGCAGGAGATTGCGATTAAGGGGTGCCCGGATGGGCACAAGCTGCAAATATTGATGCTCGTTATAGAGCCAAGTAACAGAATAATTACATCATTCAATCCGCGCGCGATAGAATCTAAGAGCGGTGACGCTCGCATCAGTGCCGGACTAGACAAGCTTTTCAGTACGAATGAGGCGGAAAGAATTTCTCTCTACGAGGCAGCTCTCATTCGCTATTTCTTGCCGCAGTACAATCTAGAGTTTAAGAATAGTTTTCCTTCTACTAATCTAAATATACTTAAGGACTGTTACGAAAAGGATTTTTCCGGATTGGTCGCTGAGGTTAACTTCGATGATATGCCGTTCTCGCTCTATTCAGAAAATGTTAAGGCCAAGCCAACCCATGCTGCCTATTATAATCTTCATGATGATAGAGATAGGCAGATTTTCTTTTCGACGTGATTGGTGAATTTGGTGTTTCTTTGTCTAATCGGTAGAGAAGAAGGTGGCGCCTCTAGCTGAATGCTGGGGGACTCTGACAGGGGGCGGCTTGCACCCAAGCCCGGCGCCGGTACCCCCACCTCGACCCTCCCCGCGAGGGGGAAGGGGGCGCAACGCGGTCGTCTCCGCCGCGTCATGCGAAATCCCCTACAGCAGCAGCGCCGTCAGGCCGCCATCGGCCGTGAAGGCGCTGCCGGTGACGAAGGAGGCGTCGTCGGAGATCAGGAAGGCGATGGCTTTTGCAAGTTCCGACGGGTCGGCGACGCGCGGTACTTTTCGTTCGTCGAAATAGAGCCCGGCCGCTTCCACCCGCTCGCGCGCGTCCGGCGCGTCGCCGAGCGTCATGCGCGTCGCCACCGAGCCGACGACCACCGCGTTGACGCGGATGCGGTCGATCGCATAGTCGAGCGCCATCTGCTTGGAGAGGCCGACCACGGCCGCCTTGGTGGCGGCATAGGCCGGCACGCCCGGCACGGTGGCGATCGCGTGCACCGAGGCGAGATTGACGACGGAGCCGCCGCCGGCGGCGCGGATCAGGGGCAGGGCGGCGCGGCAGACGCGAAAAATCGCGGTCAGGTTGATCGCGACGGTCAGGTCCCATTCGGCGTCGGTGACGTCCTCCAGCCGCTTGCCGGTGGCGTAGATACCGGCGCAGTTGACCACGGCGTCGAGCCGGCCGCTCGCCTGGTGCGCCTGCGCGACGGCGGCGCGCAGCGCCGCGTCGTCGGTTAGGTCCACTTCGGTGAAGAAGAGCGGCAGGCGGCGCGCGGCATGGTCGGCGGCGAGCGCGCGGCCGTCCGTGCCGTCGAGGCCGATGCCGTGCACGATGGCGCCTTCGGAAACGAGATGCTCGGCGGTGGCGCGGCCGATGCCCGTCGCGGCGCCGGTGACGAGGATGACCTTGCCGTCGAAACGCTTCGCCATCATGCGCGCCCCGCGCTGGCCAGCGCCTGTTGCTGCATCTCGGCCTGCGCCGCCGTGATGGAGCGCAGCACCTTGTCCTCGCTGCCCTCGCCGCGGGTGAATTCATCGACGATGCGGCCGTCCGCCACCACCAGGCAGCGGTCGGCGATGCCGATCACCTCTTCGAGCTCGGAGGCGACGACGACGAGCGCCACGCCCTTGTCGGCGAGGTCGACGATCAGCCGGTAGATCTCGTGGCGGGTGGCGGCGTCGACGCCCTTGGTCGGCTCGTCGAGCAGCAGCACGCGCGGCGCGCTCATCAGCACGCGGGCGAAGAGCAGCTTCTGCTGGTTGCCACCGGAGAGATGGGCGACGGAGGCCTGCGGCGAGCGCGCCTTGACGTTGAGCGCGCGCATGGCGGTGAGCACGGCGCTCTTCTCGCGGCCCTCGCGCACCATGCCGTGGCTCGACAGCGGCGCCAGGTTGCCGATGGTGATGTTGGCGCCGACGGGGAGGTTGAACAGCAGGCCGTCGCGCTTGCGGTCCTCGGTCAGGAGCGCCACGCCGGCGGCGCGCGCATCGCTGGAGCGCGCGATCGCGACCTCCCGGCCGTCGATCTCGATCCGGCCGGAGAAGGGGATGCGGCCATAGATGGCGTGCAGGATTTCGGTGCGGCCGGAGCCGAGCAGGCCGGCGAGGCCGAGGATCTCGCCCGGGCGGACGTCGAAGGAGACGTCGCTGACGCCGCGATTGACGCCGAAGCGGCCGGCGATCTGGAGCCCGCGCACCGAGAGAAGCGGCTTCGTATCGGCCGGCGGCGGCACGTGGTCGGGATAGAGGCGCTGCAGCTTCTGCCCGGACATGGCGAAGATGAAGTGCTCCTCGTCGAAATGCTCGCGGTCGATCTCGGCGGCGACGCGGCCGTCGCGCAGCACGGTGGCGCGGTCGCAGATGGCCAGCACCTCGGGCAGGCGGTGGGTGATGAAGATCATCGTCTTGCCCTGCGCCTTCAGGCGGCGCAGCACGGAGAACAGTCGCTCGACCTCGACGCCGGAGAGCGAGGCGGTCGGCTCGTCCAGCATCAGCACGCGGGGCTTGAAGGAGAGGGCGCGGGCGATCATGACGAGATGGCGCTGCGCCGAGGTCAGGCTCGCGACCAGCATGCGCGGGTCGATGGCGAGGCCGAGCTCCTGGAACAGGGCGCGCGTCTCTGCCTCCATGCGGCGGCGGTTGATGATCGGGCCGCGGCCGAGGCCGGTATGGCCGGCGAAGACGTTCTCGGCGACGGTCAACTGGTCGAGCACCTCGATTTCCTGCGGCACGTAGCCGACGCCATGGGCGCGCGCCTCCGAGGTCGAGGCGAACTGCGCCGGCCTGCCGTCGACGAGGATCTCGCCAGAATAGGAGCCGGCCTTGTGGACGCCGTTCAGGATCTTGACGAGGGTGGACTTGCCGGCGCCGTTCTGGCCGAGCAGCGCGTGGATCTCGCCCGGATGGACGGCGAAATCGACGCCGCGCAGCGCCTGCACGCCGGCGAAGCTCTTGACGATGGCGCGGGTCTGGATGACGGGCGGGGCGGCGTTGGTCTCGGTCATGTCGGCGGTCCCCGAAGGTCCATTCATTGCGCGCGAAGGGCGAGGGGAGAAAGTCCCTCACCCAACCCTCTCCCGCAAGCGGGAGAGGGCCGAGGGAAGTACCCCTCCCGCTTGCGGGAGAGGCCGAAGGAGGGCTGGCTTACTGGCCGGCGCTGTCGAGCATCTTGTAGTAGGGCTCGAGGTCGGCGGCGGTGATGACCGAGGCCGGCAGCGGGTTCATGTAGGCCACTTCCTTGCCCTCGGCGAGGTCGTTGGCGAGCTGGGCGGTGAGGGCGCTTTCCTCGTAGAGCGGCTGCGCCACGACGCCATAGGCCGCGCCCGACTTCACGATGTCGAGGTTCTGGCGGATGTAGTCCATGCCGATGATGACGAGCGGACGCTCGGCCTTGCGGGCGGCGCCCGACCAAGTCTGGGCGCCGTTGCCCGTCGTCGAGAAGGCGGCGACGACGTCCGGATTGCCCTGCAGCAGCGCGACGGCCTTGCCCTCGGCGGCGGAGGGCTCGAAGCCTTCCATCTGGGTCTCGAGGATTTTGATGTCCGGATACTTTTCCGCCATCGTCTTGCGGAACGAGTCCGACATGACGTTCTCGGTGTCGTTGGACGAGCCCTGCGTCAGCGCGATGACGCCCTTGCCGCCGAGCTTCTCGCCCATCGAGAGCGCCGCCGCCTTGCCGGCCGACGGGATGTCCTCGCCGGTCGCGGCCTTCAGGCCGGGAACCGAGCCTTCCGGCGGCAGCACGTGCCAGGTGACGACCGGGAAGCCTTCCTTGCCGAGCTTGCCGATGAACGGATAGATCTCGGGGCCGGGGCCATAGACGGCGATGGCGTCGAACTTGGTGCGGGCCATGGCGGCCTCGGCGAGCGGGATCGAGCCCGGCACGTCGTAATTGGTCGCGCTCGGATTGCCGACGACCTCGCAGTTGTTGCCGAGCTCCTTGCACTTGTTCAGGAAGCCGGCCTGCATCAGGCGATGGACCGGGTGGTCGCGCATCGGCTGGACCCAGAGGATGTTCTTGCCGGCGGCGACGCCGGCATCGGTCATGGCGAACAGGCCGCCCGTCATGGTGACGGTCGCAAGCAGCGCCGTCCTGGCAAGGCCGGTGATACGTGTCTTCATGGTAGTCCTCCCTCTGGTGTGCCGGCGTTGGTGCCGGCGTTTTGATCGATCGCGCCGCGCCCCGCCGCGTCCCGGCGGAGACGCGGCGGATCGGAACGCTCAGGATGCCTTGGTGGTGGTCTCGGCGGCCGCCGGCTGGGCGCTGGAGCCGGCGATGAAGTAGCGGCGGCGCAGGATGTCGAGGCCGACGGCGAGAACCATGATCACGCCGACGGCGATCTGCTGCCAGTTGGCGTTGACGCCGACGACGACGAGGCCGCTGGTGACGACCTGCAGCAGCAGCACGCCGAGGAGGCCGCCCGCCATCGTGCCGGCGCCGCCGAACAGGCTGACGCCGCCGACGACGACGCCGGCGATGACGTTCAGTTCCCAGCCGCTGCCGATCGAGGTGGTGCCCGAGGCGAGGTCGGCCATGACGAACATGCCGGCGATGGCGGCGAGCGCGCCGACGGTCATGAAGGCGCCGATCTTGTAGTGGGCCGTGTCGATGCCGACGAGGCGGGCGACTTCCGGATTGCCTCCGGTCGCATACATGTTGCGGCCGAGCACGGTCCGGCGCAGCACGAAATCGGCGGCGAGCGCCGCGAACACGAAGAAGACGAAGCTCCAGCCGAGGCCGAACACGAAATCGGCATAGCCGATGTCGGTGATCACGGGCGGCAGCGGATAGACCGGATAGCCGTTGGTGACGACCTGGATCAGGCCCTGGCCGATGAACAGCATGCCGAGCGTCTGGATGAAGGCCGGGATCTTCAGCTTGACGACGACGAGCCCGTTGATCAGGCCGACACCGGCGCCGACCAGCACGCCGCCGAGGAGCGCCAGCGGCACGGGCAGGGCCAGCGCGGTCATCAGCTTGGCGCTGCAGACGGCGGAAAGTCCGGCGACCGCGCCGACCGACAGGTCGAATTCGCCGCCGACAAGCAGGATCGTCTGGCCGATGGCGATGATGCCGATGAACGAGACGACGCGCAGGATGGCGCGGATGTTGCGCTCCGAAAGGAACGCCGGCTCCATGATGTAGAAAAAGGCGACCAGCACGATCAGCGCGAGCAGGACACCCACTTCGCCCACCGCGACAAACCGCGTCAGTCGATCGCGCAGCGCGCGGCCGGATCCCTCGAAGCCGGAATCCCGCTCAACGGTACGTTCCATGTTTTCCTCCCTTGCCACCGGGGCGTCCTCCTCGACGCGCACTCGGCGGAGCCGCTTCAGAACGTCGAAGCGGCCGGCTCACATAACATCATGCTATTATAATTTTATCAATGTCAGGATCGAGCGACCCCGGAAATATTCAGCGCCCTCTGTCCGGACGTCGCAAGGGCCGAGCGGGTCAGGCCGATCGAAGCCGGCGGATCGCGGCGGTTTTTCTGGGGCAGCTGGGCCCGCGCCGATCGAATACGGGATGTGGCCGGGCTGTGGATGGTTGGGGGCGGGCGATCCCGGATGCGCTCCCTCTCCCGCAAGCGGGCGAGGGCTGGGCTGAGGGCGCATGGCCGGAAGCACGATGCTGCAGGAACAGAGGTGGTCAGGTCAGGAAGCAAGACACTCACCCAACCCTCTCCCGCGCGCGGGCGAGGGCCTTTGGGCCGAAGCGGTGTCGGGTTCGTGGCTTCATCCGGAATCGCCCGTTGATTCTGCATCGAAGGGCTCGTTCCGCTCCCTCTCCCGCCTGCGGGAGAGGGCTGGGGTGAGGGTACTTCCCCACCATCTCTAAGCCGCCAGAATCAAAAAAGCCCGGCGGGCGTCCCCGCCGGACCTTTCGTCTCGAAGTCTGGTTCCGCCCTCGCCTTTGACAAGGGCGAGGCAGGCCGGTCAGCGCAGGCTGGCGGCCGCGTTGATAAGGCCTGCCGTCGACGAATCGCGCGAGGCGGGGTCGGCGCGGCCATCGACCATCGGCAGCAATTGCAGCGCGAGCTGCTTGCCGAGCTCGACGCCCCACTGGTCATAGGAATCGATGCCCCAGATCGCGCCCTGCACGAAGACCTGATGCTCGTAGAGGGCGATCAGGCGGCCGAGCGTGTAGGGATCGAGCGTCTTGTAGAGGATCGTGTTGGACGGACGGTTGCCCGGGAAGGTCTTGTGCGAGGCGAGGCGCTCGACCTCCGCCGGCACCTTGCCTTCGGCGGCGAGCTCGGCGCGCGCCTCGTCGGTGGTGCGGCCACGCATCAGCGCCTCGGTCTGGGCGAAGCAGTTGGCGAGCAGCAGCGCGTGGTGGACGCCGTCGGTCTCATGCGCCTTCGCCGCGATCAGGAAATCGCAGGGGATGACGTCGGTGCCCTGGTGGATGAGCTGGTAGAAGGCGTGCTGGCCATTGGTGCCGGGCTCGCCCCAGACGAGGGGGCCGGTCGGCATCGTCACCGGGGCGCCTTCGAGCGTCACGCGCTTGCCGTTCGATTCCATGTCGAGCTGCTGCAGATAGGCGGCGAATCGCTCCAGCCGCTGGTCGTAGGGCAGCACCGCCTTGGCCGGGAAGCCGAGCACGTTGCGGTTCCAGATGCCGACGAGGGCCAGCAGCACCGGCAGGTTCCTGTCGAGCGGCGCGGTGCGGAAATGCTGGTCCATCGCATGGGCGCCGGCCAGGAAGTCGCGGAAGTTCTTGGTACCGATCGCGATCATCACCGCCAGGCCGATCGCCGACCAGACCGAATAGCGACCGCCGACCCAGTCCCAGAAGCCGAAGGCGCGCGACGCGTCGATGCCGAAGGCATTGACCTTGTCGATCGCCGTCGACATGGCGGCGAAATGCGCGCCGACAGCTTCCTCGCCCAGCGCCGCGACGATCCAGCGGCGCGCGGTGGCGGCGTTGGTCATCGTCTCGATCGTGGTGAAGGTCTTCGACGCGACGAGGAAGAGCGTGGTGGCCGGGTCGAGGTCGGCCAGCGTGTCGTGGATGTGGGCGCCGTCGACATTGGAGACGAAATGCAGGCGCGGGCCGTCGTGATAGGGGCTGAGCGCGCGCGTCACCATGGCCGGGCCGAGATCCGAGCCGCCGATGCCGATATTGACGACGTCGGTGAAGCGGCCGCCGGTGCCGGCGATCGAGCCGTCGCGCACGCCCTCGGCGAATTTCGACATAGCGGCGAGGACCGACTGAACGTCTTCCACGACATTCTTGCCGTCGACGACATAGCTCTCGTTCTGCGTGGCGCGGAGCGCGACATGCAGGACGGCGCGGTTCTCGGTGACGTTGATCTTCTCGCCGGCGAACATGGCGTCGCGGCGTTCCTCGACGCCGGCGACGCGCGCCAGATCGAGCAGCGCCACCATGGCGGCGGTATCGAGCCGGTTCTTGGAATAGTCGAGCAGCAGGCCGTCGTCGCTGGCGGAAAGGCGGCTGAATCGGGACGGATCGGCCGCGAACATGTCGCGCATGGTATGCGCTTCCACGCGGTCGCGCTCTGCGCGAAGCGTGGCGAACGCGTCTGTGATGGCGGCCGCCGTAGCGGCGGTTCGGGCGACGGTCATGGGTGGACGTCCTTCGAAGCGATGGGCCTACGGGAGCAGAGGACGACATACGACGGCAGGCCCCGCGCGGCAAGCGCGGCACCCTTCGTCAGGGTGTGGACATCACTGCGCCACGTTCACACGCGAATTCTGCTATTCACGGCTGATGTGAAGCCATCAATTGCGCTTTGCAAATCAATTATCGATAGACCATTCTGCCGGCGCGGAGGAGAATCGTGCAGAGCAAAGCCGATACCGAACTGGTGCGCCGTCAGAACCGTGGCCTCGTTCTCGGAGCGCTTCGTCGCGCCGGGCCGCTGGCGCGCGTCGAACTCGGGCGGGAGACCGGGCTCAGTCCGGCGACGATCTCCGCCATTACCGGCGACCTGCTGGCCGAGCACATCCTCGTCACCGCCGACATCGACGAACGGGCCGAACGCCCGCTGGGCCGCGGCCGTCCGCGCGTGGCGCTGACGCTGAACGACGAGGCCGCCTATGTCCTCGGCGTCAAGATCTCGCTGAATTCGGTGACGCTGCTGCTCAGCGACTATTCCGGCCATCTGCGCCATAGCCATCACTACGCCGTCGCGACCATGGGAGCAGAGGCGACCGGCTTCGTGGCGCGGCTGATCGAGATCATCCGCGGCTATCTCGTCGAGCGCGCCATTTCGCCGTCGCGCGTCGCCGAGATCTCCATCGCCATTCCCGGCACCACGGACGAGACCACGGGAACGCTGCTCTGGAGTCCGGTGGTGGCGGTCGAGGTCGGGCCGGTCCCAGGACCGGTCTCCGAGGCGCTCGGCATCCGCGCCTCGATGACCAACGACGTCAACATGATGGCGCAGGCGCTGCATTCGCGCGATCCCGTGCGGTTCGGCGGCACCTTTGCCACGATCTTCATCGCCTATGGCGTCGGCATGGGCCTCTACATCAATGGCCGCCTGTTCACCGGCGCCTATGGCTCCGGCGCCGAGTTCGGCCATGCCAACCATATGCCGGGCGGCGCGCTCTGCCGCTGCGGCCGGCGCGGCTGCGTCGAGGCCTATGTCGCCGACTATGCGATCTACCGGGCGGTGGAGAACCTGCCGCCGGACGTGTCGCCGACCGAGATCGATCCGGAACCCGAGACCATGCATGCGCTGGAGCTGCGGGCGCGGGCCGGCGAGGATCGGGTTCGGATGGCCTATCATCAGGCGGGCCTCGCGCTCGGCTATGGCCTGTCGCGGCTGATCGCGTTGCTCAATCCGCAGCGGGTCGCCTTCACCGGCCGCGGCGTCGCCGCTTTCGACCTGATGGAAGCGGGCTTCCGCGCCGGCCTCGACGAGGGCCTTGTCAGCGAGCTCGCGCGCATGACGGAGGTCGAGGTGCTTTCGGCCGAGGACGATCTGGTCGATGTCGGCATCCTGGCCGGTGCCATGCAGCGGCTCGACCGCGAGGTGTTCGCAAGCTCCGACCATGATCCGGTCGTGCTGCCGAAGCCGAGCGCGGCCCGCGAGCCGGCCGAGGCCTGATCGTTCAGGCCAGCCAGCGCTCCAGCCGCTCCGCCGCCTCGGCGATCTCCGCCGTCGCGCCGGCGAACGAGAAGCGGATATGCGCGGGGCCGTGCACGCGGTCGAAATCCGCGCCCGGCGTCGCCGAAATCCCCGCTTCGGCCAGCATCTTCTGCGCGAAATCGGCCGAATCGTTCGAGAAGCGGCGCACCGACGCATAGATGTAGAAGGCGCCATCGACCGGGAAATAATCGTCGAAGCCGATCTTCGGCAGCCGGTCGAGCAGCAGCCGGCGGTTGGCGGCATAGCCGGCCTTGATCGCCTCCAGTTCCTCTGTCGCCTCGAAGGCGGCGATCGCCGCGCGCTGCGACAGGTCGGGCGCCGATATGTAGAGGCTCTGGGCGATCCGCTCGACGGGGCGCACCAGCGTCTCCGGCAGCACCATCCAGCCGATCCGCCAGCCGGTCATGCAGTAATATTTCGAGAACGAGTTGATGACGATGGCGCGGTCGCTCGTCGCGAGCGCCGTCTCGGCGACGCCGTCATAGACGAGGCCGTGATAGATCTCGTCGGAGATGAAGCGGATGCCGAGCTCGTCGGCGGCGCGGACGAGGGCGGCGAGCGCCTCCGGCGTCATCATCGTGCCGGTCGGGTTGCCGGGGCTGGCGATGAGGATGCCGGCGAGCGGCTTCTCGGCATGGACGCGCTCGAGCATCGCCGGGGTGATGGCGTGCCGGGTTTCGGCCGTCGTCTCGATCTCGACCACTTCCAGCCCGAGCGCGGCGAGGATGTTGCGATAGGCGGGATAGCCGGGCGAGGCGATGGCGACCCGCTCGCCGGGATCGAAGGCGGCGAGGAAGGCGAGATTGAAGCCGGCCGACGAGCCGGTGGTGATCGCGATCCGCGACGCCGGCACCGCGATGCCGTGCGTATCGGCATAATATTGCGCGATGCGTTCGCGCAGCGGCCGCCAGCCGAGCGCTTCCGTGTATCCGATGCGGCCATGGTCGAGGGCGGCGCGGGCGGCGTCCAGCACCGGCTTCGGCGCCGACGCGCCGGGCTCGCCGATCTCCATGCGGATGATCCGCTCGCCGCGGGCGATTCGCTCGAACGCGGCCGACATCACGTCCATCGCGATGAAGGGGGCGACGGCGCTGCGGCGCGACGGGGGGCGATCGGGAGGCATCATGGCAAGGGGTTCCGTCCGCGGGATTAAAAGTCTTGCTATCGCCCCATTTTCTGCGCATCCGTCCAAGGGGGATGCCGGCTGGCGCGCGCGCGAGGCGGCTTCATACAATTCGCCGGCCGCGAGGGAAAGGCTGGAGGAGGGGCGATCTGTGACGACTTCAGTACAGCGCGTGGTGCGGGGCCTGCTCGGCGGCGTGATCGGCATCGCCCTGCTGGCGCCGCTCGCGGTCGAGCCCGCTGCCGCCCAGTCGCGGCCGAACCTGGTGCGGGACGCCGAGACGGAGGCGCTGATCCAGGATTACCTGCGCCCGATCTACAAGGCGGCCGGGCTGCGAGCGACTTCGGTCGAGCTCTATCTCGTCAACAATCCGTCCTTCAACGCCTTCGTCGCCGCCGGTGACAAGATCTTCGTCAACACAGGCGCGATCATCGATTCGAAGACCCCGAACGAGTTGATCGGCGTGCTCGCGCACGAGACCGGCCATCTCGCCGGCAACCACCAGATCCAGCTCCGCCAGCAGCTCGAGACCGCCAAGACGATGGCCATGATCGGCAGCGTCGTCGGCATGGGCGCGGCGATCGCCGGCGCGGCATCCGGCTCCGGCGACGCGGCGCGGGCCGGCGGCGGCATCGCGATGGGCTCGAACGAGCTGATCCGGCGCGGCCTGCTCGCCTATCAGCGCTCGGAGGAAATGGCCGCCGACCGCCTGGCGCTGACCTATCTCGACAAGAGCGGCCAGTCGGCCAAGGGCATGATCACCACCTTCCAGCGTTTCGCCGACAACACGCTGTTCTCCAGCCAGGGCGCCAATCCCTATCTGCAGAGCCATCCGATGCCGAACGAGCGCATCGACCTGATCGAGAACGCCGCGAAG
The DNA here is from genome assembly GCF_026343855.1 of Kaistia nematophila. Classification (NCBI taxonomy): domain Bacteria; kingdom Pseudomonadati; phylum Pseudomonadota; class Alphaproteobacteria; order Hyphomicrobiales; family Kaistiaceae; genus Kaistia; species Kaistia nematophila. Next base: position 532,562 of record NZ_JAPKNK010000002.1, on the reverse strand, counting down.
AAGAGCAAGTTCTACAACACCAAGGATTCGCCGGAGCTGCAGGCGCGCCATGACATGGTGCGCGCCAAGCTCTCCGCCTTCTCCGAGGATTCGATGCTGGTGATGCGGCGCTATCCGCCGAGCGACACCTCGATGCCGGCGCGCTATGCCCGCGCGATCCTCGCCTATCGCACCGGCAATTCGCGCGCCGCGATCGACCAGGTCGGCGCGCTGATCAAGTCGCGTCCGAACTTCCCCTATTTCTACGAGCTGCAGGGCCAGGTGCTGTTGGAAAGCGGCCGCGCGAAGGAGGCGGTGGCGCCGCTGCGCAAGGCGGTCGCGGCCGCGCCGAAATCCGGCCTGCTGCGCATCATGCTCGGCCAGGCCCTCGTCGAGGTCGGCGATCCCAAGTCGGTCGACGAGGCGGTGAAGAACCTGACCATCGGTCTGCAGACCGATCCGGACATGCCGATCGGCCATCGCACGCTGGCGCGCGCCTATGCGCTCAGGGGCGACGTCGCCATGGCCGATCTCGCAACCGCGCAGGGCGAATTCGCCGAGGGCCGCTACAAGGAAGCGAAGTCGCGCGCCAGGCGCGTGCAGAAGCAGTTCAAGGAGGGATCGCCGGCCTGGCTTCGTGCCGACGACATTCTGTCCTATACACCGCCTTCAAAGACCAATTGATCCGCTCACCCGGCCGATCGCCTCCAGCGATCGCCAAACCGGACGCACAGAAATGATCGCATTGTCGAAACCCTTCCTCGCCGCGGCCTTCGCCGCCATCACCCTGGTGGCCGCCGCGCCGGCCCAGGCCGCGAGCTTCTCCGAGGACCAGCAGGCCGAGATCGGCGCGCTGGTCAAAGATTATTTGATGAAGAATCCGGAAGTGATCCGCGACGCGATGGAAGAGCTCCAGCGCAAGGAGCAGGCGGCCGAGGCCGAGGCCCGCAAGTCCGGCGTCGCCAAGTATGCCGACCAGCTGTTCAATTCGCCGCGCCATGTCGTGCTCGGCAACCCGAAGGGCGATGTCACGCTGGTCGAGTTCTTCGACTACAACTGCGGCTACTGCAAGCGCGCCCATGCCGATATGCAGAAGCTGCTCGACGAGGACAAGGGCCTCCGCGTGATCCTGAAGGAGTTCCCGGTGCTCGGCCAGGGCTCGGAGGAGGCGGCGCAGGTTGCGGTCGCCGTCAACAAGGTGGCGCCTGAGAAATACAAGGCTTTCTACGACGAGCTGCTGATGAGCCGCGGCGCCGTCGATGGCGCGCGCGCCATGGCCGTTGCCGCCGATATCGGTCTCGACAAGGCCGCAATCCAGGCGCACCTCAAGGATCCGGAAGTCGCCGCCACGATCAATGAGTCGTACGCGCTCGCGCAGGTTCTCGGGATCAACGGCACGCCTTCCTACGTGCTGCAGAACGACGTCGTGGTCGGCGCGGTCGGCTATGATGCGCTGAAGGAGAAGATCAAATCGGTAAGGGCCTGCGGTTCCGTGACCTGCTGACGGAGCGGTCGAGAATCATGGGAGAGGATTCCCGGAGCGACGGTTTCGGGGCTTTTCCTTTATTCCCCGAGTCCCTATAACCTGCCAACCTCGCCGCAAGGGCTCTTTGTCCTTGCGTGGCTTTCGGTAGAAAATCATCGATGACAGTCGCAGTTCTCGTTCTCAACGGTCCCAACCTCAACATGCTCGGCAAGCGGGAGCCAGGTGTCTACGGCTCCAAGACGCTGGGCGAGATCGAGGCGGATACCAAGGCTGCTGGCGAGCGGCTGGGCATGGCGGTGGATTTCCGCCAATCCAACCATGAGGGGATGCTGATCGATTGGATCCACGAAGCGCTCGGACGGTTCCGGGGCATCGTGATCAATCCCGGCGCCTACACGCATACCTCGATCGCCCTGCATGACGCGATCCGCGCCGTGGGGCTTCCCACGATCGAGCTGCATCTTTCCAATGTCTTCGCGCGCGAAGATTTCCGACATCATTCCTATGTTTCTCCTGTCGCCGCCGGCGTGATCTGCGGTTTCGGAGCCGCGGGCTACGGGCTGGCGCTGCAAGCGCTGCAGCCGCTCGTCGAGTGAGCCAGGAGAAACGGACCATGAAAGAAAAAAGGGCATGACGAGCAAAAATTCGACGATCGATCAGGACCTGATCCGGCAGCTGGCGCTGCTGCTGACGGAGACGGATCTCACCGAGATCGAAGTCGAGCACGAGGATCTGCGGATCCGCGTCGCGCGCAACGTCACGGTCGCCCCGGCCAGCTATCAGGTGGCTGCTGCTCCCGTCCTGGCCGCCGCGCCTGCGATCGTCGCGGCCGCAGCCCCGGCCGAGGTCAGCCTGGCCAACCATCCCGGCACGGTGCCGTCGCCGATGGTCGGCACCGCCTATCGCTCGCCCGAGCCGGGCGCGAAGCCCTTCATCGAGATCGGCGACACGGTGCGCGAGGGCCAGACCCTTCTCATCGTCGAAGCCATGAAGACGATGAACCAGATCCCGGCGCCGCGCTCCGGCGTCGTCAAGGCCATCATGGTCGAGGACGGCCAGCCGGTTGAGTATGGCGAACCGCTCCTGATCATCGAATGAGCGTCGTGGTGCCGATGTTCAACAAGATCCTGATCGCCAATCGCGGTGAAATCGCCCTCCGGATTCTCCGCGCCTGCAAGGAACTCGGGATTCAGACGGTCGCCGCGCATTCGACGGCGGATGCCGACGCCATGCATGTCCGCCTCGCCGACGAGAGCGTCTGCATCGGCCCGCCGCCCGCGCGCGAGAGCTATCTGAACATTCCCTCGCTCTTGGCTGCCTGCGAGATCACGGGCGCCGACGCCATCCATCCCGGCTACGGCTTCCTTTCGGAAAATGCCCGCTTCGCCGAGATCCTCGAGGCGCACAACCTCACCTTCATCGGACCGAAGTCCGAGCACATCCGCATCATGGGCGACAAGATCGAGGCGAAGCGCACCGCGCAGCGTCTCGGCATTCCGGTTGTTCCGGGCTCGGCGGGCGCGCTCAAGGACGAGGCCGACGCCATCCGCACCGGCAACGAGATCGGCTATCCCGTGCTGATCAAGGCTTCGGCCGGCGGCGGCGGACGCGGCATGAAGGTGGCGCGCTCGGCCGAGGACGTCGCGATCGCCTTTGCGACGGCCCGTTCCGAGGCGAAGGCCGCCTTCGGCGACGACGCCGTCTACATGGAGAAGTATCTGGAGAAGCCGCGCCACATCGAGATCCAGGTTCTCGGTGACGGCAAGGGCTATGCGGTGCATCTCGGCGAGCGCGACTGCTCGCTGCAGCGACGCCACCAGAAGGTCTGGGAGGAGGCGGGTTCGCCGGCCCTCAACGCCGAGGAGCGCGACAAGATCGGCGCCATCTGCGCCAAGGCGGTCGCCGATCTCGGCTATTCCGGCGCGGGCACGATCGAGTTCCTCTACGAGGACGGCGAGTTCTATTTCATCGAGATGAACACGCGCCTGCAGGTGGAGCATCCGGTGACGGAAGCGATCACCGGCATCGACCTCGTCAACGAACAGATTCGCATCGCCGCCGGCAGCGGCCTGTCCTTCCGGCAGGAGGACGTGACGTTCGAGGGCCATGCCATCGAATGCCGCATCAATGCCGAGGACCCGCGCACCTTCGCGCCATCGCCGGGCAAGATCACCTACTACCATCCGCCGGGCGGTCTCGGCGTGCGCGTCGATTCCGGCGTCTATCAGGGCTACAAGATCCCGCCCTACTACGACAGCCTGATCGGCAAGCTGATCGTGCACGGACGCAACCGCGTCGAGTGCATGATGCGGCTGCGGCGCGCGCTCGACGAGTTCGTCGTCGACGGTATCCATACGACCATCCCGCTCTTCCGCCAGCTGGTGGACGATCAGGACATCGCCGATGGTCGCTATGACATCCATTGGCTGGAGAAGAAGCTGGCTGTGGACCACTAGGTCCGCTGCCACATCCCCCTTTGAGGCGGCGTGGGAACATGACAATGTTCCCACGCTCTTCTGAGGAGGGGGCACGATGCTGGAGATTCGATCGGCCAGGATGGAAAGAGACGCTGCAGCAGCGGCTCGGCTGAGGCGTGATCCCGGTGTTGCCTGATGGCCCGCAAGTCAGATCGATTTCCTGAGATAACGCCGCAGATCCTGCTCAAGGCGTATGCGTCCGGCATCTTCCCGATGTCCGACTCGGCCGATGATCCCGGCCTCTACTGGATCGAGCCCGAAAGCCGGGGCATCTTTCCGCTCGACACCTTCCACGTTCCGCGCCGGCTGGCCCGCACCATGCGCCACCAGCCCTACGAGATCCGCATCGATTCGGATTTCGACGGCGTGATCGCCGGCTGCGCCGGCAATGCCGACACGCCCTATCGCGACAAGACCTGGATCAACCAGCGCATCCGCACCCTCTATCACGAGCTGTTCACGCTCGGATATTGCCACACGGTCGAGGCCTGGCAGGATGGAAAGCTGGTCGGCGGGCTCTATGGCGTCCGCCTGCGCGGCGCGTTCTTCGGCGAGAGCATGTTCAGCCATGCCCGTGACGCCTCGAAGATCGCGCTCGTCTATCTGGTGGCGCGGCTGAAGGCCGGCGGCTTCAAGCTGCTCGACGCCCAGTTCACCACCGAGCATTTGTCGCAGTTCGGCGCGATCGAGGTCGACCGGGCCGAGTATCACCGCCGCCTCGATGACGCGCTTGAAAGCGACGGCGAGTTCTATGGCTTGGACGGCTTGGCGACGGTCGACGAAGTCTTGCAGTTGGCGAGCCAGACGTCATAGACGGCGTGGTCGACGGCGTGCAGGCCGGGGCTGTCGGCGAACATCCAGCCGGTGAAGATCCGGCGCACCTTGCGGTTCAGCGTGATCTCGTCGACCTCGACGAAGGAATCGGTCTGCGGCGGCTCGGTGGGCGGGCGCGAATAGCAGACCCGCGGCGTCACCTGCAGCGCGCCGAACTGCACCGTCTCGTCCATGTAGACGTCGAAGGTGATGATCCGGCCGGTGATCTTGTCGAGACCGGCGAACTCGGCGACGGGATTCGTGATCCGCTCCGCGTGGGCGGGCGTGCCGACGAAGAGGGAGGCCAGGGCTGCCGCGGCAAGAGCCGGACCGCTGCGTCGTGAAATGAAACGTGTCATGGGATTCCGATGATGACCTCTGCACCGCCGAGTGGGTGCTTAACACGCGATTCCGGCGGGGAAAAGGCGTTGCGCGCATAGCTGGCTTCCGATTGTCGCGGCGGGCTTGAGCGCGCGGCCGTTGCATCGCGGCGGGGCACAACGCGGTTGCGCGCCGCTCGGGGCGGATCCTATGATCGCGTCGTTGCATGGGATCGATCGAGGAGGCGGCCCAGGGCGGCCGGATCGGCATGAGCGATGCCTCGACAGGACGGGATGCGGCGCCGCGCAAATTCGGCATGGGCGCCTCGGTCCGGCGCAAGGAAGACCCGGCGCTGATCACAGGCCGCGGTCATTTCACCGATGACTACACGCCGTCCGGGACGTTGCACGCCGTTGTCGTGCGCTCGGCCATGGCGCATGCACGCATTTCCGTCGGAGGGCTCGAAGCGGCGCGGGCCGCGCCGGGCGTGAGCCTGGTCCTCGGTGGCGCCGACGTCGCCCGTTATCCCGGCCCGCCGCCGAAGGAGTTCCCGCCCGTCGTGCCGGGCACGGAGCGGCTCTTTCCGCCGCGGCCGCTGCTCGTCGCCGATATCGCCCGCCATGTCGGCGACCCCGTCGCCTTCGTCGTCGCCGATACGGTCGAGGCGGCGCAGGCGGCGGCGGAACGGATCGACATCGACTATGACGGCCTGCCGGCGGTGACCGGCGCGCGGGAGGCCGTCGCGGCCGGCGCGCCGCTCGTCTATCCCGAATTCGGCACCAATGTCGCCTTCACCCATCATCGCGGCAGCAAGGAAGCCACTGACGCCGCCTTCGCGCGGGCGGCGCGCGTCGTCCGCATCGAGGTCGTCAACCAGCGCCTCGTCGCCAACTACATGGAAACGCGCGGCGTGGTGGCCGAGTACGACCCTGAGACCGAGCGCTTCACGCTGACGCTCGGCACGCAGGGCGGCCACAAGATGCGCGACATCATCGCCGAGGACATTCTCGGCATCGATCCCGGCCGCATCCGTGTCGTGACGCCGGACGTTGGTGGAGGATTCGGCACCAAGTCCTTCGTCTATCACGAATATCCGCTGGCGGCGCTGGCGGCGCAGACGCTCGGCCGGCCGGTGAAATGGGTCCAGGAGCGGGCCGAGCACTTCCAGATCGACGCGCATGGGCGCGACAACGTCACCACCGCCGAGATGGCGCTCGACGCCGAGGGCCGCTTCCTGGCGCTCCGGGTCGATCTCCTGTCCGATCTCGGCGCCTATGTTTCGCAATATGGCGCCGACATCGCGGTCGGCGGCGTCACCATGTCGACCGGGCTCTACGACATCCGGGCCATGGACGTGACCGTGCGCGGCGTCCTCACCACGACGACGCCGACGGACGCCTATCGCGGCGCCGGGCGGCCGGAGGCGGCCTATCTGATCGAGCGGCTGGTCGACCTCTGCGGCCGCGAGACCGGCCTCGGCCCGGTCGAGATCCGCAAGCGCAACTTCATCCGGCCCGAGCAATTGCCCTACCTGACCCAGGGCGGCCGGAAATACGACACCGGCGATTTCGCCGGCCATCTCGATCGCAACCTGCAGATCATGGACTATGCCGGCTTTCCGGCCCGGGCCGAGGCGTCGAAACGGCAGGGCAGGCTGCGCGGCTTCGGCATCGCCACCTATGTCGAGGCCTGCGCCTTTCCGGGCTCCGAGCCGGCCACGGTGACGCTGAACGGCGACGGCACGCTGACGCTCCTGATCGGCACGCAGACGAACGGGCAGGGCCACGCCACCGCCTATTCGCAGTTCATCGCCGCCCATCTCGGCGTCGAGATGGACCGGATCACCGTCATCCAGGGCGACACCGACAAGGTCCCGACCGGCGAGGGCACCGGCGGCTCGCGCTCGATCCCGCTCGGCGCGGTCTCGGTGGATCGCGCCTCGGTCAGGCTGGTGCGGCAACTGAAGGAGATCGCCTCGGACGAGCTCGAGGTCGGCGTCGAGGATCTCGAGGTGGCGGACGGCACCATCCGCGTCGCCGGCACTGACCATTCGATCACGCTCGCCGAGATCGCCAGGCGCGCCAAGGATCCGGCGCTGCTGACGGCGGTCGGCGAGTTCGTGCAGGACGAATGCACCTATCCGAACGGCACGCATATCGCCGAGGTCGAGATCGATCCGGACACGGGCGTGCTGCGGGTTGTCGATTTCTCGATCTGCGACGATTTCGGCGTGACGGTGAACCCGATCCTGCTCGCCGGCCAGTTGCATGGCGGCGTCGTGCAGGGGATCGGGCAGGCGCTTTACGAGCGCACCGTGCATGACGGCGACGGCCAGCTCCTGACCGCCAGTTTCCTCGATTACTGCGTGCCGCGGGCCGACCATCTGCCGGAGATCCGCTTCGCCACGCACAACGTGCCGTCGACGACCAACGCGATGGGCATCAAGGGGGCGGGCGAAGCGGGCACGATCGGCGCCACGCCGGCGGTGATGAACGCCGTCGTCGATGCGCTGGCCCGCGCCAGGGGGATCACCCACATCGACATGCCGGCAACCCCGGAGCGGGTCTGGGCGGCACTGCACGCCAACTAGAGCGCCGGACCGCTTCTTGGCGGGCGGAAGGAACCTAACTCGCAGTTTGGTCGGATTTCTTCGATCAAGGCCATATCCACTTCGAGCGAATCCAATCTAGACTGCGATACTGCCTGCTTCGAACCGGGCAGAACCATCGCAACCAAAGCCCAGAAGCCGGCCGCAACTTCCGCGGCCCACGAATGAAGAAACGGACCGCCCCCCGGTCCGATCGGGTCCATGGAAACGCCACAACGGGGGCAGCCGCTTTTCGGCGTGCTGCTCAAGATCATCTCGACCATCGCCTTCACCGCGATGGCCACGCTGATCAAGTATATCTCGGACTTCTATCCGCCCGGCGAGGTAGCCTTCTTCCGTTCGGCCTTCGCGCTGATCCCCGTGCTGATCTGGGTGGCGTGGCTGGGCAATTTCCCCGCCGTCTTCATCACGCCGCGTATCGGCGGCCACGTCCTGCGCTCGGTCGCCGGCGCCACCTCGATGTTCTTCGGCTTCTCGGCGCTGGCCCGGCTGCCGCTGTCGGACGCGACGGCGATCGGCTATGCCTCGCCGCTCCTGACCGTGGTGCTCGCCGCCGTGCTGCTCAAGGAGGCGATCCGCGTCTATCGCTGGACGGCGGTGGTGATCGGGCTGATCGGCGTGCTCGTCATCCTGTCGGACTATGTCGGACCGGAGAGCGGGCCCGAGCGCAGCACGCTCGGCGCTGTCTTCTCGGTGCTTGCCGCCTTCTTCGGCGCGCTCGCGGCGACGCAGACGCGGCGGCTCACCTGGGTCGAATCGCCGGGCACGATCGTCGTCTATTTCTCGACCTTCACGGCGATCTTCATGCTGGCGACGGCGCCGTTCGGCTGGGTGATGCCGAACTGGGAGCATCTGCCGTTTCTGGTCGGTGCCGGCATCTTCGGTGGCATCGGCCAGGTGCTGCTAACGCAGAGCTATCGCTATGGCGAGGCGTCGCTGATCGCGCCGTTCGAATATATCTCGATGCTGTGGGCGATCATCGTCGGTTACCTGCTGTTCCACTCGACGCCGAGCGCCACCATGCTGATCGGATCGGGGATCGTGATTGCATCCGGCATGTTCGTGATCTATCGCGAGCATCGGCTCGGCCTCAAGCGGAGCCGCGAGCGGGCCGCCAAGACGCCGGCAGGGCCCGGCACCTGAGAGACGAGGACATGCCGATATGACAGCCATCGCCGTAACCATCGCCGGCTCGGATTCGGGCGGCGGCGCCGGCATCCAGGCCGATCTGAAGACGTTCTCGGCGCTCGGCGTCTATGGCGCCTCTGTGATCGCGGCGCTGACGGCGCAGAACACGCTCGGCGTCACCGGCATCCACGACGTGCCGGCTGATTTCGTCGCCGCGCAGATCGACGCCGTCTTCTCGGATCTCGCCGTCGACGCCGTGAAGATCGGCATGCTGTCGCAGCCGAGCGTGATCGCTGTCGTCGCCGCCGGTCTCGATCGCTATGCGCAGCGAAACGTCGTGCTTGACCCGGTCATGGTGGCGACCAGCGGCGACATGCTTTTGCGCGAGGAAGCGGTCGCCGTGCTGATCTCCGAGCTTCTGCCACGCTCGGCCCTCGTCACGCCGAACCTGCGCGAGGCGGCGCGGCTGCTTCAGACCGATGTTGCGGAAGACGACGCCGGCATGGAGCGTCAGGCCGAGGCGATCCTCAACCTCGGCGCGCGCGCCGTGCTGATCAAGGGCGGCCACGGCGCCGGCCCGGAAAGCGCCGACCTGCTGCTGTCGGCGTCCGGCAAGCACTGGTTCCACGCGCCGCGCATCGCCACGCTGAACACGCACGGCACCGGCTGCACGCTGTCCTCGGCCATCGCCGCGGGCCTGGCGCGCGGACTGGCGCTGGAGGCGGCGATCGACGAGGCGAAGCACTACATCACCGACGCCATCGCCGCCGCCGACCGCCTGCAGATCGGCCGCGGCCACGGACCGGTGCATCATTTTCACAAATGGTGGTGAGCGAGGTCGATCATGCCGTGGCTGCCACGGCACCCCGCTCGACGCGGCGCAGGCTCGGGGCCAGCGTCTTGAGATCGTGACCGCTCGGATTCTGGAAGATGCGCAGATCGAACTCGGGCAGGATCGCATAGAGGTGATCGAAGATGTCCGACTGGATGCCTTCGTATTCCGCCCAGGCCGTCGTATTGGTGAAGGCGTAGATCTCGATCGGCAATCCGTCGGCGGCCGGCACCATCTGGCGCACGAGGATCGTCATATCCTGGCGGATGCCGGGATGCCGCTGGAGATAGGTCTCCACATAGGCCCGGAAAACGCCGATGTTGGTCGAACGCCGGCGGTTCGCGGCAAACCTGGCTGCTTCGCCGAGCTTGCTGTTCCAGGCGTCCAGCTCCTCTCGCTTGTTCTGGAGATAGGTCTCCAGCATGCCGAACTGGGCGAGCTTGGCGTATTCGGCCGGATCCAGGAACCGGATGCTGGTCTGGTCCAGGTGCAGCGAGCGCTTGATGCGGCGGCCGCCTGATTCCTGCATGCCCCGCCAGTTCTTGAATGGATCGGTGACCAGGGTGCGGATCGGCAGCGTCGTGATCGTCTTGTCCCAGTTCTGCACCTTGACCGTGTGAAGCGCGATTTCGATCACGTTGCCATCGGCGTTCTGGTCCGGCATTTCGATCCAGTCACCGACGCGGACCATGTCCGTCGAGGATATCTGGATGCCCGCTACCAGCGAGAGCAGCGTGTCCTGGAACACGAGGATCAGGACGGCGGCCATGGCGCCAAGGCCGGACAACAGGATGATCGGCGACTTGTCGATCAGCGTCGCGATGATGAGCAGTGTCGCGATCACATAGACGGCGATCTTGACGACCTGGATGTAGCCCTTGATCGGCTTCAGCCGGGCGGAGGGACGGCGATGATAGAGCGTGTCGACGATGTTGAGCGTCGCGCTGATCGATAGCGCCAGCGACAGGATAATGAACGCGGTCGCGACGTTCTGAACGATCGTGACGACGCCGTGCGGCAGGTCCGGAATGAGGCCGATGCCCGTGGAAACGACGAAGGCCGGCATGATGTTGGCGAAGCGCTCGATCGCGCCATGGCGACGTATCTGCTGGTCGCGGCCGTATGCCGTCAGACCGATGAAGTGATTGAAGAGGCGCAACAGCAGCGCCTTGACGACAAAGTTGGCGAAGAGCGCCGCCAAGACCAGCGCGAACAGGGCCAGCAGCGGACTGAGCCACACATATTCCGCGAGAATTCGATTGATGCTGTTCACCGTTACTCCTCAGGAGGCGTGAAAGGCGCATGGTCCCGGGCAGGGCCTATGCCGGGACGGCTATGCGCGGGTTGGAGGTATCGGCGCCAGAGGGCATAGCCGCGCGCCAAGGCGGGCAGGCCAATACCGGAGGGTGAGGCGGGCTGACTGGACAAGGCCGGTCGCGACCGCATGATGGAGGCCCGCTCACCGAGCCTTGCTGAGCCGCGCGCAACCTGGAGACGCGTCGAGCAGGGGCAGGGTGCCTGCCCGAGCCGCCTGCGTCAATGCTCGGGTCGCATCAAGGCTCCATGCAAACAAAAACGGCCGACGCGCGGGGCGTCGGCCGTTCTGCAATTCGTCAGGCTCTATCGCCGGGCGATCAGCCCTTGTAGGCGACGAATTCCTGCTCCTGGTCGCCCAGGCCCTGGATGCCGAGGCGGACCTTGTCGCCGGCCTTCAGGAAGCGCGGCGGCTTCATGCCCATGCCGACGCCCGGAGGGGTGCCGGTGGTGATGACGTCGCCCGGATCGAGCTGCAGGAACTGGCTGATGTAGCTGACCAGGTGCGCAACGCCGAAGATCATCGTCTTGGTGTTGCCGGTCTGGACGCGCTGGCCATTCAGGTCGAGATACATGTCGAGGTTCTGGATGTCGGCGACCTCGTCCGGCGTGACCAGGTAGGGGCCGAGCGGACCGAAGGTCGGCGAACCCTTGCCCTTCATCCACTGGCCGCCGCGCTCGGTCTGGAAGGCGCGCTCCGACACGTCGTGGCAGACGGCGTAGCCGGCGACGTAGTTGATCGCGTCCGCTTCCGAGACGTAGCTCGCGGTCTTGCCGATGACGATCGCCAGCTCGACTTCCCAGTCGGTCTTTTCCGAGCCCTTCGGGATCGTGACGTTGTCGTTCGGGCCGACGATGCAGTTCGGAGCCTTGTTGAACAGGATCGGCTCTGCCGGGATCGGCATGTTGGTCTCATGCGCGTGGTCGACATAGTTCAGACCGACGGCGATGAAGTTGCGCGTGCCGTTGACGACCGGGCCGAGGCGCGTGCCGGCCGGAACGACCGGCAGCGAAGCCGGGTCGACCTTGGCGATCGCGTCGATGGCGCCGTTCTTGAGCGTCTCGGGGGTGATGTCGGAAACGACACCCGACAGGTCGCGAATCGTGCCGTCCTTGGCGAGAAGGCCGGGCTTCTCCGAGCCGGCGGCACCGAAGCGTAGGAGTTTCATCGATAGTTCTCCGTGTTGGCGCGCGGATCATGGTCGAGGGGGCGCTGGCTTGCAAGAGCAGATGTCGGACAACTGAAGCAATGCAGCTTGGCCCACAGGGAACAACTGGGAGCGCCTCGGCTTCGCGCTATAAATGTCAGCATTGTTGACCTATCCGGGCCGGCATGCGATGGATCGCACGGTCTCGGGAGGACCTCATGGAACATTTGCTGGCCATTCTTGGCTTCGCGGCGGTGATGGCGTTCACCCCGGGGCCGAACAACACGATGCTGATGGTGTCGGGCGCGAACTGGGGCGTGCTGCCCAGCGTGCCGCACATGCTCGGCATCACGATTGGCTTTCCGCTGATGGTGTTCGCCGTCGGCATGGGGCTCGGCGGCCTGTTCCAGACCTATCCGGTCCTGCACGAGATCCTGAAATACGTCTCCTTCGTCTATCTGCTCTATCTCGCCTGGAAGCTGGCCCGGGCCGGGCGGCACGACGCCGACGGCGCGCGGCAGGGCAGGCCGATGAGCTTCCTGGCGGCGGCCCTCTTCCAGTGGGTCAATCCGAAGGCCTGGATCATGGCGGTCACCGCGATGGCGCTGTTCGTGCCGGCCGGTAGTCCGATGTTGTCGGGCGTGCTGCTGCTGGTGGCGGTGTTCGCGCTGATGTCGCTGCCCTCGGCGGCGGCCTGGTGCCTGTTCGGCACGGCGATCTCCGGTTTTCTCGACAGCGACCGCCGCATCGCGGTCTTCAACGCGCTGATGGCGCTGATCCTCGTCGTTTCGGCCCTGCCGACCCTGTTCTGAGAGACTGTCACAAATCTGTGGCGTGTGTCGGCTAAGCAATCGGCACCGGTCTCTTGGATGAGGACGAATCAATATCATGTCGAGCGGCGTCGCACCCCGTCATCTCCGCACGCTCTTCCTGTCGGATATTCATCTCGGCACACGCGGAAGTCAGGCTGAACTATTGCTCGACTTCCTGAAGTGGCACGATGCCGAGACGATCTATCTGGTCGGCGACATCGTCGATGGTTGGCGCCTGAAGAAGAGCTGGTATTGGCCGCAGGCGCACAATGATGTCGTGCAGAAGTTGCTGCGCAAGGGCCGCAAGGGCGCCCGGCTGGTCTATATACCGGGCAATCACGACGAATTCCTGCGCGATTATCTCGGCCTGCAGATGGGCGGCGTCGAGCTGATGGACCGGGTTGTGCACGAGACGGCCGACGGCAAGCGCCTGCTGGTGATGCATGGCGACCAGTTCGACGTGGTCGTGCGCCACGCCAAGTGGCTCGCCTTCCTCGGCGACCATGCCTACAACCTCGCGCTGGCGCTCAACACCGTCGTCGGCAAGGTTCGCCGCAAGCTCGGCTTCGAATACTGGTCGCTGTCGGCCTGGGCCAAGCTCAAGGTCAAGAACGCGGTTTCCTTCATCGGCGCCTTCGAGCAGGCGCTGATCACCGAGGCGAAGCGGGTCGGCGCCGATGGCGTCGTCTGCGGCCACATCCACCACGCCGCCATCCGCGACGATCTCGGCATCCGCTACATCAATACGGGCGACTGGGTCGAAAGCTGCACGGCGATCGTCGAGCATCATGACGGGCGCATCGAGATGGTGCGCTGGGCCGATATTGCCAGCCAATATGCGGTGGAGTTCGAGGATGAGCCGGAGATCGACAAGGTCGCCGCATGAGCCGCATCCTGATCGCGAGCGACGCCTGGCATCCGCAGATCAACGGGGTCGTGCGCACGCTGGAGCGGTTGTCGCGCCATCTGCCGGAGTTTGGCGCCGAGGCGATCATGCTGACGCCGGAAGGCTATCGCACCGTTCCGTGCCCGACCTATCCCGAGATCCGCCTGACCATCGCGGCCCCGGGCGCGATCGGCCGGCGGCTCGATGAGGCGGCGCCCGACCATGTCCACATCGCCACCGAAGGGCCGATCGGATATGCCGTGCGTCGCTGGTGCCGCAAGCGCGGCCGCATCTTCACGACCAGCTACCACACCCGCTTCCCCGAATATCTCGCTGCCCGTCTGCCGGTGCCGGTCGACTGGACCTATGCTGCGCTGCGCGCCTTCCACAATTCCGGCGCCGGATGCATGGTTGCGACCGCCTCGTTGCAGGAGGAACTGGCAGGGCGGGGATTCACCCATCTGATGCGATGGTCGCGCGGTGTCGACGCCGAGCTTTTCGATCCCGCCCGCCGCCGCCGCCAACTGCTGGACCTGCCGGGGCCGATCTTCCTCTATGTCGGCCGTGTCGCCGTCGAGAAGAACATCGGCGCCTTCCTCGATCTCGACCTGCCGGGCAGCAAGGTGGTCGTCGGCGACGGCCCGGCGCTCGAGGCGCTGAAGCGGGCCCATCCGGAAGTCGCCTTCCTCGGCGCCAAGGTCGGCGAGGCGCTGGCCGATGTCTATGCGGCGTCGGACTGCTTCGTCTTCCCGAGCCGGACCGACACGTTCGGCGTCGTCATGCTGGAGGCGATGGCCTCCGGCCTGCCGGTGGCGGCCTTTCCGGTCGCCGGGCCGCGCGACGTGGTCGGCGGCACGGGGGCGGGGGTGCTCGACGAGGACCTGCGCAAGGCGGCGCTGGCGGCGCTCGACATCCCGCGCGACCACTGCCGCAGCGTGGCGCTGCGCCATTCCTGGCAGGCGGCGACGCGGCAGTTCCTCGATAACGTCATCGCCGCGCAAAAAAGCTGCACCGGCCGCGCTTTCGTGTAACCTCTCCTGGTCCTCCCCGGCCGTTGGCAGAGTCATGACACCCACCATCGACGATATCCGCATGGCAGCGAAGCGCATCGCCGCCGAAGCCGTCCGCACGCCGCTTCTTTCGAACGCCGCGCTCGACGAGATCACCGGCGGTCGCGTCTTCCTCAAATGCGAGAATTTGCAGCGCACCGGCTCGTTCAAGTTCCGCGGCGCCTTCAACGCCATCGCCTCGCTGAGCGATCAGGAGCGTTCGCATGGCGTCGTCGCCTCGTCCTCCGGCAACCATGCGCAGGGGCTCGCCGAGGCGGCGCGGCTGTTCGGCGTGCCGGCCACCATCGTCATGCCGGCCGACGCGCCGGCGGCGAAGCGCGACGGCACGCGCCGGCGCGGCGCCTCGATCGTCGAATACAACCGCGCCACCGACGACCGCGACGCGATGACCGCCTCGATCGTCGCCGACACCGGCGCGGAGCTGATCCACCCCTATAATGATGGCCGCGTCATCGCGGGGCAGGGCACGATCGGGTTGGAGATCGCCGAGGACCTCGCCAAGCGCGGCGAACATGCCGATATCGTCATGGTTCCCTGCGGCGGCGGCGGCATGTCGGCCGGCATCGGCCTCGCCATTTCCGTCGAGAGCCCGGAAACGGAAGTCTATCTCGCCGAGCCGGAGGGCTTCGACGACTATGGTCGCTCGCTCGCGGCGGGCGCGATCCAGCGCAATCCGCGCACCGACGGCTCGGTCTGCGACGCGCTGATGGCGCCGCAGCCGGGGGCGATCGGCTTCGCCATCAACAGCGCCACCGGCGCGCATGCGATCGCCGTCTCTGACGCCGAGGCGCTGGCCGCTGTGGCGTTTGCCTTCCGCACGCTGAAGCTCGTGGTCGAGCCGGGCGGGGCGGTGGCGCTGGCAGGCCTTCTCTCGGGGCGGATCGACGCGCGCGGAAAGACGGTGGTGATCCTGCTTTCCGGCGGCAATATCGATCCGGTGGTTCTGGAGCGCGCGCTCGCGGCGTGATAGGCACTCTCCCGCGCCGGTAGGCGCCGGTCCGCCGGCGCCCCGGTCGCGCTCCCCCAATCTTCCGCCGCGAACCCCTGCTGCGGTTTTCAGCTCCACAGGCATCCATGGTTGCCGCGCCGCGCCATTTCGGCCCCCGCATCTCGCTCTTCTACACGGGCTTCTTCGTCGTCGGCGGCCTGGTGACGCCGTTCTTTCCGGTCTGGCTCCACCTGCGCGGCCTGACGCCGGAGCAGATCGGCGTCTGCCTGGCGTTTCCGCTCGCGGCGCGTCTCGTGTTCATGCCGCTTGGCAGCGCCTTCGCCGACCGCGCGCCGAATCGCCGCTTCGCCATCATCCTGTTCGCGTTGCTCGGACTGCTGCTGTTCATCCCGGCGACGCTCGTCAGCGGCTATTGGCCGATCCTGATCCTGACCGGCCTGGCGACCGCGACGCTCGGCATGACCATGCCGGCGATCGACGCCCTGGCGCTGACCGGCGTGCGCCGCTTCGGGCTAGACTACGGCAAGATGCGGGTCTGGGGCTCGATCAGCTTCATCGTCGTCAGCCTGGTCGGCGGCGTCATCATCGGCCATTTCGGCAACGGCGTGCTGTCGCCGCTGCTGATCGGCAGCTATGTCGTCGCGACGCTTTCCGCCTTCCTGCTGCCGGTCACGCCGCCCGAGATCCGGGCGGCCGACGACGCCGCGAAGCCGGAGGTCGTCTCGGCGCGTTCGATCCTGACCAGCCGCAGCTTCCTTGTCGTCATCATCTCGGCCTCCCTGATCACCGCGACCCACGCCGTCTTCTACAGTTTCGGCACGATCCACTGGGAGAAGCTCGGATTCACGGGCGGCGAGATCGGCCTGCTCTGGGCCTCCGGCGTCGTCGCCGAGATCGGCATGTTCGCCATTTCCGGCCGGGCGCTGCGCAAGGTGGCGCCCGAGCGGCTGATTCTGTTCGGCGCCATCGCCGCGATCGTGCGGTGGTCGCTGTTCCCGCTGGCGACCAATCTCTGGACCTCGCTGGCGCTGCAGATGCTGCACGCGCTGACTTTCGCCGCCGTCTATGCCGGCATGCAGCTCGCGGTCGCGCGCGACGTGCCGGAGGAGATGACGGCCTCGGCGCAGGGTATCTGGCAGACCGGCTCCGGCCTGGCGCTGGCGCTGGCCACGCTGATGGCGGGGCCGCTCTACGGCCATCTGGGCGCAGCGGCTTTCCCCGTGATGACGATCGCCGGCGTGGTCGCCGTGGTGGTTCTGATGCTGCCGAAGGGGCGTCGGGTCAGCCCCACAGCGCCGGAGCGGGCGGGCTGACGAGGCTTCCCTCGTAGACGAGGCCCGGCGAACGGTCGCGCGCCAGAAGCAGCGGCCCGTCCAGGTCGACGAAGGCGGCGTCCTGAGCGAGCAGCACCGCCGGCGCCATGGCGAGCGACGTGCCGACCATGCAGCCGACCATCAGCGCGAACCCATGCGTCTCGGCGGCGGCGCGTAGGTGCAGCGCCTCGGTCAGGCCGCCGGTCTTGTCGAGCTTGATGTTGATCGCGTCATAGCTGCCGGCGAGGCGGCCGAGATCGTCGGCGACATGCAGGCTCTCGTCGGCGCAGACCGGCACCGGGCGGTCGGCATGGCGCAGCAGTTCGTCGCCGCCGGCCGGCAGCGGTTGTTCGATCAATTCGACACCGGCCGCCACGCAGGCGCCCATGTTGGCGTCGAAGTTTTCCGGCGACCACGCTTCGTTGGCGTCGACGATGATCCGGCTCTCCGGCGCGCCGCGCCGCACGGCGGCGATCCGCTCGCGGTCGCCGTCGCCGCCGAGCTTCACCTTGAGGAGAGGGCGGTGGGCGGCGATCCGCGCCGCCTCTTCCATGCTGTCGGGCGTTCCGAGGCTGAGCGTATAGGCGGTGACCAGCGCGCGCGGCGCGGTGAGCCCGAGCCTTGCCGAGACCGGGACGCCGCTCGTCTTCGCTTCGAGATCCCAGAGCGCGCAATCGACGGCGTTTCGGGCGGCGCCCGGCGGCATCGCTGCGCGCAGCGCCTCGCGGTCCGGCGGGGCGGAGAAACCGTCGAGCGCCGTACGGATGCTGCCGACGACTCCGTCGATGGTCTCGCCATAGCGCGCATAGGGAACGCACTCGCCGCGCCCGGTAGCCTGCCCATCGCCGAGCGTGACGACGACGACATGGGCCTCGGTGCGGGCGCCGCGCGAGATGACGAAGCTGCCGGCGATCGGCCAGCTCTCGACTTCGACGGAGAAGGGGAAGGTCATGGTCTCGGGAAGTCCTGCGCGATGCGGTCGACGATCGGCTGCACGCCGGTGCGGATCGGGTCGACGGCGGGAATGCCATGTTCCGCCGCCGCTGCATCCAGCGCTTTGCGCGCGGCCTCGTCGTCGAGCGCCTCCGTGTTGATGGCGATGCCGACGCAGCGGATCGCCGGGTTGGTGAGCCGGCCGCAGGCGACGGTGAGGTCGATCACCTCGCGGATCGTCGGCAGCGGATGGGCGACGCCGCGCATCGTGGTGCGCGTCGGCTCGTGGCAGACGACGAAGGCGTCCGGCTGGGCGCCATGCAGCAGACCCAGCGTCACCCCGGCGAAGGAGGGGTGAAACAGCGAACCCTGTCCCTCGATCAGGTCCCAGTGGTCGGCATCGGCCGCCGGCGACAGCCATTCGACGGCGCCGGAGATGAAATCGGCAACGACGGCGTCGATCGCGACCCCGCGGCCGGAGATGAACACGCCGGTCTGGCCGGTGGCGCGGAAATCGGCGTCGAAGCCGGCGGCGCGCATGCCGCGTTCCAGGGCGAGGGCGGTGTATTTCTTGCCGACCGAGCAATCCGTGCCGACGGTGAGCAGGCGCAGCCCGTCGCGCTTCGTGCCCTTGCCGGTGGCGAAGCGCTGGGTCGAGTGGCGGACGTCGTGCAGCTTGCCGCCCGAACGCTGGGCCGCGGCGCGAATCGCCGGCTGGTCGCCAAGCCGCGAATGGAGGCCGGAGGCGACGTCGAAGCCGGCGTCGAGGGCCTCGACGATCGACGCGATCCAATGCTCGGGCAGCACGCCCCCGGCATTGACGGCGCCGACGATCATCGTGCGCACGCCGGCGGCCTTCGCTTCGGCGACCGTCATGTCGGGGATTTTCGCATCGGCCTTGCAGCCGGCGAGTCGCAACTGGCCGAGGCACCATTCCGGCCGCCAGTCGACGATTCCGAGCGCCGTCTTCGCCGCCAGGGCGTCCGGAACGTCACCCAAAAACAACAGGTAGGGTGTTGCGATCTCCATCCCGTCATCCTTTCCGGCCAAGGGCTTGCCCGAGCTTCGTCGCTCGTGCGATCACCTTCGAGGTGAGGGAGCTTAGGAGGCGCCCGGCGGCGCCACAAGGGCCGCTCCCGTGCTCCGCTTCCGGAATGCAGCTTCGAACGCGGAGCGGTCGTGGCAACGGCAACAGCGGCGCAACTGGACTTCTCGGATGTCGACGGTGGGACCCGCTTGCGGGCCGTCGGCCCTTGGACCGTGCGCACCGTGGGCGACCTCGAGCCGTCGATCGACAAGGCCATCGCCGACGTGTCCGGCGCTGCCGTCCTCGATCTTTCCGGCATAGACCATATCGACACGGCCGGCGCCTGGTTGCTGACGCGCCTGCAGCGCGGCTTGAGCGCCAAGCAGAGCAGCGTTTCTGTCGAAGGCGCTTCCGAGAATGCGCAGCGTCTGCTGGAGGCGCTCAATCCGACCGAGCGCGAAGTGCCGCCGCCGCCGCCGGAAATCGGTGTCGCGCAGGAGCTGGTCGAGGCGATCGGCCGGACGATGTACTTCTCCTGGCAGGACTTCCTCGCGGGCCTCAACATCCTGGGCGGCGTCACGCGCGGCCTTGTCCGCGCGGTGGCCGACCCGGCGCGGTTCCGCCTCACCTCGATCGTCTTCCATATCGATCGCACCGGCCTGCGCGCCGTGCCGATCATCGCGCTGATGTCGCTCCTGATCGGCGCGATCATCGCGCAGCAGAGCGCCTTCCAGCTTCGCGCCTTCGGCGCCGAGATCTACGCCGTCGACCTCGTCGGCATCCTGGTCCTGCGCGAAATCGGCGTGCTCCTGACCGCGATCATGATCGCCGGCCGCTCGGGCAGCGCCATCACGGCCGAAATCGGCTCGATGAAGATGCGTGAGGAGATCGACGCGCTGAACGTCATCGGCGTCGATCCCGTCGAAGTGCTGATCATGCCGCGCATCGTGGCGCTCGTGATCGTCCTGCCGCTGCTGGTCTTCCTCGCCGATATGGCGGCGCTGTTCGGCGCGGGGCTGGTGAGCTGGGCCTATATCGGGCTGGCGCCGGAAGCCTTCATCGATCGCGTCCGCGACGCCGTGGCGCTCAACACGCTGTTCGTCGGCCTGATCAAGGCGCCGTTCATGGCGCTGATCATCGGCATCATCGCCGCTTCCGAGGGACTGAGCGTGCGCGGCAGCGCCGCCTCGCTCGGCCAGCACACGACGGCGGCCGTGGTGAAGTCGATCTTCACGGTCATCCTGGTCGACGGCCTGTTCGCACTCTACTTCGCCGCGGTGAACTACTGACATGGTGCAGGCCTTGAACGACCATGGCAGCCAGAAGGAAGCCGTCATCAGCGGGCGGGGCATAACCGTCGGCTTTGGCGACCGGCTGATTCTCGAGAACCTGGATATCGACGTCTATCGCGGCGAGATCCTCGGCGTTGTCGGCGCGTCGGGCACCGGCAAGTCGGTGTTGCTGCGGACGATCCTCGGTCTGCAGGCGAAGCGCGCCGGCTCCGTCGAGATCCTCGGCACCGACTATGACGACGCCGATTCCGACACCCGCGCCTCGATCGACCGGCGGCTCGGCGTGCTGTTCCAGCAGGGGGCGCTGTTCTCATCGCTGACCGTGCTGCAGAACATCGAATTTCCGATGCGCGAGCATCTGAAGCTGTCGCCGCGCCTGATGACGGAACTCGCACGGGTCAAGATCGACCTGGTCGGCCTCGCGCCGGAGGCGGCCGACCGCATGCCGTCCGAGCTTTCGGGCGGCATGATCAAGCGCGCCAGCCTGGCGCGCGCGCTCGCGCTCGATCCCGACATCGTCTTCCTCGACGAGCCGACTTCCGGCCTCGATCCGATCGGCGCCGACGAATTCGATCAACTGATTGCCACGTTGCGCGATACTCTGGGGCTGACCGTGTTCATGGTGACGCATGATCTCGACAGCCTGCATACGGTCTGCGACCGAATCGCGGTATTGGGCAATCGTCATGTTCTGGTCGAGGGAACCATGCAGGATATGCTGGATTTCGACGATCCCTGGGTTCAGAAGTATTTCCGTGGCGTGCGGGCGCGTCGCGTGGAGAACGAAGCTTAATGGAAACGCGCGCCAACTATGCGACGATCGGACTGTTCACGCTGGGCGTGATCGTCGCCTGTTTCGTCTTCATCTACTGGCTGGCGCGCTATGACGAGAGCGGCATCCGCAAGCCGCTGCGCATCCTCATACCGGGTTCCGTCGCCGGCCTCGCCTCGGGCAGCCAGGTGCTGTTCAACGGCATCAAGGTCGGCGAGGTGAACACGCTCCGGATCAATGCCGAGAACCCGAACCAGGTCGAGGCGATGGTTTCGGTCGACCCGAACCAGCCGATCAAGGCCGACACCAAGGCGTCGCTGGGCATCCAGGGCCTGACGGGCCTCGCCTATATCGAGCTCAAGGGTGGCTCGGGCAACCTGCCGAACCTGCTCGACCAGCCCGGGATTCCGACGCTGCTGGCGCAGGGATCGGGCCTGCAGGACCTGATCTCGAGCGCCCAGGACCTGGTCACCAAGGTCAACCAGGCCGTCGACCGGGTGAACGGTTTCATCGATACCGCCGAGCCGTCGCTGACGACCTCGGTCAAGAACGTGCAGACCTTCACCGACGCGCTCGCCCAGAACTCCGAGGGCGTGAAGGAGTTCATGAACAATTTTGGCGACCTCTCCAAGCGGATCGGCTCGCTGTCGGAAAGCCTGGCCGGCGTCGTCGGCAAGGCCGACAAGATCATCTCGGCCATCGACCCGACCAAGGTCGCCGACACGCTCGCCAACATCGACAAGGTCACGGAAAAGCTGTCCGCCTCCTCGGACGCCTTCCCCGAGATCATCGGCAATGTACGGCAGATCTCCGAGCAGCTCGAAAAGGCGCTGGATGGCGCGCAGCAGATCATCGCCGCGATCCAGGTCGAGGCGGTCAAGAGCACGATCAACGACATCGCGACGGTCGCCCGCCGCGTCCAGAACGCCACCGTCGACGTCAACAAGATTGTCGCCGACGCCGGCAAGACCGTCTCGGACGCCAAGGACTTCGTCGCCGGCGTGAAGGCGAAGCAGGGCGACATCGACCTGATCGTCAACAACACGCGCGACATGGTGCAGAAGCTGAACGCCGCCTCGACCCGCATCGATGGCATCCTCGGCAAGGTGCAGGACCTCGTCACCGACCCGAACGGCAAGAACTTCTTCGCCGAGGCAACCGCCGCCGCAGCCGCGATCCGCAAGGTCGCCGAGGCGTTCTCCGGCAAGGCCGGCCAGATCGCCAGCAACCTCGCGAATTTCACCGGCCCGGGCCTGCGCAACGTCGATGGCCTGGTTGACCAGCTCCGCCGCACGACGACGCAGTTCGACCGGACGCTGAACTCGATCCAGAGCAATCCGCAGCGCTTCATCTTTGGCAATCCGAGCGTACAGGACTACAACCGGAAATGACGATGTCTGGGGCACGGCAAGCCATGCGTTCCGTAGGTCGATCCCTGCCGGTGGGGCTGGTATCGGCGATCCTCGCCGCGACGCTGCTTTCGGGCTGCGTCAGCAAGCTGCTGACCTCGCCGCCGCCGGTGACCTATGACCTCGCCGGGGTGGAGTCGGCGCCGTCGGTCAAGCGCCGCGCTTCGGCGCAGGTGCTGGTGCCGGAGCCGTTCGCGCTGCAGACGCTGGCGAGCCAGCGCATCGTCGTCACGCGCGGGTCGCTTGTCGCCTACTATCCGAACGCGCAGTATCCCGACACGCTGCCGCGCCTGGTGCAGAGCCGCGTTATCCAGGCCTTCGAGAAGTCGAAGGGCGTCCGGGCCATCGGCCGGCCGGGCGAGGGGCTGTCGATCGACTACCAGCTCCTGACCAATATCCGCACTTTCGCGTTCAACGTGACGCCGACGAGCCGCTCCGCCGAGATCGAGATCTTCGCGCAGATCATGAACGACCGCACAGGCAAGGTGGTCGAGGCGAAGCTGTTCACGGCTTCTGTGCCGGTCGCCGAGGATTCGGCCCCGGCCGCCGTTGCCGGCCTCAATGCCGGACTGGACCAGATCCTGGGCGAAATGGTCGCCTGGGCCGTCCCCCGCCTCTAGGCTTCTTCGCAATCCGTCGCCGGCGCGCGAAAACGCGCGACCGGTTGAGGCTGCGTCCCTGGCGGGCGCGCGGCGTCACTTTCGCGCGCCTGGAGGCCGGGCGCGCGCGCGTCGATCCGATGATTGTTCAGGTTTGGGAGAGGTGGCCGCCATCGGCCGGTGTGGCGGGGCGCCGATAGGCGCGCTCCGCACAGGCCATGGCGCTCGGAGGCGGCGACATGGCGGGATGCCGCTTGCGGCATCCGCATCCGATCAGGACGAGGAAGAGGACGGGATACGCACCGGGCGCAGCAGGAACTGCGGCACGTGATCGCCGAGGCCGATGACCTTGTCGTCCGGCTCGTTGCGGTCACGGCGATCCTGGCGGGCAGGGCGGTCGCGGTCGCGGCGGGGCGCATCCTGCTGGCGGCGCGGCGCCGGCTCGGCCTTTGGCTGCCGGACCTCGGCCTCGACCGGCTCGGCGGCGACGGGTGCGCTCTCGGCGGCTTCGTCGGCAACCTTTTCCGGCTTGCGGCCCGAGCGCGGGGCGCGCGGCTTGCGCTCGCCGCCACGCGACGTCTCGTCGCCCTTGCTGCCGCGGCCACGGCGGGCGGCGGGAGCGGAATCGTCTGCCGTCGCCGGCTCGCCGATCCACTCGACGCCATCGCCCGTCAGCTTCTCGATCGCGGCCAGGTACTTCTGGTCGGAAGGGGCAACCAGCGTGAAAGCGGCGCCGGAGCGGCCGGCGCGGCCGGTGCGGCCGATGCGGTGGACATAGTCGTCCGCATGGGTCGGGATATCGTAGTTGAAGACGTGGCTGACATCCGGGATATCGAGGCCGCGCGCCGCGACGTCGCTGGCGACCAGCAGCGTCAGGCGGTTGTTCTTGAACGCGTCCAGCGTCGCCATGCGGGCCCGCTGGTCCATGTCGCCATGCAGCGCGCCGACGGAGAAGCCGTGCTTCTCGAGCGAGCGGGCGAGGATCGCGACGTCACGCTTGCGGTTGCAGAAGATGATCGCGTTCTTGAGGTCGACGGCGCCGCGGATCAGCTCGCGCAGCGTCTCGCGCTTGTCGAAGGATTCGCGCCCCGTGTGGACGAAGCGCTGCGTCACCGTCTTGGCCGTGGTGGCGGGCTTGGCGACCTCGATGCGGACCGGGTTCGACAGGAAGGTGTCGGCGAGGCGCTGGATTTCAGACGGCATGGTGGCCGAGAAGAACAGCGTCTGGCGCGTGAACGGGATCAGCTTGGCGATGCGCTCGATATCGGGGATGAAGCCCATGTCCAGCATGCGGTCGGCTTCGTCGATCACCAGGATCTCGACGCCGGTCATCAGCAGCTTGCCGCGCTCGCAATGGTCGAGCAGGCGGCCGGGGGTGGCGATCAGGACGTCGACGCCGCGATCCAGCTTCTTTTCCTGGTCGCCGAACGAAACGCCGCCGATCAGCAGGGCGACGTTCAGCTTGTGGTTCTGACCGTACTTGTTGAAGTTTTCCTCGACCTGCGCTGCCAGTTCGCGGGTCGGCTCGAGGATCAGCGTGCGGGGCATGCGCGCACGGGCGCGGCCCTGCTCGAGCAACGTGATCATCGGCAGCGTGAAGGATGCCGTCTTGCCCGTGCCGGTCTGGGCGATGCCCAGGACGTCGCGCCGCGAAAGCACATGCGGGATGGCTTCGGCCTGGATCGGCGTCGGCGTGGTGTATCCGCTTGCCTCAACGGCAGCCAACACTTTGGGGCTC
Organism: Kaistia nematophila; assembly: GCF_026343855.1. Lineage (NCBI taxonomy): Bacteria > Pseudomonadati > Pseudomonadota > Alphaproteobacteria > Hyphomicrobiales > Kaistiaceae > Kaistia > Kaistia nematophila. Next base: position 507,656 of record NZ_JAPKNK010000002.1, on the reverse strand, counting down.
AGTCCGAGCGTAGAGAAGGTCATGTTTTGAAAAGGGGCCCAAAGCCCGACGGGACGGCAAGAAGCCCGTCACCATCGATGAAAGATGCACGCAAATACGAGCTTTTGCATGGACTTGTCAATTGTTTCGCGACGAATGGCCGAATCCTGCCGTCGCGGAGGCCCGGTTTCTAGTTGCTCGCGGGGCCGAAACGGTAGCTCTCGTCGTCGCCGATGAAGAGTTCGTAGCTCTCCTTGGCGCCGCTCGCCGCCGGATCCAGCAACTCCAGGAAGATGCTGAGGCCGTCAGCATCCGTCTCGATGACGAAATCGCCGATATTGCGTTTGAGGTCGGCCATCTCCTTGATGTCGACATTGCGCGCGACCGTGGTGGCGCCGTCGGCGCCGCGCTCCAGCCACTGGACGAAAAGCCGCGCCGTCGGCTCGGGGCCGCTCCGCAGAACGACAACCCGATAGAAGCCCTTGTGGCCGTCCTTCTCCCAGGCGCCGACCGTGCGCACGTCCTGCACCGAGGGCGCAAGCTGCGAAATGCTGTCCTCGACCGTGTCGGCGCGTAGCGGTGCGACGGCGGCCGCGGTCAGGATGCAGGCGGCGAGAAGCGTGCGGATCATCGGAGAACCTCCCTGGGATGCGCCCCCGCCGTGGCGGGACCGCAAGGCATGGAGCCAGGCTCCATCGACCGGTCAATCTGCCGAGCGGCGGCGCGGCCGTTCAGATGTCGAGTTCCTTGGCGAAGACCGCGCGCTCCTGGATGAAGCGGAAGCGCTCTTCCGGCTTGTTGCCCATCAGTTGCTCGACGACATCCTGCGTAAGCGCGATCTCGCCGTCAACGATGCCGACCCTAAGCAGCGTCCGCTTGCTGGGCTCCATCGTCGTTTCCTTGAGCTGTCCGGGCAGCATCTCGCCGAGGCCCTTGAAACGGCCGATCTCGACCTTGCCCTTGGCCTTGAACTCGGTCGCCAGCAACTCTTCCTTGTGCCGGTCGTCGCGCGCATAGAGCGTCTTGCCGCCCTGGCTGATGCGGTAGAGCGGCGGCACCGCGAGGTAGAGATGGCCCTTTTCGATCAGGGCCGGCATCTCGCGATAGAAGAAGGTGATCAGCAGCGAGGCGATGTGCGCGCCGTCGACGTCGGCGTCGGTCATGATGATGACCTTGTCATAGCGCAGGTCGTCGTCGCGGTAATGGCTGCGCGCGCCGACGCCGAGCGCCTGCATCAGGTCGGCGAGCTGCTGGTTCTGCGCCATCTTCTCGCGGCCGGCATTGGCGACGTTCAGGATCTTGCCGCGCAGCGGCAGCACGGCCTGGCTGGTGCGGTTGCGTGCCTGCTTGGCGGAGCCGCCTGCGGAATCGCCCTCGACGATGAAGATCTCGCTGCCCTGTGCGGCGGTCTGGCTGCAATCGGCGAGTTTGCCGGGCAGGCGCAGCTTGCGCACCGCCGTCTTGCGGTTGACTTCCTTCTCCTGCCGGCGGCGCAGTCGCTCCTCGGCGCGCTCGATCACCCAGTCGAGCAGACGCGACGCTTCCTGCGGGGCGGCCGTCAGCCAATGGTCGAACGGATCGCCCATCGCCTTCTCGACGATGCGCGTCGCCTCGGCGGTGGAGAGCTTGTCCTTGGTCTGGCCGACGAATTCCGGCTCGCGCACGAACACCGAGAGCATCGCCGCGCAGGACGTCATCACGTCCTCGGCGGTGATCGCGGCGGCGCGCTTGTTGCCGGTCAACTCGGCATAGGACTTCAGGCCGCGCAGCAGGGCCATGCGCAGGCCCTGTTCATGCGTGCCGCCCTCGGCCGTCGGAATGGTGTTGCAATAGGAGCGGACGAAGCCGTCGCCCGGATACCAGGCGATCGCCCATTCCGCCGCGCCGTGACCGCTCGCCTTGTCGGTCCGGCCGGCGAAGATCTGGCTGGTGATCAGCTTCTCGTTGTCGAGTTCGGCCGCCAGGAAATCCTTGAGGCCGGCCGGGAAGTGGAACACCGCCGTGGGCGGGGTCGCCGCATCCGGCTTGAGCAGCTCCGGCGCGCAGGACCACCGGATCTCGACACCGCCGAACAGATAGGCCTTCGAGCGGGTCATGGCGAAGATCCGCTCGGGGCGGAAATGCGCGCCGACGCCGAAGATCTGCTCGTCCGGCTTGAAGCGGGTGCGGGTGCCGCGGCGGTTATGGACCTCGCCGACCATCTCCAGCTTCGAGGTCGCATGGCCGCGCGAGAAGGTCTGGCGGTAGAGGCGCTTGCCGCGCGCGACTTCCACCTCGAGCGATTCCGACAGCGCGTTGACGACCGAGATGCCGACGCCATGCAGGCCGCCCGAGGTCTCGTATACCTTCGAGTCGAACTTTCCGCCCGAATGCAGCGTCGTCATGATGACTTCGAGCGCGGACTTGTCCTTGAACTTCGGATGCGGGTCGACCGGGATGCCGCGGCCATTGTCGGTCACGGTGACGCTGCCATCGGCGGAGAGCTCGACGTCGATGAAGGTCGCGTGGCCGGCGACGGCTTCGTCCATCGAGTTGTCGATCACCTCGGCGAAGAGATGGTGCAGCGCCTTCTCGTCGGTGCCGCCAATATACATGCCGGGGCGGCGGCGCACCGGCTCGAGTCCTTCGAGAACCTCGATGTCGGCGGCCGAATAGCTGGTTTCGGAGGGCGTCGCGGGCGCGGCGGCGCGCCGGGCGGCGGGGGCTTCGCGCGGTGCGGCTTCGGGCTTGATCGCTCGTGCGGTTGCACCGGATCCGAAAAGGTCGTCGGTCTCTGCCATGGTCATCCGTAACTGTGAGGTCGCTCAATGGCGCGGTCGAGGCGGCGAATCAAGATCGAATTTTGCCACGCCCCGGGACCCGGCGCGAGTGTGTTCCTCATTTGTTCGACTGGGCACCGGCTCGCCGCGATGCTTCGGCCGATGGCAGCCAAGGTGGTGAGAAGATTCGCGTTTTGCGAGTCTGGCCGGGGCCTCACGATTCCATGTTGCGGTCTGGCAACAGTCTGAAACCAACCCGCCGGCGGGGACGGCCAGCGGCCCCAATTGCCGCCTTTCAGCCATAAAGTCGAACGACCGTCCCCTTCATCCGGGGGCGGATAGGACAAACCTTGCGTATTGTCGGTAAAAATTCTCGTTGGTCTTCAAGGGCACACGTAGCTGTGATGGCGCGAATAGTAGAACGCGCCTGTATCGGCCTCGGATTCGCCCGAAACCAATTCCATATTTCGGGAAATCGAAATCTCCGCGCTGTCGCGGATCAAGCTGGGAACTTCGCTTCGACGACCCTGGCGGCCAAGCGGCCGCCGGTGGGCGCGAGCGTCAGGAATGTGTGGCGTACAATGCGAATGTGTAACGCGCTCGGCGGCGCCGCCCTCTTCTGCATCAGCGTGCTCGCCGGCCTTGGTTCTTGGTCGGGGCAGGCGCTGGCGCTCGACGCCAGGACGCTGGACCGCAACGCGTCGCCGGGCGAGGCGTTCCGCTTCGGCTTCAACGCCTACAAGCAAGGCGACAAGTCGACCGCGGTCGAGGCGCTGACCTATGCGGCCGACAAGGGCCACGCCGTCGCGCAGTGGAAGCTCGGGCGCATGTATGCCGAAGGCGACGGCCTGACCAAGGACGATATGAAGGCGTTCGAGCTGTTCAGCGAGATTGCCGACGCCCATGCCGACGACAATCCCGACGCGCCGTCCGCCCGCTTCGTGTCGAACGCCTTCGTGGCGCTCGGTTCCTACTATCGCGACGGCATTCCCAATTCTTCGATCCAGCCGGATTTCAGCCGCGCCCGGCAGATGTTCTCCTACGCCGCCTCGTATTTCGGCGACTCGGACGCCCAGCTCAACCTCGCCCGCATGTACTATGACGGCGAGGGCGGCGATCGCGATCCGCGCCAGGCGGCCCGCTGGGCCAAGCTCTCGGCCGACAAGGGCAATGTCGGCGCCCAGGCGCTGCTCGGCCACATGCTGTTCGAGGGCGACGGCGTCAAGCGCCAGCCGGTCGTCGGGCTCATGTTCCTGACCATTGCCCGCGATCGCTCCGGCACCACCGATCCCTGGATCATGAAGCTCCAGGAGCAGGCCTTCTCGGTCGCGACCGAGACGGAGCGCCGCACGGCGCTTGCCATGGCCGAGGATTGGATGGGCAAGAATCCCCAGTTCGTCCAGTAGCGCCGCCGCCCGGCGCTGACATTCCGGCAACACACGCTATCTCCCTCGTCATTCCCCGGCAGCTTGCCGGGGATTAGGCGTTCGATTGCTTGCGGCGGGATCGCGAATGCGGTCTGAATCGTCTCCTGCATTCGTCTGTCGCCCCAACCGCCCAAGGGGCGGTCGGCTTGGGCGGCCGGAAGGAGAAGCTATGACGCGCAGCTCGGTTCAACGGGCCCTGGTTGGCTGGTTGTCTGGGTTGCGTCGCGCGGCTCGCTGCCGCTTTGCGGCCGGTACGTCACCATGAGCGCCTGGCGGCTCTGCTTCATCCCCGGCCTCGTCCTGGTGACCATCCTGGCGATCTCCGCGCTCGTCAGCACGGCGGGAAAGGTCGAATCGGACATCGGCGCCCGCGTCGACCAGCAGCTTGCGCTCGACGGCCAGCCCTGGGCCTCGGCAGGGATCAGCGGCCGCACCGTCACCGTCATGGGCACCTCGCCGACGCTTCTCGCCCAGCGACTGGCGGTCGAATCGGCCGAGCGCGTCTGGGGCGTCGCCCGCGTCGTCGACGGCAGCGGCATCATCCCGCTGCAGGCGCCCTACACCTGGTCGGCGACGCGCGAGCCCGACCGCCTTCGCATCAGCGGTTTCGTTCCCTCGGAAGAGGCAAAGATCGCCGTGCTCGCGACCGCGAGCCGCGAACTGCCGACACTCGCCATCGAGGACGATCTCGTGCTGGCGCGCGGCCAGCCGGTCGGCTTCCTCGTGCTGACGGATTTCGCGCTCCGCCGCGTGGCGGAACTCGCCGGGGGAAGCGTGACGCTGACCGGCAACAACTTGTCGATCGATGGAACCGCGGCCGACGATGCCCGCTTCGCGTCGGCGGCGCGCGCGATCGCCGGCGGCGCGCCGGGCGGCGGCCAGTTCCGCAATGTCCGCGTTCTGCCGCCGCTCAGCCGGTCGTTCACCTGGACCGTCACCTATGACGGCAAGTCGGTCGAGCAGACCGGCTTCGTTCCGTCCGTCGCGGTGCGGCGCGATATTTCCGACGCGCTGGCGGTGGCGCTGCCCGGCGTGCCGATGATCGACCTGACGCAACTCGCCTCGGGCGGGCCGGACGGCTTCTCCTATGCGGCGGTCTTCGCCGCCTACCAGATGGCGCGGCTGAGCGCCGGCACCGTTACGATTGACGGATCGAAGCTCTCGATCGAGGGCAAGGCCAAGACCGTCGCCGATTACGAGATGGCGCTCGCCGAGATCGAGGCGCGCCGCAGCAAGCGGGCGATCGGCGTCGGTATAGGCTCGGTCGACCTGCTGCCGGCGCGGGTGGATCCGTATGTCTGGCGGGCAGACCGGACCCCGGAAGCCCTCGTGCTCACAGGCTATGTCCCGTCGCTGCAGGCGCATGACGACGTGATGGGAGCGGCGACGCGGCTTTTTCCGGATGTCGCCATCACCGACCATGTCCGGATCGCCGATGGCGACCCCAAGATGGACTGGATTGGCGCCCTCAAATACGCGCTCGAGCAACTCTCCCTGCTCGAGAAGGGCTCGGTGGCGCTGACCGGGCGCAAATACGACATCGTCGGCGAGGCGATTTCGACCTCGGCCTATTCCAACCTGCTCGAGGCGCTGAAGAAGACGCTGCCGGCCAGCATGGAGCTTCGGCGCCAGGCGGTGTCTCCCGGAGCGGTCTCGCCCTTCGTTTTCGCGGCGGCGCGCACGCCGGAGGTGTTGACGCTGAGCGGCTACGTCCCGACCGACGAGGTGGTGCAGAAGATCATCGCGGCGGCGCGGCCGAAATTCGGCCCGGACCGGATCGAGCTGCGCCTGCTGCTCGCCGGCGGCGCGCCGGACGGTTTCGTCGACGCGGTCGATACGGCGCTGCAGGCGATCAGCCGGTTGCAGGGGGGGCGCTTCGACCTGGTCGACAGCAAGCTTTCGCTTTCCGGCGTCGCGGTCTCGGAGGGCGCGCGCAACGCCATCGAGGCGACGGTGCGCGCGGATCTGCCCGACGGGTTCGAGCTGGCGCCGTCGCTGATGGTGGCCGTCGGCGGAGAGCCGCTTTCGGGTTCGGAATGCCAGGCGGCGCTCCGGACCGAGAGCGAGCGCGAGAAGGTGGATTTCGACGGTGCGACGGCGCGCATCCTGCCGAGCAGCTATGGCCTGCTCGATCGCATCGCCGCCATCATCCAGCGTTGTCCCGTGGCGACCGTCGAGATCGGCGCGCACACGGATTCCTCCGGCGGCACCCGCAAGAACCAGGCACTGAGCGTCGAGCGCGCCAATGCAGTCGTCAACCATCTGGTCGCTGACGGCGTCCGCCGCGAGCGCCTCAATCCGGTCGGCTATGGCGGCAGCCGTCCGATCGCCTCTAATTCGAAGGCGTCGGGCCGCGCGCAGAACCGCCGTATCGAATTCGGCATCGTCGGGCAGTGAGGAGGCGGGAATGGCTTATGTGATCGTCCATTACGTCCCCTTCCTCGTCGCGGCCGGCCTGCTCGGCTTCGTGATCGGCTGGTGGGCGATGGGGTCGGCGCGCCGGCGTTCGCCGGACACGGCCGGCGAGGGGGAGGCGGGCTCATGATCCTCCACGCGGCCGAAGTCTGGCTCACGCTGGCGGCCTGCTTCGTGCTCGGCGCGCTCGCCGGCTCGATCGCCCAGCGCGCCATTTCGCTGACCGCGCTCGGCCGGCCGCAGGCGCGGCTGATCCGCGGCATCGACCGCGTCATCCGCTGGCTCGAATGGCGGCTGCTGCCCTGGCGAGGCGCGGTGCCCGTGGTCCTGCCGCAGACTGTTCCCGTGCCGCCGCCCGATTTCGGCCACGTCCTGATTGATCTCGACGAACCGGCGCCCTATCGGAACGAGACCCCGCGCGCCGAAGTGGCCGAAATCGATCCGATCATGCTGCCTTCCGTCCTTCACGCGCCGGCGCCGGCAAGGCTTGAGCCGGCGCGGGCCGAGGCCGCCGCATCGCCGAACCAGGCCGAGGCCATCGCGCGCGCCGATGCGGCCGGTTTCCGTCCGATCCCCCTGTACGCGCCGCGCAATGGCCGGGCCGACCCGCTTTTCCTGATCCGCGGCGTCACCAAGCGCCATGCCGCGAAGCTCGGGCAGGTCGGTGTCTTCCATTTCAGCCAGATTGCTTCCTGGACGCCGCAGGAGCTTGCCTGGATCGCCGCCTATCTCGGCGCGGGCGATGGGCCCGCCGCCAAGGACTGGGTCGGCCAGGCGGTTCATTTCGCCGGCTCGGACCTGCCGATCGAGGTGCCGGTCAAGGCGCCTGCCAAGGCCAAGGGCAAGTCCACGAGCAAGGTGAAGCGGACAGAAGGCGGCGACGCGCCGCTGCGTCGCAAGAAATCTCCGGCCCGCAGGCCGAGGCGCGCTCCTGGGAGCCAGCAGGTCAAGGCGGACGAGGCATCCACGCCGGCGCCTGAGGCCGTTGCAATCGCTCCTGAAGAGGGCGCCGAATCCTAGAGCCCCTTCGGGCTGCCCGCGTGTCTGCGGGGGCTTCGTAGGCGGCTTGAAGGCGTGCGGGCACCGGCCCGCCAGTTCGACGGGCCAAGCGCCTGCAGTGTCAGGAATGCGGCGTAGGTTTAGCCGCGGCCGCCGCGATTGAGGTCGCGATTGATGACGAGAGCCGGTTCGCCCAGCCGGGCGCGATAGACCTGCAGGTTCTCCATGCAGCGCATGACGTAGTTGCGGGTCTCGGAGAACGGGATCCGCTCGATCCAGTCGACCGCGTCGACGCTCGGGTCGCGCGGGTCGCCATATTGCCGGGTCCATTGCGTCACGCGGCTGCGGCCCGCGTTATAGGCTGCGAACGACATGATGTAGGAGCCGTTGAAGCCGCCGACGAGCTCGGCCAGGTGCGCCGCGCCGATGGTGGCGTTGTAGCCGGCGTCGCTGGTCAGGCGGTCGAGCGAATAGGGCAGGCCGGCCGCCTTGGCGACTACCTTCGCCGTTGCCGGCATCAGTTGGAGCAGGCCCCGCGCGCCGGCATGGCTGACCGCGCCTGGATTGAAGGCGCTCTCCTGGCGGGCGATCGCGTAGACGATCGATTTCTCGATGCTCGTCGTCTTGACCGTCCGAGGGATGGCGGCGGTCGGGAAGGCGAGCGTTTCGACCGGCAGGCCGCGCGTATAGGCCTTCTTGCCGACCTGCAGCGCCAGCTGGTGATCGCCGCGCTTCTCGGCCATCTGGGCGAGGAGCGCTACCTCGGTCGGGTTGGTCAGCGTCTCCGCCAGGCGGACATAGAACAGGCGGGCGCGATCCGGATAGCCGGCCGCGGCCAGGCGCTGGGCCGCCTGCACCATCGGGCGGCTGTTGAAGCGCTGGCGCGTCGCGCTGTCGGAGGCCGGCGGCGACGACAGGACCAACTGCTTCATGCCGAGCTTCGCCGAGGCGAGCTGGCCGTAGAAGGTGGTCGGATAGGCGGCGGCAAGACGGTACTGCGCCTGCGCCTCGCCCCGTTCGCCGAGCGCCTCGGCCGTGCGGCCGAGCCAGTATTCGGCGCGCGACTGGCTGAGCGGCATGGTCGACGCCTGCTGGATCGCCTGGAAATGGCGGCGGGCGACGGCGGGATTGTTCAGGAAGCGGAGCGCGTACCAGCCAGCGTGGAATTCGGCGTCGGCCTGGTTGGTGCTCGATTCCGCCGCGTGCTCGGCCGCCAGCTTGTAGGCGAGCTTGGCGTTGCCGAGGTCGAGCAATTCGCGCGAGAGCACCCGGCGCTCGATCCACCACGCGTCGGGATCGACGAGCGCGGCGCCGTCGCGCGGCGCGGTCAGCATCAGGGCCGCGGCTTCCTTGTAGTTCTCGCCGCGGCGCAGGTACTGGACCTTCGAATAGATGTAGCCCGGATCCTTCTTGAGGCGGGCGGGGACTTTCGCCAGCAGGTCGCCGGCATTCTTCGACTTGCGGATGACGGCGGCGCGGGCAGCGGCCAGCTGGCGCTGATCGCCATCCAGGAGCTTGGAAACGGCGAGGCCCTCGTCGGCATCGTTGTCGTAAAGGAACTTGTCCATCCTCGCCTTGTGATCGGCCGTCGTAAGCAGCGAGCCGAACTCGGAGAGCAACGTCGCTTCCGTGCTCTGCGAGAAGGAATCCTTGCGCCATTTCGGGCGGACGAGGGCAGCGGCGTCGGCGGTGCGGCCCGCGTTCACATAGGCGCGCGCCAGCAGCAGCAGGCCTTCGTCCGAGCCCGGCTGGGTGCCGCCGAAGGCCGCGATGACGGTTGCGGGGTCAGCCTTCATCCGCAGCAGCGCCTGCTCGGCGCGCCGGCGCAGCAGCGCCTGGCCCGGCCAGTCCGGCAGCTCCATCGTCACCTGGGTGATCTGCGAGACAGAGACGTCAGGGCTGCCGCTCTGCGCCACCAGCCAGGAGACGATGCTCTGGTTGGTGCGGTCGGGCATCATGCGGGCCAGCGCCTGCGCCTTGCCGATCTGGCCGCTGTCGATCAGCTTCAGCGCGGCCTCGAGGCCCAGCTGGTTGGGAGAAAAGCTCTCGACGAGGTCGTTCGCCGGCGAGGCGACGCCCGCCTTCGAGGGGCGGGAGGGCTTTGCGACCGGGGTGATGGCTGCCGTCGTGATGTCGTCGGTGGCGGCATCGCGGCTTGGATTGGAGCGCGGAACCGGGACCGACTGGGCGAGCGCGTCGCCCATGATCCCGAGACTGATCAGGGCGCATGCTGCCACCTGCGTCAGCATTCCGATGCGACGCTGCAAGCTGCGATCCGCTTTCCTGATCATGTCTTCCTCACTCGTTGTCTTTACACGCCCGCCTGCAGGAGGCATCCGGGCCGGCAAGTTTCGTCTCGATGAATGGCGTCCTTGCGCGGCGCCCGTTTCGTCAATTTCGACCTTACGGTCGCCATGGTGAACAAAGGCTTGACGCAGGCCCGGACCGCTGTTCGGGTTCTTGCCCTGCTCATGGGCAACGATTATGTTCGCCGCCCAAGCTACGGCAAAACGGAACATGTTGGACGAGGCCGCCATCGAGCATATTCGGCGCGGATTTCGGCCAATTGACGGCAAAAGGTGGAAGCGCGCGATGTTCAAGGGTTCGATCACGGCCATGGTCACCCCCATGCGGGAGGACTCGGTCGACGAGGATGCGTTGCGTTCCTTCATCGACTGGCAGATCGCCGAAGGCACGCACGGCCTCGTTCCGGTCGGCACGACCGGCGAGAGCCCGACCCTTTCGCATGCCGAGCACAAGCGTGTCGTTGAGGTGACCATCGAGGTCGCCGCCGGGCGCGTGCCGGTGATCGCCGGCGCGGGTTCCAACAACACCGCCGAGGCGATCGACCTTGCCCGCCACGCCGAGAAGGCCGGCGCGGACGCCGTGCTCGTCGTCACGCCCTACTACAACAAGCCCAACCAGGAAGGCTTGTACCAGCACTACAAGGCGATCAATGACGCCATCGGCATTCCGATCATCATCTACAACATCCCGCCGCGCTCGATCATCGACATGTCGGTGGAGACGATGGCGCGGCTGTTCGAATTGAAGAACATCGTCGGCGTCAAGGATGCGACGGCCAAGCTCGACCGCGTCAGTCTGCAGCGCCATGCCATGGGCCCGGACTTCCTGCAGCTTTCGGGCGAGGACGGCACGGCGCTCGGCTTCATGGCGCATGGGGGCCATGGCTGCATCTCGGTCGCGTCGAATGTCGCGCCGCGCCTCTGCGCCGAATTCCAGGAAGCCTGCATGGCCGGCGACTTCGCCAAGGCGCTCGCCTACCAGGACCGCCTGATGCCGCTGCACAGCGCCATCTTCGTCGAGCCGAACCCGACCGGCGTTAAGTATGCGCTGTCGCTGCTCGGCCGCATGGAGGATCGCGTTCGCCTGCCGCTCGTCGGCATTACCGAATCGACCAAGACGATCATCCGCAGCGCGATGGCGCATGCGGGGCTGGTCAACTAAGGGACTGAATCCATGAGCAGCGGCACGGGCGATCCGCGCTACCGGCTCGCCGCCGACAACCGTCGCGCCCGTTTCGACTACGAGATCGGCCAGACCTACGAGGCCGGCATCCAGTTGACCGGCACGGAGATCAAGTCGCTGCGCGGCGGGCGCAGCACGATCGGTGAATCCTACGCGGCCGAGAAGGGCGGCGAGGTCTGGCTGTTCAACGCCTATATCCCCGAATATCTCGAGGCGAACCGGTTCAACCACGAGACCCGGCGGCCGCGAAAGCTGTTGCTGCACAAGAAGGAGATCGCACGGCTGGCGCAGGCCGTGCAGCGCGAGGGCATGACCGTCGTGCCGCTCAAGATCTACTTCAACGAGAAGGGGCGGGCGAAGGTCGAGATCGCGCTCGCGCGCGGCAAGAAGCTGCACGACAAGCGCCAGAGCGAGAAGGCACGCGACTGGACCCGCGAGAAGGGCCGCCTGATGCGCGACAAGGGCTGAAGCCCTCTTTCCCTCATCGGACTGAACATTCGAAAGCCCGGCCGCCCTGCGGTCGGGCTTTTTGTCGTCGGCCTCTTGTCCGCTGGCGCGGGAGCCGCGATGCGGCCAACAAAAAGCCCCGCCGAAGCGGGGCTTTCGTGTGTCCGGCGGAGAGACCGCCGGACACGAAATCGCCGAGGCGTCCTGGGATTACCAGTGGCGCTGCAGGAACAGGTTGGCAGTCCAGGAGTCGCCCGAATTGCTCACGCCAGCGTCCTTGACGTCGACGTCCGTGTAGAAGACGTCGGCGACCAGGTCGAGGCCCTTGACCGGGGTGTAGGCGGTGTTGAAGCCAACGCGCCATGCGTCGAGCGACACGTCGTTCAGGCTGTCGGAGCCGTCGAAGCTCGCGTAGCCGCCCGAGAGCGACGACCACAGCTGCGGGGTCCAGACGTGCTTGTACGAAGCCAGCGCGCTCCAGCTCGAGCCGGTGCCGGATGCGAAGCTGTTGTCGAAGTCGCCGATGGCGCCAGCGACCGAGGTGCCGCCGGAGATGCCGGTGAACGAGTTGGCGTTGTCGCCGTAGGCTGCCGACACGAAGAAGCGGTCGCCTGCCGAGAAGCTGTCGAGAGCGATCTCGAGACCGCCGCCGATCGCCCAGCCGTCCTGGCCCTCGAGCGTGATGTAGTCGATCGCCGAGTTCGTGTAGGCGCCGGCGACCTTCGCGCTGAAGATGCCCGAGGTATAGGTCAGGGCTGCGATGATGTCCGGGATGTTCTCGTTGCCGGCGTCGACGCCGTTGATGATGGCGTTGCCATAGGCGCCGCGATCACGCTGGTCTTCGATCGACAGGGCCAGGCCGAAGCCGTTGACGGCGTAGGTCAGCTGGATGTGGTCGGTGGTCGAATCCGAACCGAACATGCCGGTGTCGTCATAGCCGCGGCCGAAGTCGAACAGCGAGGTGAAGTAACCAGCCTTGATCGGGCCCAGCTCGAGGTAGGCGCTGTCGACGTAAGCCGAGTTGGTCGACTCGTTGACCAGGTCGGAGAACGTGCCCGTCTCGCCGCCCTTGTTGGCCGTCTTGGCGCGCATGTCGATGAAGCCGGTCAGGTTACCGTATTCGGTGACCGACGAAGCCGTCAGCTGGATCGAGACTTCGGTGTAGAAGTTGCCCCAGTTGTTGTTCGAGCTGTTCAGGCCACCGAAGTCGCCGCCGCCGAACGAGGTGCCGAACTCGACGTAACCGCCGACCTTGATGCAGGTGTCGGTGCCGGGGGAGTAGAAGAAGCCTGCGCCGAACGCGTCGCAGACCTTCACGTAGTCGACCGGCTCGGCGATCGTCAGATCGGCAGCCTGGGCGCCGCCGGCGAGCACGATTGCTGCGGCCGAGCCGAGCAGAAGGGACTTAAAGTTCATAACCTGACCTCTAGTTGTCAGGGGATCGGAAGGCGCCAGCCTGCCCTCGGTCCACACTGTCGCCAGCGCGCCGAACGGGCGTTTCCGGGCCTCGTTCCCCCAGCCAATGAGCTGTCCGCGACCCCCCATGGGAAACGGACAGGACTTTCTCCAAATCACTCGTCGAAAGTGAGTTGAACTTACCGATGCAGATGATTCACGTAACTCAAAAACAGCCAGATCTCCGATATGGAGTCATGATTGTAAGCTTGAGTTGCTAATTTGCGACAAGGGGCGTTTGGGGAGGTTGGAAAGCCGCGGAGGCCCGTGCGGAACCCGGCTTCGGCCGGGGTGTGAATAAGAGCCGGCTTGCGAATGATCGGACACGCAAGGGTGGTGAGGTGCCGCTTCGGACAAGCTTCGGCGGGCGCCAACGCCTGATTGCGTCGCCAGGCACGCCGGCGATGGGGCGAGCCGAAACGTCAGAAAGCTTGGATTTCCGACAGGGAAGGGGCGCGCATCTGCAGGTCAGGCCCGTGCCGTCCGTTGCCGGGAGGGCGCGATCTATGGGGCGGAGGACTAAGCTTCGGTTGCGTCAGCGCGCGTCGGAATCGAGGAATTCGCGTACGTCGGAGAAGACGTCCCGGAACATCTCCGGCGTGAGGACGCCGGTGTTCGTGTTGTAGCGCGAGCAGTGGTAGCTGTCGAAAATACTAAGTGCGCCGATGTTATGCCGCGCGCGATGCCCAAATTTATGGCGCGACATGCGTTCGCCGAGGGCAACGACGACGCTGTCATGCGCGATCTTGCCGAGGGCGATGACGGCGCGCAGCCGGGGCATCGCCGCCACCGTCGCGGTCAGGAAGGGGCGGCAGGCGCCGATCTCGCCCGTGGTCGGCTTGTTCTCCGGCGGCACGCAGCGGACGGCGTTGGTGATCGCCGTGTCGATCGGTGTCAGGCTGTCGTCCGGCCGCGCCTCGAAGACGCCGCGCGCGAAGCCGAAGTCGAGCATGGTCTGGTAGAGCAGGTCGCCGGCATAGTCGCCGGTGAAGGGCCGGCCGGTCCGGTTGGCGCCGCGAAGCCCCGGCGCCAGGCCTACGATCAGCAGCCGGCCGTCGTCGACGCCGAAGGAGGGGACGGGCGCGTTGTTCCAGCCCGGCTCCTTCGATCGCCATTCCTCGCGGAAGGCGACGAGGCGCGGGCACAGCGGGCAATCGCGCCCGGGATCGGCTGCGGAGAGCGGCACGGTCCGGCTCAGATCTCGTCCTCGAAGCCGTCGTCGAAGCCGCCGCTGACCTGCTGGCGCTCGACGCTGCGATGGGCGCGCTCGGCCGGGTCGCGGCCGATGCGGTTCTGCAGGGTGACGAGGTCGATGAAATGGTCCGCCTGCCGGCGCAGTTCGTCGGCGATCATCGGCGGTTGGGTGGCCAGCGTCGAAACGACCGAAACCTTGCGGCCCTTGCGCTGCACCGCCTCGACCAGCGAGCGGAAATCGCCGTCGCCGGAGAACAGCACGACATGGTCGACATATTCGGCCACTTCCATGACATGGACGGCCAGTTCGATATCCATGTTGCCCTTGACCTTGCGGCGGCCGGCGGCGTCGAAGAACTCCTTCGTCGGCTTGGTGACGACCGTGTAGCCGTTGTAGTCGAGCCAGTCGATCAGCGGCCGGATCGACGAATATTCCTGGTCCTCCGACAGCGCCGTATAATAATAGGCGCGCATCAGGTAGCCCTTGCTCTGGAATTCGCCGAGCAGCTTCTTGTAATCGATGTCGAAGGCGAGGGACTTGGCGGTGGCGTAGAGATTTGCGCCATCGATGAACAGGGCGATCTTTTCGCGAGCGTCAAACATTTTAAAATATCCGGTCGGTGAAAATGAAATGCGGAATGCTAGGGCCCAAACGGGCCGACTCGAAGGAGGCAATTCCGCATCAATATATCGTCGTCGCCGGGTGCGTAAACAATTCGGCGTGTGCGGTTGCGGACGCCTGTTGACGGCATCCCGGGCGTGCGCTTGGGGCGGGCCGGCTGCATATTCTCTTGCATTCCATCGGCCGCGCTCTTATTCATGCGCGCTTGAACCCCAGCCTTTCCCGAACAGGAGACCTGACATGGCGCGCGTCACCGTGGAAGATTGCGTCGACAAGGTCGAGAACCGCTTTGAACTGGTGCTCCTTGCCGGCCATCGCGCTCGCATGATCGCCAGCGGCTCGCCGCTGACGGTTGCCCGCGACAACGACAAGAACCCCGTCGTTGCGCTGCGCGAGATCGCCGACGAGACCGTTCACCCCGACGATCTCAAGGAAGACCTGATCCATTCCTTGCAGAAGTATGTCGAGGTCGACGAGCCCGAGCAGGACCTGCAGCTTCTCGCCGAGGATTCGGCCGAGGAGGACAACGGCGTCGCCTTCGACCGCATGTCGGAAGAAGACCTGCTGCGCGGCCTCGAGAACATGGTCCCGCCCGACAAGCAGGACGATTTCTAAGAGCCGACGCTCCGGATCCGGCCAAAGCGCTTGTCGCTTGGCCGCGTTCGCTATCCTATATGAACGGATAGTCTTCTGGCCGGGTTCTGCCCGGCCTATTCGCGCGCCTTCGGAAATAGCGCCATGATGCGCCAGTATGAACTCCTCGAGCGAGTCCAGCGGTACAATCCGCAGGCCGACGAGGGGCTGTTGAACAAGGCCTATGTGTACGCCATGCAGAAGCATGGCTCGCAGCGGCGCGCCAATGGCGACCCTTACTTCTCGCATCCGCTCGAAGTCGCCGGCATCCTCACCGACCTGAAGCTCGACGACGCCACCATCGCGGTCGCGCTGCTGCATGACACCATCGAGGACACGGACGCGACGCGCTCCGAGATCGACGGAATGTTCGGCGAGGATATCGGCCGGCTGGTCGAGGGCCTCACCAAGATCAAGCGCCTCGACCTGGTGACCAAGAAGGCGGCGCAGGCGGAGAATTTCCGCAAGCTGCTGCTCGCCATCTCCGAGGATGTGCGCGTCCTCCTGGTGAAGCTCGCGGACCGGCTTCACAACATGCGCACGCTCCACTTCATGCCGGAGGAGAAGCGCGGCCGGATCGCCGAGGAGACGCTGGAGATCTATGCGCCGCTGGCCGGCCGCATGGGCATGCACGACATGCGCGAGGAGCTCGAGGAGCTCGCCTTCGCCGTCGTCAACCCGGAGGCGCATCTCGCCGTCACCAGTCGCCTCGCCGAAGTGCGCTCGCGCAGCGAGAGCCTGATCGAGGCGATCGAGAAGGACCTGCGCGACAAGCTCGAGAAGCACGGCATGAAGGCGAAGGTCTTCGGCCGCACCAAGCGCCCCTATTCGATCTTCCGCAAGATGGAGCGGAAGGCGATCTCGTTCGAGCAGCTTTCCGACATCATCGGCTTCCGCGTCATCCTCGACACGACGGCGGAGTGCTATGCGGCGCTCGGCATCGTCCACACCACCTGGCCGACCGTGCCGGGCCGGTTCAAGGACTATATCTCGACGCCGAAGCAGAACGACTATCGCTCGATCCACACCACCGTGGTTGGCCCCGGCCGCCAGCGCGTCGAGCTGCAGATCCGCACGCGCGAGATGGACGACGTCGCCGAATACGGCATCGCCGCCCATGCCCTCTACAAGGACAAGGGCAACGGCAACCTCTCCGACGAGAGCCGCGCCTATACCTGGCTGCGCCGCACCGTCGAGATGCTGGCCGAGGGCGACACGCCGGAAGAGTTCCTGGAGAACACCAAGCTGGAGCTCTTCCACGATCAGGTGTTCTGCTTCACGCCGAAGGGCCGCCTGATCGCGCTGCCGCGTGGCGCGACGCCGATCGACTTCGCCTATGCGGTGCACACCGACATCGGCGATACCTGCGTCGGCTGCAAGATCAATGGCCGCATGATGCCGCTGACGACCGAGCTGCACAATGGCGACGAGGTCGAGATCATCTGCTCCAAGGCGCAGGTGCCGCCGCCGACCTGGGAATCGATCGCCATCACCGGCAAGGCGCGCGCCTCGATCCGCCGCGCCGCCCGCACGGCGATCCGCAAGCAATATGCCGGCCTCGGCCGCAAGATCGTCGAGCGCGCCTTCGAGCGCGCCGGCCGCGACTTCTCCGAGGACCGGCTGAAGGCGGCGCTGCCGCGCCTCGCGCAGCAGAACATCGAGGACATGCTCGCTTCTGTCGGGCGCGGCGAGATCCCGTCCGTCAACGTCCTGAAGGCTGTCTATCCCGACCACAAGGAAGAGCGCGCGGCCGTGCCGAAGGGCGGCAACGGCACCGGCGGCGAGCCGGGCTGGTTCGGCCTCAAGAAGGGCTCGGGAATGATGTTCCGCGTCCCGACGGGCGAGACGCAGGCGGAGCTGCCGGCGATCCCGATCCGCGGCCTGCATGGCGATATGCCGGTCCGCTTCGCGCCCGATGCCGGAGCTGTGCCGGGCGACCGTATCGTCGGCATCATGACGCCGGGCGAGGGGATCACCATCTATCCAATCCAGTCGCCGGCGCTGAAGGAGTTCGACGACGAGCCGGACCGCTGGCTCGACGTGCGCTGGGACATCGACGCCGCCCATCGCGAGCGCTTCCCGGCCCGCATCGAGGTGACGGCGATCAACGAGCCCGGCACGTTGGCGCAGATCGCCCAGATCATCGCCGACAATGACGGTAACATCTCGAATCTGCGGATCGTGAAGAGCGCGCCGGACTTCTCGGAACTGGTCATCGACCTCGAAGTGTGGGATCTGAAGCACCTCAATCGCCTTTTGAGCGACCTCCGCGAACGCCACGTCGTGAGCGCGGCGAGCCGCGTCAACGCCTGACGGCCGCCGCCACGACAAGACCTGGACTGGACATAGAATGAACCAAGCCGAAATCCTCGATGTCTTCCGCGAATCCGGCGCATTGCTCGAGGGGCATTTCATTCTGAGCTCCGGGCTGCGCAGCCCGATCTTCCTGCAGAAGGCCCGCGTCTTCATGTATCCGGACCGGACCGAGCGCTTGTGCAAGGCGCTGGCGGCGAAGATCCGCGAGGCCGGCATCGAGTTCGATCTCGTCGTGTCGCCGGCCCTCGGCGGTCTCATCCCGGGTTACGAGACGGCGCGCCATCTGGGCGTGCCGGCGATGTGGGTCGAGCGCGAGCAGGGCGAGTTCCGCCTGCGCCGCTTCGAGCTGCCGGCGAACGCGAAGATCCTGGTCGTCGAGGACATCGTCAGCACCGGCCTGTCGATCCGCGAGACCATCACCGCCATCCGCGCGATTGGTGGCGATGTCGTCGCCGCCGCCTGCCTGATCGACCGCTCCGACGGCGAGGCCGAGGTCGGCGTGCCGCTGATCTCGCTGACCCGCTACAAGGTTCCGGCCTATCCGGCCGATCAGTTGCCGCCGGAACTCGCCGCCATCCCGCCCGTCAAGCCGGGCAGCCGCAGTCTCGCCTGAGTCTCCCCCCGAGGCGTCTAAGCCTAGATCATGCTCTTTCGTCGTCGCCGTCCGCTCAAGTTTCACCAGAAGCTGAACCACTTCATGTGGCCGAAGGGCGGCTGGAAGCGCGCGATCCGCTATTACGTCAAGCGCCTGCTGCGCCTCTCGGGCTCGCCGCATTCGATCGCGGCGGGCTTCGCCGCCGGCGTGGCGCTGGCGATGACGCCTTTCATCGGCTTCCACTATCTGCTCTGCTTCGCCGTCGCCTTCCTCGTTCGCGGCAATGTGCTTGCGGCCGTGCTCGGCACGACGATCGGCAATCCGCTGACCTTTCCCCTGATCTGGGTCGGCACCTACGAGACCGGCAGCCTGGTCCTCGGCTGGTTCGGGCAGTCGCCGGAGCGGCTCGGCTTCCACGACCTCCGCCACAAGCTGCTGACCGAATCATGGCGCGAAATCTGGCCGATCATGGAGCCGATGCTGGTCGGCGCCGTGCCGCTCGCCCTGGTGCTGGGCGGAATCTCCTATGTTCTCGTCTATTTCGCCGCGCAGGGCTTCCAGTCATCGCGCCGGCATCGCTTCGCCGTGCGTCGCCAGGCGCTGCATGGTAAGTAGCGATCATCGTCGAGAGGGGAATCTGCCGTGACCGTCCGCAATGAACTGCGCCTTGGAATCAACGTCGATCACGTCGCGACCATCCGCAATACGCGGGGCGGCGTGCATCCCGATCCGGTGCGGGCGGCGAAGGTAGCGGTATCGGCCGGCGCCGACGGCATCACGGCGCATCTGCGTGAAGATCGCCGCCACATCATCGACAGCGACATCGAGCGGTTGCGGGCCGAGATCGCCCTGCCTTTGAACTTCGAGATGGCGGCGACGCGCGAAATGGTCGAGATCGCCCTGCGCCAGCGCCCGCATGCGGTCTGCATCGTGCCGGAGCGGCGCGAGGAGCGGACGACTGAGGGGGGGCTCGACGCCGCCGGCCAACTGGCGCATCTGCAGCCGATGGTGCTCGAACTCGGCGCCGCCGGCATCCGCGTATCGCTGTTCATCGCCGCCGACCGTCGCCAGATCGACGCCGCCGTCGCCCTCGGCGCGCCGGTGGTGGAACTGCACACCGGCACCTATTGCGAGGCCATCGACGAGAGCCCCGAGGCGTTCGAGCGCGAGCGCGCCCGGATCGAGGACGCCGCGCATTACGGCGCCGGTCTTGGCCTCGAGATCCATGCCGGCCACGGCCTCACCTACGACACGGTCAAGCCGATCGCCGCGATCCCGGTGATCCGTGAGCTCAATATCGGCCATTTCCTGATCGGCGAGGCGGTGTTCGTCGGCCTCGACGAATCCATCCGCACCATGCGCGCGCTGATGGACGAGGCCCGCAACGCCGTGGATGCCCGCTCGTGATCATCGGCCTCGGCAGCGACCTGATCGATATCCGCCGCGTCGAGAAGACGCTGGAGCGCTTCGGCGCGCGCTTCACCGAGCGCGTCTTCACCGAGATCGAGCAGAAGAAGTCCGACCGGCGCGCCCAGCGCGCCGCCTCCTATGCCAAGCGCTTCGCCGCCAAGGAGGCCTGCGCCAAGGCGCTCGGAACCGGGCTCAACCATGGCGTCTTCTGGCGCGACATGGGAGTCGTCAACCTGCCGAGCGGCAAGCCTACCATGGCGCTGACGGGCGGGGCGGCGGCGCAGCTGGCGCGCATGCTGCCGGAAAACCACCATGCCGCGATCCACCTGACGATCACCGACGACTACCCGCTCGCGCAGGCGTTCGTGATCATCGAGGCGCTGCCGAACCCGGTATGATCGGCGCGGCGGCGGCGCCGTCCGGATGATGCCCGGTGATGCCCCGGCAAATTCCATCTCGGGCGGGTGCACTCGTTGCGCAGATGCCACCGACTCTGTATGAACCAACCTCCGCTGGAAGGCGAGTTGCAATCGGGATCGATCGGAAGGACGCATGAGCGTGGCGGGCGAAAAGTACAAGGCCGAGCGCGGCGGCACGGGCGAGACTGTCAAGATCGTCGTCAATGCGCTCATCCTGGCGCTGATCGTTCGAACCTTCCTGTTCCAGCCCTTCAATATTCCTTCGGGATCGATGAAGCCGACCTTGCTGGTCGGCGACTATCTGTTCGTCTCGAAATATGCCTATGGCTACAGCAAGTACTCGATCCCCTTCGCGCCGGACCTGTTCTCGGGCCGAATCTGGGCTACGCCGCCGGAGCGCGGCGACGTCGCCGTGTTCAAGCTGCCGCGCGATCCCTCGGTCGATTACATCAAGCGCGTGATCGGCCTGCCGGGCGACAAGGTGCAGATGATCAACGGCGTCCTCTACCTGAACGGGACTGCCGTGCCGAAGGAGCGGATCGAGGATTACGTAACGACCGACGAGTTCGGAACCGAGACGCATGTGCCGCGTTACAGGGAAACGCTTCCGAACGGCGTGAGCTACACCGTGCTCGATCTCGATCCGCGCAGTTTTTCCGACGACACCCCTGTTTATGAAGTGCCGCCCGACCACTATTTCATGATGGGCGACAACCGGGACAATTCGACGGACAGCCGCGTTCTCGGAGCGGTCGGCTATGTGCCGTTCGAGAATTTCGTCGGCCGTGCCGGCATGGTCTTCTTCTCCGTCGACGAGGGGGCGAAGGCCTGGCAGTTCTGGGAATGGCCCTGGACCGTTCGTTTCGACCGCATTTTCAAGGTGATCTGAGCTTGGCTTCCGAAGAACCGCTGCAGCGTCTCGAAGAAAGGATCGGTCACCGGTTCGTCGATCGCGGCCATCTGGTTCGGGCCCTGACCCATGCCAGCGCCGTGGCAGAGAGCCATCTGGCGCATGGCGAGAGCTATCAGCGACTTGAATTCCTCGGCGACCGGGTGCTGGCGCTGGCGATCGCCGACATGCTGCTCTCCGCCTTCCCCGACGCCGACGAGGGCGAGCTGGCGCGCCGGCTGACCGGCCTTGTCCGCAACGAGAGCTGTGCCGAGGTGGCGCTCGATATCGATCTTGGCCACTGGATCCGTCTCGGGGGCGGCGAGGTTCAGTCGGGCGGTCGCCGCAAGGCGGCGATCCTCGGCGATGTGTGCGAGGCGGTGATCGGTGCTATCTTCGTCGATGGCGGCCTGCCGGCGGCGCGCGCCTTCATCGAGACGCACTGGCGCAAGCGCATGCTGAACTGGACCGGGCCGCTGCGGGACGCCAAGACGACCCTGCAGGAATGGGTCCAGGGACGCGGCCTCGCCGCCCCGAAATATGCAATCGCAGAGCGGAGCGGGCCTGACCACGCGCCGCATTTTACCGTTGAAGTGAAGATCGAGGGCATGCCGACCGTCCTCGGTTCGGGCCGTTCGCGGCGCGAGGCGGAGCAGAAGGCGGCGACCGCCGTGCTGCTGGCCCAAGGCGTATGGAGAGAAGAAACGCATGCCGTCTGACCTGGTGAATTCCGAGGAGACCGCGACCCGCTGCGGCTTTGTCGCCCTGATCGGCGCGCCGAACGCCGGCAAGTCGACGCTCCTCAACCAGCTGGTGGGCACCAAGATTTCGATCGTCACGCACAAGGTGCAGACGACGCGCGCCATCATGCGCGGCATCGCGCTGGAAGGCGCCTCGCAGATCATCTTCGTCGACACGCCCGGCATCTTCCAGCCGAAGCGTCGGCTGGATCGCGCGATGGTGGAGACCGCCTGGGGTGGCGCCAAGGACGCTGATCTCGTTTGCGTGCTGGTCGACGCCGAGCGCTTCCAGAAGAGCGAGACGGCCCAGATCCTCGACAAGGTGGCCGCCGTCGGCCAGCCGAAGATCCTCGTCATCAACAAGATCGATACCGTGCCGCACACGGCGCTGCTGGAGATGGCCGCCAAGGCCAACCAGACGGTGAAGTTCGAGCAGACCTTCATGATCTCGGCGCTGAAGGGGCATGGCTGCACCGACCTGATGGCTTATCTGGCCCAGCGCGTGCCGGAGGGCCCATGGCTCTATCCGGAGGATCAGATCTCCGACCTGCCGATGCGCAACCTCGCCGCCGAGATCACGCGCGAAAAGATGTTCCTGCGCCTGCATGACGAGCTGCCCTACCAGTCGACCGTCGAGACGGAACTCTGGAAGGACCTGCCGGACGGCACGACCCGCATCGAGCAGACGATCTATGTCGAGCGCGAAGGCCAGAAGAAGATCGTGATCGGCCACCGCGGCGAGACGATCAAGGCGATCTCGATGGCGGCGCGCACGGAGATCCAGGAGATGGCCGAGCGGCCGGTCCACCTGTTCCTGTTCGTCAAGGTGCGCGAGAACTGGGGCGACGACCCCGAGCGCTACCGCGAGATGGGAATCGAGTTCCCGCGCTAGGGATTGCCGGAATCGAGTTGGGCGCGGAGGCGAGACTTGCTCTCCGCGTCGACAGCTCGCATCGGAATGTCCTCGATGACGGCGTACAGGCACCAGAGTGCATTGAGGCTGACCCTGTCCGGGTCGCGATGCTTCAGGCGCCAATAGGCCTCGACGGCGCCGATGCGGCGAAGATCGCTTTCGAACCGGATATCGACCGCTTCCAGCCAGCCGGCCGTCGTCGGGCCGATCCCCGGAACCAGCCGGATTGGGCGGTCGCTCATGACGGTTTTCCTTGATGGCTGCGCTCTTCGCGCAGCTGCTTCAGGTAGTCCGCCAGCGTCCGGCCCGGCTCCGGCCGGAAGATGGCGTCGAGCATCTTCGCCTCCATGACGCGGTCGAGGCGGAACATGCGGAAATCCTCGCGCAGTTCGCACCAGGCCGTCGCCGTCCAGGCATGGCCCCAGGCCTCGATCGCCAGCGGCCGGATCGTGCGCTCGGTCAGCGCCTCGCTGGCGCTGCGATAGTTGAGCTGCATCTTGCGCTTCTGGCGGATCGCCTTGCGGAACAGGGCTAGCTGCGCGTTGGCCGCGCCGATCAGGGCAGGGGAATTCACCTGCACCGCATCGCGCCAGATCTCGCCGCGGCGGGATTCCGGCAGCACGGCGTCGATCTTGACCAGCGCCTCACGCACGGCGGCCGCGAGCTCCGGATCGGCCCAGGCCTCGACGAAACGGGCGCCTAGCGCCAGTCCTTCCAGTTCTGCCTGGGAGAAGGCGAGGGGCGGCAGCAGCAGCGTGCCGCGCAACACATAGCCGACGCCGCGCTCGCCCTCGATGGGCACGCCCGTCGCCACCAGCGCGTCGATGTCGCGATAGACGGTGCGGACGGAGACCTCGAGCGTGTCGGCGATCTCCTGCGCCGTGCGGAGGCGGGCGCCGCGCAGCACCTGGACGATCTCGAACAGGCGGTCGGCGCGCCGCATCCGGTCAGCCGGAATAGGCGACGGGATAATAGCCGCTCTGGAAGGATGGCCGGTCGATCAGGGCGGAGAAGGCGGCGGCGTCGGGATGGCCGGCCAGCCGCTCGCCGGCGGCGCGGGCGGATTCGCGATCCAGCCAGTGGACGATCTCCGTCCAGCTGCCATCCTCTGCCTGCGCGATGCTGCGGGCGAGAAAGCCGCGTTGCCGGCGCAGGACGCTCATGGCGTCGTCCGCGGCGCGGACAAACTGGCTCTCCTCGATGCCCGGCACCAGCGAATAGGAGCTGATCTCGAGAATGTTGCGATTCATGGCGATACCCTCGCGGGACAGTGTCGATACTGTCAGCATAAGGATACCCAACTGACAGCGTTGTGTCAGTTGCCTCCACCGATCGCGCTATCGTGCCTGCCACTCGACGAAGCGGCCGTGAAAGTCGGCGCGGGCGATTTCGCGGTCGGCTCCGTTGGGCCAGGACTTCAGGCGAACGGCAGCGGTTTCCTTGCCATCCGCTTCCATACGCAGCCAGGCGACGGGGGATTCCAGCGTTGCTGACTGGCCGGCCGAGTCGATCGATGCCGTGATGGCGGCGCGCGTCGCCTCCGGCAGATACTGCCAGACGATGGTGTGAACGAGCACGCGCACGCCACCGGCAGCCGGTGGTGCGGAGAAGCGGTTTGCGACCCAGGCGGCGGCGTCCGCCTTCTCGACACGCCATGGCGCGGCGGCGGCCATATCCAGCGCGGCGCCGGCGCGGGAGAGACGCTCCGCCTGATCGGCCCAGATATAGGCGAGCAGGCGCTCGCGATCCGGCGTCGCGGCCGGATCGAGCGGGTTCAGGTCACAGCCGGCGCGGCTGCGGATCGCAAACGGCGTCGAGGTGTCCGGCAGGTCGCCACGCCATCCCGAGCGGACGAGCACGGGCGATTCGGCGTGGCCCCAGCGGTCGGTGCCGAAATCGTAGCGATAGCGGTCGAGGCCGAGATTGAGGCCCATGCTGGCGCCGATCTCGTGCCAGTCCAGCGGCAGGCCGAACTCGCGGGCGAGGAGCAGGGCGCTGCCGAGCAGGACCGAGGCGCGCGCGACCTCGTTGGTCTGCGGCGGGCTGTCGAGCCAGTCGTGCAGGAAGTCGTCTTCGGCGGCGATGGCGTCGCAGATGGCCACGCGCAGCGTCGCGAGGTTCGGCGGGGCCGGCGGATAGGCAGCGGCGAGCCCGGCCGACCTGCCGGCCCGCTTCAGGGCATGGAAGCCGCCGGCTGCCCGGAGCGCCAACGCATCGGCGAAGGGATCGCCCGGCCAATCGAGAATGCGACGACCGAACCGGCTGTTTTCGTCGAGATCTTCCGCGAGGATCTCGCAGACCTCGGCCGTGAAGGGCGAGCCGAGCTTGCGGCAGGCGCCGGCCTGGGATCGAAACGCTTTCAGCACTTCGCCGCCGTCGCCTGCCATGAGCGCTTTCCTATTCGTCGGGTTCGCCGAGATGCGAGGGAAGCTCGGCGTCGAAGCCCTTGCTGGCGTCGCGCCGGCTGCCGACCCAGATATTGTGCCCGACCCGGAAACGGTCGGGTTCGTCCAGCGAGGCGAGCGTGACGTCGACCTTCAGCGGGTCGTCCGTCGACGTCATCATCAGCGGCGTGCCGCAATCGGCGCAGAAGTGGCGACGTCCGGTGGCGGATGATTCGTTGATCGCCGGGCTGCCCGCCGTCAGCTGGAAGGCGGAAGCGTCGAAGGTCGCCCAGGTGAGGAACAGCGCCCCGCCTGCCAGCTGGCACATGCGGCAATGGCAGTGGCAGACGATGCGAGGCGGCCGGTCGATCGTGTAATGGATGCGACCGCACAGGCAACCGCCCGTGATCGGCGCCGCGCTCATCACCTGGCTCAAATGCGAAGCTCCACATGGACGGGGACATGGTCGGACGGCTTGTCCCAGCCGCGGACATGCTTGTCGATGCCGACCGAGACGAGGCGATCGGCGGCCTGCGGCGACAGCAGCAGATGGTCGATGCGGATGCCGTTGTTCTTCTGGAAGGCGCCGGCCTGGTAGTCCCAGAAGGTGTAGAGGCCGTCCTCGTCCGTGGTGGCGCGCAGCGCGTCGGTCAGGCCGAGAGTCTCGATGGCGCGGAACGCCTTGCGCGTTTCCGGCTGGTAGAGCGCGTCATTGAGCCAGAGCGAGGGATCCTTGGCGTCGCGCGGCTCGGCGATGACGTTGTAGTCGCCGGCGAGCACCAGCGGCTCCTCATAGGTCAGCCGCTCGGCCGCCCAGACGCGCAGGCGCTCCATCCAGGCGAGCTTGTAGGGGAATTTCGGGGTGTCGATCGGGTTGCCGTTCGGCAGGTACAGCGAGACGACGCGGAGCGCGCCGCTCTCGACCGAGAAGACGCCCTCGATGAAGCGGGCATGTTCGTCGGCGTCGTCGCCGGGCAGGCCGCGATTGACCTCGTCGAAGGGCAGCTTCGACAGCAGCGCGACGCCGTTGAAACCCTTCTGGCCGTGGGTCGCGACGTTGTAGCCGAGATCCTCGAAGGCCGAGGTCGGGAAGCCCTCATCGACCGATTTGATCTCCTGCAGGCAGGCGATATCGGGCGACGCCTCCTTGATCCAGGCGAGGGCGGTGTCGATTCGGGCTTTGACGCCGTTGATATTCCAGGTCGCGATCTTCATGCGGGCAGACTAGCCGATCCATCGGGAGATGCCACCGGGCCGTGCGCCTCGCCGCGCATCTTGCACACCTGCGGACGTTGCCTAACTCTAAGGGCTCCGGCAAGCGCCGGAGAGGAACGCGCAAAGGAGGCTTGAATGCCGGTCAGGACATCGGACGCGAAGTGGCAGGGTGATCTCAAGAGCGGCAAGGGCACCGTTCACCTGGGCAGCGGCGCCTGGGAAGGGCAGTACAATTTCTCGTCGCGTTTCGAGGAAGGCAAGGGCACGAACCCTGAGGAACTGATCGCGGCGGCGCATGCGGCCTGCTTCTCGATGGCGCTTTCCGCCGGGCTTTCCGGGGCCGGCTTCACCGTCGATTCGATCGCTACCTCGGCCAAGGTGAAGGTCGAGCCGGTCGCGGGTGGATTCGAGATCACCAAGATCGACCTTGTCACCGAGGCCAAGGTGCCGGGGATCGACAAGGAGGCCTTCGAAAAGATCGCCGCGGCGACCAAGGAAGGCTGCCCGGTCTCCAAGGCGCTGAAGGCCGTGCCGATCTCGCTCGACGCCAAGCTGGTCTGATTCCGGTTTCGGGGCTCGTGTCGTTCAGCCGGCGCGTGGCTTGACCGCGTGCGCCGGCTGGCCGACAGTCGCGCCCCGAAAGTGGGGTGCCATGACGACCGATCCCGTGCTGTTCGATACGCCGAAGCCGATTGCCAGCGAAACCTTCACCGATCCGGACCTGGCGATCGCCAGGCTGGAGGAGATCTACGATCTCCACACGGCCCATCTGCGCGATCGTTTCGACGCGCTCCTGAAGGGGCATCCGCCCGTCGGCCGGGTCCGCGCCACCTATCCCGAGATCCGCTTCACCACGACCAGCTACGCCAAGATCGACTCGCGCCTGTCCTATGGACACGTGTCGGGGCCGGGCAGCTACGCCACGACGGTGACGCAGCCCTCGCTGTTCCGGAACTACCTTAAGGAGCAGATCAAGCTGCTCGTGCGCAATCACGGCCTGCCGGTAACGGTCGGTCCATCGAACCTGCCGATCCCGCTGCATTTCGCCTTTCCGAACGGTGTCCACGTCGAAGGGCAGCTCGCCGAGAAGATCGAGCGGCCGCTGCGCGACATGTTCGACGTGCCGGACCTCGCCGTCACCGACGACGCCATCGTCAACGGCACCTATGAGCCGGTTCCAGGCGAACCGCTGCCGCTGGCGCCGTTCACCGCGCCGCGCATCGATTATTCGCTGTTCCGGCTGGCGCATTACACGGCAACGCATGCCGAGCACTTCCAGAACTTCGTCCTGTTCACCAACTACCAGTTCTACATCGACGAGTTCTGCGTCCGCGCCCGCAAGCTGATGGCCGAGGGCGGCGGCGGCTACGAGGCATTCGTCGAGCCCGGCAATCTCATCACGCCGGCCGGCGCCACCGAGCCGGTCGCCGGCATGGCGCCGCCGCGCCTGCCGCAGATGCCGGCCTATCACCTGAAGTTCGCCGGCAATGCCGGGCTGACGATGATCAATATCGGCGTCGGCCCCTCCAACGCCAAGACGATCACGGACCATGTCGCCGTGCTGCGGCCGCATGCCTGGCTGATGCTCGGCCACTGCGCGGGCCTCCGCAACACGCAGGCGCTCGGCGACTATGTGCTGGCGCATGGCTATGTCCGCGAGGACCACGTGCTCGACGCCGACCTGCCGAGCTGGATCCCGATCCCGCCGCTCGCCGAAGTGCAGGTGGCGCTGGAGGATGCCGTCGAGGCCGTGACCGGCCTGGAGGGCTACGACCTGAAGCGGATCATGCGCACGGGCACCGTCGCGACGATCGACAACCGCAACTGGGAACTGCGCGACCACCGCGAGCCGGTGCAGCGTTTCTCGCAGTCGCGCGCCATCGCGCTCGACATGGAATCGGCGACGATCGCGGCGAACGGATTCCGCTTCCGCGTGCCTTACGGGACGCTGCTCTGCGTCTCCGACAAGCCGCTGCATGGCGAACTGAAGCTGCCGGGCATGGCGTCGGAATTCTATCGCCGCCAAGTCGGCCAGCATCTCGAGATCGGTATCCGCGCGATGGAGATGCTGCGCGAAATGGCGCCGGAACGGCTGCATTCCCGCAAGCTCCGGAGCTTTACCGAGACGGCGTTCCAGTAACGAGGATTGCGGTCTCTTGGCGTCCGTCGGCAAGGCTCCTATATTGGCGATGTAGAAACGTCGCTACAAGACGGGAGCCTTGCGATGGGTATCACGACGCTGACTAGCCGCGAGTTCAATCAGGACACCAGCCGCGCCAAGAAGGCGGCAAGTGCCGGTCCGGTGATCATCACCGATCGCGGCAGGCCGGCGCATGTCCTGCTCTCCATTGAGGAATACCGGCGACTGACCGGGACGGGGAGGTCGCTTCTGGAAGCGCTTGCGCAGACGGAAGACGGCAGTGACTTCGAGTTTGATCCGCCGAAGATGGGCGGGAATTGGCTCAAGCCTGTCGATTTCGACTGATGTTTGTGCTCGACACGAACGTCGTTTCGGAACTCAGGCGTCCCGAGCGGTCCAATCCCAACGTGCAATCCTGGATTGCCGATCAGGCGCCCTCAGAACTCTATCTTTCGGCCGTAACTATACTCGAACTCGAGATCGGAGCGCGGCGGATGGAGCGAAAGGATGGCCGACAAGGCAGCATCCTACTTTCCTGGATAGAGCGGCAGGTACTTCCGCTCTTCGCGGATCGAATTCTGCCGATCGACCTAGCCGTGGCACGGCGTTGCGCGCTGCTGCACGTGCCGGATCGCCGGAATGACCGTGATGCCTATATTGCGGCCACCGCACGGGTCCATGGAATGACAGTGGTGACGCGCAACATCAGCGATTTCGAGGGAACAGGTGTCCCTCTGATCAATCCCTGGCAGGAACGCCCGGTATGAAGTCCTAGATCGCGAAGCTGGTGCCGCAGCCGCAGGAGGCGGTGGCGTGCGGATTGCGGATCTGGAAGGACTGGCCGATCAGGTCGTCGACGAAGTCGATCTCGGAGCCGTCCATATAGGGCAGGGAGATCTGGTCGATCAGCACGGTGGCGCCGTTCTTCTCGATGACGAGGTCGTCTTCGGCGCGCGTCGCGTCGAGGTCGAAGCCATACTGGAAGCCGGAGCAGCCGCCGCCCGATACGGAGACCCGCAAGGCCGTGCCGCTCGGTTCCTTGGAAAGGATGCGGGCGATGCGCTTGGCAGCGCGGTCGGACAGGGTCACGTCGAGCGTTTCAGTGGTCATGGCAGCTTCCGAAAATTGGGGTACCTTGCAGGTGCCCGAACCCGATAGTTAGGAATGCGATCGGCGGTGTCAATCGTTGCCGCGCCGGGCATGGGGAGAGGGAAGCTGAAATGGAAGGCCTGATCGGCTTCGGAATCGGTCCGCACGCCGTCTTTGCCGTCGATCCGGCGGGGAGTCGCGGACGCCTTTATCCCGAGCCCGAGAGCCCGACCCGCACGCCCTATCAGCGCGACCGCGACCGCATCATCCATTCGACGGCGTTCCGCCGCCTGAAGGACAAGACGCAGGTCTTTCTGTTCGATGAGGGCGATCATTACCGCACCCGGCTGACCCACACGATCGAGGTGGCGCAGATCGCCCGCGCCCTGGCGCGCGCGCTGCGTCTCGACGAGGATCTCGCCGAGGCGATCGCGCTGTCGCACGATCTCGGCCACACGCCGTTCGGCCATGCCGGTGAGCGGGCGCTCGACCGGATGATGGCGGGCCATGGCGGCTTCGACCACAACGCCCAGAGCCTGCGCGTCGTCACGCGGCTGGAGCGGCGCTATCCGCATTTCGACGGGCTCAACCTTTCCTGGGAAGCGCTGGAGGGGCTGGTCAAGCACAACGGGCCGCTGGTCGATGCCGGGGGCAGGGGCGTCGGCGCCTATGCAGGCAAGGAACTGCCAGCCGCGATTCTCGCCTATACGGCCGAGCAGGACCTGGGGCTTTCGACCTATGCCTCGGCCGAGGCGCAGGCCGCTGCGATCGCCGACGACATCGCCTATGACGCGCACGATATCGACGATGGGCTCAGGGCCGGCCTGCTGACGGTGGACGGCCTGCGCGAGGTCGATTTTCTCCGCGAGATTCTCGATGCGATCGAAGCCCAGCATCCCGGACTGGAAAAGCCGCGCCTGGTCAACGAGGTGGTGCGTCGCGTCATCACGCGCATGATCGAGGATGTCATCGCCGAGGCTCTCAGCCGGCTCGACGAGACGAAGCCGGGTTCGGCGGACGCGCTGCGCCATGCCGGCCGGCCGATGATCGCCTTTTCGCCGGCGCTCGCGGAAGCGGACAAGGCGATCAAGACGCATCTCTGGCACAACGTCTATCGCCATCCCCGCGTCATGCAGGTGATGACGGCGGCGGAGGGCGTCGTCGAGCGGCTGTTCGAGCGCTACTGGACCGATCCGCAAGCCCTGCCGCCGGAATGGCGGAGCGGGCTCGACCCGGCCGATTCCTGGCGGCGGGCGCGGCGAATCTGTGACTTTCTCGCCGGCATGACCGACCGCTATGCATTGCGCGAGCATCAGCGTCTGTTTGACGCTTCGCCCGATTTGGGTTAGGCGCGCAGCACGAATTTTCCTTCCGCCCGAAGGCCTGTATCCCGCTATGAATATTTTCCGCGACTTCACCGCACGCGTCACCTCTGCCGTCGAGGTCATCCTGGCGGCGCGCGACAGCGCTCCGGTCGATCTCTCCCGCATCGTCGTTGAGCCCCCGCGCGACGCCGCCCATGGCGATCTGGCGACCAACGCCGCCATGGTGCTGGCCAAGCCGCTCGGCCTCAAGCCGCGCGATCTGGCCGAGGCGATCGCCGGCCGGCTGCGCGACGACGAGGACGTCGCGTCGGTCGATGTGGCCGGTCCCGGCTTCATCAACCTGACGCTCGCCGCGCCCTATCGCGCCCATGCGCTGAAGGCCCTGATCCAGGCCGGCGGCACCTATGGCCGCAGCCGTCTCGGCGCCGGTCTCAAGGTCAATGTCGAATATGTCTCGGCCAACCCGACGGGACCGATGCATGTCGGCCATTGCCGCGGCGCCGTTGTCGGCGACGCGCTGGCCAACCTGCTCGACTGGGGCGGCTACAACGTCACCAAGGAATACTACATCAACGATGCCGGCGGTCAGGTCGACGTCCTCGCCCGTTCGGCGTTCCTGCGCTATCGCGAGGCGCTCGGCGAGACGATCTCGATCCCCGAGGGGCTCTATCCCGGCGATTACCTGAAGCCGGTGGGCGCAGCGCTGGCCGATGTGCATGGCCGCAGGCTGCTTGAGATGGCGGACGCCGAATGGCTGCCGATCGTCCGCGACGCGGCGATCAGCGCCATGATGCTGATGATCCGCGACGATCTCGCGCTGCTCAATGTCCACCATGACGTCTTCTTCTCGGAGCGGACGCTGAGCGGCGAGAATGGCGGCAAGATCGGCGCGACCATCGCCGACATGGAGCAGAAGGGCTTCGTCTATCGCGGCACGCTGCCGCCGCCGAAGGGCCAGCTGCCTGACGACTGGGAGGATCGCGAGCAGCTTCTGTTCCGCGCCACCGATGTCGGTGACGACATCGACCGGCCGCTGATGAAGTCGGATGGCAGCTATACCTACTTCGCCGGCGACGTCGCCTACTTCAAGGACAAGTTCGACCGCGGCTTCCGGCAGATGATCTATGTGCTGGGCGCCGACCATGGCGGCTATGTGAAGCGGCTGCAGGCCGTTGGTCGCGCCATTTCCGGCGGCACCGCGTCGGTCGACGTGCTGCTCTGCCAGCTGGTGAAGCTGTTCCGCGCCGGCGAGCCGGTCCGCATGTCGAAGCGCTCGGGCGATTTCGTCACGCTGCGCGACGTCGTCGAGGAAGTCGGCCGCGACGCGGTGCGCTTCATGATGCTCTATCGCAAGAGCGACGCGCCGCTCGACTTCGACTTCCAGAAGGTGACCGAGCAGTCGAAGGACAATCCGGTCTTCTACGTCCAGTACGGCCATGCCCGCGCCGCTTCGATCCTGCGCAACGCCGCGCAGGAGCTGCCGACGCTCGATCTCTCGGCTTCGGCGCTCGCCGGCGCAGACCTCTCGCTGCTCGACGATGCCGGCGAAATCGGCCTGCAGCGGCGGCTGGCGGAATTCCCGCGAATCATCGAATCGGCGGCCGAGGCGCACGAACCGCACCGGATCGCGTTCTACCTCTATGATCTTGCAGCAGAGTTCCATCAGCAGTGGAACCGGGGCAAGGATCTGCCGCAATTACGGTTTATTAACCTTGAGCAACCACAGTTGACCGCGGCCCGGCTCGCCCTTGTTCATGCCACAAAGCTGGTGCTGTCATCCGGTTTGCTGGTGCTCGGAGTCGATGCGCCCGAAGAGATGCGGTGAAGTCTCTCGGACTGGACGTCGATTCTGACGCCAGGTTCCGGTTGAGGCGGAAAGTGGAGC
The DNA here is from genome assembly GCF_026343855.1 of Kaistia nematophila. NCBI lineage: Bacteria > Pseudomonadati > Pseudomonadota > Alphaproteobacteria > Hyphomicrobiales > Kaistiaceae > Kaistia > Kaistia nematophila. The sequence goes on along the minus strand of NZ_JAPKNK010000002.1, from coordinate 474,917 downwards.
GCGATGGCAGATCGCTACGATAATTCGTTCTCGCGGCGGCCCCCGCCGCTCGGCGAGGACTTGGCGCGGCGCAATGCGCAGCCTGCGCCTACCGAGGAAGATCCCCTGGTTGAGCTCGCCCGGATGGTTTCGGGCAATTCCAGCTTCGACGACATCGTGGGCGGCCGCGCGCAGCCCGCGGCGCCGGTCGTGCGGCCTGCGCAGCAGGCCAATGTCCGCGATACCTCGTTCGATCTCGAATCCGAGCTGATGAACGACTTGCAGTCGTCCTTCGATCCGGCGACGCGCGCCGCCGCGGGCCGTCCGCTGCAGGTCGAGCCGCAGCCGCCGCGCGCCGCTCCGCCGCGCGACGAGGGATTCGATCACATGCGCCTGCGACCCGGCGCGCCCGCCGCGCCGCCGCCGAACTGGCAGGCAGCCCAGGCGCAGCGCGCGGTCGATTCCCGCTACACGCAGGAGCCGCGCTATGCGCAGGAAGCCTATGCGCAGCCTGCGGTCGAGGAAGCCGATCCCTATGCCGGCACCGCCTATGCCGGCGCGGCTGACTATGGACGCGATCCGCGTGGCCAGTCGGCTCCTGCCGCCGGCTATGCGCAGCAGGATCACTACTATTCCGGCCAGGAAAACGGCGCCGACGATCATTCCACAGGTTACGACGCCGAATATGGCGATGATGCGAATGGCGGCTATGACGACGAGGGCTACGAGGAGCGCCACGCGCATCCCGAGCGCTATGCGGAGCCGCGCCGTTCGCGCAAGGGCCTGATCATCGCCGCGTCCGTTCTCGCCATCGTGCTGGCGGGCGGCCTCGGCGCACTCGCGCTGAAGGGCGGCGACGGCGTCGCCACCAGTGGCGCGCCGCGCGTCATCGCCGCCGACGAGGGGCCGACCAAGGTTCAGCCGGCGCCGACGACCGAGAACGACGTCGCCCAGAACAAGTTGATCTACGACCGCGCCAGCCCGGAGCTGGCTGGCGACGAACAGCTCGTGCTGCCGGATGACGGGCCGATCGACGAGGCTCCGGCCTCGAACGAATCGCAAGCGAGTCGCGAGATATCGCGCATCATCCTGCCGGGCGCGCCGGGCGATTCCGCCGCGCCGTCGTCGATCGACGATCTCGCCGGTGGCGCGGCCGCGGCTCCTGCCGCCTCGGCGGATGCCGATGCCGGCCCGCGCAAGGTTCGCACCGTCGTCGTAAAGCCGGACGGCACGATCATCTCGAGCGAGGCGCAGCCTCGCAACGGAACCGGCGCGCAGGCGGCTCCGGCCGCGCCTGCCGCCGCCCCGGCTACCGTCGCGGCCGCGCCGCAGGCTGCCGCGCCTGCCGACGACGCCCCGATCCAGATGTCGGATGACGCCGATGGCGATGCTCCGGCTCCGGCCGCAGCCGCTCCGGCCGCGCCGCAGAAGGATGCCTCGCAACTCGAGGCTCCTGCCGTGGCTCCCGCCAAGCCGAAGCCAGCGGCGGCGCCGGCCGCTGCCACGCGGGCTCCGGCTTCGGGCGGCTTCGTCGTCCAGGTCGCCTCGCAGCGCACCGAGGAAGCGGCGATCGCCTCTTATCGGGCGATGCAGCGCAAGTTCCCGAGCGTGTTCGGTTCGCAGGAGCCGAACGTCGTGCGCGCCGATCTCGGCGCCAAGGGCATCTACTACCGCGCTCGTGTCGGCCCGATGGCGACGCGCGACCAGGCCGTTTCGTTCTGCGAAAGCCTGCGCTCCGCCGGCGGCGACTGCATCGTCCAGAAAAACTGACCGTGACTGGCAGGCGGCGGATCGGATCCGCCGCTTGCGGTCCTTACGGCAAGCGGCTAAGGCCGAAGCATGACCGCCAAAGCATTCATTTCCGGCTGCGCCGGCCGCAGTCTTTCGGCCGATGAGATCGCGTTCTTCCGCGACGAGCGGCCTTGGGGCCTCATCCTCTTCAAGCGCAATATCGGGACGCCGGAAGAAGTCTGCGACCTCGTCGCGACCTTTCGCGACATCCTCGACGATCCGGACCGGCCCGTGCTGATCGACCAGGAGGGCGGCCGGGTTCAGCGCATCGCGCCGCCGCACTGGCGCAATCGCCCGGCGGCGCGCTTCGCAGGCGACCTCTATGCCGAAGACCAGGCGGCAGGTCGGCGCATGGCGTGGCTGCATGGCCGCCTGATCGCCTCCGATCTGATCGATCTCGGCATCACGGTCGATTGTGTGCCGGTGCTGGATGTCGGCCGGCCAGAGACGCATGCGGCGATCGGCAACCGTGCCTATGCCGAGCAGGCGGAACTGGTGTCGATCCTGGGCCGCGCGACGGCCGACGGGCTCGCCGCCGGCGGCGTCCTGCCGGTGATGAAGCATATGCCCGGCCATGGCCGCGCCACGGTCGACAGCCATCTGAGCCTGCCGGTCGTCGAGGCGAGCCTGCGCACGCTGGAGACGACGGACTTCGTGCCGTTCATGGCGCTGAACGACCTGCCCATGGCGATGACGGCCCATATCGTCTTCACGGCCATCGATCCGGACCGTCCGGCGACGACCTCGCCGGTTGTTGTCGACGAGATCATTCGCGGCCGGATCGGGTTCGACGGCCTGCTGATGAGCGACGACCTCTCGATGAAGGCGCTCGGCGGCGATTATGCCAGCCGCGCGGCGGCGGTGCTTTCCGCCGGCTGCGACATGGTCCTGCATTGCAACGGCGTCATGGAAGAGATGGCCGACGTCGCGCGCTCCGTCCCGGAACTGGCGGGCAGGGCGGCGGAGCGGGCTGCTGCGGCGCGCGGCGCGCGCAAGCCGCCGCATCCGCTGGACCGCGAGGCTGCCGAGGCGGAATATGCGACGCTCGCAGAGCGCGCCGGCTGGCCGCCTGCGGCCGCCTGAAGCGCAGGGGAGACCCGATGGCCGCGACCCGCGACATCGACGGCCAGAGCGAACTCTGGGAGACGACCGACCGCAAGGATGACGATGCGGCGCTCGTCGTCGACGTCGACGGCTTCGAAGGGCCGCTCGACCTGCTGCTGGCGCTGGCGCGTACGCAGAAGGTCGATCTCGCGAAAATCTCGATCCTGGCTCTGGCCGAGCAGTATCTCGCCTATATCGAGCATCTGCGTCAGCTCCGTCTCGAGCTGGCGGCCGACTACCTCGTCATGGCGGCCTGGCTCGCCTATCTGAAGTCGCGCCTGCTGCTGCCGGCGCCGGCGCCGGACGAAGAGCCGAGCGGCGAGGAGATGGCGGCGGCGCTGGCCTTCCGGCTGCGCCGGCTCGAAGCGATGCGCGATGCCGCCGCCAAGCTGGTCAACCGCGATCGCCTTGGTCGCGAGGTCTTTTCGCGCGGCATGCCGGAGCCGGTCGAGGTGATCCAGCGCAGCGATTATTCGGCGACGCTCTACGACCTGCTGACAGCCTATGCCTCGCAGCGCCAGCGCCAGATGGTCTCGGTCGTGCATGTCCGGCGGCGGCAGGTCTGGTCGCTCGCCGAGGCGCGCGAGGTGCTGACGCGGATGATCGGCAGCATCGCGGACTGGACGCCGGTCGACGTGTTCCTGTCGCCGTGGATGCAGACGCCGGAAATGCGGGCGACCGTGCTCGCGAGTTCCTTCAGCGCCAGCCTGGAGCTGGTGCGCGAGGGCAAGGTCGAATTGCGCCAGACAGGCCCCTTCGCGTCGCTCTACATGCGCGACAGGGACCGCGATGGCGCGGAGGTGAAGAACGATGGCTGATCTCGGAAATCTCACCTTGCTGGCGCCGGAGGAGCGCCGCATGGCGCTGCGCATGGTCGAGGCCATGCTGTTCGCCAGCGCCGAGCCGCTTGGCACCAGCGAGATCGCCGCGCGCCTGCCGGAGGGCAGCGATGTCGACGGGCTGATCCGCGAGCTGGAGCATGTCTATTCAGGGCGCGGGGTCAACCTGGTGAAGGTTGCGGGCAAGTACATGTTCCGCACCGCGAGCGATCTCGCTTTCCTGCTGCAGCGCGACGCCGGCGACCAGAAGAAGCTGTCGCGCGCCGCGCTCGAAACGCTGGCGATCATCGCCTATCACCAGCCGGTGACGCGAGCCGAAATCGAGGAGATCCGCGGCGTCTCGATTTCCAAGGGCACGCTCGACGTGCTGATGGAGGCGGGCTGGATCCGTATGCGCGGCCGGCGGCGGACGCCGGGGCGCCCGGTTACCTATGGCACGACGGAGGGCTTCCTCGTCCATTTCGGCCTCGAGGCAATCGGCGACCTGCCGGGGCTGGAGGAACTGAAAGGCGCGGGCCTGCTCGATGGCCGCATTCCGCCCGGCTTCACCGTGCCGGAGCCGCGCGACGGCGATGCCCTCACGGCCGACGAGGATCCTCTCGATCCCGAGGATCTGCTCGCGGCCGGCCTGACGGACCACGATTAAGCCTGTCCAGCGCTTCCGCTTGCGTCAGCTTGGCTCCCGCCTATGCTGACGTTGCGAAAGGTCTGCCGGGGGAGGTGGCCTGCGATCCGCCTGGGGAGGCCGCCTTGTCCGAAATTTCGATCAGCCGTCGTCGATTGTTCGCCATTGGGGCAGGGGCAGCCGCCATCGCTGTCCTGCCGGGCGTCTCGTCCGCCTTGTCGCCGATCCCGGTCCGCATCGTCACCGGCGGCAAGGGCGGCGTGTTCTATCCTTATGGCGAGGGGCTGGCCCGGGTGCTCTCGGCGCATGGCGGCAATCTCAAGGCCACCGCGGAGGCCACGGGGGGCTCGGTCGACAATGCGCGGCTCGTCCATGCGGGCAAGGCCGATGTCGGCTTCGCCACCTTCGATTCCGTCTTTGACGCCGTCCATGGCGCCGGCGCCTATGCCAAGGACGGCAAGCTCGAACTGCGCGTCCTGGCGGTGCTCTATGATTCCTACCTGCACGTCGTGGCGCGGAAGGATGCCGGCATTTCCTCCATTGCCGACCTCAAGGGCAAGCGCGTGTCGGTCGGCTCGCCCGGCTCTTCGGCCGAGACGATCGCCGGGCGCGTGCTCGAGGCCGCCGGCATCGATCCAGCCCACGGCGTCGAGCGATCCAACCTCGGCGCGGCAGAATCCGCCGAGGCGCTCAAGGCCGGCAGGATCGACGCCTTCTTCTGGGCAGGCGGCGTGCCCACCGCCGCCGTGCAGGAGCTTGCGGCCGCCGGCAAGCCGGAGATCGTGTTCCTCTCGACGGCTGCCGAGCAGGCGGCGATCGACAAGAAGTATCCCGGCCTCTACCGCCCGCTCACCCTGCCGAAATCAGCCTATGCCGGGATGGCCGCCGACGTGTCGGGCCTCGGCGTGGCCAATGTGCTGATCGTCTCGGTCAAGGCGAAGGACGCCTTGGTGACAGAGTTGCTCGAAGGGATCTTCGACAACCTCGATGCCATTCACAAGCTGCATCCCGAGGCGGCGAAGCTTTCTCTCGCAAGCGCTGCGGCGGCGACCGCCGTGCCGTTCCATCCCGCCGCCGAGGCCTTCTACAAGGCGAAAGGGACCTGACGCGCGCCGGTTGCAGCCCAGCCGGGCGCATGGCGAACTCGACGGCGGCGGCATCAGGCGCTAAACCGCTCGCATGAGCGCAAGCACCCAATGGATTGAACGCACCGCCTGGGGCCGTCGCGGCACCGCCGGTGTCACCATCGCCGCCCGTCTCGGCTTCGACGCCGTCACGCACCACTACGGCGATGCGCCGTCGCTGCGCGGCATCAGCCTGGAGGTCGAGCCGGGGGAGGTGGTCTGCCTGCTCGGCCGCTCGGGCTGTGGCAAGACGACGCTGCTGCGGGTCACGGCGGGGCTGGAGCGCCCCTCCGGCGGCCGTGTCACGGTCAATGGGCGCGAGATGGCGGGGCCCGCCGTCTTCGTGCCGCCCGAGAAGCGCGGCGTCGGCCTGATGTTCCAGGACTACGCGCTCTTCCCGCACATGACGATCCTCAAGAACGTCATCTACGGCCTCAACGACCTGCCGCGCGCCGAGGCCGAGCGCCAGGGCCTTCATGCGCTGGGGCGCGTTGGCCTGGAAGGCTATGCCGCCGCGCATCCGCATGCGCTTTCCGGCGGCGAGCAGCAGCGCGTGGCGCTGGCCCGCGCCATAGCGCCGCGCCCCTCCATGCTGCTGATGGACGAGCCCTTCTCCGGCCTGGACAAGCGGCTGCGCGATCATGTGCGCGAGGAGACGATGGCGATCATCCGTGAGACGCGGGCGACCTGCATCATCGTCACGCACGACCCGGAAGAGGCGATGCGCATGGGCGACCGGATCGCACTGATGCGCGGCGGCCAGCTTCTGCAGGTCGGCACGGCGCGGCATCTCTACGAGCATCCCGTCGACCTCTACGCCGCCCGCTTCTTCTCGGAACTGAACGAGTTCGAGGCGACGGCGAGGAACGGCCGCGTCGAGACGCCGCTTGGAACCTTCGGTGCGCGCGGCCATGCCGACGGCTCCCCGCTCTCGATCGGTATCCGGCCGCAGGGCGTGGGCTTCACGCTCGCTGGCGACGGTGTGCCGGGGCGGATCGTCGGGCATCAGTTCCTTGGCGAAGTCGATCTCCTGAGCGTCGCCATCGACGGCATCGACGTGCCGATCCGCATGCGCACCCGCGACAACGCCGAGCCGTTCGTCGTGGGCAGCACGGTCTGGCTGACCATAGATCCACGCGACGTTCTGGTGTTTGCTAAAGCGTCCGGATAACCTTACATGCGGGTCACATGGTTGGTTGCGGCCGCAGGGTCCGTCTGCGATAGTCGCCCCAACCGAACGCATAGCGCGTGAATTTGTGGAGATGAGTTGATGGGTTCTTTCAGCATCTGGCACTGGCTGATCGTGCTGGTGATCGTCCTCCTGCTCTTCGGCAAGGGGAAGATTTCGGATGTGATGGGTGACATGGCGAAGGGCGTCAAGAGCTTCAAGAAGGGGCTCGCCGACGATGACGAACCCGTCGCCAAGCCCGCGATCGACAGCAAGCCTTCCGATGTCGTTTCGTCGTCGACCGACGAGAAGACCCGCGCCAGCTAAGTCCTGAAAAAGGGCCGCGAAGCTGCCTTGGATCCGCGCATTTCTCGCGCGGGTCGGAGGTAGGCTGGTCGGTATGAGAGAATGCTGGATATCGGCTGGAGCGAAATTCTCGTCATCGCCGTGGTGGCGATCGTCGTGGTTGGTCCCAAGGATCTGCCACCCATGTTGCGCGCATTGGGGCGAACCGTCTCCAAGATGCGCAAGATGGCGGGCGAGTTTCAGGGGCAGTTCAACGAGGCGCTCAAGGAAGCCGAACTCGACGACGTCAAGAAGTCGTTCGACGAGCTTCGCGGCTTGAACCCGCTGAACGACATCAAGGACAGCCTCAATCCGCTTTCGGGGCCGATCGCCAAGCCGTCGCCGGCTCCGGTGCCGCCGCCTGCCGATCAGCCGGCGCAGTTGCTGGCGCCGGCCGACGTCGAGCCGGCCAAGCCGCTCGAAGCGCCGGTCGCTGCCGAGCCGGCCGCCGCTGCGAAGCCGAAGGCCAAGCGCAGCCCCGCCAAGAAGGCTGCGGCCGAGGAAGGCGAGGGCGAGGTCAAGCCGAAGCCGCGGGCCAGGGCCAAGCCGGCCAATGGCGCCGAGGCGGCTTCCGGCGAAGCCAAGGCGCCGTCGCGCGCCCGCAAGCCGAAGCCGCCGGTCGACGCCGCATCTTCCGCCGAAGTTCCCGTCGCCAGCGCGCCCGCCGCTGTTGAGCCGGTTGTCGCCAGCGTGACCGAAGAGCCCAAGACATGAGCGAAAAGCCTTCGGCCGAAGACGAGATCGAAGCCAGCCGCATGCCGCTTCTCGATCACCTGATCGAGCTGCGTTCGCGCCTGATCAAGGCCCTGCTGGCGGTTCTCGCCGCCTTCTTGGTCTGCTTCTATTTCGCCGGCACCATCTACAACATCCTGGTCATCCCGTATGAGTGGGCCGTCGGCCCCGCCCAGGACGTGAAGCTGATCTACACCGCGCCGCAGGAATATTTCCTGACGCAGATGAAGCTCGCGCTCTATGGCGCTGTCTTCATCGCGTTCCCGGTGATCGCGATCCAGGTCTACAAGTTTGCTGCGCCCGGCCTCTACAAGCACGAGAAGCGGGCGTTCATTCCCTATCTGATCGCGACGCCGATCCTGTTCCTGCTCGGCGCGGCGCTCGTTTATTTCCTGATCTTGCCGCTGGCGCTGCACTTCTTCCTGTCGTTCCAGCAGACGGGTGGCGAGCACAAGGCGCAGATCGAGGCGCTGTTCAAGGTCAATGAGTATCTCGGTCTGATCATGACCCTGACGCTCGCCTTCGGCATCGTCTTCCAGCTGCCTGTCGTGCTGACCCTGCTCGGCCGGGCCGGGATCGTCACCAGCCAGATGCTGAAGGACAAGCGGCGCTACGCCATCGTCATCGCCTTCGTGGTGGCGGCCGTGCTGACGCCGCCGGACATGGTCAGCCAGATCTCGCTCGCCATTCCGGCGATGCTTCTCTACGAACTGTCCATCTTCTCGGTCCGCATGGTCGAGCGCAAGCGCAGCGAAGCTACCGCCGAGGACGAGGAAGAGGCGGCCGAGTAGCCTGGCCGCCCGTCTTGTCGGTATTCCGGAGCCACGCCATCCCGAGCGGATTGCGTGGCTCCTTTCGTTTCGGCGCTCGCAGCGACCGGATTTGCAGCCTTCCCCCCATGCCGGGCGCGTAGCCGGGTTGATCCGGCGGCTGTCTCACACTATCCGTCATGCGGCGAATGCTTTGCCCTTCCGCGGCCGGAACGCCGGCTGCCTTCTCTTCGAGGCACGATCATGCTCGACATCAAATGGATCCGTGACAACCCTGACGCGCTCGACCGCGCGCTTGCCAGTCGTGGAGCTGAGCCGGTCTCGTCGAAGCTGATCGCCTTGGATGAGGCGCGCCGCGCCCATATCGTCCAGGTCCAGGCCGCGCAGGAGCGCCGCAACGCCGCCTCCAAGGAGATTGGTAAGGCCAAGGGCGCCAAGGACGAGGAGACCGCCCAGCGCCTGATGGCCGAGGTCGCCACGATCAAGGAATTCCTGGCGCATGCCGAGGAAACCGAGCGCCAGCTCAACAGGGAACTGGATGACGCGTTGGCGGTGATCCCGAACGCGCCGCTGGAGGATGTTCCGGTCGGCGCCGACGAGCACGACAACGTTCCCTATTTCGGCCGCTACCAGACCGAAGAGCAGGCCGCTGTGGCGCGTCCGAAGAAGCGCGTGCATCCCTTTGCAGCCAAAGAACATTTCGAGATCGGCGAAGCCCTGAATCTTATGGATTTCGAGGCAGCCGCCAAGCTTTCCGGCAGTCGCTTCGTCGTCCTCAAGGGGCAGCTTGCCCGGATGGAGCGGGCCATCGGCCAGTTCATGCTGGACCTGCATACCAACGAGCACGGTTATACCGAGGTGCAGCCGCCGCTCCTGGTCAAGGACGACGCGCTCTACGGCACGGCGCAGCTGCCGAAGTTCGCCGAGGACCTGTTCAAGGCGGGCGAGCAGCACTGGCTGATCCCGACCGCCGAGGTGCCGCTGACCAACCTGGTGCGCGAGTCGATCCTCGACGAAAAGGAGCTGCCGCTCCGCTTCACGGCGCTCACCCCCTGCTTCCGCTCGGAGGCGGGTTCGGCCGGCCGCGATACGCGCGGCATGCTGCGCCAGCACCAGTTCAACAAGGTCGAGCTGGTCTCGATCACGACGCCCGAGACCTCGATCGACGAGCATGAGCGCATGCTCTCCTGCGCGGAGGCCGTGCTGCAGAAGCTCGACCTGCATTACCGCGTCATGACGCTCTGCACCGGCGACATGGGCTTCGGCTCGCGCAAAACCTATGACATCGAGGTCTGGCTGCCGGGCCAGAACACCTATCGCGAGATCTCCTCGGTTTCGGTCTGTGACGATTTCCAGGCGCGGCGCATGAATGCGCGCTATCGCCAGGGCGCCGAGAAGGGCACCCGCTTCGTTCACACGCTGAACGGCTCGGGCACCGCGGTCGGCCGCGCCCTGATCGCCGTCATCGAGAACTACCAGAACGAGGACGGCTCCATCACGGTGCCGGCGGCGCTGAAGCCCTATATGGGCGGACTCGAGAAGGTGGACGCCTGAGGCGCTCGAACCGGCTTCATGTCTTCGCACGCGGCTACCGCGGCGAAGGCCATCCGACGAGATAGCAAGGCTGACCCAATGCGCATTCTGATCACCAATGACGACGGCATTCATGCTCCCGGCCTCGCCGTGCTGGAGCGCATCGCGCGGACGCTTTCCGACGATGTCTGGGTGGTCGCCCCGGAGACCGATCAGTCGGGCCTTGCGCACTCACTGACCCTGAACGATCCGCTGCGGCTGCGGCAGGTTTCCGAGCAGACCTTCGCCGTTCGCGGCACGCCGACGGATTGCGTCATCATGGCGGTCCGCAAGGTGATGGATCGCGCGCCGGACCTGATCCTTTCCGGCGTCAATTCCGGCCAGAACGCCGCCGACGACGTCACCTATTCGGGCACGGTCGCCGGCGCCATCGAGGGCACGCTGCTCGGCATTCCGTCGATCGCGCTCAGCCAGGCCTATGACTTCACCGACGGCCGCCGCATCATCCCCTGGGAGACGGTCGAGGCGCATGCGCCCCGCATCCTGAAGAAGCTGGTGGCGCATGGCTGCCCGCGCGGCGTGCTCTACAACCTGAACTTCCCGAACACGGCGCCCGGCCTCGTCGCCGGCGTCGAGGTGACGTCGCAGGGCGTCGTCACGCACGGCCTCAGCGTCGACGAGCGCCATGACGGCCGTGGCAACCCGTATTTCTGGCTGAAGCATCACCGTGTCTCCGAGGAGCACGCTGCCGGAACCGACGTCCATGCCATCCGGCGCGGCGTCATCTCGATCACGCCGCTGCGCATCGACATGACCGCCTATGATCAGGCGCACGAGCTGAACGCGCTCTTCGCTTGAGGCATCGCGACAGCCGCGGGTCGCGCATCTTTCCGGCGCGATCCGCCAACTGCCCCGAAATGACGCAAAATCGTCGCCAGCGCTGCGCGCAATAAGACGCCGTTTACCACCTCGGCCGCATGTGTAGGTCTCGGAAGGCGAGGGCGCGTAGCGTATGGCACTCGAGGCGGTTCAGTTTCACCCGATGGACTATGAGGCGTTCGACGATAATCTCGTCCCGATCGCCCAGTTCCTGCTGCGTCTGCGCCAGTTCGGCATCATGGACCGGCGCATGGTCGATGCCTTCGAGGCCATCCCGCGCCAGCCTTTCCAGCCGTTGGACGCAAAGCGCAGCCCGCTGTTCAACGAGCGTCCGCAGCCGATCGATTGCGGCCAGCTCGACACCCCACCGCTGCTCGCCGCCCGCATTATCGAGGCGCTCGCGCCGACGACCCGTTGCCGCGTGCTCGATGTCGGCACCGGCACCGGCTATCTCGCGGCGGTGCTGTCGCGCCTGTCGCGGCGCGTCTACACGGTCGATCGCTTCCGGACCTTGGTTTCGGCGGCGCAGTCGCGCTTCGAGATGCTGCGGATCGCCAACATCACCGCCGTCTTCGGCGACGGCCTCGACGGCTGGCCGGAGAAGGGGCCGTTCGACCGCATCGTTTCCTCGGCTTCCGCTCCCGCCGTGCCGCCGGCCTTCGTCGAGGCGCTGAGCACCAACGGCACGCTCGTCATGCCGATCGGCCCCGACGAGGGCATCCAGACGTTGACCCGGTTCATCCGCGTCGATCGCCAGCTGGTCGCGACGCCGATTTGCCCGGTTCGCATGGTGCCGCTGATCAAGGGCAGGGCGGCCCGGCTCTGATTCGGCGTGGTGCTGCGCCCTCCTTCATTCTTGGATATCCCTGTAGGCACCCAATCGCGATGCCGGACGCGGGCTTCGCAGAGGCAGGGTTCCGTCCGATGTCTCCCGTCCCGCGTGCGGGTGTTCGGCTTCGCTCCGCCTTCATGTTCTGGCCTGAGCCGACCGCACCGGGGCCGGCTTTCCGCCGTGTTTTGCCGGACGATTCTTAACCGGGCGGCAGGGCGCCCTAGGGCAGGAAGCGCGGCATCCTGCGGCGGAAAATTCGCGGGATTGTGCAATGCCGACGAAGTTTTGCGTCCCGTTTAAGCCTTTATCAACGTTACCGGCGTTTATTGGCCTCATGTGTGGTGTGGCGTTGCGAGTTGGCTCGATGTGCAGAAATGTCTCCTCTTTTCGGTCTCGGACTCTCTCCCAGGTTGCGGTCATCGCGCTCCTTTCGGGCTTGACCGCTGCCTGCAGCGCTGACGGTTCGCGCTACGGCTCGATCTTCACCGGCAGTGCCGCCAATCAGCGGCAGATCATCGGCGGTTCGCAGCCGATGCCCGCTCCGGTGGACTACGGCGCCAGCAACAGCGACGTCGTTGCGGTTCCGCCGCCGTCGCGCGCCGTGAGCCGTTCGGACCTGCCGCCGATGCTGCCAGGCACCCAGCAGAACCCGCAGGCCGTGGCGGCAGCCCCTTCCTATGAAACGCCCGCGCCGCGTGGCTATACGCCGCCGGCCGACGCCCAGCCGATGCAGGTTGCGTCCGCTGCCCAGCCGCCGCGCCGCAACGGCGCCTGGTCGACCGAGGGCGGCACCGTCGTGACGCTCGGCCCCGGCGAGACGCTCTCTTCCGTTTCGCGTCGCTATGGCGTTCCGATCAAGGAACTGGCCCGCGTCAACAATATCGGCAATCCCTCGCAGGTCGGCGCCGGCACGCGCCTGACGATCCCGACCTATGGCCAGGGCGGCGGCGCCGCCGTCGCCGAGGCGCCCGCCGCCTCGTCGCCGCAGAGCCGTGACAGCACCCAGCTGGTTGCCGGTCCCGCGCCGGCCGGCGAGCGCAAGCCGGTCGCCTCCGCCGAGGGCTCGTTGAATGGTGTGCACACGGTTTCGCCCGGTCAGACGCTGTCCTCGATCGCCCGTCTCTATGGTGTCAGCGCCAAGGACCTTGCGGCCGCCAACAGCCTGTCCTCGACGAACCAGCTGAAGTCCGGCCAGAAGCTCCGCATTCCCGGCAACAACGGCAATCCGCAGGCCGTCGCGCTTCGCACCGATCCGTCGCGCCGCGAGGAGAAGCCGCAGGGCGAGGATCCGAACGCCAAGCCGGTCGCCGCAAACGCGCCGCAGAAGTCGGTGGAGGAGCCGGCAACGACGGCCAGCGTCGCCAAGCCGGTCGAGACGGCTTCGATCGCCAAGCCCGCGACGCCGAACCAGCCGGTGGCCTATGCGCCGCCGACCGAGGACGCGCCGGCCGCGACCAACGCCAGCGCCGATCCGGGTTCCGCCAACGGCACGACGTTCCGCTGGCCGGTGCGCGGCCGCATCATCACCGGCTTCGGTGCTTCGGCGACGGGCGAAAAGAACGACGGCATCAACCTTGCCGTTCCGGAAGGCACCTCGATCAAGGCCGCCGAGGCCGGCACCGTGATCTATGCCGGCAATGAACTCGAGGGCTACGGCAACCTGGTCCTCGTCCGTCACGCCGACGGCTGGGTCTCGGCCTACGCCCACAACAGCAAGATCCTGGTCAAGCGCGGCGATTCCGTGCGGCGCGGCCAGATCATCTCGCAGGCGGGTGCGTCCGGCTCGGTGAATGCGCCCCAGCTTCATTTCGAGCTTCGCAGGGGCTCGAAGCCGGTCAACCCGCTGGACTACCTGCAGGGCTGACCGACCAAGGCCGTTCATCGTTTCTGGTAAACGCTGAACGGCCTTGGTCCCTTGTCTGATCGCGTTTTCTTCACGCGAACCGGTATCCACTTCGCTTGAAAACGCTCTAGTCCTGGCCGGTACGACCTCGTCTCGTGGGTGTTAGCCGGTCATCATTCTGGCGGGGCGGCTTCAGCCCGTAAGAGCGACCCCAAGTCGTCCCGCCAGATCCTGCACATATTGCCACGCGACGCGGCCAGACCGCGCGCCGCGCGTCGTCGACCACTCGAGGGCCTCGGCGCGCAGGACCTCCGGGGCCACATCCAGCTTGAAGTGCTCGGCATAGCCGTTGACCATGGCGAGATAATCGTCCTGGCTACACTTGTGGAAGCCGAGCCAGAGACCGAAACGGTCCGAAAGCGAAACCTTCTCCTCGACCGCCTCGCCGGGATTGATCGCCGTCGAGCGCTCGTTCTCCATCATGTCGCGCGGCAGCAGGTGGCGCCGGTTCGACGTGGCGTAGAACACGACGTTCTCGGGCCGGCCCTCGACGCCGCCGTCCAGCGCCGCCTTCAGCGACTTGTAGGACGTGTCGTCGTTGTCGAAGGAAAGATCGTCGCAGAACAGGATGAAGCGGCGGTCGAGCCCGCGCACCAGCGTCATCAGCTCGGGCAGGCTGTCTATGTCCTCGCGGTGGATCTCGACCAGCTTCATCGGATGGCCGCCCGGCAGCTTGGACGGGTCGCTGTTGATCGTCGCATGCGCCGCCTTCACCAGCGAGCTCTTGCCCATGCCGCGCGCGCCCCAGAGCAGGACGTTGTTGGCCGGCAGGCCGCGTGCGAAGCGATCGGTGTTGTCGACCAGGATGTCGCGCACGCGGTCGACGCCCTTCAGAAGCACCATCTCGACGCGATTGACCTTCGGCACCGGCTGCAGCGTGCCGGTCGAGGCCTGCCAGACGAAGGCATCGGCGGCGTCGGGGTCGAAGGCAGGGCGTGCCGGCGGTACGGCGCGCTCGATCAGGGCGATCAGCCGGTCGAGACGATCGGCGACGGATTTCAGCGTATCTTCTGTCACAGTGCATTTCCTCGGGCCCGTCCCTACCTCTCGTTCTGTCGAGGGGGCGCGGACCTGCCGGCGGGTGGGGTGAATGGCGTCCCGGACGAAGGCGAAACGCCGCATCCGGCCCTCCGGGCGATCTCTTCCCGCATGCAAGCGAGGGTTCCGGACGACAATCGCCACTATCATGCCGGTGCGGCCATTTGCAAAGGCCTGCCGCGTCGTTATATTCCGCGCCGTTTCGCGTACCGCTGTCTCTCCCTATGTGAAGGTCGGCGCAAACCACGCGTCTTGATCCGACGGGCCGCCAGCGGACCCGCCAACGCTACAGGGAGCATCCATTTCCATGTTCATTACCCCCGCCTTCGCTCAGGCCGCCGGCGCACCCGCTGGTGGTGCCGACCTGCTCATCCAGTTCGTGCCGTTCATCTTCGTCTTCGCCATCATGTGGTTCCTGATGATTCGGCCGCAGCGGCAGAAGCAGAAGGCGCATCAGGAGATGATCAAGGGTGCGCGCCGCGGCGACACGGTCGTGATGTCGGGCGGCCTGATCGGCAAGATCAACAAGGTCGTCGATGATTCCGAAGTCCTGCTGGAAGTGGCCGAGGGCGTCCGCGTTCGTGTCTCGCGCTCTGCCATCGCCGACGTGCGCGCCAAGGGCGAGCCGGCCAAGGACGGCGAATAAGCCACCGCTTAGCTCCCCCTGATACAACGGCCCCTCGGGGCCGAGATCGACTGGAACGGTTTCCATGCTGCACTTTACACGCTGGAAGATGATTGCGATCCTGGCCGTCGTGGTGGTCGGGCTCCTCGCGGCGCTTCCCAATCTCTTCTCGAAGGAAACCGTTCAATCCTGGCCGAGCTGGGTGCCGAAACGGCAAATGGTCCTCGGCCTGGATCTCCAGGGGGGCGCCTATCTCCTCTATGAGGTGGATCGGCAGGATTACGTGCAGAAGCGCCTGCGTTCGCTCGTGGGCGACATCCGCAAGGCGATGCTGCAGGAGCCGCGCATCGGCTATTCGGGCCTCGGCGTCCAGGGGCAGGGCGTGCAGCTCCGCGTCCGGGACCTGTCGCAGCTCGACGAGGTGCGCAAGCGCCTCGAGCCGTTGCGCAACCAGCTTTCCACGTCCGCGCTCGGTGGCACGGCCGTCAACGAATTCGACCTGAACGTCGGCAGCGACGGCCTGGTCCAGATGTCCTATTCGGAAGCCGGCCTTGAGCAGCGCATCCGCCAGATCGTCGATCAGTCGATCGAGGTCATCGGCCGCCGTATCGACCAGCTTGGCACCGTCGAGCCGTCGATCCAGCGTCAGGGCTCGGACCGCATCCTCGTCGAGGCGCCCGGCCTCGACGATCCCGAGCGCCTGAAGACGCTCGTCGGCCAGACCGCGCAGCTGACCTTCCACCTCGTCGACACCGGCGTTTCGCCGACGGCCGACACGCGCAAGCCGGGCACCATCGTCCTGAACTCGAACGACAACCCGCCGGTTCCCTACGTGCTCGAGGAAGCGCCGCTCCTCACCGGCGAGGACCTGACCGACGCGCAGGCCACCTTCGACCAGCGCACCAACGAGCCGGTCGTGTCGTTCCGCCTTTCGAGCTCCGGCGCGCGCGTCTTCGGCGACGTCACCGCCAAGAACGTCAACCGGCCCTTCGCCATCGTCCTCGACGACAAGGTGATCTCGGCCCCGGTCATCCGCGAGCCCATTCTCGGCGGTTCCGGCCAGATCTCCGGCAATTTCTCAATCCAGTCGGCCAATGACCTCGCCATCCTGCTGCGCGCCGGCTCGCTGCCCGCCAAGCTGACGATCGTCGAGGAGCGCAATGTCGGCCCGGGTCTCGGCGCCGACTCGATCCGCTCCGGCAAGATCGCCGCCATCATCGGCACCGCCGCGGTCTGCGCCTTCATGGTGATGACCTATGGCGTGCTGGGCTGGATCGCCAATATCGCGGTGATCGTGAACGTCATCCTGATCTTCTCCATCGTGACGATCCTGGGCGCGACGCTGTCGCTACCCGGCATCGCCGGCGTGATCATCACAGTCGGCACCGCGGTGGACTCCAACGTTCTGATCTATGAGCGCATACGCGAGGAATATCGCGCAGGGCGATCGGCGATCGCGTCCATCGACGCCGGCTTCCACAAGGCGCTCGGCACCATTCTCGACGCGAACGTGACCACCCTGATCGCAGCCCTCGTGCTCTTCTACATGGGGTCGGGCCCGATCCGCGGCTTCGCCGTCACGCACGCCATCGGCGTCGCGACGACGATGTTCACGGCGTTCACCTTCACCCGCCTCCTGGTCGCGATGTGGGTGCGTTGGCGCCGTCCGACCAAGATCACGCTCTGAACCGAAGCGAGGACAGAAACCATGGCTCATCTTCGCATCGTTCCTGACAACACCAGCATCCCGTTCATGCGGATGCGGAAGTGGACGTTTCCGCTCGCCGCCTTCCTGTCGGTGATGTCGGTGATCCTGTTCTTCGCCGTCGGCCCCAACTACGGCATCGACTTCCTCGGCGGCACCGTCATCGAGATCCAGACCAAGGACGACCATCCGGATCTCGGCGGCCTGCGTTCGAACCTGAACGGCCTCGGTCTCGGCGACGTCCAGGTGCAGACGATCGGCGCCGAGAATTCGATCCTGATCCGCATCGGCCAGCAGACCGGCGGCGAGGAGGCCCAGCAGGCCGCCATCGCCAAGATCCGCACGGCACTCGCCGATCAGGCGGAGTTCCGCCGGACCGAAATCGTCGGCCCGCGCGTTTCGGGCGAACTGGCCTACAAGGGCACCATGGCGATGCTGGTGACCTTCGCCGCCATCGCCATCTATGTGTGGTTCCGCTTCGAATGGCAGTTCGCCGTCGGCTCGATCATCTCGGCCGCCAACGTCGTGGTGATGACCTTCGGCTTCTATGTCGTCACGCAGCACGAGTTCAATCTGACCTCGCTCGCTGCCATCCTGACGACGATCGGCTATTCGCTGAACGACACGGTCGTGGTCTATGACCGAATTCGCGAAACGCTGCGAAAGTACAAGAAGATCCCGCTCGGCGACCTGATCGACCGCGCCATCAACGACATGCTCGGCCGTACCGTCATCACGACGGTGACGACGCTGATCGCGCTGTTCTCGCTCTACCTGTTCGGTGGCGAGGTCATCCAGGCGTTCACGCTCGCCATGATCTTCGGCGTGCTCGCGGCGATCTTCTCGTCGGTCTGCGTGGCCGCGCCGATCCTGATCTATTTCGGCGTGCGCTCGGACCAGATGACGAAGAAGGAAGACGTGGAGGCGGCCGGCAAGGCCTGATCGGGCATGGCGCTCTTCACGCGGCCATCCAAATCGCTGCGCCCCCAGCACTTTCCTGGACAGGCGCCGATCGACGTCTACGGCGAAGGGGTTTTCCGCTTCGCCGAGATGTCGCACTCCGGCTCGCTTCTCTGCCTGCCGAGCGGCATCTATGGATGGCCGGTCGCCGGCGCCGCCGAGATCACCGCCGAGACGCTCTCGGATGTGTTCGCCGAGGCGGCCGACGTCGCGCTGCTGGTGATCGGTTGCGGCCGCGATATCGCGGTGGTGCCGAAGGAACTGCGCGAGCAGCTCAAGGCGGCCGGCATCGGCGTCGAGGTGATGGCCACGGGCCCGGCTGTGCGCACCTACAACATCCTGCTCGCCGAGGGCCGCCCCGTCGCGGCGGCGCTCGTCGTCGTCTGATTGGTTTCGTTTGATGGACGTCTTCGCCCTTTGCGCCGATGAAGTGCGCGCGCATGACCGCGATCGGTATCTCGCCGATCTGTTCGCCCCGGAAGCGAAGCGGCGCTATCTCTTCGCGCTCCACGCCTTCAACCTCGAGATCGTGCGGGTGCGGGAGCTCGTCAGCGATCCGATGCCGGGCGAGATCCGCCTGCAATGGTGGCGTGATGTCCTGGCCGGCGAGGCGAGGGGCGAGGTGGCGGGACACCCGGTCGCCGCCGCCCTGCTCGAAACCATCGGCCTGCACCATCTCCCGCGCGCCGCCTTCGACAACCTGATCGAGGCGCACATCTTCGATCTCTACAACGATCCGATGCCGACGCTCGGCGATCTCGAAGGCTATGCCGGCGAGACGGTCTCCGTGCTGATCCAGCTGGCCGCGCTCGTGCTCGCCGGCGGCGAGGATCCGCATACGGCGGATGCGGCCGGCCATGCCGGCGTCGCGCAGGCGCTGACCGGGCTGATGCGCGCACTGCCGTTCCATGCCCGCCGGCAGCAACTGTTCCTGCCGGCCGACCTCATGGAGCGCCATGGCGTCAAGGCCGATGACATCTTCGCGGGCCGGACGACGCCGGAACTGCTGGCGCTGCTGGCCGACCTGCGCGCCACCGCCCGCCGTCATCTCGAAGCCGGTCGCGTCGCGATATCGCATGCCGACCGCGTGGCGTTGCCGGCGTTCCAGCCGATCGCGCTCGTCGAGCCGATGCTGAAGCTGATGGACCGGGCCGATTATGATCCGTTCAAGACAGCGATCGACCCGCCGCAATGGAAGCGGCAGCTTTGGCTGTGGCGCGCGGCGCGTCGGGCCCGGTTCTAGGCCTGGCGGCTGGCGCTTGGCGAGCCTCGCGTTTCCGCATTCCGCAGTCATCCCTGCGTAAGCAGGGATTCATGCATCGGTCGCCCACCGCGCCCGGCGAACGGGCTGGTCAGCGATCCATCACGCGGCCCAGCCATGCGGGCATCGGCCAGATCGATCGCGGATCTCCGCTTCGCTGCGTCCGGGATGACGGCGAGCGCGTGGTCGGGTCGACGGGGCCATTTCATGGAGTGCCTTCGACACTTCGTGACGGCCCTTCGGTTGTCGTCCTGCAGCAGCGGCGGTGCCGTTCACGTCGCCCCGTGCGTCAGGATGTCGATGTTGTGGGCATGGCGGACGGCGCCGCGCGCGGCCTCGCTCTGGTTGAAGATCTCCAGCGTCTCGGTCTCGTCCTCGCCGACTGGCATCAGCGCGGCGTCCATGTAGCGCGCCTTGTCGGGACTGGCCTCGATGCGGCGGCGCTTCCATTCGAGCTTGCCGAGCAGCCACAGTAGCCTGGCGCTTTTTGCGACCGTCTCGAGCGCCTCGCGCGGATAGAAGCGCCAGGCGGGCTCGATCGGCATCCCGGGGCGGCGGTCGAGCCGGTCCTTGAAGCGAAGGACGCCGCCCTGCAGCGGATGGACGTGCTCGACGTCGACGGAGGTTGAGAACCACATCAAGAGCTTCATGATGCTGGTCGTCCTCACCCCGGTGGCGGCGGCGCGGCGCAGGATCGTCACCATGTGTTCCGGTGAATAGAACAGCCGCCAGGCGTCGCGATAGATGCCTTCCCATTCCTGCTGCGACATGCGCTCATGGCCGGTCACGGCATGTTCGAGATCGTATTTGTTGAGGTCGCCGTCCATCGCGATGCCCTTGCGATGCAGGGACTGGTGGTCCTCCGAGCCGGGGAGCGGCGTCAGGAAGAAGAACTCCAGGATATCGAGCGGCAGCTCGCGCTGGATAATGCCGATGTCGCGGCGGATGCTCTCCGGCGTGTCGTTCGGAAAGCCGAGGATGTAGCCGGCATAGGTGATGATGCCCTGCCGCTTCCAGTCGAGCAGCATCCGTCGATATTCGGTGATCTTGTTCTGGCGCTTCTTCGCCGCCATCAGGTTGTCTGGGTTGATGTTCTCCAGCCCGATGAAGACGCGGGTGACGCCGGCCCGTTTGCACTTCGTGATGAAGTTGGGGATCTTGTGGCAGAGCGTGTCGACCTGGATCATCAGGCCGATGCGCATTCCCTCCCGCTCGCGCAGGGCGATGATGCGGTCGAGGATGATCTCCCAGTCCTTGTTGCGGGCGAAATTGTCGTCTGTGATGAAGTAGTTGTGGATGCCCTGCGCCAGGTTCTCGCGGATCAGCTTCTCGACGTCATCCGGCGAGCGGCGGCGGGACTTGCGGCCCTGGACGTTGATGATGGTGCAGAACGAGCACTGGAACGGGCAGCCGCGGCCGGCGTCGAAGGAGGTGTTGCCGCCGAGCGTGCGGGCGACGTAGCCGGCCGGCAGGAAGGGAGGTGGCGTGCCTTCGACGCTCGGCAGGTCCTTCATGTAGTTGTAGATCGGCTGCAGCGTGCCGGCGGCGGCGTCGAGCAGCACGCGGTCGAGCCGCTCCTCCGCCTCGCCGGCGAACAGGCTGACGCCGATGTCGAGTGCCTGCTGCAGGTCGACATGCAGGTCCGGCAGCATGGCGAGGCAGCCCGAGACGTGGAAGCCGCCCATCGCCACCGGGATGCCGGCTTCCCGCAGCGGTCGCGCGAGATCGAGCGCATGCGGATACTGGTTCGACTGGACGCCGACCAGCCCGACCAGGCCGAAATTGCCGTTCTGGCGGAATTCCTCGATCAGCCGGTCGATCCGGACGCGCGTATTGGTTTCGTCGATGGCGCGGATGTCGAGGATGACATCGTCGCCCAGAACCTTGCGCGCGTCACAATCGGCGGCGAGGCCGTAGAGGCTGGCGAGCGAGTTGGAGGGGATCGACGACCGGAACCAGCGGATCACATAGCCGTCGTCGTCGTAGTGCGAGGGCTTGATCAGGACCAGGAGAAAGGGGCGCTTCATGGCAGCGCCCCGCAATGCACGTCGGACTGCATGTCTGGCTTCCCCCTTGCGGTGGCATTAGCGCATGCGAATTCTCGGACTGGGCATCAAATCAGATTGTGCAGTGACTTTACGGAAGGCCGGCGCGTTCGGCAATGCCGCGCGCCGGCCCTTCTGGCGGGTCTACTCGGCGGCGGCGGCGACCGAGGCCGGGCCGTTCAGCCAGGCCGAGGCATCGGCGCGGGCGCGGGCGGTGAGCGCCTTCTTCTTGGCAATCGCCTTGTCGTTGCCGCGCAGCTTCACGCCGGGCTCGCGCGGGATCTCGACCGGCGGGAACAGGCCGAAATTGACGTTCATCGGCTGGAACGAGCGGCTGCCGGCGTCCTCGTCGACGAGATGGCCGCCGGTGATGTGGCCGAGCAGGGCGCCGAACGCGGTCGTGACCGGCGGCGTCACCGGCACCTCGCCGAGGCGCTCGGCGGCGGCGAAGCGGCCGGCCAGCAGGCCGATCGAGGCGGATTCGACATAGCCCTCGCAGCCGGTGATCTGGCCGGCGAAGCGCAGGCGCGGCTGCGCCCTGAGGCGAAGCAGCGGATCGAGCAGCTTGGGCGAGTTCAGGAAGGTGTTGCGATGCAGGCCGCCGAGACGGGCGAACTGCGCGTTCTCCAGGCCCGGGATCATGCGCAGCACGTCGGTCTGGGCGCCATATTTCAGCTTCGTCTGGAAGCCGACCATGTTGTAGAGCGTGCCGAGCGCATTGTCCTGCCGGAGCTGGACGATCGCGTGCGGCTTGACGGTCGGGTTGCGCGGATTGGTGAGGCCGACCGGCTTCATCGGGCCGAAGCGCAGCGTCTCGCGACCGCGGTTCGCCATGATCTCGATCGGCAGGCAGCCGTCGAAATAGGGCGTCGAGGCTTCCCAGTCCTTGAAGTCGGTGGTGTCGCCGGCGATCAGCGCGTCGAGGAAGGCGTTGTACTGTGCCTCGTCCATCGGGCAGTTGATGTAGTCGGCGCCGTTGCCGCCGGGGCCGACCTTGTCGTAGCGCGACTGGAACCAGGCGACGTCCATGTCGATCGAATCGAAATAGACGATCGGCGCGATGGCGTCGAAGAAGGCGAGCGCGTCGGCGCCGGTCAGGCCGCGGATCGCGTCGGAGAGGTCCGGCGAGGTCAGGGGGCCGGTGGCGACGATGACATTGTCCCACTCGGCTGGCGGCAGGCCGGCGATCTCGTTGCGGTCGATGGTGACGAGGGGGTGCTCCTCGAGCGCCTTGGTGACGGCCTGCGAGAAACCCTCGCGGTCGACGGCGAGCGCGCCGCCGGCGGGCACCTGGTTGGCATCGCCCATACGCATGATGAGCGAGTTCGCCATGCGCATTTCCGCGTGCAGCAGACCGACCGCATTGGTGTCAGCATCGTCGGAACGGAACGAGTTGGAGCAGACGAGCTCGGCAAGGCCGTCCGTCTTGTGGGCGTCCGTCGCACGGACCGGGCGCATCTCGTGCAGGACGACGGGAATGCCGCGATTGACGATCTGCCAGGCCGCTTCAGAGCCGGCCAGGCCACCGCCGATGATGTGAATGGGATCTGTTTTCATGGCGCGGAGATTATTGCGCCGGGGCCAATCGGACAACCGCGCAGTTCGCGATTGGGGCCGGACAAAAGAAAACGCCCGTCGGGGAGGAGGTCGACGGGCGTTCTCTTTGGGTGGCGCTTCGCGAGGGAGGAGGTTCGCTGGCGCCTTATCGCGGGAACGAGGGAGGAGGTTCGTTCCCGTCGAATTCCGTATTCGGCTCAGTAACCGGCCGTCTGCTTGGCGATCTGGGTGATGTCGCCGCGGTTGATGCCAAGATCATTGAGCTCGCGATTGGTCAGGCGCATCAGCTCACCGTAGGTCTCACGGTACTTGCGCCAGTTCTTGTAGGAAGCGAGGATGTTCACGGCCACGGTCATATTCCTTCGGACAAACGGATCTTTTCGGTCGGGCGGCTCAATCTGTTTCGTCTGCCGTCCTTGTTGATCTCAATGTAGGGGAAGACGACTGGCAGGAGCACTGCGTAAATGCGCATGGCTGCGCTGCAGATGATGCAGAGCAGCATGTGAAAGTGACTAAATGTTGCGCTGCAATATTGCCTAAAGAGGCAGCGGCCGACACGATGAGACGCTTGGGGAATCGCGGAGCGGCCGCTCGTCGCTCCGCAAAGGGGGATGCCGCATGTCACGGAAGCGCGCCTTTGCCGGATGGATGGCCTTGCCGTTGTTGCTGGGCCTGGCGGGGCCGGCCTTCGCCGACGCGTTTCAGCCGGTGACGATCCGCTATTGCCACGGCTATGGCTGCAAGATGCGATCGCCGGTGACCTTCTCCCGCGCCGATCTCGCCAACCTGAAGCGCATCCTCGATAGCGGCAAGGGTAGCCCGGTGGCCGAGCGCGCCGCGATTTCGCGCGCCGACCAGTGGTACGAGCGCAAGGCGGGCGCCGCGACCGGCACGTCGAATGACGGCGCCAAGGACACCTATGAGCTTTTCACGCCGCTGTCGGAGATCGACTGCGTCGACGAGACCGTCAACACCACCACGTTGCTGGAACTCGTCGACAGCCGGGGATGGCTGCGCCACCACAAGGCGGGCCGCCCGGCCAATCGGGGCTTCCTGATCGACGGACGCTATCCGCACAACACCGCGACGATCGTCGAGAAGGCCGGTGGCAAGCGGTGGGTGGTCGACAGCTGGGTGCGCGCCAATGCCGAGCCGCCCGACATCAAGCCGCTGGATGTCTGGAAGCGGGAGGGCGGGCGGCGCGGCTGAGGGAGCTACAGCCGGGTGCCCATCCGCCGCGACGGTAGCGGCTCCGCTGCGCCGCGCCCGTTCGCAACAAGACATGTCCGCCCGCCGACCGGCGCACCTGTCTGTCTTGGTCGCATGTCCATGGTCGTCTTGTCGTCGCAAGTCCTGCCCTGATGCTCCCCACCAGGACATCTCCCTGCTTCGGCGAAGAAGCAGGGAAGCCGGATATGTTGTTGCTGGATCACGGATTCCTCGAGTGAGGATCCACCCGATGCGTCCCAGACCCGATATTCCCTTGGGACGCTGCCCGCATCCCGTCCTCGCCATGCCGTCGCGATGGCGAGGAATTCCATTTCCGGCGCGCGGCCATGGTCGCGCGCCTGAAATCCCGATGGATCCTGTCCCTGAGCGGGTCGGCTAGACCACCAGCTTCCTATAGAGATGCCACGTCGTGTGGCCGAGCACCGGCATCACCACCGCGAGCCCGAAGAACAGCGGGATCGAGCCGATCGCCAGTGACACGGCGACGATCAGGCCCCAGAGCGCCATGACGCCCGGATTCGTCATCACGGCGCGGATCGAGGTCAGGATGGCCGGGGCGAGGCCGACATCGCGGTCCAGCAGTAGCGGAAACGACACCACGCTGACCGTCAGCACCATCAGCGCGAACAGGAAGCCGACGCCGTTGCCGACCAAGATCAGCGTCCACCCCGCCCGCGTCGTCAGTACCCGGTGCAGGAAGTCGGGGATCGATGCCGCCGGCGCATAGCCGAAATTGGCGACATAGATGGCGTTTGCGACGGCGATCCACACGAAGAAGATCACCATCAGGCCGACGCCGAGCATCAGGATCGCGCCCATCGACGGCGAATGCCGCGCTTCGAGGATCTTCGGCAGCGAAACGTCGAGGCCCTGCTCGCGCCGGCGCGACAATTCATAGAGGCCGAGCGCGGCGAACGGCCCGAGCAGCGCGAAGCCTGCCATCAGCGGAAAGAGGAGGGGCAGGATATCCGCCCCGAACACGGCGCGGCCGATGAGCAGGCCGACCACCGGATAGATCACGACCAGGAAGATCGCGTGGGTCGGCATGGCGGAGAAATCCTCCCAGCCGAGCCGGATGGCGTCTCTAAGGTCGGCGACGGTGATCCGCCGCACGACGGGCATCGCGGTCTCGGGTGAGGTCGAGCCGGTGATGAGATGGGAATGGGTGGAGTAGTCGCTCATATGCGTCGCCATGACGTGCGCTCCCAGTCTGCCCCCGCAGAGCGTTCGTAAGGCCCGCCATGAATCGCAGTCGATCGCAGGCGCCAGCACCACGATACACCCCGCGTCAGAATAGCGCAGAAGCGGGCCAAGGGCGATCACGATTTCGGGTCCGGCGCCGTCGATCGCCTGTCGTTCCCAGAGGACGGCGGATGCGGTTCGCAGCCGTTTTCGCATTGATGCTGTGGAAGCGCGGCGCCGGGGCACCCATATGTTGTGGAAGGAGCTTTGGGCGTGAAACCTGCGCGCGTGGCCCTTCTCGCAGCCGTCTCGGCTGTGATCTTGACGTCGCTGGCGGCGGCCTCCTCTTCGCCGGCACCCTCGACGAGTGCGCCGTCTTCGCCTCTCGCCCTGATGGTTGGGATCGACGGCGCGATCGGCCCGGCGACCGAGCGGGCCGTGCAGGAAGGGCTGGCGGAGGCCGCGGCGCGACGGGCCGAAATCGTGATCCTGCGCCTGAACACGCCCGGCGGCCTCGCCTCCAGCATGCGCGCCATCAGCAGCGCCATCGTTGCCTCGCCCGTGCCGGTCGTCGGCTATGTCGCGCCTCCGGGCGCGCACGCGGCGAGCGCCGGCACCTATATCCTCTACGCCACCCACATCGCCGCCATGGCGCCCGGCACCAATCTTGGCGCCGCGACGCCGGTTGAACTCGGCGCGCCGATCCCCGGCCTGCCGGGCGGCGGCGAAGGCGGAGAGCCGTCGAAAGGTCCGGCGCCGAATGCGGGTGGCGACGCGATGACGGCGAAGGCGACCAACGACGCCGTCGCGCTCATTCGCAGCCTGGCCGAGCTGCGCGGCCGCAATGCCGACTGGGGAGAGAAGGCCGTGCGCGAGGCGGCCAGCCTCTCCGCCAATGCCGCGCTCGAGGCGAGGGTGATCGACCTGATCGCCCGGGACGTTCCGGACCTGACCGGCCGGATCGACGGCCGCAAGGTCGAGCTGGCCGATGGTTCGCAGCGGACGCTCGCCACGCGCGGCATCGCGGTCGCGACCTTCGATCCGGGCTGGCTGATCCGCCTGCTCTCTGTCATCACCGATCCGAACATCGCCGTCCTGCTGATGCTGGCCGGCGTCTACGGCCTGCTGTTCGAGTTCATGAGCCCGGGGCTGGTCGCCCCTGGCGTCGTCGGCACGATCTGCCTGCTGCTGGGCTTCTATGCGCTGAACCTGTTGCCGATCGACTATGCCGGGCTCGCGCTGATGCTGCTCGGTCTCACCTTCCTCGCCGTCGAGGCGTTCAATCCGACCGTGGTGCTCGGCCTAGGCGGGCTCGCCGCCTTCCTGCTCGGTTCCGCGATGCTTCTGCGCGCCGAGCAGCCCGGCTTCACCCTGTCGCGCCCGGTGATCGGCGGTGTCGCCATCCTCGTCTTCGGCCTCTCGCTGCTCACCGCCCGCGCGCTCTGGCGCATCCGCCGCCATCCGGCCCGGGTCGGCGGCGAGGCGATGCGGGGCGCCACGGCCGAGGTCATCGACTGGCGCGGCGACGAGGGGCACGTCTTCGCCCAGGGCGAGCGCTGGCAGGCGAGGGGCGCGGAAGGCTTCCTTCCCGGCGAGGCGGTCGAGGTGGCGGCGATCGACGGTCTCACCCTGACCGTGCGGCGCCCGCCCGAAAAGCGCGCCGAACCCGATGGAGAACGTCCATGATCCTTGTGCCCTATCTGGTTGTGCTGCTCATCCTGATCATCTGCCTGCTGGCGGCGATCCGGGTGCTGCGCGAATACGAGCGCGGCGTCGTCTTCACGCTCGGCCGCTTCACCGGCGTGAAGGGGCCGGGCCTGATCCTCCTGATCCCGTTCGCGCAACAGATGGTGCGGGTCGATCTCCGCGTCATCGTCCACAACGTGCCGCCGCAGGACGTGATTTCGCGCGACAACGTGCCGGTGAAGGTCAATGCGGTGCTGTATTTCCGGGTGATCGATCCCGAGCGCGCCATCATCCGAGTCGAGGATTTCATGGCCGCGACCAGCCAACTGGCGCAGACGACGCTGCGCTCGGTTCTCGGCAAGCACGAACTGGACGAGATGCTGGTCGAGCGCGACCGTCTCAATGCCGATATCCAGTCGATCCTCGACAAGCAGACTGATACCTGGGGCATCAAGGTCGCCAATGTCGAGATCAAGGATATCGACCTCAACGACAACATGGTGCGCGCCATCGCCAAGCAGGCCGAGGCGGAGCGGTTGCGCCGCGCCAAGGTGATCAATGCCGAGGGCGAGCATCAGGCGGCGGAGAAGCTGGTCGAGGCCGGCCGCATCCTGGCGCTGGAGCCGCAGGCGATGCAGCTTCGCTATTTCGCCGCGCTGCACGACGTCGCCAGCGAACGGACCTCGACCATCGTGTTTCCGCTGCCGACGGAACTCCTGGATCTGTTCAGGCGTCTTCCGCCCGTGCCCGGGGCGTGAGACGCTGCGGCGACGAGCGAACCGAGGGGACGGCCATGATCACGATCGATCGCCTGGATCATCTGGTGCTTACGGTGGCGGATATCGCCAGCACCTGTGCCTTCTACGAGAAGGCGCTCGGCATGACCGTCGAAACTTTCGATACCGGCCGGGTGGCGCTGCGCTTCGGTCGGCAGAAGATCAATCTGCATCTGGCCGGGCATGAGTTCGAGCCGAAGGCGCGGCTCGCGACGGCCGGATCCGCCGATCTCTGCTTCCTGACCAGCACGCCGCTGGAGGACGTCGAGGCGCATCTGGCGCGCGCGGGCGTCGCCGTCGAAGTCGGGCCGGTCTCGCGGACGGGCGCGATGGGTGCGATCCTTTCCGTCTATGTCCGCGATCCCGATGGCAACCTGATCGAGATCTCGAATGCCAGCCGCGCTTCCGGCGCGGCCGGCTGAGCGGGGATCAGGCGGCGCGCTTGCCCACGAGCGCGAACATGGCGCCCTGCGGATCCTTGCATTGCACGATCCAGTCGCCGCCGGGCACCTGCATCGGCCCGTTCAGCAGCTTGCCGCCGCCGCTTTCGACCCGCCCCAGCGCCGCGTCGATGTCGTCGACATTGAAATAGAACAGCCAGAACGGGGTCGGCATGGAACGCGGCTTGTTGAACATGCCGCCAATGGCGGGGCCGCCCGCCGTGAACAGCTGGTAGACGCCCATCTCGCCCATGTCGAAGGGATCGCCCTTCTGCCAGCCGAACATCGTCGAGTAGAAGTCGAACGCCTTCTGCCAGTCGACCGCATAGAGCTCGTGCCAGCCGATATGGCCGGCGGTTCCGGGGGCTGGATCGTCCGGCGCGGCTTGGCCGGGCAGGGGGCGGAACAGCACGAAGGCGGCCTGCTGCGGATCGGCGACGACCGCGAAGCGGCCGACTTCCGGAATGTCGGTCGGCGGCACGAACTCCTGGCCGCCGAGGCTCTTGACCTTCATTGCCGCCGCATCGACGTCCGCGACCGAGATGTAGCCGATCCAGCTCGATGGCGCGCCCATGCGGCGGGCCTGTTCCGGCAGATCCATCAAGCCGCCGACCGGCCGCTCGCCGATCGTGAAGAGCGTATAGGCCATCTGCGGCATCGAGGCGTCGCGCGTTCCCCAGCCCACGACCGAGCCATAGAAGAGCCGCGCGCTCGCCGTGTCGGTCGTCATCAGCTCGTACCAGACGAAGCGGCTTGCCAGATCGGTCATTCCAGACTCCTTCCGTTAGGGAATTTTCACCCTACACGAGATGTCGCCATGGCGGAATTTCACGACGACGTGTCCCGAATAGTGCTCTCGACGCAACAGCGTCGTGTCGGGACAATGTTTGAGCGCCGATGCTGTTGCATGGCGCGGATGACTGGGGGTAAGAGGGAAGTATTCGACTGGACCCGGTGAAAATCCGGGTGGCTCTTCCGGCCGCCGATCCGCCGGACAACGCAGATTGAAGCAACGGACGGTTCTCGCCGCGAAAGCGCTGCGTACCTCCGCATCTGCCGCGAAGCACCCCACATCATGATCAGCTTTTCCTCCATCCGTCGCGAATGGTTCTCCAACCTGCGCGGCGACATCCTTTCCGGCATGGTCGTCGCGCTCGCCCTGATCCCCGAGGCGATCGGCTTTTCGGTGATCGCCGGCGTCGATCCGAAGATCGGGCTCTATGCCTCCGTCGTGATTGCCTGCGTCATCGCCTTCACCGGCGGTCGGCCCGCCATGATTTCCGCCGCCACGGCGGCGACCGCCGTGCTGATGAGCGGGCTCGTCCGCGATCACGGCATCCAGTATCTCTTCGCCGCGACCATCCTTATGGGCGTGTTCCAGATTCTCGCTGCGCTGCTCCGGCTCGGCCGGCTGATGCGCTTCGTGTCGCAATCGGTGATGACCGGCTTCGTCAATGCGCTCGCGGTCCTGATCTTCATGGCGCAGCTGCCGGAACTCGTGAACGTGCCCAAGGCCACCTATGGGCTGATCGCGCTCGGCCTCGCCATCATCTACCTGCTGCCGCGCGTGACACGGGCCGTTCCGTCGCCGTTGGTGGCGATCGTCGTCGTCACCGCGGTCGCCGCCGTCTTCAAGATCGACGTGCGCACGGTCGCTCATCTCGGCGAACTGCCGACCGCGCTGCCGAGCTTCGGCATCCCGGACGTGCCGTTCACGCTGGAGACGTTGCGCATCCTGATGCCGGTGTCGCTGACGCTCGCCGCCGTCGGCCTGCTGGAATCGCTGCTGACGGCGCAGCTTCTCGACGACATGACCGACACGCGCAGCAACAAGAACCGCGAATGCGCCGGCCAGGGCCTCGCCAACATGGCGTCGGCGCTGTTCGGCGGCATGGGCGGCTGTGCCATGATCGGCCAGTCGGTGATCAATGTCTCCTCCGGCGCGCGCGGTCGCCTGTCGACGCTGGTCGCCGGCTCGTTCCTGCTGGTGCTGCTGGTCGCGCTGCAGGACCTGCTGGCCATCGTGCCGGTCGCGGCGCTCACCGCCGTCATGATCATGGTGTCGATCAACACCTTCAACTGGCGCTCGGTCGTCAAGCTCAGGAGCAATCCGTGGCAGTCCTCCGTCGTCATGCTGGCGACGGTCGCGACGGTGTTCGCGACCCACGACCTCGCCAAGGGCGTGCTGGTCGGCGTGCTGCTGTCCGGCGTCTTCTTCGCCGGCAAGGTGGCGCGCCTGAGCCGGGTCACGTCCAGTCTTTCCGAAGACGGGAAGACGCGGACCTATGTCGTCGAGGGCCAGGTGTTCTTCGCCTCCGCCGGCACCTTCGCCGACTCGATCGACCTGCAGGAAGAGGTCGAGCGCATCGTCTTCGACGTGCATGCCGCCCATTTCTGGGACATCTCGGCCGTGGCGGCGCTCGACAAGGTCGTGCTGAAGGCGCGGTCGCGCGGGCGTGTCGTCGAGGTGATCGGTCTCAACGAGGCCAGTTCCACCATGGTCGAGCGCTTCGGCAAGCACGACAAGGAGGGAACTGTGGCGGTTTCGGCTCATTGACCCGATGAACGCCGCCCTGCGCGGGGTTGATCGGTCGCATCTTCGTCACAATCCTGCTAAGCTTCGCCGTCCTTGCAACGTCGCGTCCGGCGTGGGCACCCGAACGAAACGCTTTGAACAGAGAACTCTCCCCCATGAATCATAGAATCCCCGCATTGGTCGCCGTGCTGGCTGCTGTCGCGCTGGCTGGCTGCGTGTCGCGGCCCGTTCAGGTTGCGCCGCCTCCGGGACTTTCGACGCCGTCTTCCGAGCCGCTGACCTGGGTGCGCAAGGACGGCCAGAGCGGCCGGGCCAATCCGGCGCTCGCCGACCAGTTCGCCGCCGACCGCGCCGATTGCGTCCGCGCTCCCGGCGACAACGCAGCGCTCCGCGAAGCCGAGGCCTGCATGGGCAATCGCGGCTACGCGCTGGTGCCGGCGTCGCAGGCAGCGGCCCGCGCCGCGCAGTATCGCCGCGCGGCCGGCTACTAAGCCTGTCCGGATCGCCTTCGCCGGCGGCGTTCAGGCTCCGTCGGCGAAGACAACTTCGCGCATCCTGGCGTTCGGTTCCTGGAATGCCAGCAAGGCTTCGGCTTCGCGCAACAGGGCCTGCCGGTCCCGGCTGTTGAGCCGGATCAGCGGCGTGATCGTGAGCGTCGCCCGGCCGCGCTCCCGGTCGATCCGCCAGCTTCCGCCAGCGAAGCCGTCGATCAGGAACGCCGGTATCATGCCGTTTTCCTTCTTGAAGTGATCGCGGTGGTCGTCATGGACGATCCGGCTGCGTTCGGCGTGGCCGAGCACGACATTGTCGTAGTCCGGCAGCAGCCGCGGCGGCGCGGGCGTGTCCTCCGGCGGTCGCGGCGCGTCGGGCAGGTCGAACAGAACCCTGCCGCCCTCGTCGCGAAACTCCAGCAGCTCTTGCCGCAGCCCCGCGACCGCGTCGCCGAGCCGGGTCAGGCCGGACCAGGCCTGCAGGTCCGCCACCGATGCCGGGCCGAAGGCGGCGAGGTAGCGGCGGATCATCGTATTCGGCGTCTCGTCCGCCGAGATCGTCCGGCCCGTCCAGCTGTCGAGCGTCGTCGACATCGCCAGGCCGCCCTGCTGCCAGAGGCCGCGCGGCGTCACCTGCACCAGCGGCAGCAGCGCCCGCACGGCATGGGAAAGCGCATGGCCATTCCTACCGGGAAATTGTGGTGCAAGTTCCGCCTCCAACTCTTTGTTGGTGAGGGGCTTTTCGCGAAGCAGCCTTTCGCCTGCCGCGATCAGCTCCGCCATATCGATCCCGGCCAGTGCGCGTCCGTAGGCGCTGCCCGGCGTCATCGTGTGCTCAAAGACCCTCTGCACGACGGGCCGGAGCGCCACCGCATCGGCGACGGTGACCAGATGCAGCGTGCCGCGCATCAGAGCGATCCGAACCAGTTTTCGAGATGCCGTCAGCTCCGAGACATCCTCGGGGCGGAAGCCCTCGAGCCGGGACCAGAGCGCGGTGTAGGAATTGGCGGGGACCTGCGATTGCAGCCCGACCAGATGCTCGATCGCGGTTTCGGCGGGCATCCCCACGCGCTTCAGCAACATCTGTCGTGCGAGCAGGGCGCGGTTCAGCGCCCTTGTCGAGAGGATCGGAGCGGCGTCGGCGGTCATTCTGTCTGGCCGGCCTCCCTGTTGGCCTCCCGCTTCCAGTTCGTCAGCCCGCCTCGAGGATCAGGCGGATGCCGAGCGCGCCGATGACGGCGCCGGCGAAGCGGTCGATCCAGCTTTTGGCGCCGAGATAGACGGCGCGGGGGCGGGCGGACGAGAAGGCGAAGGCGACCAACGCATACCAGGCCGTTTCCTGGATGAAGATCAGCACGGGCAAGGTCAGGTCGAGCCAGAGCGGCGGATCGGCCGGCAGCAGGGCGGCGAATACCGCGCCGAAGACGGCGACGATCTTCGGATTGCTCAATTGGGTGGCGAGTGCCAGGCCGAAGGAACGGCCGAGGCTGGTGCGGCCGCTGGCACCGTCGCGAGCGACTTCGACCGGTTCGCTGGCGCCGCGCCAGATTCGATAGGCGAGGTAGACCAGATAGAGGCCGCCGGCAATCTTCAGGATGAGATAGAGGCCGGCCGCCTCGTTCATCAGCGTCCGTAGCCCGAGCAGGGCGAGCGCGCCGAACAGGGCCGCGCCGACACCCATGCCGAGGGCGGCCGCGAGCCCATCGGCGCGCGATCGGGCGACGGCTGTGCGCACGACGAAGACGAAGCTCGGGCCGGGGCTGATGGCGCCGATGAGGAGGGCGCCGAGAATGGCGAAGAGCGCGGCAAGCGGCGTCATGATGGGTTCCGATTGCGAAAACGCGCGGATCCGGCCGCGCCTGGCGACACTAAGCCGGCAGCCGGCGGCCCGACAAGATACGTGCCGCCGGCCATGCCGTGCTAACGACCGGCGCCGCTCTGCTCGCCCTCGTGCAGACCGACGCCCGCCTTGGTCAGCTTCTGCCAGACTTCGTCGGCGCTCTCGGCGAATTCGAAGAGATCGAGATCCTTGCGGGCAATCATCCCTTCCTCGACCAGCGCATCGAAATTGATCACCCGCTTCCAGTAGGCGCTGTCGAACAGCACGATCGGGATCGCCGGCGACTTGCCGGTCTGGCGCAGCGTCAGCAGCTCGAACATCTCGTCGAAGGTGCCGAAGCCGCCGGGAAAGACGATGAGCGCGTTGGCGCGCATGGCGAGATGCATCTTGCGCATGGCGAAATAGTGGAAGCGGAAAGTCAGTTCCGGTGTCGAATAGGGGTTCGGCTCCTGCTCATGCGGGAGCGTGATGTTGAAGCCGATCGAGGGCGCGCCGACATCGGCGGCGCCGCGGTTGGCGGCCGCCATGATGCCGGGGCCGCCGCCGGTCGCGATGACATTGTCGCGGAAGGTGCCGTTCGAGACCAGCGCACCGCCGCGCTCGGAGACGATGCGGCCGACGGCCCGCGCCTCGTCATACCAATGCGCGTGATGGCCCCCGCCATTCTCGCCGATCCGGGCGCTGCCGAAGACGACGATGGTGGAACGGACGCCCCACTTGCGCAGCGCCATCTCGGCCTTGGCATATTCCAGCAGGAACCGCACGCCGCGCATCGAATCGCTGAGCAGGAAATCCTGGTCGAGCGCCGGCAGGCGATAGGATGGGGAGGCCATCTGCGGGGAATTGGGCTTGGTATCGGTCATGAACGCCATCGTTTTCTGAATCGAGGCCGGATTATGCAGCGCGACGATGGCATCGGGTAGCTTGCGGGGTGCGTAGGGTCGTCGCGGGCCTCGTCTCGTGGCAGAACCTGAGCAGCAGGAGGCAGGGCAGAATGGACCGGGTCGACGCCGAGGCGGGACGGCTGGACGATTTCGCGTCCTATCTGCGGCGCTGGTCACTCGTGGTGGACGGCGCGCCGATGACAACGCATACCAGCCGCCTGCTTCCGGTCCGGCGCGACGGGGCCCTGCTGATGCTGAAGCTCTCGCACGCGGCGGAGGAACGCTATGGCGGGCAGTTGATGCTGTGGTGGAACGGCGATGGCGCCGTGCGCGTGCTCGATCATGACGACGAAGCGATGCTGATGGAGCGCGCTGCGGGACCGCGTTCGCTCGCCGACATGGCGCGTTCCGGCGAGGACGACGCGGCGAGCGGGACACTCTGCGACGTCGCCGGGCGGCTGCATGCGCCGCGCGGCAGCCCCGAGCCGGAAGCGACACCGCTCGAACTCTGGTTCCGTGACCTCCCGCCGGCGGCGGCCCGGCATGGCGGCGTGCTGGTCGCCGCTACCGCGACAGCGCGAAATCTGCTCGACGATCCCCGCGACGTTCGCATCCTGCATGGCGACCTTCATCACGGCAATGTCCTCGACGGCGGGCCGCGTGGCTTCCTCGCCATCGATCCGAAGCGCCTGCGTGGCGAGCGGGCATTCGACTTCGCCAACATCTTCTGCAATCCGGACGCGGCGGTCGCGCTTGCGCCCGGGCGGCTCGCGCGTCAAGCTCATATGGTGGCGGAGGCGGCCGGTCTCGACCGTTCGCGGCTACTGCGATGGATCCTCGCCTATGCCGGGCTTTCCGCCGCCTGGCACCTCGCTGGCGACGGCGATCCGGCCCTGGCGCTCGCCGTCGCCGAGCTCGCGGCGGCCGAGATTCCGGTCGGATGACGCCGCCGCTCTGACGTAGCGTTCAACGAAATGGAACGGCCTTTGTCGAAGAAGGCGAGCCGGATGGACTGTCGGCCGGGGCGGGGTTGCCTGCCTTGACGCAGCTGACGTTGCACATTTTATGGACGACGCGTGCAAAGTTCATAATTCCGTTTGAATGACGGAGCGACCTGCGGCATGCTCCGCTCCAGCCCCATCTTAAAGAGGGCATGGGAGGGAACTGAAATGTCGAATATCGCAAGGTCTGTCCTTGCTGCCGGCGCGCTTGCGCTTGCGGCCATGTCCACGGCGCCCGCTCCGGCCGTCGCCGACGAAAAGATCGAGATCCTGACCTCGGTCCCGGGTCTGACTTTCCCGTTCTTCGTGCACATGATGAACGCCTTCAAGGCCGAGGCCGAGAAGCAGGGCGTCACCGCGATCGAGAGCGACGGCCAGGTTTCGTCGCCGAAGCAGACCGCTGACGTCGAAGCCGCCATCGCCCGCGGCGTGAAGGGCATCGTCATCAGCCCGAACGAAGTCGACGCCATGGCGCCGGCTCTGGCGCAGGCCGTCGAGGCCGGCATCCCGGTCGTCACGGTCGACCGTCGCGTCGCGCAGGTCGAGGGCATCCTCGCCCATATCGGCGCCGACAACGTCAAGGGCGGCGAGGCCCAGGCCGAGCTGATCCAGAAGCTCTATCCCGATGGCGCGACCATCGTGAACCTGCAGGGCCAGTCGGGCGCTTCGCCGGCGATCGACCGCAACAAGGGCCTGCACAACATCCTCGACAAGGCCGCCGACAAGTACAAGATCGTGTTCGAGCAGACCGCCGGCTTCGACCGCGCCAAGGGCCTTTCGGTGACGGAAGCCGCTCTCGCCGCTCTGCCGGAAGCTCCGAAGGTGATTGTCGCCGCGAACGACGACATGGCGCTCGGCGCGATGGAAGCGGTGAAGGCCCGCAATCTGTCGGGCATCGCCATCATCGGCTTCGACGCCCTGCCGGAAGCGCTTGGCCAGGTTCGTGACGGCGGCCTGACCGCCACGATCGAGCAGTTCCCGGGCAAGCAGAGCGCCATGGGCGTCGACACGCTGGTCGCCTTCATCAAGGACGGCAAGAAGCCGGCCGAGGCGGTCACCCTGCTGACTCCGGTGGCGATCACCAAGGACAACCTCAACATCGCCGAGCGTCTCGGCGAGCTGAAGTAGTCTGAAACTCCGGGCAAGGCGTTCCGTGCCATTGGCGCGGAACGCCTTCGCCGTCTCCGGCCTCTCTGGGATCCCGAAACGGGACGCACCCTTGCCGACGCGGCATCCCGGTCGATCGTCGCGGCCGGATGGCTGCCTCTGTCCAAGCAACTCGACGTAGCGAATTCTTGGATTTCGAGCCGGCAGGAAAGGCGTGCGCCCGCCGAGGGCTCCGGTCCCTGGTTCGACGCGCAGCCGATCCCGGTCTTGGGGCCGAGGATCCCGAATGGACGGGAAAGGTCCGGCCGCTGGCGCTCCTTTTCCCGCCGATCTATCCGTTTCGTCCTCACCCGTTATCGGCGAGGGCGGATGCTCCCGTGCTCCATCGCAAGCGAACACCGATGAACGATCCGCATCCCCTTCTGAAGATGACCGGCATCGCCAAGAGCTTTCCCGGCGTCAAGGCGCTCGACGGCGTCGATCTCGAGGTCGCACCGGCCGAGATCCATGCGCTGCTCGGCGAGAACGGGGCCGGCAAGTCGACCCTGCTGAAGATCCTGGCTGGCGCGCAGTCGCCCGACCGCGGCACCATCGCGATCGATGGCCGTGAAGTGACGCTCGCGACGCCGCAGGACGCGCAGAAGCTCGGCATCGTCACGATCTACCAGGAATTCACCCTCGCCCCCGACATGACGATCGCCGAGAACGTCTTCATCGGCCGCGAGCCGGGCCCGCGCTTCTTCGTCAACTGGGCGAAGATGGAGGCGGAGACGCTGAAGCTGATCCGTCGCATCGGCCTGGAGCGCAGCCCCATGACGCTGGTGCGCGATCTCTCGGTCGCCGAGCAGCAGATGGTCGAGATCGCCCGCGCGCTTTCCATGCAATCGCGCATCATCATCATGGACGAGCCGACCTCGGCACTCAGCCTCGCCGAGGTGGAAAAGCTGTTCCGCATCGTCCGCCAGCTCAAGGCGGAAGGCATTTCGATCATCTTCGTGACGCACCGTCTCGAGGAGGTCGTCGAGATCTGCGATCGGCTCACTGTGCTGCGCGACGGACGCAATGTCGGCGCCGGCAAGGTCAGCGAGACGACGATCGACGGCATCATCCGCCTTATGGTCGGCCGCGAGGTCAATGCGCTGTTCTCGCACCGCGAGGCGAGCGATGCTGGCGAGGTGGCGCTGGCGGTCGAGGGGCTGACGCGCCGCCGCTCGGCGCATGATCCTCACGCGACAGAATTGCAGGACGTCACCCTGAATGTGCGGCGTGGCGAGATCCTCGGCATCGCCGGTCTGGTCGGCGCCGGGCGGACCGAGACGGCGCGAGCGATCTTCGGAGCCGACCCGTTCGATTCCGGCCGCGTGCTGGTGGACGGCCAGCCCGTCGACATCCGTTCGCCGCGCGACGCCATCAAATACGGGATCGGGCTGGTGCCGGAGGATCGTAAGCAGCAGGCGCTGTTCCTGGCCCAGGCGATCCGCACCAATCTTTCGATCGCGGCGCTCGACCGAATCGACCGCCTTGGCCTGTTCGTCGACGAGCGCAAGGAGCGCGACCTCGTCGAGGAATATCGCAAGCTGCTCAATATCCGCATGGCGAGCCCGGACCAGGCCGTCGGCAACCTCTCCGGCGGCAACCAGCAGAAGGTCGTGCTGGCGCGCTGGCTGGCGTTGCGGCCCAAGGTGCTGATCGTCGACGAGCCGACCCGCGGCATCGACATCGGCGCCAAGGTCGAGGTCCACAATCTTCTGTTCGAGATGGCCCGGTCCGGGATCGCCGTGATCGCCATTTCCTCTGAGCTTCCCGAGGTTCTCGCGGTCGCCGACCGGATCGTCACGATGCGCGAAGGGCGCGTCACCGGCGAGACGATGCGCGCCGACGCGACCCAGGAAAAACTGATGACGATGATGACGCTCAGCGCCGCCGGCCGAGCTGCGTGACCAGACAAGGGATACGGTAATGACGGACGTGAGACGAGAAGCGGCGGAGGAGAAGGGGTTCGACCTGTTCGGCACCCTGGCCCGGTTTGCGCCGCTGATATTCCTGATCGCGCTGATGATCATATTCGCGGTGCTCGAGCCGCGCTTCATGTCGTCGATCAATCTGTTCAACGTGATGCGGCAGGTCTCGATCACCGGCCTGCTCGCCATCGGCATGACCTTCGTCATCCTGACGGCCGGCATTGACCTTTCGGTCGGCTCGCTGCTCGCCTTTGCCGGCCTCGTCGCCGCCGCTGTCGCCAAGGGCGGCATGCAGGACCGCTTCACGGTGGGCGAGGGGGCGATCGGCTATGGCTGGGAACTCGCGGCTCTGGCGGCGATCGCCGTCGGCGTCTGCGGCGGCCTGCTGCAGGGCCTCGCCATCACCCGCCTCAAGGTGCCGCCCTTCGTGGTGACGCTCGGCGGCATGTCGGTGTTCCGCGGCGCGGCGCTGCTGTTCGCAGCCGGCGGCCCGATCTCCGGCTTTCAGCCCGACTTCACCTGGTGGGGCCAGGGCAAGATTGGCCCGGTGCCGGTTCCGGTCATCATCTTCCTGGTCGCGGCGCTGCTGGCCCATATCGCGCTTCGCTATATGCGCTACGGAAGGCAGGTCTACGCGGTCGGCGGCAATCCGGAGGCGGCGCGACTATCCGGCCTGAACGTCAACTGGGTGATCTGCAGCGTCTATGTGATCATGGGCTTCTTCGCCGGCCTCGGCGCCTTCGTGCTGTCGGCGCGGCTGAACTCGGCCGAGGCCGTTGCGGGCACGGGCTATGAGCTCACCGTCATCGCCTCGGTCGTCATCGGCGGCACGTCGCTGTTCGGCGGCGTCGGCACGATCTTCGGTACGGTGATCGGCTCGTTCCTGATCGGCGTGCTCCTGAACGGCCTCGTGCTGATGAACGTGTCGTCCTACATCCAGCAGATCATCATCGGCGTGATCATCGTGCTGGCGGTGGCCTTCGACACCTTCGCCAAGTCGCGTCGCCGCAAGGCCTGATCGCCCTGGACCGAACCGGCAAGATGGCCGCGCCTCGCGCGGCCATTTTCATTTGGCCACCCGGGATCGGTGCTCGCCTCTCCGCATCACGGGATCGCGAACGGGACGCCCGCGGGGCCCGTGGTAGCATCCGCGCGCTTCAGGCACTTCATCGGTCGAGAGGAGGACGCGATGCGGATGCATGCATTGAGCCCGTTGGCGCGGGCGGGATGGCGTCGGGCGGGCGTCCTGGTGGTCGGCGTCGCGACGGCGCTGGCCTTCGGCGAGCCAGCCCGGGCGCAGGACGCCAGCGCGGCCGCCGAGCAGAACCGGCAGGACGCGATCGAGATCGTCAAGGGGATGGCGCGCTATGTCGGCGGCCAGACCGATATCACGCTCGCCTTCGACAGCGAGCTCGAAGTCGTCACGCCGCAGATGGAGAAGCTGCAGTTCAACAGCTCCGGCAAGGCGCAGATCCACCGGCCGGACGAGTTCCGCGTCAGCCGCACCGGCGGCTATGCCGATGTCGAACTGCTCTATGACGGCAAGAGCGTCACGGTTTACGACAAGAGCGCCAAGACCTATGCGAGCGAGCCGATGAGCGGCTCGATGGACAGCGTCGTCGACAAGCTGCGCGGCGACCTTATGCTCGACATGCCGGCCGCCGACCTGATGATCGCCGACTCGTTCAACGCGCTGATGGCCGATGTGGTCGAGGCCAAGCATATCGGCCGCGGCGTCATCAACGGCATCGCCTGCGAGCATGTCGCGTTTCGCAATCACGACACCGACTGGCAGCTCTGGGTCGAGGTCGGCGAGCAGCCGATCCCCTGCAAGATGGTGATCACCAGCAAGACCGTTGGTGGCGCGCCGCAATATACGATCCGCTTCACCGACTGGCACAGCGGCACGCAGTTCCCGGCCGGCACCTTCGCCTTCAAGCCGCCGGAGGGCGCCAGGAAGGTCGATTTCTCGCAACTGGCCGACATCGACGAGATTCCGGCGGCGGGCGCCATGCCCAATGACGTGAAATCCGCCAGCGGCGCCTCGACCACGCCCGCGTCAGGAGACAGCAAATGATCCCGATTCATTCGCATCCGCCGCGCCGCGCCGCCATCCGGCTCGCGGCCGTCATTCTGGGACTTGGCGCGCTCTCCCTTTCGGAGACGCCGGCGCCGCAGATGTCGGGCTTTGGCCTGTTCAGCCGCGCCGAGGCAATCATCGGCCGGCCGCTGACGCCGCTCAGCTATGCGGGCGTTGCGCGCCGGACCACGCGCCGCGCCGTCGTCGGCGGGGCCTATGTCGGTGGCGCCTATGTCGCCGCGCCCTATGCGGTGGCGCCCCGCGCCGGCTGCGTCCGCGTCGTCGATGCCTATGGCCGGGTCTACTGGCGCTGCGTGTAGGGGGCGATCCGGCTGGCGCGCTTGCATGCCGGACGTGGTGGTCCGAGAAAGACCCTCACCCCAACCCTCTCCCGCTCGCGGGAGAGGGGGAGCGCAGCGTCTGTCCCATGGAACTCGCCATCGATGCCGGCAAAGCACGGGGCTCCCGATCAATGCCGGCCGAAACCCTCGCCCGCCTGCGGCAGAGGGTAGGGTGAGGGCCTTGCTTCCCGGCATATCAGCCTGAAACAGCCCTCGCCGCGGAAGCAGGCAGTCTACTATTCGGCCGCGACGGCCTTGCGCTTGCGGCCGGTGGCACGGGCCTTCTCCAGCACGGGCTTCAGGAACTGGCCGGTATAGCTGCGCGGCTCCTTCGCGATCTGCTCCGGGGTGCCGACCGCGACGATCTCGCCGCCGCCATCGCCGCCTTCCGGGCCGATGTCGATGATCCAGTCGGCCGTCTTGATCACCTCGAGATTGTGCTCGATGACGACGACTGTGTTGCCCTGGTCGACCAGCGAGTGCAGCACTTCCATCAGCTTGGCGACGTCGTGGAAATGCAGGCCGGTCGTCGGTTCGTCGAGGATGTATAGCGTCTTGCCGGTGGCGCGGCGCGACAGTTCCTTGGCGAGCTTGACGCGCTGCGCCTCGCCGCCGGAGAGCGTCGTCGCCTGCTGGCCGACCTTGACGTAGCCGAGGCCGACTTCCTCCAGCGTCGCCATCTTGTCGCGAATGCCGGGCACGGCCTGGAAGAACTCCTTCGCCTCCTCGACGGTCATGTCGAGCACGTCGGCGATCGACTTGCCCTTGAACTTCACGTCCAGCGTCTCGCGGCTGTAGCGCTTGCCCTTGCAGACCTCGCAGGTCACGTAGACGTCGGGCAGGAAGTGCATCTCGATCTTGATGACGCCGTCGCCCTGGCAGGCCTCGCAGCGGCCGCCCTTGACGTTGAACGAGAAGCGGCCGGGACCGTAGCCGCGCACCTTCGCCTCCGGCAGGCCGGCGAACCATTCGCGGATCGGCGTGAATGCGCCGGTATAGGTGGCCGGGTTGGAACGCGGCGTGCGCCCGATCGGCGACTGGTCGATGTCGATGATCTTGTCGATCAGTTCCAGCCCCTCGATCCGGTCATGCGGGGCGGGATGGAGATGGGCGCCGTTCAGCCGCCGCGCCACGGCGGCATAGAGCGTGTCGATCAGGAAGGTCGACTTGCCGCCGCCGGAAACGCCGGTCACGCAGGTGAAGGTGCCGAGCGGGATGTCGGCCGAGACATTCTTCAGATTGTTGCCGCGCGCGCCGACCACGCTGATCTTTCGCGACTTGGAAATGGCGCGGCGGGTCTCCGGCATCTCGACCGAGAGTTCGCCGGTCAGATACTTGCCTGTCAGCGAGTTCGGATTGGCCATCACCTGGGCAGGTGTCCCCTTGGCGATGATCTGGCCGCCATGCAGGCCCGCTTCCGGCCCGACGTCGACGACATAGTCGGCGGTCATGATCGCGTCCTCGTCATGCTCGACGACGAGGACGGTGTTGCCGATGTCGCGCAAGTGGCGCAGCGTCTCCAGCAGCCGCTCATTGTCGCGCTGATGCAGGCCGATCGACGGCTCGTCCAGCACGTAGAGCACGCCGGTCAGGCCGGAGCCGATCTGCGAGGCGAGGCGGATGCGCTGGCTCTCGCCGCCCGAAAGCGTGCCGGAATTGCGTGACAGCATCAGGTAGTCGAGGCCGACATCGACCAGGAAGGAAAGCCGCTCGCGGATCTCCTTCAGGATGCGGACGGCGATTTCGTTCTGCTTCTCGTTCAACTGGGCCGGCAGGCCCTCGAACCACGTCGCCGCGTTGCGGATCGACATCTGCGAGACCTGGGCGATGTGGTTGCCGGCGATCTTGACCGCCAGCGCTTCCGGCTTCAGGCGTGCGCCGC
The DNA here is from genome assembly GCF_026343855.1 of Kaistia nematophila. NCBI lineage: Bacteria > Pseudomonadati > Pseudomonadota > Alphaproteobacteria > Hyphomicrobiales > Kaistiaceae > Kaistia > Kaistia nematophila. The sequence goes on along the minus strand of NZ_JAPKNK010000002.1, from coordinate 432,665 downwards.
CGCAGGCCTTGCACGGCGTCGAGGCCTGGTAGCGCTCGATTTCCTCGCGGGCCCAGTTCGATTCCGTCTCGCGCCAGCGCCGCTCCAGATTGGTGACGACGCCCTCGAAGCTCTTCTGCGTGCGATAGGAGCGGGTGCCGTCATTGTAGACGAACTCGATCTCGCCCTTGCCGGTGCCGAACAGGATGGCGTTCTGCGCCGCCTCCGGGATCTTGTCCCAGGGCTCGTTCATCGAGAAGTCGTAGTGGCGGGCGATCGCTTCCAGCGTCTGCGCGTAATAGGGCGAGGACGACTTGGCCCAGGGCGCCACCGCGCCCTGCTTGAGCGAGACGGAGCCGTCCGGCACGACCAGATCCGGGTCGATCTTCTTTTCCGAGCCGAGGCCGTCGCATTCCGGGCAGGCGCCGAACGGGTTGTTGAACGAGAACAGGCGCGGCTCGATCTCGGCGATGGTGAAGCCGGAGACGGGGCAGGCGAACTTCTCCGAGAACAGGATCCGCCGCTCGTTGCCCTTCTCGTCCTTTTCGTCGGCGAATTCGGCGACGGCGATGCCATCCGCGAGTTCGAGCGCTGTCTGGAAACTGTCGGCAAGACGCGAGGTGATGTCGCCGCGGACGACGATGCGATCGATCACCACGTCGATGTCGTGCTTCAGCTTCTTGTCGAGAACGGGGGCTTCCGAGATCTCGAAGAAGACGCCGTCGAGCTTGATGCGCTGGAAGCCCTTCTTCTGGAGCTCGGCCAGCTCCTTCTTGTACTCGCCCTTGCGGCCGCGGATCATCGGCGCCAGCAGATAGAGCCGGGTGCCCTCCGGCAGCGCCATGACGCGGTCGACCATCTGGCTCACCGTCTGGCTCTCGATCGGCAGGCCCGTCGCCGGCGAATAGGGGACACCGACGCGCGCGAACAGCAGGCGCATGTAGTCGTAGATCTCGGTGACGGTGCCGACCGTCGAGCGCGGGTTCTTCGAGGTCGTCTTCTGCTCGATCGAGATGGCGGGCGACAGGCCGTCGATCTGGTCGACGTCCGGCTTCTGCATCATCTCCAGGAACTGGCGCGCATAGGCGGACAGGCTCTCGACATAGCGGCGCTGTCCCTCGGCATAGATGGTGTCGAAGGCGAGCGACGACTTGCCCGAGCCGGACAGGCCGGTCAGCACCACGAGCTTGTCGCGCGGGATGTCGATATCGATATTCTTCAGATTATGCTCGCGCGCGCCCCGCACCGAAATGAACTTGCCGGCGGTCGCGCCGGAAAGCCGCGCGTCATCATGCTGAGCCATGTGTCGTCTGTCCAAATGGAAGGGGCTGGCGTCCGGAGACACCAAGGCCCAAATTTAGGCTATCGGCCTCTCCATACAAGGAGCAGGCTGGGATTGTCGCGGTCTTCGGCTGATTCACCTGACGGGATCTTGCCAGTTCGGCCGGAATTGTCTAGAACAAAAAGAGAACGCCGGGGATCCGGATGGCCCCGGCTGGATTGTTCTGGTGGACAAGGCCTGATTGTCGCGCGCGGGCCGTGTCATTTCGGGATAGTTTGGGGCCAGCAAAGAGGCAAGAAGGAACAGACCATGGCCGGAAGCGTCAACAAGGTCATTCTCGTCGGCAATCTCGGGCGCGACCCGGAAGTGCGGCGCATGAATTCAGGCGAGTCGGTCGTCAATCTGAACATCGCCACGTCGGAGACCTGGCGCGACAAGCAGAGCGGCGAGCGCAAGGAAAAGACCGAGTGGCACCGCGTGGTGATCTTCAACGAGAACCTCGCCAAGGTCGCCGAGCAGTATCTGAAGAAGGGCTCGAAGGTTTATGTCGAGGGCCAGCTGCAGACCCGCAAGTGGACCGACCAGTCGGGCGCCGAGAAGTTCACGACCGAAGTCGTGCTGCAGCGTTTCCGTGGTGAGCTGACCCTGCTCGACGGTCGCGCCGGTGGTAGCGAGCAGTCGGACTACCAGGGCGGCGGCGATTTCGGCCGTTCGAGCCCGCTGGAAGCGCCGCGCGGCGGCGGCATGTCGCGCCAGCCGGCCGCTTCGTCCTCCTACGCGGCCGACCTCGACGACGACATCCCGTTCTAGGATTTTGGATCGTCCGGCGCACTTCACCTCTCCCGTGGGGAGAGGTCGACGGCCGAAGGCCGGCGGGTGAGGGCGCAGGGAACCATCCGGTGAGGTCGTAAACCCTCACCCGGCTCTTCGAGCCGACCTCTCCCTCAGCGAGAGGTGAAGAACCCAGATCGTCTTGGATGAGAAATGGAAAGACCCGGGAAGCGGCCGCTTCCCGGGTCTTCTGTTTTTGGCGCCGGGATGGCGCCGATCAGACCATCACGCCGTCGAGGATGGCGCGGAATTCCTCTGCCGTCGCGGCGCGCGGGTTGGTGGCGTAGGAATGGTCGGCGAGCGCCCGCTCCACCACCCACGGCAACACCTCGTCGGTGACGCCGAGCGTCTTCAGGCCGGCCGGGATGCCGAGACGGCGGTTCAGAGCATCGAGCTCGTCGGCGAGATCGGCCGATGCGGGCAGTCCCATCGCGGCGGCCAGGCGATCGATCTTGGCCGGCACCGTCTCGCGGTTGAAGCGCAGGATCGACGGCATCAGGATGGCGTTGAGCGTGCCGTGGTGCAGGCTCGGGCTCTTGAGGCCGCCGAGCGCGTGGCTCAACGCATGCACGGCGCCGAGGCCCTTCTGGAAGGCGAGGCCGCCCTGCAGCGCGCCCATCATCATCTCGCTGCGCGCTTCGAGGTCGCTGCCGTCGTTGAAGGCGCGTTCGAGATGGTCCCAGATCCGGCGCGCGCCATCGAGGCCGATCGCGTCGGCGACGGGGTTCACGCGCGGCGACAGGAAGGTCTCGATGCAATGCGACAGGCCATCGAGCCCGGTCGCGGCGGTGAGCCCGCGCGGCAGGCCCAGGGTCAGTTCGGGATCGCAGATCGCGCGCTTCGGAATCAGGTGCGGGCTGATGAAGCCGAGCTTGCGGCCGTCGTTCAGCGTCAGCAGCGCGGCGCGGCCGACCTCGGCGCCTGTGCCGGCCGTGGTCGGCACGGCGATGATCGGCGCGACCTTGGCGCTGATGCGGGCGATGCCGCCGAGGATGGCGGCGTAGGGTTCGAGCGGGCCTTCATGCGTCGCAAGCAGCGCGACTCCCTTGGCGAGGTCGATCGGCGAGCCGCCGCCGACGGCGACGACACCGTCGCAGCCCTCGGCCTTGTAGGCTTCCAGCGCCGCGAGCACGGCGGCCTCTGTCGGGTTGGTCGGTATGTCCAGGAAGACCGGTGCGCCGGCGGGAAGGAGGGCGGTGACGCGGCCGAGCAGTCCGGAGGCCTGCAATCCGCGATCGCTGACGACGAGCGGCTTTGTTACGCCGAGCGCGGCGAGGGCGCCAGGCAGCTCCGAAACGACGCCGGCTCCGAATTCGATTTGCGTCAGGTAGTTTATCGTACTCATCCGTCTCTCTTCCCGTATGGTCGCGCGGGCCGGCGGCCCGGCGGGAGAGTGGCAGGTCTGGCCGGCGAGCGACAGATGGTTTTTGCCGGCCGGGTGCATTCACCGTCCGCCGCCCGTGCGTGAAAGGGAACCGATCGATGCCGATCTTGCCGGATGTACTGGCGCCCGGGCTGGATATCGTCTTCTGCGGCACCGGCGCCGGCGCCTGGTCGGCGCGAGTGGGCGCCTATTACGCCAATCCGGGCAACAAGTTCTGGCCGACGCTTCACGCCGTCGGGCTGACGCCGCGCCGGATCTCGCCGGCCGATTTTCAGGACGTGCTGGCCTTCGGCATCGGCCTGACCGACGTCGCCAAGGAGCATGTCGGCCAGGATACCGAGATCGACCTCGAGAGGGTCGATGCGGCGGCGCTGCGCGACAAGATCGAGCGGTTCCAGCCGCGCCATTTCGCCTTCACCAGCAAGCGTGCGGCGAGCCTGTTCCTCGGCCTCCCGACCGCTCACCTTCCCTATGGCGAGCAGGCGTCGCCGATCGGGTTGACGCGGTTGCATGTGCTGACGTCGCCTTCCGGCCAGGCCGGTCCGCACTGGTCGATCGAGCCGTGGCGGGCGCTCGCCCGGGCCGCCGGCCGGGACGCTGGACAAGCGGCCGGTTTCGCCGCTCAATAGCCGGGAACGCCGAGGGCGGCGCCGGCCGGGGTGGCGCGGCGAGACGACGGCGAGGGAACATCCATGGCGTCGATCGCCTCGCTCTATCGCTATCCGGTCAAGGGATTCTCCGCCGAGGCGCTTGGCGGCACGGCGCTTCATCCGCATCGCCGCTTCGACGCCGACCGCATCTATGCCATCGAGAACGGACCATCCGGCTTCGATCCGGCCGCACCGAGCTATCAGCCCAAGGCCAAGTTCCTCTGCCTCATGAAGAATGCACGGCTGGCGGGGCTTGAGACCCGCTTCGATCCGGCGACGCATGTGTGGTCGATCGACGGGCATGGAGCGCCATTTGCCGCCGACCTCTCCGACCCGGCAGGCCGGGCGGCGACGGAGGCGTTCCTGACAGGCTTCATGGGCGACGAACGGCGCGGGCCACTCAAGGTGCTCTCGGCGCCGGGACACGCCTTCACCGATGTCGGCAAGCCCTACATCTCCTTCATCAACCTTTCCTCTGTGGCGGCGGTCGCTGACCTGGTGGGCGAGGATGTCGATCCCCTGCGGTTTCGCGCCAACCTCTATCTGGACGGGTTGGAGCCCTGGCAGGAGTTCGAACTCGTCGGCAGGGAAGCGACGCTAGGCGGCGCGCGGGTGCGCTTCGCCAAGCGCACCCAGCGCTGCGCCGCGACCAATGTGAATCCCGCGACGGCGGCGCGGGACCTCGACATTCCCGGCACGCTGCTGCGCAACCTCGACCACACGGATTGCGGCATCTATGCCGAGGTGATTGCCGGTGGCGACGTCGCCATCGGGGACACGCTGCATCTGCACGAGATCGAGACCGGCTGATCGGGGGGGGGGGGGGCGAAATGCGCGTCGTCGTCATCAACCTCGATCGTTCGCCCGAGCGCCTGGCGACCTTTCGCGTCGAGGCGGAGCGGATCGGTCTTGCATTCGAGCGGCTGGTGGCGGTGGAGACGCAGGCGAACGCCGCGCGGCATGGTCGGCTGACAGCCGGCGAGGTCGGCTGTTTCGAGAGCCACCGTGCGGCCTGGCGATACCTGGTGGAGAGCGGCGATCCGTGGCTTGCGGTGTTCGAGGACGATGTGGTGCTCGCGGCTGCCGTCACCGGCTTCCTCGCGGCGCCGGGGCGGTTTCCGGCCAGGGCGGACCTGATCAAGCTGGAGGCCTTTCCGGATACGGTCACCATCGCGCCACGCGCGCTGGCGTTCGACGGCTTCGCGCTGCACAGGATGCGGTCGCGGCACCGGGGATCGGCGGGTTATGTCATCTCGCGCCGCGCGGCCATTCGTCTCCTGCAGCGGACGGAAGGGTTCAGGCGGCCGATCGACGTGGTGGTGTTCGATCCCCGCGACGAAGCTGTCCGTGGCCTGCGCATTCACCAGGCGGTGCCGGCGCTCTGCATCCAGGAGCATCTGCTGGCGGCGCGCGCCGGTAGCGCGCCCCTGCATCCGAGCCTGATCGAGCATTCGTCGGCTCTGGTTCGGCCGCCGCCGGCAACGCAGCGACAGAGGCTTTCGCGCGAGATCCTGCGCGTGGGACGGCAGATCGCCGGGCGGGTGAACGCGTCGCGGGAGGCCATCCTGCGCTCTCGCCGGCTGGTGGTGCCGTTCCTCGAGGCTTGAGCGCTTCCTACATCGGCACGACGCGCAGGATGCTCCAGCGCGAGGTGCCGGAAACGACGTGCGGCTCCAGCTTCTTACCCCATTCGACATGGGCGGGGATTTTCGAGATCGCCTCGAACAGTCGTTCCAGCTCCGCCAGGTTCTCGACCGTAAGATTGTTCTCGATCGTGGCCTCCAGCGCGCCGATCGAACCGGTGACGACGGACGAGCGGCCCGGATCCACGCCGACCTTGGCGCCGATTTCCCGCTCCCATTCTTTCATCAGTTCGAGGGCTTCCTGCTTGTGTCCGAAGCGAGCGTCGATCTGCCAGCGTGCAATGAACATGACCGGTCCTCCGAAGCGGAAATCGCCGTCCGCCATGACGGCAACCCGAGGTTACCATGCGGAAGGAGGGGCCGAACTTCACGTCTGTGTGGCGCGGCCAGCGCGACTACCGGACGCGCGACTACCAGAATCGCTTGGCGTTTCGAAAGTCGCGCCAGCGCGCGTCGAGGGCGGCAAGGCGGTCGATCTTGTCGCGCGCCGCCCAGCCGGTCATGGCGCCGGCGGCGCGCTGCACCCCCGGCGAAAAATCGTCGGCGGCGACATGCTCGAGCAGGCGCTGCGTCGTGGCCATGACGGCGAGTTCGTCGAGTTCCGCCCGTAGGCCAAGGACCCGGTCGCGATAGCGTTTCAGGCGGGCCGAACGTGGCCAGAGCGGCGCCAGGCATTCGAGCGCATGGGCGAACTGCCGCACGGCCCGGTCCACCTCGCGTCGCTCCTCGTCCGAAAGGCGCGACAGCCGCTTGCCGCTCCCGCGCAGGCGACGGTCCGCGCGGGCGATCTCGCGGCGCGCGCGTCCGTCGATCCGGGCGGCAAGGCGCTTCGGCATGCGGCCGTCGGCTTCGCGCCAGGGCGTCTGAGACAGCAGCAAGGCGACGCCGAGCAGCGCCTTCTGCGGCAGCGGCCCGGCGAGCAGGTCGCCGGTCCGTCGATAGCTCTCATGGCGTGCGGCGGCCGCGCCTTCGGTGAGCGCCGCGATATCGGCCGTACCGGCCAGTTCCTCGATCCGCCGGGCCAGGGTTTCGGAGATGAAGATGTCCCAGTTGCGGGCTTCGCCGAGGCCGTCGGAGAGGGCGCGCGCATCGCGGCGCGCCGTCTCGAACGGAGCTTCCGCCGCGAAGCCGGCGCAGAGCTCCAGCCCGGCGCCGAGCCGCTGCAGCGCCATTCGGAGCGCGTGCACCGTGTCCGGTCGCGGCCGGTCGAGCGCCGCGCGCACCGCCGTCACCAGCTCCGCCTGGCCCGTCGTCAGGATCGCGGCGATGGCCGCGTCGGCAGTCATGCCGGCGGCGAGCAGGGCGTTACCCTCGGGGGATTTGCGTTTCGGCATGGCGGGCGTCCGGCGGAACGGGATTTCCGGGTCTCTCTAGATCGTTCCGGCGCTGGCCGGAAGGGACCTCAGCTGCCGATTGCTGCGCGGGCGATGGCGGTGACGCCATCCGCGACGAACTGCACGGCCAGCGCCGAGAGCAGCACGCCGAGAAGGCGGGTCAGCACGATCCGCCCCGTATTGCCCAGCATGCGATCGAGCGGGCCGGCGAGCAGAAAGACGAGCAGACAGCATCCGATCAGCATGGCGATGATCACCAGCAGCCCGAGCAGCCCGATGGTGCTCGGCGCCGAGGCGGAGATCAGGATCGTCGCCGAAATCGCGCCCGGCCCGGCCATAAGCGGAATGGCGAGCGGGAACACGGCGAGATGGTGCACGTCGGTGGGGTCGTGCTGCTGCTCTTCCTCAATGGCGCGGGTCGCGTTGGCGAGCTTGCGCTGGTCGCGCCGCTCGAACACCATTTCGAAGCCGATCCAGAACAGCAGCAGACCGCCTGCGATGCGGAAGGCCGCGAGCGAGATGCCGAGGAAATTGAGCAGGCCTTCGCCGACGAGCGCGAAGGCGTAGAGAATGGCGATGGCGGTGAGGGTGGCGCGGACGGCCGTCTGCCGGCGCTGGCCGGATGTCATGCCGCGCGTCAGCCCGACGAATATCGGCGCGAGGCCGATCGGGTCGATCGTGACGAACAGGGTGACAAGCGCGTTGAGAAGGTAGTCGAGCACGTTTCTACGCCCCGCCAAGCTGATCTGGTCATAGCAGTGTAGGCCGGTGGCTGTCATCCGGCCCGCCGCTCGTTCCCTAGGGGGCAGTCGCCGGCCGCGTGCGACAGATGCGGCGTCGGCGGCCTTGGGTTGTTGACGCCGGCTCGCCACGACGCCAGCTTGTCGCCGACTTTGGACTTCCGGGGGAATCAAACCTTGAATTCGTCGCATTCGGGCCGCCGCCTGCGCCATGCGGTGGCGACCGCCGTCCTGCTCGCCATCGTCGCTGCGTCCGGCGCTTCTGCCTCGGCCGCGGATCTTGGCGTGTCGCAGGAGACGGCGCCGGCGCGCCAGAGCGATTGGTCGGTGATCGTCAGCCCCTATCTCTGGGCCGCGTCGTTGCAGGGCGAGGGCGCGCTGCGCGGTATTCCGGTCAATGTCGACGTGCCCTTCAGCGAGACCTTCAAGAATCTCGACATCGGCCTGATGGGCGTCGTCGAGGTAACGAACGGCGCGTTCGGCGTCTTCGTCAACGGCGAGTATGTCGACGTCACCAGCGAGAAGACGTTCCGTCCCAAGCTTCCCGTCATCGGCCAGACCGAAGTGAATGTTGGGGCGGGCACGACGACCACCATCGTCTCCGCCGGCGCCTATTACCGGGCCTTCGAAGCGCCGCTCGGCGGCGACAACGCATTCGGCGGGGCACGCGTCCTTGCCATCTCGCCGCTCGCCGGCCTGCGCTGGACCCGGCTCGAAGGCAACCTCAGCGTGGAGGTGCCGGACGTGGCCTCTCGCGACGTTTCCGACAGCGTGCAGTGGGTCGATCCGTTCGTCGGTGCGCGCGTCGACATCGACCTGACCCCGCGCTGGAACCTGGCGATCGAAGGCGATGTCGGCGGCTTCGACATCGGCTCGCGCATCAGCCTTAATGGGCAGGCCTATCTCGGCTATCGCACCCAGATCCTGGGCCACGAGACGATGTGGCGGATCGGCTATCGCGCGCTCTACCAAGACTACACCAAGGGCGGATTCGACTGGGACGTCACCCAGCACGGCCCAGTCATCGGCGCGTCGGTTCGCTTCTAGCCCGGCGCTGCCGCAGCGCACTCTGGCGGGGCCGGCGGGTCGCCTTTTGCCGGCGTTGCGCATTGCCGATCCCGACCACGCCGAAATGCAGGGAAATCCGGCATTTCGGCGCGATTCCTTGAGTCTGCCACATGCGGCCTCTATGATGTCGGCAATCGAAACTGATTCCGGAAAATAACTTGTCCGATACCCACGAGCCGCCAAGCCCCGACGAGCCGGGTGATGGCCGCCCTTCCGACTTCGAAACGATCTCGATCACCGATGAGATGAAGCGGAGCTATCTCGATTACGCGATGAGCGTGATCGTGAGCCGCGCGCTTCCGGATGCGCGTGACGGCCTCAAGCCGGTGCACCGCCGCATCCTCTATTCGATGAACGAGAACGGCTACGACTGGAACAAGTCGTATCGCAAGTCGGCCCGTATCGTCGGTGACGTGATCGGTAAGTACCACCCGCATGGCGATCAGTCCGTGTACATGGCGCTGGTGCGCATGGCGCAGGACTTCTCGATGCGCGTCATGCTGGCCGACGGCCAGGGCAACTTCGGCTCGGTCGATGGCGATAGCCCGGCCGCCATGCGTTATACCGAGGTCCGCCTCGCCAAGCCGGCGCACTCGCTGCTGGAGGACATCGACAAGGATACGGTCGACTTCCAGGACAACTACGACAATTCGGAGCGCGAGCCGGTCGTCCTGCCGGCGCGCTTCCCGAACTTGCTCGTCAATGGCGCCGGCGGCATCGCCGTCGGCATGGCGACCAACATCCCGTCGCACAATCTCAGCGAAGTCATCGACGGCTGCGTCGCTTATCTCGAAAACCCCGGAATCAGCATCGATGAGTTGATGGAGATCATTCCGGGTCCGGATTTCCCGACCGCCGGCCTGATCATCGGCCGAGCCGGCATCCGTGCCGCCTATCACGAAGGCCGCGGCTCCGTGCTGATGCGCGGCCGCGTGACGGTCGAGACGATCCGCAAGGAACGCGAGGCTCTCATCATCCATGAGATCCCGTACCAGGTGAACAAGGCTACGATGATCGAGAAGATCGCCGAACTCGTCCGCGACAAGCGGATCGAGGGCATCTCCGACATCCGCGACGAGTCCGATCGCCAGGGCATGCGCGTCGTCATCGAGCTGAAGCGCGATGCCGTTGCCGACGTCGTGCTAAACCAGGTCTACCGCTACTCGCCGCTCCAGACGTCCTTCGGCGTCAACATGGTGGCGCTGACGGGCGGCAAGCCGCAGCTGATGAATCTGAAGGACCTGATCCAGGCCTTCGTCGTCTTCCGCGAGGAAGTGGTCGCGCGGCGCACGCGCTTCCTGCTCGCCAAGGCGCGTGACCGCGCGCATATATTGGTCGGCCTCGGCATCGCTGTCGCCAATATCGACGAGGTCATCCACCTGATCCGCACCGCGCCCGATCCGTCGACCGCGCGCGAGCGGCTGATGGAGCGGCACTGGCCGGCGGCCGACATCGCGCCGCTGGTCGCTCTGATCGACGATCCGCGCCACAGGCTCGCCGACGACAGCACCTACCAGCTGTCGGAAGCGCAGGCCCGCGCCATCCTCGACCTGCGCCTGCAGCGCCTGACAGCCCTCGGTCGCGACGAAATCGCCGACGAGCTGAACAAGTTGGGCGCCGAGATCGCCGACTACCTCGACATCCTGCGCTCGCGCGCCCGCATCGTCGCGATCGTCCGCGAGGAACTGATCGCCGTTCGCGACGAGTTCGGCACCCCGCGCAAGACCGAGATCCTCGACGGCGGCGTCGATTTCGAAGATGAAGACCTGATCCAGCGCGAGGACATGGTCGTCACCGTCAGCCACGAGGGCTACATCAAGCGCGTGCCGCTGGTGACCTACCGGGCCCAGCATCGCGGCGGCAAGGGTCGCGCCGGCATGGCGACGAAGGACGAGGATTTCGTTACCCGCCTGTTCGTCACCAATACGCACACACCGGTCGTGTTCTTCTCCTCGCGCGGCATCGCCTACAAGATGAAGGTCTGGCGCCTGCCGCTCGCGGCGCCCCAGGCTCGCGGCAAGTTCCTGAACAACCTGCTGCCGTTGCAGGACGGCGAGCGCATCACCTCGATCCTGCTGCTGCCGGAGGACGAGGACAGCTGGTCGACGCTCGACGTGATGTTCGCGACGACGCGCGGCACGGTCCGCCGCAACAAGCTGTCCGACTTCGTCCAGGTGAACCGCAATGGCAAGATCGCCATGAAGTTCGACGAAGAGGGCGACGCGATCGTCGACGTCCAGCTCTGCTCCGAGCATGACGACGTCTTGCTGACGACAGCCAAGGGCCAGTGCATCCGCTTCGCCGTCACCGATGTCCGCGTCTTCAAGGGCCGTGACTCGACCGGCGTGCGCGGCATCTCGCTGGCCGAAGGCGACCGCATCATCTCGATGGCGATCCTGCATCACTTCGACGCCAATGGCGACGAGCGCGCGGCCTATCTGAAGATGAGCCGCGCCGTGCGCGGCGAGGTCGAGGACGCGACGGTCATCGAGCACGATGCCGACGAGACGCCGGGCAGCGCCACGCTGCCGCAGGCGCGCTACGCCGAGATGAGCGCCGCCGAGCAGTTCGTCCTCACCATCTCCGAGAACGGTTACGGCAAGCGGACCTCGTCCTTCGAGTACCGCATCACCGGTCGCGGCGGTAAGGGCATCGTCGCCATGGCCGTCAACGAGCGGAACGGCGATCTGATCGCCTCGTTCCCGGTCGAGGATGCGGACCAGATCATGTTGGTCACCGATGGCGGCCAGATGATCCGCATGCCGGTCGGCGGCGACAAGCCGATCCGCATCGTCGGCCGCGGTTCGCAGGGTGTCATCGTCTTCAACACCAATGACACGGAGAAGGTCGTTTCGGTCGACCGCCTCACCGATGTCGAGGAAGACGGTCCGGAAGCGGAATCCGCGCCGCAGGCGCCGACGGAAGGCTAGCCGGTTCTCCAAATGAGTGACGCCGGCCTCAGGGGTCAGGCCGGCGTCATTTCGGGGGAGGCTAGGTTTTGGAGGTCGTCAGGGTGTGAGGGGAAACCCTCAGTTCGCGCCCGGGAGGGGAACGCGAGTGATGACGGAGTAGCCCTCCTGCCGCTCGACGACGGCGATCATCGGGGCTCCGGCATTGTCCATGGCCGAGACGGAAAGGCGATCGCCCTTCTTGGCTGCGGGAACGTCCCGGTCGGAATAGGCGGCTGCGCTGGCGAAACCAACCGCAATGGTGGCTGCGGCGCAAGTTGCGAGAATGGCGGTGTGGAACCACGATGTCATGGCTTGCCCTCCGTGTGCTGTTGCGCCGATATGTGGACGCAACCTGCTCTTCTGCCTATGAACCGCATCACAACTGGCTGTTCATTGACTATTCATCTGGGGAAGCAATGCGGGTTTGTGAAGTTGGTTCCTTGATGAAGTCTTTCTTTCCTTCGTAAACCTTGCGTGAGAATCCGGTGTCATTCCGGGAGCGGGACGTGAACATGGCGCGTGTTGGACTGTATCCGGGCTCCTTCGATCCGCCGACCAACGGCCATCTCGACATGCTGCGCGCGGCGCTGGCGGTGGTCGATCGGCTGGTGGTGGCGATCGGCGTCCATCCCGGCAAGACGCCGCTCTTTTCTTTCGATGAGCGCGTGGCGCTGATCCGCGAGCTGGCGGACCAGATCGAGGGCGGGGCGGGGCGAATCGAGGTGATGTCCTTCGATGGGCTGACCATTGATGCGGCGCGCGATTGCGGCGCTTCGGTGATGATCCGCGGGCTTCGCGACGGCACCGATCTCGATTATGAGATGCAGCTCGCGGGCATGAATGACGGCATGGCAGCCGATATCCAGACTGTTTTCCTGCCGGCAACGTCCGCGACGCGTCATATAACGGCGACGCTGGTGCGCCAGATTGCGAAGATGGGCGGCGACGTTTCTGCCTTCGTTCCGGCGGCCGTTGCCCGAAAGCTGACACAAAAATTCAGTTCCTGACGTCGCCGCAAAGGGCGGTACCGTCCACCGACCGGAGGTCTCTGTGACCCGTTTCCTTGGCCTGTTCGCGGCGATCGCCGCTGCGTTTCTCTTCATTGCCGCGCCCGCCCAGGCCGCGAGCGAGAAGCTCGACCCCGAGAACACGATCTATCTCGACCTGAAGGATGGTCGCGTCGTGATCAAGCTGCGCCCGGACCTGGCGCCGAACCATGTCGCGCAGATCAAGAAGCTGACGCGCGAGGGCTTCTACAACGGCATCGTCTTCCACCGCGTGATCGACGGCTTCATGGCGCAGACCGGCGACCCGACCGGCACCGGCATGGGCGGCTCGAAGGAGCCCGACCTCAAGGCCGAGTTCTCGAAGGCGCATTTCGCCCGCGGCACGCTCGGCATGGCGCGCGCGCAGAACCCGGATTCGGCCAACTCGCAGTTCTTCATCATGTTCGCCGATGGTGGCTTCCTCGACGGCCAGTACACCGTCTGGGGTGAAGTCGTCGACGGCATGCAGTATGTGGACAAGATCGCGAAGGGCGAGCCGCCGGCAAACCCCGATAAGATCGTCAAGATGCAGATCGCCGCCGACGCCAAGTAAGTCGGCACGTTCGCTGCGCCGTCTTCCGGCGCGGCCCTACAGAAGGAGATAACCGTGGCCGAAATCAAGGACCCGGAGAACACCCTCATCCTCGAGACCACCCAGGGCACGGCGATCATCGCTCTGCGTCCGGACCTCGCTCCCAACCACGTCGCGCGCATCAAGGAACTGGCCCGCGAGGGCTTTTATGACGGCATCGTCTTCCATCGCGTGATCGACGGCTTCATGGCGCAGACCGGCGATCCGACCGGCACCGGCATGGGCGGTTCGGGCAAGAAGCTGAAGGCCGAGTTCTCGCGTGAGCCGCATGTCCGCGGCACCGCCTCGATGGCCCGCGCCCAGAACCCGGATTCGGGCGATAGCCAGTTCTTCCTCTGCTTCGGCGATGCGCGCTTCCTCGACGGCCAGTACACCGTCTGGGGCCAGGTGATCGAGGGCATGGAGAACATCGACAAGATCAAGCGCGGCGAGCCCGTCCAGAACCCGGACAAGATCGTCTCGATGAAGGTTGCCGCCGACGCGGCGTAAGCCGTCGCGGTTCGCGGCTGGTCTTTCCGGCCGCCCAGGTTGAAATGCAGCGCGTCCCGGCCATCGCCGGGGCGCGCTTTCTTGTAGTCGGGGGCCATGCCGCGTGCCTTCCTGACCTTATTGCGGCGCAACCGTCTGGCCGACCATCCCTCGCGCCAAGCTGAATTTCACAGGAACGGATCATGCTCGGCGTCTCGGTGGCGGGCTTTCCTCGTGCGCGGATCGAGCCGCCCACGCTCATCGGTATCAGCGCGGTGTTGATGTGGAGCGCCACCATCGGCCTCTATCGCAACATCTCGGAGACCTTCGGCGCCGTCGGCGGCTCCGCCCTGATCTTCACCTTCAGCGGCATCGTCGCGACGCTCTATGGCGGCCGCGCCGCCTTCCGCGGTCATTCGCGCCTCTACCTGCTCGTCGGCGGCGCGATGTTCGTCACCTACGAGATCGCGCTGGCGCTCGCCGTCGGCCTCGCCCAGGACCGGACCCAGACGGTCGAAGTGGGCATGATCAACTATCTCTGGCCGTGCTTCACCATCGCGCTCGCCGTCATGGTCGGGCAGGCGAGGGCGGATCTTCTGCTGGTGCCGGGGGTGATGCTCTCGCTCGCCGGCGTGCTGCTGGCGTCGTCCGGCTCCGGCTTTTCGCTGCATTCGATGCTCGATAACGTCGCCGGCAACCCGCTGCCCTATTTCCTGGCGCTCGTCGCCGCGATCACCTGGCCGCTCTACACCATCTTCACCCGGCGCCTGTCGGGCGGAAAGAGCGCCGTGCCGCCTTTCCTGCTGATGACGGCGGCTTTGCTGTGGGTCTATTATTTCGCCAGCAACCAGCCGCCGCTGCATTTTGATCTGCGCGGCCTCACCATGACACTCCTGTTCGGCGTGCTGACGACGCTCGCCTATTCCGCCTGGACCCATGGCGTCTCCCACGGCAACCTCACCCTTATGGCGACGGCCTCCTACTTCACGCCGCTGCTGTCGGTGATGCTGTCCAGCATCCTGCTCAACATGATGCCGGGCATGAATTTCTGGGGCGGCGCGCTGCTCGTCACCGGCGGCTCGCTCGTCTGCTGGTTCGCCTCGCGGCAATAAGCCTTGCCGGCGAAGGTTGAGATCGGGGCCTTCGCCCGTTAGGAAGGGCGCGCATACGCAGCGGAACGAGAGAATGCGCGTCGACCTATTCGATTTTGAGCTCCCCGAGGAGAATATCGCCCTGCGGCCTGCCCGGCCGCGCGATGCCGCGCGTCTGCTCGTCGTCCGCCAGGGTGAGCCGCTTGAGGACCGCATCGTGCGCGAGCTGCCGGACATGCTGCGCGCGGGCGATGCGCTCGTGTTCAACGACACCAAGGTGATCCCGGCCCAGCTCTTTGGCGAGCGGGTGCGTGATGGCGTCGCGGCGCGGATCGGCGTGACGCTGCACATGCGCGAGGCGGCGGACCGCTGGCGGGCTTTCGTGCGTCCGGCCAAGAAGCTGCAGCTCGGCGACCGTATCCAGTTCGGCGAGAGCGCCGATCGCGCCTGCCTGCTTGCGGGCCTCGCCGCGACCGTCGCCGAAAAGGGCGATGCGGGCGAAGTCGTGCTCGCCTTCGACCTCAGCGGTCCGGCGCTCGACGAGGCGATCGCCTCTGTCGGCCATATCCCGCTGCCGCCCTACATCGCCTCGAAGCGCCACGAGGACGACGAGGACCGGCAGGACTACCAGACGATCTATGCCCGCGAGGAGGGCGCCGTCGCCGCGCCGACCGCCGGCCTGCATTTCACGCCGAACCTGTTCGCGCGTCTCGACGCGCTGGGCGTCGAGCGGCATTTCGTGACGCTGCATGTCGGCGCCGGCACCTTCCTGCCGGTTAAGGCCGACGATACTGAAGAGCACAAGATGCACGCCGAGATCGGCGAGGTCTCGGCCGCGACGGCGGATGCGCTCAATGCGGTGCGGGCGCGCGGCAACCGCGTCATCGCCGTCGGCACGACGTCCCTGCGACTGCTCGAGAGCGCCGCCGGCGAAGACAAGATCATCCGGCCGTTCCGCGGCCCGACCAGCATCTTCATCACGCCGGGCTACCGCTTCCGGGCGATCGACCTCTTGATGACCAATTTCCACCTGCCGCGCTCGACCCTGTTCATGCTCGTCTCGGCCTTTGCCGGGCTGGAGACGATGCGGGCGGCCTATGAGCATGCGATCGCCACCGGCTACCGCTTCTATTCCTACGGCGATGCGTCGCTGCTTTTCCCGAACGAGACACCATGACCGAGCAATTCACCTTCAAGCTGCTCGCCAAGGACGGCATGGCGCGACGCGGCGAGATCTCCATGCCGCGCGGGACCATCCGCACGCCAGCCTTCATGCCGGTCGGCACGGCCGGCACCGTCAAGGCGATGTATCCGGGTCAGGTGCGCGACCTCGGCGCCGACGTGATCCTCGGCAACACCTATCACCTGATGCTGCGCCCCGGCGCGGAACGGGTGGCGAAGCTCGGCGGCCTGCACACCTTCGCGCAGTGGCCGCACCCGATCCTGACCGATTCCGGCGGCTTCCAGGTGATGTCGCTCTCCAAGCTGCGCAAGCTGAACGAGAAGGGCGTCACCTTCCAGAGCCATGTCGACGGCCGCCGCTATGAGCTGACGCCCGAACGCTCGGTCGAGATCCAGGGCCTGCTCGGTAGCGACATCCAGATGCAGCTCGACGAATGCGTCGGCCTGCCGACGACCGAGAAGGAAATCGAGCGGGCGATGAACCTGTCGCTGCGCTGGGCCGAGCGCTCCAAGGCCGCCTTCGGCGACCAGCCGGGCAAGGCGATCTTCGGCATCGTCCAGGGCGGCGACAATCCGCGCCTGCGGATCGAGAGCGCCAGGGCGCTCGCCGCCATGGATTTCAAGGGCTATTCGGTTGGCGGCCTCGCCGTCGGCGAACCGCAGGAAGTGATGCTCGACATCCTGTCGATCACCACGCCGGAAATGCCGGAGTTGAAGCCGCGCTACCTGATGGGCGTCGGCACGCCGGACGATATCCTCGAATCGGTGGCGCGCGGCATCGACATGTTCGACTGCGTGATGCCGACGCGCGCCGGCCGGCACGGCCTCGCCTTCACCCGCTTCGGCAAGGTCAACCTCAAGAACGCCCGCCATGCGGAAGATCATCGTCCGCTCGACGAGGCGTCGGACTGTCCGGCGAGCCGCGATTATTCGCGCGCCTACCTGCATCACCTCTTCAAGTCGGGCGAGACGCTGGCGTCGATGCTGCTGACCTGGAACAACCTCGCCTATTACCAGAGCCTGATGGCCGGCATCCGCGCCGCGATCGACGAGGGCCGGTTCGAGGAATTCCGCCTGGCGACCAAGGAAGGCTGGGCGCGGGGCGACATCCCCGCGCTCTGAGGGCTTCCTCTCGCCGCGGTCGCGGGCGCGCTCTTTAAATGGTCTTTGATCCTGCCCCCGCAGCTTCGATCGACCCTCTCCCTCCGCCGGGCGGAGGGAGGCGAAGGGCTCCGGCTGTTGGCGCCGTCAGTGCGTCCAGCCCGGGAACAGCGCCGTCAGACTCGTAACCATCATTTCCACGCCGATCGCGGCGAGGATCATCCCCATGAGGCGCTTGGTCACGCTCATGACCGTCGGCGAAACGACGCGTCCGATGAACGGGGCCGTTATCATCATTGCGGCGAGGACGATGAGGAAAGCGGCGAGGCCAATCCAGAACGCCATCTCCTGGCCGGTCGATCTTCCCTCGTGGGCATAGACCACCAGGGTTGCGATGGAACCCGGGCCAAGCAGGAGCGGAATGCTCATCGGATAGAACGCGACATTGCTTGCGGTCTTGTAGGTCTTTTGTTCCGCAGCCGATCCGGCATGTGCGGGGCTGTCCTCGCCGTTGAGCAGGGATAGGGCCAGCAGGAGGACGACGAGGCCTCCGGCGAGGCGGAAATTATTCACCGTCAGACCGAAGAATTCCAGAATCGCGGTTCCGGCAAGCGCGGAAACGACGCTGCCGATTGCGACGGTAATCGTGACGAGGATGGCGGTCCGGCGCTGCTCACCCGGGGCCATGCCCGCTGTCAGCGAGAGGAATATGGGTACACCCGCGATCGGGTTGATGATCGCAAACAATGCCGAAAAAATCTTGATCGCAAATGTGACGTCCATCGGCCCCCGGTCTCCTGTGCATCCGCTTGTTGCGGTGCATCCTTTCCTTCGCTTCAGGGTTGGTCAAGAGGATCACCGCCTATTCAGGCGTGCCGTCCCGTCGCATGCCGAGACTGCATTCCGATGACGCTGTTTTCGACCGGTCGGATGGGGAGGGAGGCTGGGAGGACTATGGAAACAGTCGGATCGCCTTGGTGCTGTCGGCAGCCGATTCCGCGGCGATGGCGGCGGTCGAAAACAGCGAGGCGGCCAGCAGGAAGACGATCGTCGTGAAGGCAATGCGGGACATCATGCACTCCGGCAACGCGTCGGATCTCGTGGATCCATCGCTTGAACTAGCCGCCCGCGGCAGAATGGCAAGGTTTTGCGCCTGCCTGGCGCTTCCGGCGAGGTTCGCGCGCGGCCGGAGGGACGGCCAGGCGCCGATGCCGCCGGAGCGGAGTGGATTGCCGGGAGGGGGACGGACCTGATATCCCCATCCCTCACATGACGCCCTGCCGGAGGCCCTGATGCGAGCCCTTTTCGTCCAGATCAAATGCCATCTCGGGCGTGCCTATGAGGTGGCGAATGCCATCGCCGACGCGGAGATCGCCTCGGAGATCTATTCGACCGCCGGCGAATTCGACCTCCTGGTGAAGTTCTATCTGCCGGACGACGCCGATCCCGGCCATTTCGTCACCGAATCGGTGCAGCGTTTCGACGGCATTCGCGATACGCGCACGATCATGACGTTCCGGGCCTTCTAGGGTCAGGCCAGCCAGATCATCAGGTGCTGTGCAAATCAGCCGGGCCCGCGTAAGGAGAGTCGCATCCATCTTTCGCCTGCTTCTTGCCTCAGGAAGGAGCGGGTAGTCCTGACGCGAGACGAGCTGAAGCGAGACGACATGACGACGATGATGAAGACGAGCCTGATCGCATCCGCACTGATGCTGGCGCCGCCGGCGGCGCAGGCGCAGAACAAGCCGGTCGCGCCGCCGCTGATGGTCAGCGCCGGCAAGTGCGACAAGCTCGTCGTCGCCGGCAAGGACGCCACGAAGCAGTGCCGCAACGAGGTGGCAAGCCAGCCCATGCCGGGCGGCGCCGTCATGTTCATCTTCACGCAGGGCAAGACGCTGATCGGTTTTACCGGCGACGCGACCAAGCTTTCGGGCGACAAGAAGACGGGCATTGCCGGATTGCCGGTGGTCGACGTCAATATCCGCTCCGGCAAGGAGCCGAAGATCCTTCACGCGACCGAGGGGCTCTGCAAGTTCAGCGATCCCTATTCCGGCAAGCCGGCGATCGTCACCTGCACGGCCAAGACGGCGGAAGGCACCTTCACGGGCTCGTTCAAGTCGAACGGCAAGCCGCCCAAGGCGCAGCAATAAGCGGCTTCAGCCGCGCGGCGCGAACAGGATGACCGACGCGCCGGCGATGCAGATGGCGGCGCCGGCGAAATCCCAGCGATCGGGCCGGGCGCCCTCGACGATCCAGAGCCACAGGATCGACAGCGCGATATAGATGCCGCCATAGGCCGCATAGGCGCGGCCGGCGGCAGCGCTGTCGATCCATGTCAGCAGATAGGCGAAGAGGGCGAGCGACAGGGCGCCTGGCACGAGCCACAAGGGGGAGCGATCGAGCTTCAGCCACGCCCAGAAGGCGAAGCAACCGGCGATTTCCGCCAGCCCGGCTGCGACGTAGATCGCGATCGAAACCATGGCAGCCCCGTATGGATCATTTCGGCGCGGCCGCCGACATGTGGGCGGATCCCATCCGCTCGGCCCCCGCAAGGCGGGATCGCCTTGGGTGGTCAGTCTTGTCGAATGGGACGAAGCAGGGGAGTGGTGAGCCCGTCGGGATTCGAACCCGAGACCCCATGATTAAAAGTCACGTGCTCTACCGGCTGAGCTACGGGCTCATCGAGGCAGTGCCTCGAATTGGGGCGGAACCTAGTCGTCGCGGGCGGATGGGTCAATAGTCCCACTGGCCGAGTATGGCCAACGGTCCACGGATTTCGTCGATCGTCGGCCGGCGCCTGCATGTTTGCGGGCGATTGCTGCGCCGGGATAGGGTATCAAGCCGCCATATTCGTCCGTTACAATGGTTCCAGGTTCGGGATCACGGCAAAAGTGAAGGCGTCAGCATGCGCATAGCGATGATCGGTTCTGGTTATGTCGGCCTCGTCTCCGGCGCATGTCTCGCGGATTTCGGCCACGACGTCACCTGCATCGACAAGGACGCGGCCAAGATCGAGGCTCTGAAGCAGAACCATATCCCGATCTTCGAGCCCGGGCTCGAAGCGCTGGTCGCTTCCAACGTCCGGGCCGGCCGCCTCTCCTTCACCACCGAACTGGCGGGCCCTGTCGGCGAGGCGGATGTCGTCTTCATCGCGGTCGGCACGCCGTCGCGGCGCGGCGATGGCCATGCCGATCTCTCCTATGTCTATGCAGCGGCGCGCGAGATCGCCCAGGCGGTCAAGGGCTTCACCGTCGTCGTTACCAAGTCGACCGTGCCTGTCGGCACCGGCGACGAGGTAGAGCGGATCATCCGGGAGACCAATCCGGATGCGGACGTGGCGGTGGTATCCAATCCCGAGTTCCTGCGCGAGGGCGCGGCGATCGCCGATTTCAAGCGGCCCGACCGAATCGTCGTCGGCGTCGAAGGCGAGCGTGGCAAGGATGTGATGGCGGGCGTGTATCGGCCGCTCTACCTGAACCAGGCGCCGATCCTGTTCACATCTCGCCGCTCCTCCGAACTGATCAAGTACGCCGCCAACGCCTTCCTGGCGATGAAGATCACCTTCATCAACGAGATGGCCGATCTCTGCGAGAGCGTCGGCGCCGACGTCCAGGCGGTGTCGCGCGGCATCGGCCTCGACAACCGCATCGGTTCGAAATTCCTGCATGCCGGCCCCGGCTATGGCGGTTCGTGCTTCCCAAAGGATACGCTGGCCCTCGTCAAGACGGCTCAGGACCAGGGAACGCCGCTCCGGCTGATCGAAACCACCGTCTCGATCAACGACCAGCGCAAGCGTGCCATGGCGCGCAAGGTGATCCAGGCCTCGGGGGGCGAGATCCGCGGCAAGAAGGTCGCCGTCCTCGGCCTGACCTTCAAGCCGAATACCGATGACATGCGCGAAGCGCCGTCGCTTTCGATCATCCAGGCGCTGCAGGATGCGGGCGCGCGGGTTTCGGCGTTCGACCCCGAAGGCATCGAGCCGGCTCGCCAGGTCCTTGCCGACGTCCATTACGCCACGGATGCCTATGACGCTGCACAGGATGCCGATGTCCTCGTCATCGTGACGGAGTGGGATATCTTCCGGGCGCTCGACCTGAAGCGGCTGAAGGCGACTATGCGCACGCCGTTGATGGTCGACCTGCGCAACATCTATCGTCGCGAGGATGTCGTTCGCGAAGGCTTCCGCTATTTCAGCGTTGGCCGTCCCGGCGACGATGCCGCGTTCCACCTTGACGTCGCCGCCGAATAGCGCCGCCGGCTCTCCGGACCGATCGCCTGGCGCCATGCCGGCGCGCCCGGCATGGCGGGCGCACGCAGATGTGCACTTGATTGAGAACGGTGCGGCCCTTGATGGCGGGCTGCTTGCGATGGATAAGGGGCCATCACAAGCAGTGGGCATGGGTCACATGGACGTTCTCGAGCTTTTGGGCGCATTGCACAATGCCCTTCAACCCGGCGCCTCGGTCGAGGATACCGAGAGCTGGATGCAGGCATTCACCGTCATTCGCCGCGAGATGGAAGCCGATCCCAAGACCGACAAGTACGACATCGAGACGCTGGACGTGCTGGCCGGCAAGCTGGCCACGCTGATCGCCGAGCTCGAGGCCGGGCAGCGCGAGCCGGATTTCAAGCCCGCTCGCACCTGGGTGGCGGCTCTCGGCGCCTCGGTCCACCGCCGTCGCTCCTGAGCCGAGCCGGTGGTCGCAGGCCGGGCGAGGGAACTCGCGGGATGTCTACGGATTTGGACTAAGTTGAATTGTGTTCCCGACGGCCTTCGCTAACTTGGTTCTCATGAGCACCGCCCGCATCCTCTCCTACAACGTCCATGCCTGCGTCGGGATCGACAAGAAGTTGTCGCCGGAGCGCATCGCCCACGTCATCCAGGACTGTGCGCCGGATATCGTCGCGCTGCAGGAGATCGATGTGGGGAGACCGCGCAGCGGCCGGGTCGACCAGGCGCAGGTGCTGGCCGAAATGCTCGGCATGGAGGTGCGCTTCCACCCCTCGACCCGGATCGGTCCGGACGAGCATTATGGCGACGCCATTCTGACCCGGCTGCCCTATTCGATGAAGAAGATGGGTGTGCTGCCGGGCTTCCATGACCGGATCAAGGTCGAGCCGCGCGGGGCGCTCTGGGCCTCGGTGCAGGTCGGCGGAGTCGAGGTACAGGTGGTGAATACCCATCTCGGCGTCTGGCCGCATGAGCAGATGCTGCAGCTTTCCACGCTCCTCGGGCCGGAATGGCTCGGTCATCCCGAATGCCGAGAGCCGGTCGTCTTTCTCGGTGATTTCAACGCGCCTCCCGGACTTTCGCCATATCGTCGGCTCGCGTCGGAGTTTGTCGATGTGCAGAAGGTCTGGGGCGAGCGGAAGGCGAAGCCGACCTTTCCGGGACGACTGCCGACGCTCCGGATCGACCATGTGTGGCTGCGCGGCCGGGCGGCGGTCAAGAACGTCGAGGTCGTGCGCACGCCGCTTGCCCGTGTCGCCTCGGATCATCTGCCGCTGGTGGTCGACCTCGATTTTCGCGCGCACGCCAAGCCCGCCGCGCCGCATGCCGCCATGGGCGCTGCCTGACGCTATCGCGAAGAGCGAGCCGATCGAATAAGAGCCCGGCTTCCGGTGTTTCTGAGTTCGCGACTTCTACTTGCCGGCCGCAAGCGTCCAGATCGTCCAGCGCGTGCGCCTCTTGTCCACGGGCGCCTTGCGATGATGCGACGACCCGCTTGCCGATGTCGGCAGGCAGCAGAGGTCGGTGACGAGGTCGTCGTAGCGGGACAGCTCGGATCGATTCATGCGCGACAGCATCATGGCGCCTGCGGCGAAGCTCGAGCCGAACTGCAGCGTACGCTTGCTCAAGGGCAGCTTCATGATCGAGTTGGCCATAGAACACCTCCCACGGCCCTAACCGCTCCAGTGCAACTATTGCACCGGCGCGTGGTTCCTCGGCCGAGGATGGAACGGCGACATATTAGAGCAGAATCCGGCCGTGTGAAGAAAGAGTCTTGACCTTTTGCGAAAAAAATCGGCGATTTGTCGAATCGCCGAATTTCAGGGCAAACGCAGGATCCGGCAGGGCGCTCCCTTGGCCGCCTCTGGCGCGAAAGGTGGGCGGATGATCAAGCAAAGGGCCTGCGCGAAGGTCGACAGCATCGAACTGTCCTGGCGCGGCAGCGGCGTCGCGATGTGGCGTCCATCCGGCAGGTCCACAAGGCTGGCGCGGACATAGTCCTGACGGCGGTCGTTGGCGGCGATGGCGCCGCCGAGTTCTGCCATTTCGCTCTCGTCGACGAGCGGCAGCCCGAGCAGTCTCTGGATCAGCGGCTTCAGGAACAGCAGTCCGCAGACGAGGCTGGAGACCGGGTTGCCGGGCAGGCCCAGCACACGCATGGGGCCGAGCCGGCCGAACATCAGCGGCTTGCCGGGGCGCATGGCGATCTTCCAGAAATCGAGCTTCATGCCACGTTCGACCAGCACCTCGCGCACGAAGTCGTGCTCGCCGACCGAGGCGCCGCCCAGCGTCACCAGAATGTCGGCGCCGCTGGCCGTGGCGCGATTGATGGTGGCGGCGAGTTTGGCACGGTCGTCCGGCACGATTCCGAGGTCGATCGCCGTGCCGCCCAGGAGTTCGACCAGGGCCGCGATGCCGAAGCTGTTGGAAGCGACGATCTGGTGCGGGCCGAGTTCAGAGCCGGGCGCCACCAATTCGTCGCCGGTGGCGATGATGGCGACGCGCGGGCGGCTGCGGACCGGAACTTCGCCGTGGTTAAGCGCGGCGGCCAGCGTCAGTTGGCGCATGCCGAGCCGGGCGCCAGGCGGGAGCAGGATATCGCCCTCGACGAAATCGAGGCCTTTGGCGCGGATATGCTGACGCGGACGAACTGTTTCTGTCGCGCGGATGCGGCCATCCGCTTCGACGACGGCATCTTCCTGCAGCAGGATGGCGTCGGCGCCGTCGGGAACCGGCGCGCCGGTGAAGATGCGCACCGTCTGGTCCGGGCCGACCGTGCCGGCGAAGGCGTGGCCGGCCGGCGCCGCGCCGATCTGGGTCAGCAAAACGGGCAGGGCGGCGACGTCGGCGGCGCGCACGGCATAGCCATCCATCGCGGAGACATCGAACGGTGGCTGCGTACGCCTTGCGGCCAGGGGCTCCGCCAGGACACGGTTCAGCGCCGCGCCCAGGGGCACGGTCTCGGCCGAGGTCGGTTCGACGTCCTGCGTGACGCGGGCAATCGCGTCCCCGACCGGGAGAAGATCACCCGCCATCAGCCGGCGCTTTCGGATTCTGCGGTCCAGTCGCCGGACCGACCGCCCGTCTTTTCGATCAGGCGGATGCCGCCGATCGTCATGCCACGGTCGACGGCCTTGGCCATGTCGTAGATGGTGAGGCAGGCGACGGAAACGGCGGTCAGCGCCTCCATCTCGACGCCGGTGCGCTCGGCCACCTTGGTCGTCGCGCGGATGCGAAGGCCTGGCAGCGTGTCCTCGAACTCGATCTCGATCTTCACCTTCGACAGCATGATCGGATGGCAGAGCGGGATCAGCTCATGCGTCTTCTTCGCCGCCATGATGCCGGCGATCCGGGCGGTCGCGATGACATCGCCCTTGGCGGCCGTGCCGGAGCGGATGAGGTCGAGCGTCGCCGGCTGCATCGTCACTGTGCCTTCGGCGACCGCCGTGCGCTCAGTGATCGCCTTGGCCGAGACATCGACCATGTGCGCGGCGCCGGTCTCGTCCAGATGAGTGAGGCGAGGGGGCATCAGCCAAGCTCCTTGCGCATGAACAGGCGGTTTTCGAGCGGCAGACCCGAGAGTTCCTCGCCAGCATGCAACAGAAAGAAAGCCGGCGTCCAATCGTCCGGCAGCACTTCGAGGAAGCCGCGCCGCTCGTAGAAGGGACGGTTCCACGGCACGTCGCGGAAGGTGGCGAGCGTCAGCCGCGACAGGTCGCGCCGGCGGGCTTCGTGCTCGGCAGCGGCCAGCAGCGCGCTGCCGACGCCCTGGCCGCCATAAGCGGTAGCGACGGAGAGCTCGTAGATATGCAGCGCGTCGTCGAGCCGCCCGGCCAGAAGGAAGCCGACCGGCGCATCGTCGCCCTCGGCCGCGCAGAGCACGACGCCATGCGCGAAGAGCGAGCGCAGGAAGGCTTCGCTGGTGGTGTCGCTGTCGGCGACCGCTGCGAGGCCGACCTCGCGAAAGCGCTGGCCGGCGTCGCGTTCGACCGTACGCAGCGACGGGCATTCGTCCGGGTGGGCCGGACGGATGGAGATGGTCATGATCAGGCCGATGCGCGGCCCAGAAGATGCGCGGTGGCCGCCGCCACATCCTCCTGCCGCATCAGGCTTTCGCCGACGAGATAGGTGCCGATGCGCGCCCGGCGCATGCGCGCGATGTCGTCCGGCGTGAATATGCCGCTCTCGCCGACAAGAATGCGGTCGTCCGGCACCAGCGGCGCCAGCCGTTCCGAGGTCTCTAGCGATACTTCGAAGGTGCGCAGGTTGCGGTTGTTGATGCCGAGCAGCGGCGAGGCGAGCTTCAGCGCCCGTTCCAGCTCGTCCTGGTCATGGACCTCGAGCAGGACGTCCATGCCGAGCGACAGCGCCGTATCCTCGAGTGATTTCGCGACATCGTCCGAGACGCCGGCGAGGATGATCAGGATGCAGTCGGCGCCCCAGGCCCGCGCCTCGTAGACCTGATAGTCCTCGTAGAGGAAATCCTTGCGCAGCGCCGGCAGATCGACCGCCTCGCGGGCTGCGACAAGATAATCCGGCGAACCCTGGAAATAAGGCATGTCTGTCAGGACCGACAGGCAGGCGGCGCCGCCTGCCTTGTAGGCGCGCGCCAGCGACGGCGGGTCGAAATCCGGCCGGATCAGGCCCTTGGAGGGGCTGGCCTTCTTGATTTCGGCGATCAGCGCCGGCTCGCTGGCGGCGAGCTTTCTGCGGATGGCGTCGGCGAAGCCGCGCGCCGGCGGCTGGTCCTTGGCGCGGGCGACGATCTCGGCCATCGGCACCGCCGCCTTGGCGGCGGCGATCTCTTCGCGCTTGGTCGCTTCGATCTTCTGCAGGATATCGGTCATCGGCTTATCCGTTGGTGATCGCGACCAGGCGATCGAGGCGTTCGTGGGCGCGGCCCTCGTCGATCGAGGCGGCGGCGAGCGCCACCCCATCGGCCAGCGAGGCGGCGCGGCCGGCGACGATCAGCGCCGCGCCGGCATTCATCAGCACCGTGTCGCGATAGGCGCCGGGCTCGCCTTCGAGCAGGGCGCGCAGCGCCGCCGCGTTATGTTCGGCGTCGCCGCCGCGGATCGCCTCGACGGGCGAGACGGGAAGGCCGACCGAGCCGGGCTCGACCGTGAAGGTCTCCACCTTGCCGTTCTTGAGCGCGGCGACCTTCGTCGCGCCGGCCGTCGTGATCTCGTCGACGCCGCCGGCGCCATGTACCACCCAGGCGCTTTCCGATCCGAGCGCCGCCAGCACCTGCGCCACCGGTTCAACCCATTCTGCCGAATAGACGCCGACCAGCTGCCGCTTGACCCCGCCGGGATTGGAGAGCGGCCCGAGCAGGTTGAAGATTGTCCGCGTGCCGAGTTCGACACGGGCAGGGCCGACATGCTTCATCGCCGAATGATGCATCGGTGCGAACATGAAGCCGATGCCGGCCTCGCGGATGGCTCGGCCGATCTTCTCCGGCTGGATGTCAACGTTCACGCCGAGCGCCGCCAGCACGTCGGCGGCGCCGGATTTCGACGAGACAGCCCGGTTGCCATGCTTGGCGACCGGCACGCCCGCGCCCGCCACGACAAAAGCCGAGGCGGTCGAGATATTGTAGGTATGAGCTCCGTCGCCGCCCGTGCCGACGATGTCGATCGCGTCGGCCGGCGCGTCAACCGGCAGCATCTTGGATCGCATGGTCGCGACCGCGCCGGCGATCTCGTCGACAGTCTCGCCGCGTACGCGCAGTCCGATCAGGAAGCCGCCGATCTGCGCTGGCGTCGCCGACCCCGACATGATCACGTCGAAGGCCGATTCCGCCTCGGCCCGCTCTAGCGACTTGCCCGCGGCGATCTTGGCGATATGGGATTTGAGGTCGGTCATTCTGCGATCTACCTCACGCGACCGACCGGGGAGTGCGGTTCTTCGCATTCCACTCGGCCGCCATGTCGAGGAAGTTCTTCAGCATCAGGTGCCCATGTTCGGAGGCGATGCTCTCCGGGTGGAACTGAACGCCATGCATCGGCAGGGTCTTGTGCATGGCGCCCATGACAACGCCGTCTTCCGACTCTGCCGTGATCTCCAGCACCGCCGGCATGGTCTCGCGCTTCACCGTCAGCGAGTGGTAGCGGGTGGCCTTGAACGGACCGTTGATGCCCCGGAACACGCTCTTGCCAGTGTGAGTGATGGTCGAGATCTTGCCGTGCATCTGGCTTGGCGCGCGGATGACATCGCCACCCATCGCCTGGCCGATCGCCTGGTGCCCGAGGCAGACGCCGAAGATCGGAATGGTGTCGCCGACCCGCTCGATCAGGTCGAGGCAGATGCCGGCCTCGTTTGGCGTGCAGGGGCCGGGTGAAAGCACGATCCCCTCGGGATCGAGGGCGATCACTTCCTCGACGGTGATCTTGTCGTTGCGCTTGATGATCAGCTTCGCGCCAAGCTCCCCCAGATAGTGGACGAGGTTGTAGGTGAAGCTGTCGTAGTTATCGATGACGAGAAAGGCCATGATGTCGTGTCCCTCCGCTTCGACTACTGTCCGCGACCAGCCTGAGAAGCGAACTTTACCGCTTCCTCAGCCGCACGGAAGAGCGCGCTCGCCTTGGCGACGCATTCCTGGTGTTCGCTCTCGGGCACCGAGTCCGCCACGATGCCCGCGCCAGCCTGCGCGTACATCTTGCCGTCCTTGACGATCGAGGTCCTGAGCACGATGCAGGTGTCCATCGCGCCGTCGGCGGAGAAATAGCCGACGCAGCCGGCATAGATGCCGCGCTTCTCGCACTCGAGCTCGTCGATGATCTGCATGGCGCGGACCTTCGGCGCTCCCGAGACGGTGCCGGCCGGGAAGCCGGCTGCGAGCGCGTCCAGCATGTCATATTCGGACGACAGCCGGCCGATCACATTCGAGACGATGTGCATGACCTGGCTGTAATATTCGAGGAAGAACTTGTCGGTGACCTTCACCGTGCCGATCTCGGCGACGCGGCCGACATCGTTACGACCGAGGTCGAGCAGCATCAGGTGCTCGGCAAGTTCCTTCGGGTCGGCGAGGAGTTCCGCCGCCAGCGCCTTGTCGGCCTCCGGAGTGGCGCCGCGACGGCGCGTGCCCGCGATCGGGCGGATGGTGACCTCGCCATCTCGCACGCGGACGAGGATCTCCGGGCTCGATCCGGCGACCGCGAAGCCGCCGAAATCGAGGAAATACAGGAAGGGCGACGGGTTGGTCCGGCGCAACGCGCGGTAGAGCGCGAAGGGCGGCAGGCTGAACGGCGCCTCGAAGCGTTGCGACAGCACGACCTGGAAGATGTCGCCGGCAGCAATGTACTCCTTAGCCTTGGCGACCATCTCCAGATAGCGCTCATGCGTCGTGTTGGAGACGACCGGCACGTCGAGATCGATGTCCGAATGGGAGGCGCCGCGATTGAGCGGGCCTTCCAGCGTGTCGACCGCCGCCGTCAGCCGCTCGATCGCCCGGGCATGAGCCTGGGCGGCGGTGACGCCGGCCGCCGGCCGGATCGGGGTGACGAGGGTGATCTCGTCCTTGATCGCGTCGAAGATCACCATGACCGTCGGGCGCATCATGATCGCGTCGGGAACGCCGAGCGCGTCGGGATTGGGTGCGCCGAGCTCTTCCATCTGGCGGACCATGTCGTAGCCGAGATAGCCGAAGATGCCGGCCGACATCGGCGGCAGCGTCTTCGGAAGGTCGATATGCGACCGGGCGATCAGGTCGCGCAGCGCATCGAGCGAGCGGCCTTCCAGCGGTGCGTATGCCTCTGGATCGGCGGCCGGCGTGACGTTGATTTCGGCGCGGTCACCGAAGGCGCGGAAGAGCAGGTCCGGCTCGATGCCGATCATCGAGTAACGGCCGCGGACGGCGCCGCCCTCGACCGATTCGAGCAGGAAGGTGTTCGACCTTCCGGCCGAGAGCTTGAGCATGGCGGAGACGGGCGTCTCCAAATCGGCAACCATTCGGGTCCAGACGACCTGCGCGCGCCCTTGTTCGTAGGCAGGCGAAATCGTCTCCAGCGACGGCTCGATCAACATGGTTTCAGTCCATCAGTTCGGGAAGGCTCCTGGAGCCTTGATTGGTGCGCGACGCGGTCGCGGCGATGACATTCCTCGTCCCGGCGTCAGCCGGAGGCGATCAACGCCATCGCCAGGTTTGCGTGCGCCGCCACCATGTCGCCGCGGCCTCATTTCCCGAGGACGGCCAGACGCGGGCCCCGGCGAGGGCCTGCGTTCCGTCGAAAGCGGCGCCGGCGGCCTGCGCGGGGCAGGGCCGACGGAACTGCGTATCGGGCAAATGGCTTGGCGACATTGTTTCCAATCAACCCTCAGATGGCGCTTGTGATCTGTTGCAGGACGCTCTGATTGACCGTCACGCCGAGCTGGCGCTGCAACTCGGCTACATATTGCTGCAGAAGATCGTTCTGCATGGCGTCGGCAAGCTGCTGCGTGATCTGGCCGCTGTCGCCACTGCCCTCAGTGTACGGGGTTTCGGTGACGTCCGCGACCTGCAACACGATCTGCTCGCCGTCCTGGGCGCCCGGAGCGACGTCGGCCGAGCCCTTCGGGCCGGCGAACGCGGCCTTGAGCGCTTCGGTCGAGAAGCTGTCGGCCGGACGCGAACTGCGGGTCTGCTTGTCGAGCGTCTGCACGGGCAGGTTCAGCGAGGTGGCGATCTGGTCGAGAGTCTCGCCCTTGCCGAGGCGATCCTTAGTGTCCTTGGCCTTGGCGATCAGCTTGTCGGTCGTGGCCTGCTTCTTCCAGGCCTCGATTACCTTATCCTTGACCTCGTCGAGCGGGCGGTCATGGGCTTCGTTGATGTCGGTGACGCTGAACCAGACATAGCCGCCATCCTCAGTCGGGATCGCGGCGTTGTCGATGCCGACATCGCTGGCGAAGGCATCCTTCAGCAGCTGCGCCTGTGCCGGGATGTCGGCGACCGCGTTGCCAGCGGCGTCCTTGCCGGTCTGGTCGACGGCGATTTTCTTCACCGTCAGTTTGTTGTTGGTGGCGATCTCGTCGAGCGAAGCTCCGCCAGCGCGGGCGTCCTCAATCGAATCGCGCAGGCCGTTGATGTCCGCCTTGGCGGCATTCAGGGCCAGTTCCTTCTTCAGATCTGCCTTGACCTCGTCAAACGCCTTAACCGTCGCCGGAACGATGTCCGAGACATGGATGACGACCGGGCCGAAGCTGCCCTTGACGACGTCGCTGGAACCGTTCGCCGGAAGCGAGAAGGCGGCCTCGGCGACCTTGGGGTCGATCAGCTTGTCGCGGGTGATGACGCCGAGATCGCTGTCGCCAAGCTTCTTGCCGATGCCTTCGAGCATTGATTCGAACGATTCGCCGGCCTTGAGCTGGTCGGCCGCAGTTTGGGCGCTGCTCTCGTCCGCGAACACCGCCTGGAAGACATGGCGGGTTTCAGGCGTCGTGAAGCGCGCCTTTTCGGCGTCATAGGCCTTCTGGGCGTCGGCATCGGTGATGTCGTCCGGCCGCGCGACCTCGTCGGGACCGAGCTTGATCAGCGAGATCGAGCGCACTTCCGGCGCGCGCCAGTCCGCCTTGTTGTCATTGTAATAGCTGGTGAGCTCGTCGGCGTTCGGCGCCGGGATCTCGCCGACCAAAGAGGCGGGGAGGACGAGGTAGCGGATGTCCCGCTGCTCGGTCTGGTATTCGTGCAGGGCCTTGGCGAGCGCTTCCGGCGCGGTGGCGCCGCCCGAGATCGACTCGGCGATCTGCTGGCGCTTCTCCTGCGCGCGGCGCTCCAGGACGTAGGCGTCCTCGGTCATGCCGTTGTTGCGCAGCAGAGAGACGAAATAGTTGCGGTCGAAGGTGCCGCCGGCGCCCTTGAAGGCGGGGTCCTGGGCGATCTCGCGGATCAGCATGTCGCGCGAAACGCCGATCGACAGGTCCTTGGCCTGGTCGTCGAGCGAAGCCTCGGTGACGAGGCGGCCGAGCACCTGGTTCGGAATGCCGAGCATCTTGGCCTGGTCCGGCGTGATCTGCTGGCCGACGCGCTGGCTCATCGCCTGCAGCTCGCGGCGATAGGCGCGATCGAAATTAACCGACGAGATATCCGTGCCGCCGACGCGGGCGACGGAATGCTTGCTGACACCATTGAAGACATCAGCGATGCCCCAGACAGCGAAACTCAGCACGAGCAGGCCGAGCAAGATCTGCGCTACCCAGCCGGCAGCGTATTTGCGCATCGTATTGAGCATCGACGTCCTCTAACGCGCGGGGGCTTTACCGGCCCCGCTTCGGGCGCGCGATCATAGAAAGGACCCCTCGCCGGGGCAAGGCGCGCGGTGACGGAACATCGAGCATACCTTCCGTCCGGGATTCCGCGGCCCCCGACAGCCGTCTGACCGCGGGTGCGATTCGGGCAGGTCCTTGACTTCGGCGCGCCGTCGCTATGCAAAAGAGCCAACAAGAATCCAAACACCGGAAATCAGGAAGCGTTCATGTCCAGCACCCAATCCCCGCGTCCGAAGCCGCTGATCGCCGGCAATTGGAAGATGAATGGACTGAAGGCCTCGGCGAGCGAGTTCGGCAATATCGTCGCGGGCTATGGTGCGGAGCTTCGGGGCAAGGTCGATCTGGCCATCTGCCCGCCCGCGACGCAGCTTGTGCCTTTCGCGGTCGTCGCGCTCGGAAGCCGCATCTCGATCGGCGGGCAGGATTGCCACGTCAAGGCGAGCGGAGCGCATACCGGCGACATCTCGGCCGAGATGATCGCCGATACCGGCGCGACCCATGTGATCGTCGGTCATTCGGAGCGCCGGACGGACCATTCCGAGACGGACGCGATCGTCCGTTCCAAGACGGAAGCCGCCTGGCGGGCCGATCTGGTGGCGATCCTCTGCATCGGAGAGACCGAAGCCGAGCGGCGCGGCGGCACCACGCTCGCCGTGGTCGACACGCAGCTCGCCGGGTCGATTCCCGACGGTGCGACGGCCGCCAATCTGGTTATCGCCTATGAGCCGGTCTGGGCCATCGGCACGGGTCTCACGCCGTCCAACGCCGACATCGCCGAGGTGCACGGCCATATCCGCCAGCGTCTCGTGGCGCGCTTTGGCGCTGAAGGCGCGCGCGTCCGCATTCTCTATGGCGGTTCGGTAAAGCCTTCCAACGCCGGCGAAATACTCAAGATTGCCGATGTCGACGGCGCGCTCGTCGGCGGCGCCAGCCTGAAGGCCGCTGACTTTCTCGGTATCGCCGCGGCCTATGCGTGACACGGCGTGCGGCTTGTCTCCGGCGTTCCACTCTCCATATCAGGGGCGCGGCACTGGAAACCGCCAAAACGATCGTGTACAAGGCCGCCAGCTTTTTTGAATTCTGATCAGAGACATCGATGCAGACAGTCATCATCGTGATCCACCTCATGGTGGTCGTCGCGCTCGTCGCCGTTGTTTTGCTGCAGCGCTCCGAAGGTGGCGCGCTCGGTATCGGCGGCGGCGGCGGCTTCATGACGGCGCGCGGCTCGGCCAACGTGCTGACCCGTACGACGGCCATCCTGGCGGCGATCTTCTTCGTCACGTCGATGGGCCTTGCCCTGCTCAGCCGCTATGGTGAGCGGCCGGCCTCGATCCTCGACCAGATCCAGGGTCAGTCGACCTCGGCGCCGGCCGTTCCGGGCGGCTCGGGTCAGGGCATCCTGGATCAGCTGCCCGGCCAGAAGCCGGCGGCGACGCCTGCGGCTTCGACGCCGGCTCCTGCTGGCGAGGCCGCTCCGGCCGGCGCTGCGGCACCGGCCGCGACGGAAGCCGCTCCGGCAACCCCGGCCCCGGCTGCACCGGCTCCGGCCGAGCCTGCCGCTCCGGCGGTGCCGAGTTCGCAGTAAAGCGCGTAAAGGCCCTTTTCCTTCGCGTCGCCGCGCGGTCCCGTGCGGCGACGTTTTATTTGGGGAAGGGGAGTTTGGTGAATGGAGGCTGGGTCGTCGTTCTGGCGCGACGGCTAGCCTTTGTCGTATGAAACGTTCGATCGGAAACTGAGGTAGAGGCCCATGGCGCGGTACGTATTCATAACCGGCGGTGTGGTTTCCTCGCTTGGCAAGGGCATCGCGTCCGCGGCGCTCGGAGCAATGCTCCAGTCGCGTGGATACAAGGTCCGCCTGAGGAAACTCGATCCCTACCTGAACGTCGATCCGGGCACGATGAGTCCGTATCAGCACGGTGAAGTCTTCGTCACCGACGACGGCGCCGAGACGGACCTCGACCTCGGCCACTATGAGCGCTTCACTGGGCGCCCGGCCTCGAAGGCCGATTCGGTCACCACCGGCAAGATCTACCAGGAGATCATCGCCAAGGAGCGCCGTGGCGATTATCTCGGCGGCACCGTGCAGGTGATTCCGCACGTCACCGACGCGATCAAGTCGTTCGTGCTCTCCGGCAACGACGATGTCGACTTCGTGCTCTGCGAGATCGGCGGCACGGTCGGCGACATCGAGGCGATGCCGTTCCTCGAGGCGATCCGGCAGCTCGGCAACGACCTACCGCGCGGCAATGTCGTCTATATCCACCTGACGCTGATGCCCTACATCCCGAGCGCGGGCGAGCTGAAGACCAAGCCGACGCAGCACTCGGTCAAGGAACTCCGCTCGATCGGCATCCAGCCCGACATCCTGCTCTGCCGTAGTGACCGCCCGATCCCCAAGGAAGAGCGCCGCAAGCTGTCGCTGTTCTGCAATGTGCGCGAATCGGCCGTCATCCAGGCGCTCGACGTCGCCCACATCTACGACGTGCCGACGAGCTACCACGCCGAAGGCCTCGACGACGAAGTGCTGGCCGCGTTCGGCATCACCGACGCGCAGCCGCCCGTCCTCGACAAGTGGAAGGCGTTGACCAACAAGATCCGCCATCCCGAGGGTGAGGTCACGATCGCGGTCGTCGGCAAGTACACGGGCCTCAAGGACGCCTACAAGTCGCTGATCGAGGCGCTACAGCACGGCGGCATCGCCAACACGGTCAAGGTCAACATCGACTGGATCGAGAGCGAGATCTTCGAGAAGGAAGATCCCGCGCCTTATCTGGAGCGCGTCAACGGCATCCTGGTGCCCGGCGGATTCGGCGAGCGCGGCTCGGAAGGCAAGATCAAGGCTGCCGGTTTCGCCCGTCGTCGCAACGTGCCCTATTTCGGCATCTGCTTCGGCATGCAGATGGCCGTCATCGAGGCGGCGCGCAGCCTGGCCGGCGTCCAGAAGGCGAGCTCGACCGAGTTCGGCCCGACCGACGAGCCGGTTGTCGGCCTGATGACCGAATGGCTCAAGGGCAACATGCTCGAGAAGCGCCATTCGGCCGGCGATCTCGGCGGTACGATGCGCCTCGGCGCCTATGAGGCGCATTTCGAGCCCGGCTCGAAGATTGCCGGCATCTATGGCGACACGACCGTGTTCGAGCGGCATCGCCACCGCTACGAGGTCAATATCGACTACAAGGACCGGCTCGAGGCCTGCGGCATGCATTTCGCCGGCATGTCGCCGGATGGCGTGCTGCCGGAGACGGTCGAACTGCGCGATCACCCGTGGTTCATCGGCGTTCAGTATCATCCCGAGCTGAAGTCGCGGCCGCTCGATCCGCATCCGCTGTTCGCCTCGTTCATTGCGGCAGCCATCGAACAGTCGCGCCTCGTCTGAGGCCGATTCCGGGTCGCCGGGGACGGCGACCCGTTTCGCCCCGCAGAATTGCCGTTCGGCTTCCGTGCGATGGCCTTGGATCCGCCGCGATCTCGGCGTGTCTTCTCGCCTGGCAGGTCGCGATCCCGCGCTGTCCGGCTAAGCGTCCTCGAAGGTCGCTCGACGCTGGCGGATCAAGGGTCGCATCGCCGACGCTTACGTTGTAAGGGTCTGGCCGCGCACGCCAGACCTCCAGGCACGGTGAAGAATGACGACTGAAACCAATTCGCATGTCTCCGCCGGCAAGGCGACCTTCGGCAATGACTTGCCGCTGACGCTGATCGCCGGCCCCTGCCAGCTGGAAAGCCGGCAGCATGCCTTCGACATGGCCGGCCGTCTCAAGGAGATGACCACCAGACTCGGTATTGGCTTCGTCTACAAGTCGTCTTTCGACAAGGCGAATCGCACCAGCATTTCCGGAAAGCGCGGCGCCGGCCTCGATGCGGCGCTGCCGATCTTCGCCGATATCAAGAAGGAATTCGACGTTCCCGTGCTGACCGATATCCATGAGCGCGAACAGTGCGCCGTGGTCGCCGAAGTCGTCGACATCCTGCAGATCCCGGCCTTCCTGTCCCGCCAGACCGACCTTCTAGTCGCAGCAGCCGAGACGGGCCGGGTGATCAACGTCAAGAAGGGCCAGTTTCTGGCGCCCTGGGACATGAAGAATGTCCTTGCCAAGCTGGTCAACAGCGGCAATCCGAACGTGCTCCTGACCGAGCGCGGCGCCAGCTTCGGTTACAACACGCTCGTCAGCGACATGCGTTCGCTGCCGATCATGGCTGCCATGGGCGCGCCGGTCGTCTTTGATGCCACCCATTCGGTGCAGCAGCCGGGCGGGCAGGGTTCGTCCTCGGGCGGCCAGCGCGAATTTGTCTCGGTTCTGGCGCGCGCCGCCGTCGCGGTCGGTGTCGCCGGCGTTTTCATCGAGACGCACCAGGATCCGGACAACGCACCGTCCGACGGCCCGAACATGATCCAGATCGACGACCTGCCGGCGCTGCTGGAGCGCCTGATGGCCTTTGACCGGCTTGCGAAGGGATAGGGCTCGCCCCGTCGTTTCGAAGCGACTTGCGGGATGATGTGAAACGAACGCAGGATGTTCTCCTGCGCCCACTCTGGAAGAGCCCAGCCCGATGGACCCGAACGAACTCGTAGTCATTCTCGATCGGGCGATCTCCAACCTTCCGGATCCGTCCGCCGATGGGCGTCGACGCGTCTATGAGAGGGTCGAGCGCACGATCCGAGCCACTTGCACGCCCGAGGGCGGCGAGATGGACATGGAGCGCTATCAGGCGCTTCGGCGGGATCTCGGCGCCGCGATCGCTATCATAGAGCAGCAGCGGCGCAGCCCCTCGCTCAAGCGACCGACGACGCGGTCGGCCGCTCCAGCGAGCGTCGTCCCTCCTGCTGCTGCGGCTGCGCCGCCGCCACCGCCGTCCGGTTCCACCACGCCGGCAAGTTCAATGGCTCCGGCAAGTCCGGCCGCTTCGGGCCGTCCCGCTGCCGCGAAGCCAGCTCCGGCCGAGGCGCGTCCGGCTCCGGCTTCGGCGCTCCGCGCGGCCGCCAGCCACCCAGCTGCAAGCCTCAGCCATGAGGTCTCCATTTCCGTCGCTCCGGCGCCTCCCGAAGAACTGGTCGAGCCCGATGCCGAGGACGACGGCGCTTCGCCGCGCTGGCTGAAGCGGATCGGCATTGGCGCAGCCGTGACTGCGGTAGCGCTCGGCGTCGTGATCGCCGCCTTGCCGGGTGGTCCGCTGCGCAGCCTGCTATCGAGCACCAGTTCCAGCGCACCGCCTGCCGCAAACGAGCCGACTCCGGCGCCTGCCGCCAGCGAGCCTCCGGCCGATCCCTTTGCCGGAGCGCCGGCACCGCAGCCGCCCGTGGTCGCCGAGGATCGTCCGGCGCCGAGCGAGCCGGCGCCCGGATCCGACAGTCCGCCGACCGACAACACCACCGCTTTCGCGCCCATGCCGGCGCAACCCGGCGTTCCGCGCGTGACCGACGTCAAAGTCTCGATCATGAACGGCGCCTCGGAATGGCGGACCGAGCGGCTGACAGGCTACGAGGACAAGCCGAGCGGGCCGCCGATGATGGCGATCGCGCAGGACCGCGACAAGCCGCTGATGGTGTCGGTCTATTGCGATACGCCGGAACTCACCGTGTTCCGCGTCGCCTATGGTACCGATACGGGCACGCTCCGGCAGGAGATCGGCGAGCGCGGCAGCATGGACGGCATCCAGCGCCAGCGGATCCAGGTAAAGACGGATCGCAATGAAGGCTTCGCCGGCGACTTCCTGGCCCTGACGAACCACACATGGGGCATTCGCCTCGCGCCGGAGAATGTCGAGACGCTGCGCTCCGGCAAGGAGATCGAGATCTCGATCGGCGATTCGGTTGCCGGCACGGTGTCGCTGAGCGGCGCGAGCCCGGCGATCGACGAGGCGCTCCACGGCGGCGCCTGCATCTGACGCCTCGGCCGCGTGTCAGCCGCGGC
The DNA here is from genome assembly GCF_026343855.1 of Kaistia nematophila. Taxonomy (NCBI): domain Bacteria; kingdom Pseudomonadati; phylum Pseudomonadota; class Alphaproteobacteria; order Hyphomicrobiales; family Kaistiaceae; genus Kaistia; species Kaistia nematophila. Next base: position 394,938 of record NZ_JAPKNK010000002.1, on the reverse strand, counting down.
CGCGATAGGGCGCGACGCCCTGGTCCGGTAGCCAGATGTTCGCCGGCACCGGGCCGCTCTGCCAGAAGACGTCGATCGGGATGCCGCCGCGCGGATACCAATAGCCGCCGATGCGCAGCCAGTGCGGGTCGAGCAGATCGACGAGGCGCTTGGCGATGTCGATCGTGCAGCCTTCATGGAAGGCGCCGTGATTGCGGAAGGCGTGCAGATAGAGCTTCAGCGACTTCGATTCGACCAGCCAGTCCTTCGGCACGTAGTCGATGACGAGGTGCGCGAAATCGGGCTGGCCGGTGACCGGGCAGAGCGAGGTGAATTCGGGCGCGGTGAAGCGAGCGACATAGAGGGTGTCCGGATGCGGATTGGGCACGCGGTCGAGGACCGCTGTTTCCGGGGTCGCCGCCGCGCCGACGCTTCGGCCGAGTTGCAGTTCCTGTTCGGTCATCATCATCTCTCCAGACCGGGCCTGGCGTCAGCAGGGCGCCAGAAGCTCGCGCGTGTCGCGGTTGAAGCGCCAGGCGGAGAAGCCGCTCATCTCCGTGCCGCCCCACCAGCGCCTGATGCCATTGGTCGATATATGGTCCTGCTCGCCGGAAAGGATGTCCTCGCCGACCAGGGTCAGCCGCAGCGGCGCGGTGACATATTCGGCGTGTATTTCCGAATCGGCGTGCGAATAAGGCGCGTGCAGCCCTTCGATCAGCGGGAAGTCGCAGAAGGCGAGTGAATCGATCACCGCGTAGAACGGCCACGTTCCCATGAAGGCAGCTTCCTCGGCGGTTCGCGCCTGGTGGAACAGGGCTGCGGCCGACATGTCTTCGAGCCCGAGCGAATCGAGCAGGCGCATTTCGGTGCGGTTGAGGCCGGTCTTCGGCTGCGGCAGTTCCTCGAGGAAGCGCGCCAGCGCCTGCCGCAGAAACGGGAAGCCCTTGATCGGCCGCAATGCCCGCTTGGCGATCAACTCCGGCGTTGGCGCCGTCAGCTCGCTCCAGACGGTCGCCGCCATGTCCAGCATCGCCTGGTTGACGCGCACGCCGTCGATCGCGAAGCGCATTACCGTATCGGGCCGCTCCATCGCGAAGAAGCTGTCGGCCTGGACGATGACGATCCCCTGCGTGCGCCCTTCCTTGGCGAAGAAATCGAGGATCTGCAGCAATTGCAGCTGATCGTAGAGGTCGTGCTCGAACCAGAGCTCGACGCGGTCGAATTCGGCATGGCGGCGCATGACGGCGTCTCGCTCGGCGAATGTCGCGGCCACCGTCTCGGGATCGAAGTTGAACGCTTCGGCAAGATGCTCGGCCCGGACGGCAGAGACGGCTTCCAGCGTATCGAGCGGCGGGATCGGACCGTCATGCAGCGCATCGCGCCACGGCATGATGATGGCGCGGCTGCCGGCGGCGGTGAGGAGGTCGACGGTCTGGTCGCCGTCGGTGATGAGAAGCGTCGTCATTCCGTCTTCATCATCCGATGCGAGACGGAAGGCAATCGAAACTGCGCGGTCCGCGCGCTTTCGCGGCTCGACCGCGCACTTCCGCATCGGAACTCGACAGTTTCGCGCACTTCCTCTTCCGCCTTCATGCGCGGCAGGCTAGAAGCTGCGAGACCTTCGCGTCCCGTCCGAGAACAAGGATTTCCGCATGACCGCCATCATCGATATCACTGCCCGCCAGATCCTCGACAGCCGTGGCAATCCGACGGTCGAAGTCGACGTTTTGCTGGAGGATGGCTCGCTTGGCCGCGCCGCGGTTCCCTCGGGCGCCTCGACCGGCGCGCATGAGGCCGTCGAGCTGCGCGACGGCGACAAGTCCAAGTATCAGGGCAAGGGCGTGCTGAAGGCGGTCGAGGCCGTCAACGGCGAGATCTTCGACGCGATCGGCGGCATGGAAGCCGAAGACCAGGCGATGATCGACGGCACGATGATCGAGCTCGACGGCACGCCGAACAAGGCCCGCCTCGGCGCCAACGCCATCCTCGGCGTTTCGCTGGCGCTCGCCAAGGCGGCGGCCTCCGCTGCCGACCAGCCGCTCTATCGCTATGTCGGCGGCGTCAACGCCAAGGTCCTGCCAGTGCCGATGATGAACATCATCAATGGCGGCGCCCATGCCGACAATCCGATCGATTTCCAGGAATTCATGATTCTGCCGGTCGGCGCGCCGACGCTGGCCGAGGCCGTCCGTTGGGGCTCGGAAGTGTTCCACACGCTGAAGAAGGCGCTCAAGGACGCTGGCCACAACACCAATGTCGGCGACGAGGGCGGCTTCGCCCCGAACCTGCCTTCGGCGACGGCTGCGCTCGATTTCGTCGCCAAGTCGATCGAGAAGGCCGGTTTCCGCCTCGGTGAGGACATCTATCTCGGCCTCGATTGCGCCGCGACCGAGTTCTTCAAGGACGGCAAGTACAACTATGAGGGTGAGGGCGTCGTCCGCACCATCGAGCAGCAGATCGACTACCTGGCCGATCTCGCCTCCAAGTTCCCGATCATCTCGATCGAGGACGGCATGAGCGAGGACGACTGGGCTGGCTGGAAGGGCCTGACCGACAAGATCGGCAACAAGGTGCAGCTCGTCGGTGACGACCTCTTCGTCACCAACACCAAGCGCCTGTCGCAGGGCATCAAGTCCGGCACCGCCAACTCGATCCTCGTCAAGGTCAACCAGATCGGCTCGCTGACCGAGACGCTCGACGCCGTGTCGATGGCGCACCGCGCCGGCTACACCGCAGTGATGTCGCATCGTTCGGGCGAGACCGAGGATTCGACCATTGCCGATCTCGCGGTCGCCACCAACTGCGGCCAGATCAAGACCGGCTCGCTGGCCCGTTCGGACCGGACCGCCAAGTACAACCAGCTGATCCGCATCGAGGAGCAGCTCGGCGTGCAGGCCGAGTATGCCGGCCGCAGCATCCTGAAGGGCTGACGAACTCTTCTCGCCCGCGCTATGCGCAGGCGTATTCATCGAGCTCCCGGCGCAGGACATGCGCCGGGAGCTTTTGTTTGCCGTCTCAGCCCGGCCGGCCGACCGGCTGCTGCTGCGTGATGCAGTGGATGTTGCCGCCGCCGAGCAGGATTTCCCGCGCCTCGATGCCGACGATGCGGCGGTCGGGATGCAGGGCGGCGATGATTTCCATCGCGGCCTGATCCGTCTTCGCGTCGAGCAACGGCATCACCACCAGGCCATTGGCGATGTAATAATTGGCGTAGGATGCCGCGAGCCGCGCGCCGCCGCGCCGCTCGGCGCTGCCCTCGGAAACGTCGATGCCGGCCGCCTCCGCGTCGGTCATGTAGAGCGGTCCCGGCATCGGCAGCTTGACGATCTGCAGCCTGCGCCCCTGCGCGTCCGTGGCGGCGGCAAGCCGCTCATGGGCGTCATGCGAGATCGCGTATTGCGGATCGTCTGGGTCCTCGCACCAGGTCAGCGCCACGACGCCGGGCCGGACGAAGCAGGCGAGGTTGTCGATGTGGCCGTCGGTCTCGTCGTGGAAGAGGCCGGGACCGAGCCAGATGGTCTTGCTGACGCCGAGGCGGGCGGCGAGATGCTCCTCGATCTCGCTGCGGTCGAGATAGGGATTGCGATTGGGGTTCAGCAGGCATTCCTGCGTCGTCAGCAGCGTGCCCTCGCCATCGACATGGATCGCGCCGCCCTCGAGGACGAAGGGGGCGCGATAGCGCGGCGCGCCTTCGATTTCGAGGATCTTGGCGGCAGCGCGGTCGTCCTGGTCCCAGGGCGAATAGAGGCCGCCATTGAAGCCGCCCCAGGCGTTGAAGCGCCAGTCATTGCCGCGTAGGCGGCCGTCGGCGCTGACGACGAAGCTCGGGCCGGTATCGCGGCACCAGGCGTCGTTGGTCGTGGCCTCGACCAGCCGGACATGGGCGGGCAGGCGCTGGCGCGCGTTTTCCCACTGGCCGGCCGAGACCAGCATGGTCACCGGCTCCGCTTCGGCGATGGCGGTCGCCACCGCCGCGAAGGCCTGTTGCGCCGGCTTGCCGCCCAGCCGCCAGTTGTCCGGCCGCTCGGGCCAGATCATCCAGGTGCCGGCATGCGGCTCCCATTCGGCCGGCATGCGGAAACCGTCGTCGCGGGGGAGGCTCTGGAGCGTTGCGGACATGGTGCTCGTTCGCTGATCGTCGGGGCCTGTGATCGAAGCGGGAATGCCAGGCGAAGGCAAGCGTGCTAGAGCAAGCCATCGACGACTTCCAACGGATTACGCCATGCAGCTGCGCGCGCTCCTGTTCGACAAGGACGGGACCTTTCTCGATTTCGCCAAGACCTGGGACGCCGCGACGGGCTCGGTCATCAACACGCTGGCCGAAGGCGACGGGGTGCTGGCGGAGCGGCTGGCCGAGATCGTCCACTACGATCTCGAGGCGCGCGTGCTGCTGCCGACGTCGCCCTTCATCGCCAGCTCTGTCGGCGAGTTGATCCCGCTCTGGGCCGAAGCGCTGGGACGGCCCGGCGACGCGAGCTTCGAGCAGATCCTGCGCGACCTGTTCCATGACGCGACGCTGAATGCCGCGACGCCGATCGGCGAGCCGGCGGCGGTGTTCGCGACCCTGCAGCAGGCCGGCTACCGGCTCGGCGTCGTCACCAATGATTCTGAGCGCGGCGCGCGGTCGCAATGCGAGCGGCTTGGTCTTGTCTCGTGGTTCGACGCCATCTTCGGCTATGATTCAGGTCATGGCCGCAAGCCCGAGGCCGGACAGATCCGCGCCTTTCTGGATCAGTTCGGCTTCCAGCCGGGCGAGGCGGCGATGATCGGCGACACGCTGCACGATCTGCATGCCGCGCGCGCCGCCGGTGTGGTCGCCATTGGTGTCGAGAGCGGCTTCATGTCGGCCGAGCAGCTTGCGCCGGAGGCAGATTATATCATAAGCGATATCAGCAAGTTGTCTGATCTTCTTCAGAAGATGAACTAGCCGGATTCCGCTCACTTCGAGTCGAAGTGCTGGCGGATTTCGGTGATGTGCTCCGGGCCGATGCCGCAGCAGCCGCCGACGATCGAGGCGCCGGCATCGATCCAGCGCTCGGCCCAGACCAGATAGCGCGCCGGCGTGATGTCGGCGCGGATATCGGAGATGCCGGCATAGGGCTCGTCGCTCTCTTCCTCGGCGGCGAAGGCATTGGCATAGACGCCGATGCTCACGTCGGGGCGTCCGGCCGCGTCGAGGGTGGCGCGTGCCTCGCGGATCGCCGCTTCCATCACCTCCGGCTGGCTGCAGTTGAACAGGATCGAGACGGCGCCGGCCTCGACCGCCTTTTCGACGCCGGTGGCGACCGTCTCGCCGGAGCGGAGTTCCGGCGGCCCGGTGCGGCCCGCCTCGTCCTTCAACGTGTAGGAGACCCAGATCGGCTTCGGGTGCAGCGCCGCGGCGGAAATCGCCGCCAGTGCCTCGACGGTGGAGCTCTGGGTTTCGATCAGCCAGAGGTCGACATGCGGCGCGAGGCCCTTGACCAGGACCCGGAAGATTTCCGGCGCCCGGGCGGCGTCGAAGAGCTCCGGCCGGTAGGATTCGAAAACGGGCGGCAGCGATCCGGCGACCTTGACGGGGCGCCCGGCCTGATCCGCCGCCGCGCGCGCGACCTGGCCGGCGAGGCCGGCAAGCCGCAGGCCATCCGTCTCGAAATGCTCGGCGCCGATCTGGTGCGGCTTGATCGCGTAGGTATTGGTGGTGACGATCTCCGCGCCGCTCTCGATGAACTGCTCATGCGCCTTCTGCACCAGATGCGGCGTCTCGATCAGGGCGAGCGCCGACCATTCCGGCAAGCGGAACGGTGCGCCGATGCGCTCGAGCTGCCGGCCCATGCCGCCGTCGAGCAGCGTCACGTGTTGATGCGTCGTCATGATGGATCTTCCTTGTCGTGCTTGGATCCGCGGCCGCCATGGGCGCTGTTCAGGACCGGTTTGCGTTTGTCTGTACGCCGGGGTAGCCGCGCCCGAAGCGCCGCTCGAGCTTGGCCTGGCAGAATTCGAGGATGATCGACATCACCCAGTAGATGGCCGCCGCCGTGGTCAGCATTTCCATGTATTTGTAGGTAGAGCGCCCGTAGGACTGCGCCAGGAAGTTCAGTTCCCAGACGCCCATCAGCGAAACCAGCGCAGAATCCTTCAGCATCGACACAACCTGCGTGCCGGCGGGGGGGATGATGACGCGCAGTGCCTGCGGTGCGATGACCTTCCACGCGATCCGCCAGCGCGGCAGGCCGAGCGACATCGCCGCCTCCCACTGGCCGGCCGGAACCGAGCGGACGCCGCTGCGGACGATCTCGGCATTATAGGCGCCATAGTTGAGCGACAACGCCAGGATGCCGGAGGTGAGGGGGCCGAGGATGATGCCGATCTGGGGCAGCGCCAGGTAGATCAGCAGGACTTGAATCAGCAGCGGCGTGCCGCGAAACAATGATCCGTAGAAGGTGGCGATGGCGAAGCAGAACGGGTTGGACGACATCCGCCCCATGGCTGTCACGACACCCAGAAACGCCGCGAAGCCGACCGAACTCGCCGTGACGAACAGGGTCATCGCGGCGCCCTGGATCATGCCCGTCGGGGTCAGGCGGATGCCGAGCATGAAGGGAAGCCGTTCGGCGATGGCGCCGCCGTCGAGGCCGAACTGAACGAAACCGACCAGCAACACGGCGAAAAGGCCGGCCCAGACCAGGCCGACCTTGATGCCGAACAGGCGCGCTTCCGAGAGCCGCGACGGCCGCGCCGCCACGACTGGACGGAGATCGCGGCCGAGCCGGACCGACTCGCTTCTGAGCTCAAACGTCATTGCGCGTGATGTCGGTGCCGAGCCATTTCTCCGAGATCGCCTTCAGCGTTCCGTCGGCACGCAGGCCCTCGATGATCTCGACGATCTTGGCATTCCATTCGGCGTCGCCCTTGTCGACCGCGATCCAGTTCGGCTCGCCGAACAGCGGCTGGCCGACCACCTTGAGCGGGGCGCCCGCATCGATATGCCCCTTGGCGGTGGCGATGTTGGCGACGATGGCGTCGAGCCGGACGCCGGCGCCGAGCGCCAGGTTCTGGAAGTTGACGGTCTCGTCCGAGGGCACCTTCACCGGATTCTCGAACGGGAAGGCGATGGCCTTCTCGCCCGGGATCTGGATCGTCTTGTCGAGATAGGCCTCGTAGCTCGAGCCGGTGCCGACGCCGACGCGCTTGCCGGAAATGTCGGCGATCGAGTGGATGGATGTCTCGTCCTTGTGGACCACGAGGACCGCCGGCGAGCTGTAGTACTGGACGATGAAGTCGAGCACGGTGGCGCGGTCGGTCGTCGGCGTGATCGAGCAGATGCAGATGTCCCAGCGTCCCGCCCAGCGGCCGGCCGTGATCACCTCCCAGCCCGGCACCGAGTTGACGGCCTTGACGCCGAGCTTGTCGGCGACGGCCTGCGCGACGTCGATGTCGAAGCCCGCGAGCTTGTTGTCCTTGTCGATGAAGGTGAAGGGCGGATAGTCGTCGACGACGACGTTGTTGAGCACCTTGGTGGACAACACCCGGTCCAGCGTCTCGCCGGCCTGGGCGAAATTGGGCGCAAGCAGAAGGGTCGCCGCCAAGGCGAGCGCAGGACGAAGCTTCATTCTGTTGGAACTCCGGTGTGACCGCGAAGGTCATGGATCAATATGGATCGGAGCCTGGAGCAAGTTCCAAATCCGCAGTGATCGTCTTCCCGGAGGAGGGCGATTTTTGCTTTCAATCCGAAATAGAGGATGAATTCATCCTTTGCTTCGGAGTGGCTGAAACAGGCCGGGCGTCAATATTCTCTTCAAAATATTGAACATTGGCGCCGGCAAGTTAAGCAACGGCATGCCATTTCAGGGCGACGCGGTGGAATGCCGTCCTGCGAAGCCGTGCCGTCGAATGAAGCGAAGGCAGTCAGCGTCCCGCCGCGTGGGGATTGCGGCCGTCCAGCGTGGTCAGGGCGCCATAGAGCTCCGGCCGCCGGTCGCGGAAGACGCCCCAGGAGCGGCGCTGATGCGCGATCGCGTCGAGGTCGAAGGTCGCGGTCAGCACGCTTTCGCTGATCCTGTCCGCCTCGACCAGCTTGGCGCCGGTCTGGTCGGCAATGAAGGACGAGCCGTAGAAGGTGATCTCGGTGGCGTTGAGGCCGCGCTCCAGCCCGATGCGGTTGGAGGCGACCAGCGGCATCAGATTTGCGCCGGCATGTCCCTGCATCACGCGCTGCCAGTGGGCGGCGGAATCAAGCGAGGGATCCTGCGGCTCGGAGCCGATCGCCGTCGGATAGAACAGGATCTCGGCGCCTGCCAGCGCCATGGCGCGCGCCGTCTCCGGAAACCACTGGTCCCAGCAGATGCCGACGCCGATGGTGCCGAAGCGGGTCGGCCAGACGCGGAAGCCGGTGTCGCCGGGCGAGAAATAGAACTTCTCCGTATAGCCCGGGCCGTCCGGAATATGGCTCTTGCGATAATTGCCGAGCACGCTGCCGTCGGCATCGACGATGGCGATGCTGTTATAGGCGGTCTGGCCGGCGCGTTCGAAATAGCTGACGGGCAGCACGACGGAGAGTTCGGCCGCGAGCGCCGCGAAATGCGCGATCAGCGGATTTCCCTCGAAGGGCTGGGCCAGGTTGAAATGGTCGTGGAACTGGTCCTGGCAGAAATAGGGCGTCTCGAACAATTCCTGGATCAGGACGATGTTGGCGCCATCGGCCGCCGCTTGCCGCACCAGTCGTTCGGCCCGCGCGACATTGCCGGCGCGATCCCAGTCGCACTCCATCTGCGTGGCCGCGACGGTGACTTGGCGCATCGTTCTACTCCCGCTCGGCAAGGCGATTGAGGATGCCTCGATAGGGCGCGATCAATCTTTGGTCGTCAAGCGCTGCATCATGGTTCCAGCTTGCGACGACGCAATGAACGCGGCCGTCATGGCCGACGACGCGGGTGGAGAGGTTGAGGACGCCCAGCTCCGAGCCGCCCTTGTAGGCGACGGATTTCCATGGCTCGCGTTCGGCGACGCCCGGATTGATGCCGACGCTGCCGAGTTCGGCGGTGGCGTCGAGCAGACGGCAGACTTCGCGGGCCGACAGGAACCACTCGACCGCGTGCGTGGCGGCGGCGCTGAGGTCGGTGATTTTTGGCAGCGGCCTGTCCGCAATCTCTGCCAGGAGGGCGCGTCGCGCGCCCGCGTCGCCCTCGATCCATGCGGTCCGCAATGGCGCGTTCTCGTTTGTCTTCAGCGTGAAGAGCTCGCGCGTCGTGAGAAACGGGGTATTGGCGGGCGCGACCGCCTCGACCGCCCCCCGGCCGACGAGGCGGATCAGGGCGTCGGTCGCGGTGTTGTCGCTGACCGAAATCATCAGATTGGCGAGGGTCGCGATCGTCAGTGGCGTGCCGTCCGGCCAGTCCTGCAATTGGCCGGATGGCAGGGATCTCCATGACGGGGCGAGCGGTACGACCTGGTCCCAGGCGAGGCGCCCGGCAGCGACCGCGTCGCGGAGCGCCACAAGGACGGCAAGCTTCGCGGCGGAGCCGATGGCCAGCGGCCGGTCGGCATCCTGCGCGATCACGTCCTTGCCGTCGCTGACGACGAGGAGGGCCGTCGAGCCGGGCAGGGCATGGATGGCGGCCGCCAGACTTTCGATCGAGCCGAGCGGCTCCGCCGGGCCGAACCACAGGCCGATGATCCGGCCTTCGCCGTCGAGGGCGATCGTGGTCGGGATGGTTGCGTCGGCGAAGCGCAGGCGGAAGCTGGAGCCGACGCGATCGACGCCCTCAAGCGGGCCGTTCGCCTGGCGGATGCCGGCAAGGATGGGCTGGAGCTGCGGGAGCGGCAGCGCGGCCAGGAAGGCGGCGCCGAAATGCTCCGGTCCCAACCCTTGCGGGCTCATCAGGGCTTCCAGCGTGGCTTCCGGAGTCATGGCTTCAGCCCTCGCCGGCATCGCGGTGAACAGGACGGCGGCCAGCATGGCGGCCGTCACGGCAAATCGGATCGAAGGCAATGGCCCCTCCGTCTCGCTCCCGCTTCCGTCCGGCGGGGCGACAGTTCCATGGCGGTCCCGGCTCTGCCGCGCTATCGTCGCAACGCGGATGGAACGGTTGCCGGCCGTGGTCATTGGCAAAACGTCGTAAGGGAGTAGCACCATGGACAAGTCGACCGTCAAGACCTTGAAGCTGATCGATCCGACGCTCGTGAAGGACCAGTGCTATGTCGATGGGGCTTGGATCGGCGAGCCGTCGATCGAGGTCACCAACCCCGCCACCGGCGCCGTAATCGGCCATGTGCCGCGCTTCGGCGCCGAGGAGACGACGAAGGCCGTCGATGCCGCCGCCGTTGCGTTCAGGAGCTGGGCCGCCAGGACCGCCAAGGAGCGGTCCAAGCTGATCCGCCAGTGGTTCGAGCGCATCCGGGCCCATCAGGACGATCTGGCGATGATCCTGACCTCGGAGCAGGGCAAGCCGCTCGCCGAGGCCAGGGGCGAGATCGAATACGCCAATTCCTACATCGAATTTTACGCCGAGGAGGCGAAGCGCATCGCCGGCGAGACGCTGCCGAGCCATCGCGCTGATGCGCGCATCCTCGTGCTGCGCCAGCCGACCGGCGTCGTCGCCGCGATCACGCCGTGGAATTTCCCTGCCGCGATGATCACGCGCAAGGTGGCGCCGGCACTGGCGGCCGGCTGCACCGTGGTGTTGAAGCCGGCTGGCGAGACGCCGCTGACGGCGCTGGCGCTGGCCGAGCTCGCCGACCGCGCCGGTATTCCGCCTGGTGTCATCAACGTCGTCACCGGTAGTGCGTCGGAAATCGGCGGCGTGCTGACTTCCCACCCGGCGATCCGGCTGGTGAACTTCACCGGCTCGACCGAGGTCGGCAAGCTGCTGATGCGGCAGGCTTCGACGACCGTGAAGAAGATGGCGCTGGAGCTTGGCGGCAACGCGCCCTTCATCGTCTTCGACGACGCGGATCTTGATGCGGCGGTCGAAGGCGCGATGATCTCGAAGTTCCGCAACATGGGCCAGACCTGCGTCTGCGCCAATCGCATCTATGCACAGGCGGGCATCCACGACGCTTTCGTCGAGAAGCTGACGGCCGCCGTCGACAAGCTCAAGGTCGGCAACGGCGTCGAGGCCGGCGTCTCGCAGGGGCCGCTGATCAACGACAAGGCGATCCTCAAGGTCGAGGAGCACCTGAAGGACGCGACGGGGAAGGGCGCCAGGATCGTGCTCGGCGGCCATCGGCACGCGCTCGGCGGCTCGTTCTTCGAGCCCACCGTGCTGACAGGGGCGACCCGCGACATGCAGCTTTCGCGCGAGGAGACGTTCGGACCGATCGCGCCGGTGTTCAAGTTCGAGACCGAAGAAGAGGTCATCAGGGCCGCAAACGACACCGAGTTCGGCCTCGCCGCCTATTTCTATTCCCGCGACATCGGCCGCATCTTCCGGGTCGGCGAGGGGCTGGAATACGGGATGGTCGGCATCAACTCCGGCCTGATCTCGACCGAGCTGGCACCCTTCGGCGGCGTCAAGGAAAGCGGCAATGGCCGCGAGGGCTCGCATCACGGCATCGATGAATTCGTCGAGAAGAAGTATCTTCTCTTGGCCGGCATCGACCGGTAGGCCAAACCAAGGCGCGGAATAGCGCGATAGGCAGGGCAATATGTCGAAGGCGGTTCGCTGGCAGAGCTGGGACGGCGAGGGGCTGGAGCACATGGTGTTCAGTGATCGGCCGAAAGGGGCAGTGGCGGAGGGCGCCCTGCTCTCGGGCGGCGATGCGCGTTTCGCCGCGCGCTATGAACTGACCTGTCATCCGGACGGACGTGTCGCCGAAGCGCATGTGGCTGTGGTCGGCGGTCCGTCGATCACCCTGCAATCGGATGGCGACGGCCTCTGGCGCAACAGCGACGGCAAGCGGGTCCCGGCCCTGGTCGGCGCCAGCGACGTCGATCTCTCGGCGAGCCCGGTCACCAACATGCTGGCGATCCGGCGCCTGAATCTTGCGGAAGGACAATCGCAGGAGATCACCGCCGTCTATGTTCGCTTCCCGGACCTGGAAATCACCCTCGACCGCCAGCGCTACACCTGTTTGCAGGCCGGGCGCCGCTATCTCTACGAGGCGGTCGACGGCACCTTCCGCACCGAGATCGAGACGGAGGAGGGCGGGCTCGTCGCCCTCTATCCCGGTCTCTTCCGCCGCGTGCCCTGAGCCTGCCGGGAGGCGCCCTACTCGGCGACCGCCTTGCGCAGCGCCGGATTGAGGCTGTAGTGGCCGACGGCTTCGCCCTTGGCCAGTACATGTCCTTCGATCGCCTTCTGCACATCCGGTCCGTCCATCAGCGGCTTGGCGGCCAGGTGGTCGATGTCGAGCGCGTAGATGGTGATCGTATAGCCATGCGGCTTCAGGTCGTTCTCCGGCGGGCAGGGGCCGTCATAGCCGGCATAGGTGCCCTTCAGCCGCGGATTGCCGGCCATCAGCCAGGTATTGGCGTTGACGCCGCGCTGTCCCCATTGGGTCCTGGTCGCCGGCTTGCCGTGCGGGGAGAAGCCGTCGCCGTCGGCGCCCGCCGGCAGGGAGGTCGTCGTCGCCGGTATGTCGTAGAGCACCCAGTGATAGTGGGTGTCGCGTGCCGCTTCGACGGGAATGGGGCGCGGTCCGCGCAGCAGCGTCACGTCGAGCGGAACGTCCGGGTCGGTCATGATCAGGACGAAGGATCTGGTCTCCGCCGGTGCGTTTGACCATTCGACGGCCGGACTCCGGTCGCGGCCCCGTACCGGCAGCCCGTTGACGGCCGGGAGACAGAGCGCCGCGTCGTCCGGCAGGTCGCCGTCGGCGTCGAGATCGTGGATCGTTACCTTCAGGAATACCGGGTTGACCGCGTGGGCCAAGGGGAGGCCGGTTGTCACCAGGGTTGCTGCAAATAGGACGGATGGCAGTCGCGTGTACGAAGTCATGCTGATCTCCTTTTGCCTGTCAGGCCGGAGGGCACGAAATTCAGTCATGTCTTCGAAAATAGGAGTCGGCCGCCCGGCGACGAGACCTGCCGGGTCGTTTGAACGGAGTATTTCCGTCGTTGATCAGGCGTCCGCCACCTTGCCGTCCACACCGAGCGGATCGTAGGTGCCAAACGACCACTCATAGCCTTCGGTATCGCGGCAGGAATACTCCCGCGAACCATATTCCATGTCCTCGAGCGGGCGGGTGATCTTGGCGCCTGCGGCGACGGCCATGTCGTGATGGCCGTCGACGAAGCGGACCGAGACATAGACGGCGCCGGTGCCGCCGCTCGCCGTGCGGCCGCTGGCGACGAGCTCCGGACTGAAGCCGCCCAGCATGATCAGGTTCTGGCCGAGACGAAGTTCGGCGTGCGCCACCTCGCCATCCGGTCCCTCGTGCAGGGCGAAGACCTCGAAGCCGAAGCCCTTGACCAGGAAGGCGATCGCCGCCCTGGGATCGCGATAGCGCAGGACGGGGAAGATGTGGGACGTGCGGACCATGCGAGCCTCTTCGGTATGGCGGGTTCGCTCAGGCGTCGGCCGCGGCGCTCGCGCCGGTCGCCTGGGCGAGCGCCTGCTCGAACACATCCTCCGGCTGGCAGCCCGACAGCGCAAGCTGGCGGTTGAAGACGAAGAAGGGGACGCCGCTGATGCCGCCCTCGGCCGCGGCCGCCGCTTCCTGGCGGGTGATCTCCAGTTCGGCAGGGTCGGTGGCGATCCGGCGCGCTTCCTCCGCGGAGAAACCGAACCGCGCGCCGATCTCGGCGAGCACGTCCGGGTCGGCGACGTTGCGGGCGTCCATGAAATGCGCCTCGAACAGGGCGGTCGCCAGGGCGTCCTGCGTCCCCTTCTCGAGGGCATGGCGGATCAGCGTGTGCGCGGCGGCGGTCGGGCGTTGGCGCGGCTGCTTGGAAAGATCGAGCGCGATGCCGCTCTTGCGGGCTTCCGCCTCGACCCGGGCGAACATCGCGGACGGGTCGCCGCCGAATCGCTTGCGCAGCTTTTCTGCGACGTCGATGCCTTCCGGGGGCACGCTCGGATCCAGGAAGAAGGGATGATGCACCACCCGCGCCGCGATTCCGTTTTCGGCCAACACCTTGTGCAGTCGGACGACTCCGATGAAGCACCAGGGGCAGACGATGTCGGTGACGACGTCAATCTGGATCTCGGACATGGACAAACTCCCGTCGCGCGTAAAGGTCGCGTCAACCAATCGGAAATGAACGTCAGCTATAACAAGACTGCGTGACTGAGGACACAGGCACCGCCCCGGAATGGTGCTAATCCCTCCCGGCGAATTGATTCCAGTTTCAGGACAAAACCATGCGTATCGCATTCGCGGCCTTTTTCGGCCTGATCTTCGGCGGCATCGTCGGGGTTGGCACCGGTGTGGGCATCGGCATGTTGCTGCAGAGGATCGTCAATGTCGGCTGCAGCGATGGCGGGTGTGCCTATTTCGTGATCTTCTGGGCCGGTCTCGGTCTGGTGATCTGTGCGCTGCTCGGCGCCATCCTCGCCGGTGTCCTGACCCGCGAGGACATGCGCGCCAGCCTGCCGCGTCATCAGTAGTCGAATCCTCAGACGTCGTCGAAGGCCGTGTGATAGCGGACCTCGCCCTCTGGCGCTGCCCTGCCGGTCGCCAGCGGGAGCGCCATGAAATATTCGGGCGGCGGGCCTGAGAGCTTCAACCGCGGATCAGCGCGAAAGCCGAACCGCTGGTAGAATTCGGGCTCGCCGAGCAGCACGCATCCGCCAGCACCCAGGGATCGGATCCGCTCCAGTCCCGCTTCGATCAGGGCCCGGCCTAGGCCGCGCCCCTGCAGGGCAGGCAGCACCGCGACAGGTCCCAGCCCGTACCAGCCTTCATTGACCCCGTTGATCGTGACCGGGGAGAAGGCGATGTGGCCAACTACCTTTCCGTCTTCCTCCGCCACCAGCGAAACCGCAAGTGCCCCCGCGGCGCGCAAGGCATCGACCAGCTCGCCTTCGCGCTGACTGCTGTGTGCTGCGCTGCAAAATGCGATCGCGATGACCTCACGGATCACCTTCCGATCTCCGGTCGTCTCATCCCGTATCGTCATGTCGCTATTGTGCAGGCATTTGCCCCGGAAAAGGCATGAAATTCTATTCGAATTTTGAAACAATACTTCCCAAGAATAGAATTGAATATTTATTTACATCCCGGTTGTGCGCCGCAAAATGAGCCGGTACTAATCTCTATAGCTGAAGAACAAGCAAGCTTGTCTGATCGTATTTAGAACGATTCCGACCGGATTGCTCTGCATGAGCGGACGCTGCGACGTGAACAAACCTATCAAGAGCCAGTTCGAGCCGGCCTTCTCCACGCAGGCCAAGGCTACCCTGCGGATGGTGCTGGCGGGTGCCAGCGATCGGGCCGAACTGGCCGCCGGTCCGCTGGCCCATCTCGTCACTTTCACGGACGAGCTCTTCCGCAGCGACGGGACGATGCGGGACGTCTATCCGGTGCTCGCGGTCGTCGCGTCGCCGGCCGGCGCGGCCGAGATCGAGGTGGCCTCGGCGGCTCTCGCCAAGATGGCGACCATTCCCGCTCCGCCGGTCATTCGCATCGACCGCGATGTCGATGGCGTCGCTTCGCTGGTGCGGACAGTGCTCGAATCCGGCCTCGGCCGCATTTCGAGCTATGCCCAGACCATGGCGTCGGAACTCGTCATGCTGCGGCGCGAGCGAGAAACGCTGTTCGAGAATTTCCGCGTGCTGGAAGATGCGTTCCGCGCCCGCAACTGGGAAGCGGCGAGCGAGATCTTCGCCCATGACGTCTTCGTCGATCCGAAGGACGAGGGCGTCGGCAGGCTGATGCGCGAGGGGTGGGTCGAGCAATTGTTCCCCGTCTCCAGCTTCGGCGTCAGCGGCTTTGCCCTGCATTTCCGCCATCAGGCCGCCGGCAGCGGCGAAGTCATCGTCACGCTCGACTATCTCGAGAATGGCGAGGGCGTCGCCGAGTGGGTAGTGCCCTTCTCGGCGCTCGCGGCGGACTGGAACTACTTCTCGCTGCCGAAGGCCTGCGATGGCAGCCCCCGCACGTTGCGGCTGCGCATTTCGGCCAATGGCGCCGAGCCGCCGGCGCCGTCGCTGGGGCATCCGATCGCCAGCCGCCGCTATGCCGCACGCGCTCGCTCGCCGCATGGCGATCTCGATCACCGGCCGCTGGCGCTCAAGATCTATTCCGGCGTACCGGGCGTCCGCCCGACGGCGCTGCCGAACTCGATCGCGCCGAGTGCGCTGATCGGTGGGCGGCGGATCGAGGACTATCGCCTGCCGCTCGACGCATTGCGCGCCGTGGCCGACGTTTCGGTCAGCCCGATCGTGCCGGATTTCCAGACCATCCGCTTCCTCGAGCACGAGGATGCGATCGTCTGCCACCCGTTGCCGGCGGGAATCTCGGCAGGCGCGGTCGCGAATGTCGTGGCCCCGGGAACGGTTCGCTTCTCCGCGCGGGCGGTCATCGACCATGCCGAGGGCAAGCCAGCCTTCGTCGGCTTCCTGCTGGCGCCGAGCGCCGCCAATCTGCGATCCGAGATCGCGGTCCTCGAACGGGAGGGGGCGGCGCGCCGCTCGGCCTATTTCAGCGGCTGGCGCGATGTTTCGGCCGGCGAGCCGGTCAGCATCAACATCATGCTCGACAGCCCGACGCAGCGGATGATGAACCTCGTCATCCTGAGCCGCGCCAAGGGCGACTCGGTCGACTTCTCCTGGCTGAAGGTGTTCGACTTCCGGCTGGTCCGTCATTTCGACGTCGAGGCGCGCGGGGAGGCTGCCCATGCGCAGTGAGGCTGCGGATCTCGTCGTCATCGCGATGCCGCTCTATGGTCACGCGGCGCTCGCCGTCGAGGCTCTCGAGACCGCATTCGCCTCGACCACCGAATGCCGCGTCGAGGTGGTGGTCTCCGTCGATGGCGATCCCCGCCGCGAGGTGTTCGATGCGCTGACCCTCTATGCGGCGACGCGTCCGGAACTGCACGTCATCTTCGGGCCGAACGCCGGCCCGGGCGGGGCGCGCAACCGCGCGATCGACTTCATCGTCGAGAACCTGCCGGATGCGAAGGCGGTCTACTTCCTCGACGCCGACAACCGGGTTCTGCCGACGACCATCGAGACGCTCTATGCTCGCTTGAAGGCGGAGCAGTGCGGCTGGGTCTACACCAATATCGACACCTTTTCGGTGCGCTGGGGCGCCCACTACGGCGACGGCTATTCGCGGCTGACGCACTGCGTCTCCGACAATATCTGCGACACCGGCTCGATGATCTCGATCGACGTATTCCATGCCGGCGTGCGCTTCGACGCCGATCGGCAGAACGGCTTCGAGGATTGGGAGTTCTGGCTGTCCTGCATCGAGGCGGGTTTCGTCGGCGTGCCGTGCCACGATACGGCGTTCGAATATCGCCTCAGGGCCGAAAGTCGGTTCAAGGAAGCGAACCGCGACCGCGCCGCCTCCCTGAGCTTCCTGCGCCGCCGCCACAAGACTTTGTTCCGCCGTTCGACGCTGGTCGATTTCGAGCATGAGGAAGCCCCGCGCTACGCCATGCTGCGCACGGGCGACGGCACCATCGCCTGCTTCACCGATCCGACGATGGAGCCGACCAAGCTCGATTTCGACGAGGCGATCCGCGCCTTCTGGGGCAGCGCCGCCGAGCCGGACAATTTCCATTTCCCGCCCTTCCTGGCGGCCGGCAGCGTCGAGACGCTGAAGCTCCTCAAGCAGTCGCGGCTCTGGCCCAACCTGCTCATGCATCTGGAGCGGGCGACCGAGGCGGCGAATGTCTGCTTCGTGCAGATCCGCAACGTCGCCGCCGAGCGCGGCATCGATATCGAGATCCAGCCTTCCGGCCATGTCCGCAAGGGACGCGCCGACCTGGTGTTCATGTCCTCCGCCATCGTTCGCGATGCCATCCGCAACAACGCTCTCGAATGGCTCGGTTCGATCGCGGCCGACCAGGTCTGGCCAACGGTGGCGGTGGTGAAGGTACGCTTCCCGTTTCCGGCCGAGGCGCCGAAGCGCGCCTCCGCAACGCCGGAGCAGTCGCTGATCAACCTCGTCCACACGATCGCCACCAGCCCGCTGCAGGCGGTCGCGGCGAAGCGCTGGACCTGGCGCGGCTCGCGGCTGCCGGCGCTGTCGGAGCTCTACAAGCAGCTTCGCACCGAGGTGGGGGGCTCGCCCGTGCTGCCGCTCGGTCACGCGCAGTCTAGCAAGCGTACCCTGGCGCTGCTGGTGCCCAATGCCTCGTTTGGCGGCGCCGAGAAGGTCGCCTTCGCGGCAGCGCGCGAGCTCAAGGCCGAAGGCTTCGAAACGCATCTGTTCGTGCTCGGCAATGCCCGCATGGACGTGCTCGACGAGTTCGATGACTCGTTCGACTTCATCCATTTCTGGAAGAACGGCATCCCTGCCTGGGGCGGCACCAACCGCTTTCTTGGCCAGGACTTCATCGCCGAATATCACGACGTCGACTGGAACGCGCTCAAGGGCCAGCTCTCGGGCTTTGACCTGATCATTAACAATCACGTCATGGCAGTGCATCCGCTGATGGCGCGGCTGCGCTCGGAGGGCGCGCGCACCGCATGTTACCTGCATGTCGTTGACGAGACGCCGCTGCGCCGTCCGGCCGGCCAGCCCTTCGCCGCCATCGCGCACGAGCATTGCTACGACGCCTTCCTGACCTGCTCCGAGCAGCTCAAGGTCTACCTGCACAGCTATGGCGTGCCGCTGGAAAAGATCTTCGCGGTCGCCAACGCCCCGAGCATCTCGGTCAAGCCGAAGGCCCTGACCGAGATCGTCGAAAGCCGGCTGGCGCGCCCCGCCGATGCGCCTCTCCGTATCCTCTACATGGGTCGCTTCGAGCCGCAGAAGGGTATCGACCGCATCCATGCGGCGCTGCAGGACCTGCGCTCGCGCAATATCCCGTTCGAGGCGCTGGCGGTCGGTGGCGAGATCCTCGCCGAGCAGCCAAGTTCATGGACCGGCAAGCTGCGCGAACTCGGCGTCACCGTCCGTCCGCCGATCTTCGGCGGTCGCGAGATCGCGGCGATCCTCGCCTGGGGTGACATCCTTATCATGCCGTCGCGCTGGGAAGGCGCACCGCTGATGATCGCGGAGGCGCAACTGGTCGGCTGCGTGCCGGTGGCGACCGCCGTCGGCGCCGTCGACGAGCTCGTCACCAACGGCCGCGACGGCTTGCTCATCGAGGGTGAGGCGGACCTGAAAATCGTCGCCGACCTCGCCGCCGCCGTGGAATCTCTGGCGCGCGATCGCACGCGCCTCGCCCGCCTGCGCGAAGGCGGCCTGTTCACCGCTTCCGGGCGTTCCTGGGCGGCTTCCTTCGGTCCGTTCGTCGAATGGTGCGACCGGACCGTTTCGTCTACCCCCCGGATCGAAGCGCGTGCGCCGCGCCGCCCGGTCGATCAACCCATCGT
The DNA here is from genome assembly GCF_026343855.1 of Kaistia nematophila. Lineage (NCBI taxonomy): Bacteria > Pseudomonadati > Pseudomonadota > Alphaproteobacteria > Hyphomicrobiales > Kaistiaceae > Kaistia > Kaistia nematophila. The sequence continues at coordinate 375,547 of NZ_JAPKNK010000002.1, read as the reverse complement.
CGAGATTGACGTTCCGGCCGTCGCCTGACAGCTCCGGAATCTGAGGAAAGGTACGTCTGCATGCGTTCGAGAATCCTGATCACAGGCATTCCCGGTCACTATACGAGGCTCGTCCGGAGCGCGAAGGGCGCGACCGTCAACTACGGCGAGCAGCAGCTTCAGCCCGAGAGCAAGGAAGCTTTCCTCCGCGAACTGAGCAACATCTCCAACACCGGCAACTATCTGATCGGTGAGGGCGCTCTGCGCGCCATGCCGTCGAGCGCCACGCAGGTTCCGTTCTGGCATCTGCATAATGCCTGCGTGAACGGCACTGGCCTCGACGAGATCAACTCCAATTTCGACATCTGCGTCTTCACCTGCGCCAACCTGCTGCGCAAGGGGCTGTCGGCCGACGCCGAGGCGCTCGTGCTGAAGAACCTCAACATGCCGATCGTCATGCTCGGCATCGGAATCCAGAACCGCGCCGATCTCGAGTCCGGCCTGCCCGCCGGCACCCAGCAATTGCTCGACGTGCTGAAGGGCAAGGAGCACTACTTCCTGACGCGCGGCTATGAGACGGCCGAGTTCCTGAAGTCGCGCGGCTTCTCCTTCGTTCGTCCGACCGGCTGTCCGTCGGTCTACTTCCTTCCGGACAACATGCGCACGGCGCTGAAGCGGCTGCCGGAGGTCAAGGTCGGCAGCGGCCGTACCGTCTTCTCGGGCTATCTCGGCGCGACGGAAGAAGCGGTCCGCGACGTCAACATGCTGAGCAAGCCGGAGAGCGAGAACTTCTATGTGGTGCAGGACGAGTTCCTGCACTTCGACATGAAGGTCGAGCCCAACAAGGACGGTCGTGTCTTTGACTCGACCTCGGGCCGGATGATTGGCGACCTCAGCTACAAGCATTCCGACCAGCTGCAGCGCAAGCTGAAGCTGCACACCTTCTTCGACACCAATCAGTGGCGCGCCTGGACCTCGTCGATGGACTTCTCCATCGGTCGCCGGTTCCACGGCAACATCATCGCGCTGCAGTCCGGCGTGCCCGGCCTGATGGTCGCCGTCGATGACCGCATGCGCGAGATGCTCAATTTCACCGGGCTGCCGGCGGTCGAGGCGTCTGCGCTCGAAGCCGCCAACGACCGCGCCGAATTCGTGTCCGATCACCTGGCGGATCTGAACGTTCCGCAGGTAGTGGAGAAGTACAACGACCGGGAAAGCAACTTCCGGACGGCGCTTCGCGATATCGGCCTGAACTAGTTCGCACGCTTCCCGCCCGCCCGCGCCCATCCGGGCCGGGCAGGGCGGCGCCCCGTTTCGGATACGCAATCATTCAGAGGACGAGCGTCATGCGCATCTTGCTGACCGGCATCCCTTCCTACCTGCAGAGAACCGTGGCCGGCGTGACCGGCGCGACGGTGCGCCACCGGCCGTATTTCGACGACATCCGCTCCAAGAAGGACGTCATCGACCAGGTCAAGAAGATCGCCAACACCGGCAACTACCTGATCGGCGAGGGCGCCGGCCACGCGCTCCGGGGTCATGACGTCGTCTACATGCCGTTCTGGCACCTCGCAAACAGCCTGGCGTCGCAGGAGGTCTATGACGAGATCAGCCGGTCCTTCGACATCTGCGTGTTCGCCTCGGCCAATCTGCTCCGCCCCGGCTATTCGGCCGATCTGGAAGCGCAGGTGTTCGAGAAGCTGAAGATGCCGGTCGTCGTCATGGGCATCGGCATCCAGCGCAAGGCCAATCTGCGCGACGACCTGCCGGCCGGCACGCAGAAGTTCCTCGAGGTGCTGCGCGCCAAGGAGAGCTATTTCCTGACCCGCGGCTACTTCACCTCCGAGTTCCTGAAGGAACAAGGGATGAAGTTCGTGCGGCCGACCGGCTGCCCGTCGCTCTATTTCAATCCGGATGGCATGCGCCAGGCGCTCAACGGAATTGCCAATCCCGGCCTGGTCGAATCCCAGAAGATCGCCTTCGGCGGCTATCTTGGCAGCGTGGCCGACACCATCGTCGACGCGCATGTGCTGCTGAAGCCCGACAGCACCGCGCACTACGTCATCCAGGACGAAGTCGTCGTCTACAACATGAACATCGTCGGCGACGACACCACGGCCGCCTATGACGCGCCCTCGGGCCGCATCGTCGCGCCGCTCGAATACAAGCACCAGGAGAAGTGGCAGCGGAAGAACGAGCTGCACGTCTTCTTCGACACCAATCGCTGGCGCACCTGGGCGTCGCAGCTGGATCTTTCCTTCGGTCGCCGCTTCCACGGCTGCATTATCACCATGCAGGCCGGCATCCCGTCGCTGATGATCGCCGTCGACGATCGCATGCGCGAGATGCTGGAATTCATCGGCTTCCCGCATATCGAGGCAGGGATCTGGAACCGCGAGCCGCAGAAAAAGGCCTATCTGAAGGAGTTCCTGTCGACCATCGACGCGCCGGCGGTAATCGACCGATACAACGCCTGCGAGACCAATTTCCGAACCGCGCTGAACGATATCGGCATCAAGCAGGCGCCGGCGTCGCTCGTCGCCAAGCCCCCGGTCGCGGCGGTCCGCGCGCATGAGCCGGCCTGATCCACGTCCTCTGTCGCGCATCGCTCCGGCCTTTGCCGGGGCGATGGCGTGGCTCGGCGCGGTTCTCGGTGTGCCGGCCGATGCTGCCGAACTCGGCTTCAACCGGGTCAATCTTGGCTGGGCAAAACCGGCCGAGCGGCAGGCGATCATCGACGCGATGAAGAAGAGCGATGTCGTTTCGGTGCGCCTGTCGCTGAGCGCGCCGGTCGATCCGAGCCTGGATGCGGTCCGCATCGCGCATGAGGCCGGACTGCGCATCCTGCTCGAAATCTCGCTGAACAATCCCGATTTCTATCCCGAGGGCACCAAGCGCCGCTCGGCCATGGGCCGCAGCCATGATGCCTACCGGCTGTCCGATCTCGATCCCGAGCGCTATCGCGTCGTGATCCGCGATGCCTTGGCCAAGCTGGATGTCATGGGCATTCCAGTCGTCGCGGTGGAGCCCGGCAACGAGATCAACTGGGCCGGCTACAACGGCGATCTTACCGTGCGAAAGCCGAAATCCGACTCCGCCATCACGCCGGGCGACCCGGCCAAGGTCGCGCAGGGCATCGACCGCTATGTCGCGATCGTCCGTGTGACCGGCGAGGAGATGCGGGCCTCGAAGCTGAACCGCGATGCGAAGCTGATCTCGGCCGGTCTTTCGGACATGCCGCTACCATTTTCGCGGCGCGTCGGGCTGGAGATCATCCCGCCGGCGGAATGGACGGCCCGCATGCAGGCGAGCGGCCTCGACACGCTCGTCGACGCCTATGGCATCCACGTCTATCCCGGCAGCGGCGGCACGCGGGCGCGCCGCGATGCGCTCGTGCGCGATGCGCTTTCTTTCTGCGGCGTCGACCGGGCCGGCAAGCCGTGCTGGATCACCGAATGGGGTGTCGCGAACACCTCGCCAACTTGTCCGATCTCCGACGAGAAGCGCGCCGTCCTGGTCGACCAGCTGCGCGCCATCATCGACCGGGATATCACGGCCGGCCGGGTCGAGGCCGCCTATTATTTCGATTGGGACAGCAAGACGCCCTACAGCGTCTGGCGCTGCGGAGGGCTGTCTTCGGCCGGCCGCGCCGCCGTAAGGCCGGTGACGGACTGAGGTCCTCGTCGCGTTTGGAAGTTGCAGGGAGGAATGCGCGCATGGCGCTCCGGACTATCGTTATCGGCGGCTCAAACACGGTCATGCAGCCCGGCTATTGGCCGACGCTGCTGGCGCGGATGGCGCATCGCGGCCTGCCGCTTGATGTCATCGCCGATCTCTCCGTCGGCGGCACGACCTCCGGCTTCGGCCTGTTCCAGCTGAAGGCGAACGAGCATCATCTCGCCAATGCCGAGGTTCTGATCATCGAATATGCGCTGAACGACGCCTTCGTCTATGGCGACGAGCGCCGGCCGTTCCGGCACTGGGCCCGCTTCTACGAGGGCGTAATCCGCCATGCGCTGTCGATCAATCCCGACCTGCGCATCGTATCGCTGGTGTTCGGCCAGCGCGGCGGTTCCTATATCAGCTCGGTTCCGTCGATCGACGCGGGCATGCACTACCTCTCCGACTGGTATGACACCGCGATCGTCAACGTGTCGCGTCAGCTGATGCGCCGCTTCGGCCGCGAGGTCGTGACCGATCCGAGCTTCTATGCCGATCAGGGGCACTATTCCCGGCCGATCGCCACGACGATCGTTGCCGACATCATCGCCGATGATCTCGAGCGGATCCTTGCGGCGCCGTTCCGGCCGCGCGGCATGCCATTGCCGGTCGATCCCTATCATTTCGCCGATGCGCGGATCATCGACGCCAAGACGCTGATCGAGACCTGCGGGCTGCCGCCCCGCGTCTACAGCAACCGCCGCTTTGCCGCGACAACCGCTGATCTCGGCGATTTCCGCCTCAAGCTGACCTTCGACAAGGGGCGGCCGCTCGCCCTGTCCTATGTCTGCGCTCCGGACATTTCGCCGCTGGAAATCGCGATGGCGAGCGATACCGTCGAGGCGGCCATGCTGAAGGGCGGCGTCCGCGACGGCGCCTTCAAGTTCCTGCTGTCGATGCTAAGCTGCGACTTCCTGTATCCCGGTCCGGCGCTGCTGCAGGAACCGGCGAGTTTCACCTGCTCCCTGCAGGCCTCGCAGAACGTGCCGGGCGTGACCAGGCATGTGCCGAAGGACAATGTCGCCCATGCCGACGGGGACGGTTCCCGGCCGCGCGTGATGCCGCTGCTCGGTATGCTCTATACGGGTACGCTGAAATCCTGCGTCGCCGAGCCGGTCGCCGATCTCCGGCCTCAGCCGGCCGCGGCTACCGAGCGCATCGAAGCCCCCAGCAACTGAGCCATCAGCGAGCGCTGCCGCGTCAGGCACTTGTCGAGCGCATAGCGCTCGATGATGGTTTGGCGCGCATTGCGCCGGAGGTCCACGAAGGCCTTCGGCCGCGCCAGTACGTCCAGAATCGTCTCGGCGAGCGCTTCGGGTTCGAAGAACGGCACCAGCAGGCCGTTCTGCCCGTGGCGGATCACCTCCTGCACGGGTGGAGTCGCCGAGCCGATCACCAGCGCGCCGCAGGACATCGCCTCCAGCACCGACCAGGACAGGACGAACGGATAGGTGAGATAGATGTGCGCCGTCGAGATCTGGAATAGACGCGTCAATATTGCGTGCGGAACCTGACCTGGAAAGAATACACGCTGTGGATCGAGCGGCGTTTCTTCCAGGATCGCGTCTTTCCAGGTTTTTCCGTCACGGCGGGAGGCGCCGTAGCTGTTGGAATTGCCGCCGACGAAGACGAAGATGGCGTCCTTGTTGCGCTCCAGTACCCGCGCCGCCGCCTTCACGGCCTGCGGGAAGCCGCGATAGGGCTCGAGGTCGCGCGCCGCGAAGGTGACGATCGGATCGCCGGCCTTGATGACGCGTCCGTCCGGGAGGGCGATGCCGCGCCCGGTGTCGGGGCGGAACCGGCGCACGTCGATGCCGTCATGGCAGATCGCGATCCGGCGCTGGGTGCTTTCGGGATAGCGGCTGCGCTGCCAGCCGGTCGGGCTCAGTCCCGCCTCGATCGCGTCGAGGGTGACGAGCTGGGCCGCGTTGCGCAGGCGAAGCCGCTGGCGGACGTCGAGATCGATGACGTCGGCCGGGTCGAACCCCACATCGGCGCCCTCGGCGCTGTAGAAGAATTCGCAGTAGCCGAGCGCCGGGCTGCGGGGCACGACGTCTTTTACGAACATCATGCTGCCCCAGCCTATGTGGCCGAGGATGATGTCGGGTGCACCCTCGGCGCGCACCAGCGCTTCGAGGGTCTCCGCGACACGCATGCCGATGCGCACGTGGTGTTCGGTCGTCGCCAGCGGGCTGCTCTGCACGACCCCGGGCCTCGGCGGCGGCTCGGCCCGGTGCCGCACGATCCGTACGCCCGGCAGGCGACGGTCGACACTCTCGGTGATCAGGGTCACCTCGCTGCCGCTGGCGGCGAGGTTGGCGGCGAGGTGTTCGAACTGCCCCACGCCGCGCCGGTGAATGAACAGCACCCTCACGCCGGGAGGCCTCGTGGCGAACGCATCGATCGACGCCGACCGTCAGGCGCCGTAGCGGGTGGCATTCGTCCAGACCAGCTCCAGCTTCTGGAGAAGGCGATACGCGTTGTCGAGCTCGCGCGATTCGTCCTCATCGCGAACAAGCAGGCGGTGATAGGTGTCGTCCGCCGTGCGAAGCGCGTTGCAGAGGTCGTGGCCCTTCTGCGACAGGCTGATACGCGCGGAGCGCCGGTCGCGCTGCGAGGCGGCGCGGTCGATATAGCCAAGGTCGACGAGTTGCTTCAGGTAGTAGGAGACGTTCGAGCCGAGATAGTGGCCCTTATCGAGCAGATCGCGCACCGAGAGCTCACCATTGCCGATGGTGAACAGCACCATGACCTGGGCAGGACCGATGTCGCCGACGCCGAGCTTGCCCATTTCGATCCGGAGCAGGTCGGTGAAGCGGCGGTTTACCCGCTCGATCGTCCTTGCCAGTTCGAAATGCGTGACATGGCCCCGATCATGCTCGGTGACCACGGTGATCACGCTGGAGGCCGGATTGCCGGATGAGTAGCTGCCCTCCGACTCTTCAACTTCTACCGCCGCTTGCAGAAGCTCTCGCGTCATTATGACCCCGCATTGCTGAATTTAGTTCAAAATTCCAACTATTCTAGATTGCCGCATCATCGGATTGGAATCTCCCACCCTTATAGACGATACCGAATCAAGAACTCAGTAAGTTTGTCCGAAAATTCGACTAAATGTATGTTCTGGACACCCTTGAAGCTGAACGATAAAGTTCGGAAATGACAATTTCAAGGCAATACAATATTATGCCGAAAATTGAAGCAACGTCGCCAAATGTTTCGGCGGCGAAGGTGTCGGGGAAGGCAACTGTTCCCCAGGCTGTGGCTATAGAAGCACGGCGCTCCTTCATGGCGGGATTGGGTTATGCTGCAATCCTGAGTGCATTCATCAATGTTCTGCAACTTACTGTCCCGCTCTACATGCTTCAGGTGCACGACCGCGTTCTGAACAGTCGTAGCATGGACACGCTGGCGATGCTGTCGGTTCTGGCGGGCGGCGCGCTGCTTCTCTACGGAATTCTCGATTTCATCCGCTCGCAGGTCTTCCTCGTGATGGGCGGAAGGCTGGTGCGCCGCCTGAACGAGCCGGTGCTGACGGCGTCTATCCGGGCCTCGGCGCGGGAAGGGGCCGGCAAGGCCGCGCAGGCGCTTCGGGATCTCTCCGACATCCGCAACTTCCTGACCAGTCATGCGGTCAGCGCGCCGCTCGAGGCGGCGTGGAGCCCGATCTTCCTCACCGTGCTGTTCATGCTGCATCCCGGTTTCGGCATCGCCGGAATCGTTTCCGTGCTCATCCTGATCATATCCAGCGTGGCGATGGACATCTTCACGCGCGGCCTGCTGAGCGAGGCGAACAAGGCGAATGTGGAGGCGATCACCAACATCGCCGGCCAGATCCGTCACGCCGAGGCGATCGAGAGCATGGGCATGTTGTCGGCCCTGGCTTCGAAGTGGCGTATGGCCCAACTGAGCGCCCTCCAGCTTCTCGAGACGGGCAACCGGCGCGGCAAGATCATTTCGACCGTGACGCGCACCTTGCGATACGGAATGCAACTCTTTGTGCTGGCGCTTGGTTGCATCCTGGCGATCCGGCAGGAGATCACGAGCGGCGCGATGATCGCCGCGACGATCGTCATGGGCCGCCTGCTGCTGCCCTTCGACAGCGTCGTCGAGAACAGCCGCCAATGGATCATGGCGAGCGGCGCCTGGAAGCGGGTGCGCGAACTGCTTGAAAGCGAGGGTTCCGAACGCCAGACCATGCCTACCACGGTCGCCGAGGGCGACCTCGTTGTCGATCGCCTCATCTACGCGGCGCAGGGACAGGATGTCCCCATCATCAAGGGCATCTCCTTCAGCCTGTCGCCCGGCGAGGTGCTGGGCGTGATCGGGCCTTCCGCTGCGGGCAAGTCGACGCTCGCGCGCCTGCTCGTCGGCATCATCAAGCCGACCGCCGGCGGCGTCTATCTCGACGGTAACAGCGTCTATCTCTGGGAGCGGTCCTCGTTCGGCCAGCTGGTCGGCTACCTGCCGCAATCGGTTTCGCTGCTGGACGGTACGATCCGCGAGAACATCGCCCGCATGGACGAGGGCGATCCGCGCGCCGTGATCGAGGCCGCCCGCATCGCCGATGTGCATGAGATGATCGGGCGCCTGCCTCTCGGCTACGACACGCCGGTCGGTGACGCACGCCTGACGCTTTCGGGCGGCCAGCGCCAGCGCGTGGCCCTGGCGCGCTGCCTTTATGGCCACCCGCGTCTCATCGTTCTGGACGAGCCGAACGCCAATCTCGACGCCACCGGCGAGGCGGCGCTGATCCGCGCCATCCGCACGGCCAAGGCGGACGGCGCGATCGTCATCATGATCGCACATCGTCCCGCCATCATGGAGGTGGCCGACAAGCTGCTCGTTCTCGAGAACGGCCGGGTTTCCCAGTATGGCCCGCGCACGGATATCGTCGCGCCGATGACCGGCGAGCGCCCGGCGCCGCCCAAGTCCAGCCCGGCTATCGCGCAAGGCGGAGATCGTCGATGACATTGCCCAAGCAGACCAGAACCGAGCTCGAACGGGCGCGGCGCGAAGCCGTTCCGGCGATCGTCTATCCCTCGACGATCCGCCAGGCGCGCACCGAGATGCTGGAAAAGGAGCCGAACTTCCGGATGCCGGTCATCGCCGGCGTCGCGGCGGTGCTGATCGGCTTTGGCGGCTTCGCCGGCTGGGCCTATTCCGCCAATCTCGACAGCGCCTCCGTCTCCTCCGGTTCCGTCATCGTCGACACCAAGCGCAAGACGATCAGTCACTACGAGGGCGGCATACTGAAGAAGCTGCTGGTGCGGGAAGGGGACGTGGTCAAGGTCGGCCAGCCCCTGATCCTGCTCGACGACACGCGCGCCCGCTCCGAGCTGCAGCAGCTGACCGCGCGCCGCTTCGCCCTCATCGCGAAGCTGGCGCGGCTGCGCAGCGAGCAGGCAGATGCCGACCAGGTCGATTTCCCGCGTGAACTGCTCGATTCGACGGACCCGGCCGCCCGCGATGCGGTCGAGGCGGAGCGGAAATTCTTCATGACCCGCAGCGCCGCCAAGGCCGGCCGCCTCGATGTCCAGCGCAAGGCGATCGAGCAGCATGACGCCGAGACGGCCGCGTTGACGGCTCAGATCGTGGCGACCAAGCGGCAGAGCGAGCTGCTGCAGGAGCAGCGCGACACGATCGCGGGGCTCGTGGCCAAGGGGCTGTCGAAGCGTTCGCAACTCCTGGAGATCGATTCGCGCGCCAGTCAGCTCGTCGGCAACAGCGGCGAGCTCGTTGCGAACAAGGCAAAGGCCGAGCAGGCCAAGGCCGGCGCCAAGCTGGAGCTGCTGGCGCTGGCCTCGGACTGGCTGCAGCAGGTGTCGGGGGATATCGCCACGACGCGTGGCGAGCTGGCCGATGTCGACGAGAAGATCGTCGCCTCGCGCGACGTGCTCCGCCGCCTGGAGGTGCGCTCGCCGGAGGCCGGCGTAATCGTCAACGCGCAGGTGCGCACGATCGGCGCCGCCATCAGTGCCGGAGCGCCGCTGATGGACATCGTGCCCGAGAACGAGCCGCTCATCATCGAGACGCGTGTGAGCCCGACCGATATCGACACGATCCGCGTCGGTGCGCCGGTCCGCATCCGCCTTACAGCCTATAACCAGCGCAACCACGCCCCGCTGGAGGGGAAGCTGACCTATATCGCCGCCGATCATGAGGTCGATGAGCGGACGAACTCCGCCTATTTCGTCGCGCGCGCCGAGGTCCTGCCGGAATCGCTCGCCTCGGCCCCCGATGTGCGGCTCTATCCCGGGATGCCGGCGGACATGATGATCATCAACAAGCCGCGCCGCGCCATCGACTACCTGCTGTCGCCGATCACCGACAGCCTGAACAGCGCCTTCCACGAGGAGTGAGACTGTGCCGCAATGCTGCGGCGCAGCAATTTGGCGTTGAATATAGTTCAAATTTAGAATCAAATTAGTTCTATAGACATACAAGTAAACGTGCAAATAAACGGCTATAAGACCTTAATTGCGCTAGTTTAATTGCGATCTAGAGAGTAGAATCCTTGTCTTTGGCGTTGAATGTCTCTACCGTTCGCTTATAGTGCAGTGCGTCATATCTTTCGGGACTCGAAGCGGTCGCGGCAGATATGACGGCCGCGGAGATACTTCGATCTGGGCGGCGAGATGCGACTGACATAGGAGACCTCAATGGCCACACTAGAAGGCGGGGCGTATGACGACGTCCTATTCGGCTCGCGCTTCAGCGACATCATCTTCGCTCATGCCGGTGACGACTTCGTATTCGGCGGCGACGGCGATGATACGATCTTCGGTGAAGCGGGTGATGACACGCTCTACGGCGATGCCGGCAACGATCTGCTGTTCGGCGGCAATGGCAACGACACGCTCTTCGGCGGCGAAGGCCATGACCAGCTGTTCGGCGGCAACGGCAACGATCAGCTCTACGGCGGCGAGGGCAACGACATCCTCGACGGCGGCAACGGCAACGACATCCTCGATGGCGGCGCCGGCAACGACATCCTGCTTGGCGGCAACGGCAACGACGTCCTTTCGGGCGGCGATGGCGCCGACATCCTGGATGGCGGCAATGGCAACGACATCCTGATCGGCGGCGCCGGCAACGACATCCTGACCGGCGGTAATGGCCAGGACGTGTTCGTATTCACCGGTGGTGGCGGCAACGACGTCGTTCTCGACTTCCAGGCCGGTGAAGATATTCTTCAGATCCAGAAGAACATCAACGGCACCGACATCACGTCCGCAGATGATCTGGCCGCTCGCGCGACCCAGGTCGGCACGAGCACTGTCATTGATCTTGGCCACGGCGACTCGATCACGCTGGCCAACGTTGATGTCCACGACGTCCAGAACCATCCGAGCAGCTATTTCGTCATCGGCTGACACTAGTCGGCCGATCGCCTGCGGCGTCCGGTTCCCTCCCACCGGACGCCGTAGGAGTGTTCCCCTGCGTTTTGCGATATCGAGGTGCCCGGCATGCTGGAAATCGTCCCGCTGTCGCCTTCCGGTGGTCATGCCGACGCGATCCGCAGCATCAAGCTGGCCTCGGACGTGTCGCTGATAGTTTGGGACATTCCTGGACCCTGTTCGGTTCCGCCACGCTGCGTCCGGCAGGATGGCGAGATCATCGCGCCGCTCGCCAGCCTTCGGCTGGGCCGCGTCGATGGTGGCACCCGCATCCTCTGGGCGCTGCGCGCCCGCACGCCCCTGAGGCTGATCGTTTCCGCTGGCACGTTGGGTCCGTCCGACACGATCGACGTCGATCCCGCGGATCCGTTCATCGGATCGGACATCGCCGCCCTTATCGACGATCTCGATGGTCGCGCCCGCGTTTCCCTGCTGACCGCCTTGCTGACGTCCTGGTGCGGCGCTTTCCGCCTGTCGCGCTCGCCGGCCTTTGCCGAGGCCGTGCAGTTCGTGACGCAGGAACTGCAGCCGGGCAACGCTCCGGCGGCGCTCGCCTGCATGCCGACGCGCGACACCGCCCTGGTCGAGTTCAGCACGAGCGCCGATCTAGGCGCGATCTCGTCGGCTCATCTCGTGACCGAGCATGGCGTTCGCCGCCTGGCCTGCGAGGTCTATGCCCGCAAGCCCGACCGCAGCGGCCGGCTCGGCCTGACGCTGCTCGTCGAGGGCAACGAGACCACGCTCGCATCCGGTACGCTGGTTCTCGTCGGCGAAAACGGCACCGCGATCCGTGCCCTCGCCAAGGCGGGGGCGCGACCGACCAATTTCCTTCGCTGGTGGGGGACGCGGCGCAATGACGGCGCTCTCACCGAATTTCTCGTCCGTTCGCTGTCGCTGAAATCGGAAGAGGCACGGCTTGCCGTCATCGACATGCAGGCGCGTGCCGCGCTGCCGCCCAAGGCGGTGGAACTGGCGCCATTTCAGCCGGGCGCCGAAGTCGATCTCGCCCTTTCGCTGGATGGTGGCCTGCTCGTCGGCGGCTGGTTTCGCGATCCCCAGGCGCTGATCGCCGGCATCGACCATGTGACCGCCGAGGCAACGCGTCCGCTCGACGCGGTCTGGCATAAATTTCCCGGCCGGGTCGGCACGGCGGAAGGTGCCGGCCGCGACGACGCGACGGGCTTCATCGCCTATCTGCCGCATGACAAGCCGGCCGGTCCGATCCTGCAGCCGCGTTTCCGCATGCGGTTGCGCTCCGGCACCGAAACCAAGCTCATTCCGAAGCCGCAGCCGATCGACGCCGCCACGATGCGGGCAGGGGCGCTCCGCTCGGTTCCGCTGCAGCATGCGACCGGTGACCTGCTGGCGACGACGCTGGGCCCGGCGTTGGCCGAAATCCAGCGCCGCGTCGTGAAGTCCGCGGCGATCGCCAAGGTCGAGCACTTTGGTCCGGTGCTCGCCGAGCCCGTCTTCTCGATCGTGATCCCGCTCTATCGCGTGCTCGATTACCTGCGCTTCCAGATTGCCGCATTCGCCACAGACCCTGGCCTGCGCGACCAGGCCGAGATCATCTTCGTGCTCGATTCGCCCGAGCAGGCCGACGATGTCAGTCACCTGCTCGGCGGGCTCTACCGGCTCTACAAGATGCCGATGACGCTGGCGGTCATGAATGCCAATGCCGGCTATGCCCGCGCCAACAATGCCGGAGTGGAACTCGCACGCGGGCTGGTGGTGAATCTCCTGAACTCCGACGTGATCCCGACCGACGGCAACTGGCTCGCCCGTCTTGCGGACAGGCTCGGCGGCTCTGCCCGCATCGGCGCGGTCGGTCCGAAGCTCCTGTTCGAGGACGGCTCACTGCAGCATGCAGGCCTCTATTTCCAGCGCGACGCGCGCGGGACCTGGCTCAACCATCATTTCTTCAAGGGAATGCCGGGCGCCCATGCGCCGGCCAACCGATCCCGCCTGGTTCCGGCCGTGACGGGGGCTTGCCTCGTCATGATGCGGGAGACCTTCGTCGAGGCTGGTGGCTTCACCGAGGACTATGTGATCGGCGACTACGAGGACAGCGACATCTGCCTGAAGATCCGGGCCTCCGGCCAGAACATCGCCTATGAGCCGGGCGTCGCGCTCTACCATCTGGAGCGCCGTTCGATGCGCCGCAATGGCGACTACGTGCGCGGCATCGCCTCGCGCTACAATTCCTGGCTCCACACCCAGCGCTGGGACGCTGTCATTGGTGCGCTGATGGGCGAGGCGGGTGCTTCGCCGGAAGGCGCGGAAACGGCGTTCGCCGGACGCAGGAGCGCCGCATGACCGCCGCCGTGACCGTGTTGAAATCCGTCGGCGACGCTCCCCTGCGGCCGGATTTCGACGAGACCCGGCTTGCCTGGCTGATGCAGGGCGTCCAGGCAAACCGCTTTCTGCCGGAACCGACCATCGACAGCATTTTCGTCGGCGATGGCGACTACCGGGCGATCGGGTCCGAATTCCTGGGCCATCTCGTGCGGCTCGGTGGTCTCCTGCCGGACGATCGCGTGCTCGATATTGGCAGCGGCATCGGCCGCATCGCCGTGCCGCTGACGCAATACCTGACGCCGGCGGGCGCCTATTGGGGCGTGGATCCGGTCGCCGACGGCGTCGCATGGTGCAAGCAGCACATCACGCCCGTCTACGACAATTTCCGCTTCGACCACATCGATGTCGCCCATCACATTTACAACCCCAAGGGCGCCATCAAGGGCGAGGCCCTGCGCCTCTCCTTCGAGCCGGAGAGCTTCGAGTTCATCTTCATGGTCTCGGTGGCGACCCATCTGCCGCCTCGCGAGATCGCCGCCTATATCCGCGAGGCGCGCCGCCTGCTGGTGCCGGGCGGCCGTCTTTTCATCACCGCCTTCATCCTCGACGAGGTGGCGCAGCGCGCGTTGCCGCAGCGCGATCCGCGCCTTGCTTTCAAGCGTGAGGGCGAGGGGCCGGCCTGGCTGGTGGACCGGACCGCGCCGCTTTCCGCGGTCGGCTTCGATGATGGCTTCTTCGAGCGGGTCATACAGGGACTGGGCCTTTCGCTCTGCCTGAAGAGCCTTGGGCATTGGCGCGGCCAGAAGGCGGCCCACTACCAGGACATCCTCGTGGTCGAGAAGAAGGGGTGAGCATGGCCGAACGCATTCTGGTCGTCGCGCACAACCATCCCGACCTGCATCCGGGCGGCACGGAGATATTCGCGCACGACCTGTTCCGCGCCTATCAGCGCGCGGGGCACGAGGCTCTCTTTCTCGGCGCCACAAACCGGATCCATCGTGACGAGAAGCCGGGCACCAGCTTCCAGGGCATCGGCAGCGGTGCCGACGAGATGCTGCTCTGGGCGGGACATTTCGACCGCTTCTTCATGAGCCAGGTCGATCTCTACGGCGTGATTCCCGACCTTGAGGAACTTCTGCGCGAGTTCCGGCCCGACGTTGTGCATATCCATCATTTGCTGCTGATCGGCGCGGAGTTCCCGGCACTCGTGCGCCGGGTCCTGCCGGAAGCACAAATCGTCATGACGTTGCACGATTATTACCTGATCTGCGCCCATGATGGGTTGATGATGCGCACCACCGGGCGCGAGCGCTGCCATGGCGCGTCGCCCGACCGCTGCCATGGCTGTTTTCCCGAGGTCGCCGCCGATCAGTTCCTGCTGCGCGAGCGCTACCTGAAGACGCTGCTGACGACGGTCGACCGCTTTGTCTCGCCGAGCGCCTTCCTGCGGGATCGCTTCATCGCCTGGGGCCTGGACGCCGACAAGATCGACGTCATTTCAAACGGCCAGCCGGACGGTGGCAGGGTGCCGTCGCTGCGCGAGGACGGTGCTCCTCGCAACATCTTCGGCTATTTCGGCAATCTCAACCCGTGGAAGGGCGGCACTGTGCTGCTCGACGCGGCAGAGAGGCTGATCGGGTCGGGCACGGATTTCGAGCTCCGTATCCATGGCGGTACGCCGTTCCAGGCCGATGCGTTCAAGACCGAGCTCGACGAGCGCTTCGCGCGGACGTCGTCGCATGTCGTGCGGCGTGGTCCCTATCGTCGGCAGGACGTACCGAGCCTGATGGCGGCCGTGGACTGGGTCGTTGTGCCGTCGATCTGGTGGGAAAACGCCCCGCTCGTCATCCAGGAGGCGCAGCAGCAGGGGCGGCCGGTCATCGTCAGCGGCATTGGCGGCATGGCCGAGATGATAAAGCATGGCGTCAACGGCCTGACCGTTGCGCCCGATGATCCGATCGACCTCGCGCGGACCCTGCGCCAGGCGGCCGCTGATCCCGATCTCTGGCGGCGGCTCTCCGCCAACGCCGTGTCGCCGCCAACCGTCGATGACGTCGCGCGCGACTATCTCACCCTCTTCGGCGCGCTCTCGCACGCCAACATCCCGGCTTGAAGGAGCTCGCCATGCCATCCGCCGCGGAAGCCATTCCCCTGCAGCAGAAACCGAAGGCCACCGAGGTTCCGGTCGGCCTGACAGGCCGGGTCGATGCGATCGACAATGGCCGCCTCTATGGCTGGGCGTTCGATCGCAGCCAGCCGAGCGCGCGGATGCAGATCGTTGTCTCGCTCGGCTCCGAGAAGCTCGTGGAGGCGACAGCCGACAAGCTGCGCTCCGACCTGCGCCGCAACGGCGTCGGCGACGGCCAGCATGCCTTCGACATTCCGTTGCCGGAAGGCGTCATCAACCGCCAGCGCGATCTCTCGATCGTGGCGATCTCGCCCACGGGCGAGGAGCGCGTCCTCTACGCGCCGACGCTGGATGAGCAGGCGGCGGAGGCGTTGATCGCGGCGCCGCTGACGCGCGTGCTGGAAAAGCTCGAAGTGCTGATGGCGGCTCAGCGCCAGCTTCAGCTCAACCAGCGCGGCATCCAGCGCAATGCCGAGGGCGCCGCGACAGGCGAGGCCCCGCCCGCCCAGCTCGAGCACATCGAGACCACGCAGACCGAGATCGTCAGCCGCCTCTCCGAGTTGGAGGTGTTTCTGATGCGCTTCGACGGCATCGTCGCCGGCCTGGAGGGGCGTATCGACGCGCTGGCGCGGCGGGGCCGTGGCGAAGCCAAGCCGCTGTTGCTGCTGCTCGCGGGATTGATCGGGGCGGCGGTGGGCGCAGGCGTGGCGCTGATCGCCTTTCTCAACTGACACGACCAGGACCGGAAGCGAATGATCTATCGCGGCGATGAAGAACCCGGCTCGGTGGAGGCAACTCCCAAGGAGCCGGGCGCCACGACCAAGGGGACGCCGGGCGGATCGCACCGCCGGGAGGCGACCGCCCAGCCGAAGGTCGAGACCGCGATCGCATGCCCGATCAACGAGACGCTCGTCCTCATCCTCGGCTCCGGCCCGTCGTTGAGCGGCGCGCAGCCGATCATGCTCAACGCCGATCCGACTCTGCCGGGCAAGGCGCCGGTCGTGAGCTGGCCTCTCGTCGACAGCAAGGGGCGGGCCTCGCATGGTTTCGTGGCGCTCGTCTTCACCGGTCCGCTGAAGGGGCAGCGGCTGAACGCCGTGACGTTTCGCGGGCAGGGGCGCGCCCTTTCCTACCGCGTGCTGCCGGACCTGATGCGGCCGGCCGCGCTCGCTGCCACCATCGGCGATCTTGCCGGACCCGGCACGCCGGCGGTGGTCGATGCCATCGTCGGCATGCTGAGTCAGGGGCCGATGAGCCGGCGCAAACTTGCGGCGATGACCGCGCTCGTCGAGGCCGGCGCCAAGGCGGACGGCTTCATCGAGATCATCGGCGCTTTCGAGGATGGCGACGTCTATCTGCAGGGATGGTCGCAGGAGATGATGCCGGGCGTCAGCCGCGTGCTGATCGGCGGAGCCACGCCGCAGATCGCCGAGTGCACCGCCGCCGCCTTTGACCGCCAGGATCTGAACAATAGCGGCAAGGGCTTCGCGGCCGTGCTGGTCGCGCCTGAGCCGATCGATCCCTTCGGCATGCAGCGCGTCTATGTGCGCAGCCGCGACGGCTGGCGCTATGCCGATGTCTATGAACAGCGGCTTCTGGCTTCGCCCCGCGATACGCCCGGCTACGCCCGCGCCATCCTGCCAAAACTGCGCGGTCCGGCCGAGGTCATCGGCCGTTTGCGGGATGCGGCCTATCGTTACGAAGGCCTCGACACGGTTTCCTCTCTCGCCCTTCCTGTGAGGATGGCGATCGATCACGCGCTGCGCATCGAACAGGGCGGCCTGCTGATCAGCGGCTGGCTGCTCGATCCCGACCATCGCGTCGGTGCGATCAGGCTGCGCCGCCGGCAGGCTTCCGTCGACCTGAAGCCGGTCTGGAGCCGGACGGATCGGCCGGATGTCACGCGCGCTTTCGATGGCAAGGCGCCCTTCCTGTCGCAGCTCGACCCCGATCGGCACGGTCATGGCTTCGTGGCGTTCGTGCCGGATTTCGATCCCGACGGCAGCGCTCCCGTTTACATCGAGTTCGTCATTCCGCACGCGCCGCCGGCCTACCTGCCGGTCGTACCGAAGCGGGTTTCCTATCGCGAAGCTGTCACCCGCCAGCTGAAGTCGATCAGCGCCCGCGCCATCTCCGTCTCGGAGATCGTCGAGCGGCAGCTCATTCCGTTGGTGGCGTCGGCGGCGACCAAACCGGCCGGAGTCGAGGGCATCGAGCATGTCGGCGTGCCGAGCCCGGGCGGCGCGGACACGACGCTGGTGATCGGGCTCGACGGACAAACGGCGGATGCCACGACGCTGATCGCCCTGATGGCGCTCGACCCACAGATCCGGACGGCACCAATCGTGCTCGCCGGTCCCGAGCAGACGATCGCCGAACTGCGCGGCGAAATCCGCCGGCTCGCTGACTTCTACGGCCTGTCGATCGATCTGGTGGGGGTCAGCGCCTTCTCGGATGTATTCGATGCCCTGATCGTCGGCGCCGATGTCGCCAGGACCGATCGCGTGGTGCTGTTCTCGGCCGCGCTGGTGCCGGCCGAGCGCGGCTGGCTCGGACGTCTGCGCGCCGCGCATCTGGAGCATGACGCCTTCTCGATCATCTCGCCCGCCCTGATCTACGAGGACGACTCCATCCGCTGGGCCGGCTATCGGCTGTCAAGCGAGGAGGGCGGCCTCGCCGAGAACTATGTCGGCTACCCGGCCGCGACGCTCGACGCGATCACCCCCGCCGCGACGCCGGCCGCCAATCTCGAATGCTGCATCCTGTCAAAGGCGGCGATGGCGAGCCTCGGCCAGGAGGGCTACGGCTATCTTGGCAATCGCGAGAAAGGCCTCGACCTCGCACTGCGCCTCGCCAAGGCCGGGCTGAAGGCCTGGTGGCTGCCCGGCGTGCGCGTGCTGGGCGCCGAGGCGCCGGCCGACAGCGTCAATCCCTGGGAGATGCATGCCCGTAGCGTCGACAGGGCTGTCTTCAATGCCCGCTGGGCGGAAACTCTCACCGCCATGGCGCATGCGGAGGCGGCATGACCGAGAATCTTCGTGTCCTCGTCATCAGCCACGGTCATCCGAGCCTGTCGCTCGGTGGCGGCGAGATCGCCTCGCATAACCTGCACAAGGGCCTGAACGCGCTGGCGGGGGTCAAATCCGTCTATCTTGCGCGGGTCGGTTCACCCACGCCGCGCCATTCCGGCACGGCGCTGATGAGCCTGCGCCAGAGCGCGTCGGACATCCTGTTCCACAGCGACGATTTCGATCATTTCTATCTGTCGAACCGCAACACCGATGATATCCGTCGCGACCTCGTGCGTTTCGTTCGCGACATAAATCCGCACGTTGTGCACTTCCACCACATCCTCGGGCTCGGCCTCGAAGCGCTCTATGCGGTGCGCGAGGCGCTTCCCGATGCGGCGATCATCGTCACCTTCCATGAGTTCCTGTCGATCTGCCACCATCACGGCCAGATGGTGAAGACCAGGAGCAACCAGCTCTGCCGACGCGCGTCGCCGACCGATTGCCACAGCTGCTTTCCGGACATCGCGCCGGCCGGCTTCCTGAAGCGAGAGCGCTTCGTGCGCTCGATGCTTGAGCTTGCAGATGTCTATGTCTCGCCGAGCCGCTTTCTCGCCGAGCGCTACGCCGCCTGGGGCCTGTCGCCGGACAAGCTCTTCGTCATCGAGAATGGCCTGGCCATGACCGAGCCGGCGCCGCCGCGGGTCCTGCCCGGTGCGGAGCAGCGCCGCAGCCGTTTCGCGTTTTTCGGCCAGATGACGCCATTCAAGGGCGTCGACGTGCTGATCGACGCGGTCGCGCGCGTGCCCGAACGGGTCTGGGGCGAAGATTCCCGCCTGATGATTTTCGGCGCCAACCTCGAATTCCAGCCGCCCGAGTTCCAGGCGCGCATGCGGAAGCTGATCGAGGACGCCGGCAGCCGGGTTCGCTTCTACGGCTCCTACCAGAACAGCGAGCTCCCCGAGTTGATGCAGACGGTCGACTGGGTCGTCGTGCCGTCGATCTGGTGGGAGAACTCGCCGGTCGTCATCCAGGAGGCGCTGTTCCACGGCCGCCCGCTGCTCTGCAGCAACATCGGCGGCATGGCCGAGAAGGTGCGGAACGGGCAGGACGGACTGCACTTCCGCGTCGGCTCGCCCGAGGACCTCGCCGATCGGTTCGTCGACGTGCTGTCAAACGGTCAGGTGTGGGAGAGCCTGCGCGGCACGATGCGTCGCCCGCTCGGCCATGTCGATTGCGCCGAGCAGCATCTCGCTCTCTATCGCGCCGTTCTCGATCGCCATGCCCATGCGCATGACGCCGAGGCCGGCCAACTCGAACGCGCGTGAGCGATCGCGCGCAAACCGCCCGAGACAGGCGCGGAATATCCCTGGGGGGATAAGGAGGAGGCCGATATGGCACGATTGCTGGTAATGATCCCATCCGGTGAGATCTATGATCACGACTCGGTACGCTGGTACCAGTACCAGAACATACAGCGCTCCATCGATCGCTATCACAACATCGGAGACGCGTTCGTCTTCGATTCCTCGCTGAAGGTGCTGAGCTTCGACAAGATCGGCGTTCTCGAGATCGACAATCCGGACTGGTCCAGTCTTGATCGGCTGCGCGACGAATACGATTACGTCCTGCTGCGCGGCTCGAACTACATTCACGGCGAGATGGAATGGCACGATGCCGCCGCCGTGCTGAAGAAGCTGGGCCTGCCGGTCCTTGCTTTCGGCATCGGCGCACAGGCTCCGGTCAAGGGGCGGATGGAACTTTCCGAGGCGACCAAGGAGGTGCTGCGGGTCATTGCCGACCTGAGCACGTCGATCGGCGTGCGCGGTGCATTCTCTGCGGAAGTTCTCGGCGACCTCGGCATCGACAATGTCCGGATCGTCGGTTGCCCGACGGCCTTCCGACGGCTCGATCCGAACCTCAGCATCAAGCTGGGGCCGCTCGCCGACATCCAGAAGATCGGCATCACGCTCCGACGCGAGGTTTCGCCGGCCTATGCGCAGAATATCGAGCGCTATCTGACGTTCCATCGCGACCTGGTGAAGTCGCTCGCCGGCCGTTTCGATTCCGTGCTGATGGCGCAGGGCGAGGTGGAGGAGAAGAAGCTCGTCTTCGGGACGGACGCGCAGAAGGAGGAGGCGATCGCCTCGCTTCGCGCGGACGGCTGGGCGTCGCGATGGTATTTCGACGAGGCGATGGAGCGGCTCTATCGCGAGCGGCTGTTCTATTCGGATGTCGTCGCCGACTATGAAGCGCTCGTCCGCCAGCAGGACCTGGTGCTCGGCTACCGGCTGCACGGCAATTTGATGGCGCTCGCGAACGGCGTGCCGTCGATCTACTTCACCTATGACAGCCGTACCGCCGAGTTCGCCGAGACCTACCGGATCCCGAGTTACGACGTCTTCGGCAACAGCGCTTTCGTGCTCGAGGACTATTGGGAGCAATGGCGCTTCGACGCGTTCAACGCGGCCTGGGGCAACGTCTATGACGAAACACGCAGATTCCTGATCGAGAACAGGATCGACAACAAGCTGGTCGACCGGTCCGCGAAGAAGACGGACGCCGGCATGCTCAGGGTTGCCTGACGAGGACAGGCGAGGGGAGGATCTAGTCATGGTCGATGTTCACGGAACACCCGGCAACGATACGATCTACGGCACCGCCGGGGCCGACAGTCTCTTCGGTGAGGACGGCGACGACATCATCCACGGCAATGGCGGGCTCGACCACATCGAGGGTGGCGCCGGCGACGATCGCATCGTCGTGTCGAGCGTCTCCTCCGCGCTCGGAGGCGGCGGCTTCGACACGCTCGTCGTCGACGCGACGGACTTTCGCGCCGATGCGGGCGACGGCCCCGGCTTCATCGTCTGGCATCAGCCGAATGGAGATCTGTCGCTCGTCGACGATGGCGACTATGTCGCGCTCGATGGCGAACTGGCTACTGGCTTCGAGCGGTTGGAGTTCATGGGCTCGATCCATGACGACATCGCCTTCGGAACGGCTGGCGACGACATCCTGATCGGCGGGGCGGGCAATGACGATCTCGGCGGCTTTGGTGGCGCGGACTTCATGGATGGTGGCGACGGCAACGACCATCTCTGGCAGGACGTCCTCTACAATCTGGCCGGGCCGGCCAACTCGGGCACCGTGATGCTCGGGGGCGCGGGGGACGATACCTTTTCGGCGCGGATCGATTTCGCCTGGATCGATGGTGGCGATGGTTACGACGCCGTTTCGATCGACGCCGTCGATTCCGACGGCGACGTGACCATCGATGTTCGGCCCTGGGGCGAGATCGGCAGCAAGATCGTCAATGTCGAGAAGTTCTACGTCTCGGGCGCCTCGGGCAACGACCTTCTGCTTGGCGGCAGCGGCGATGATGAGCTGCGCGGCTATGGCGGCAATGACGTTCTGCATGGCGGCAAGGGCGCCGACTGGCTGATGGGCGGCGACGGCAACGACGTGCTGGATGGCGGCGCGGGAGCCGATCGGCTGGATGGCGGCGAGGGGCGCGACCGCGTCGACTATGGCGGCTCGACCGCCGGCGTCGACGTCAGTCTCGAGCGGGCGAGCCAGGTCGGCGGCTTCGCCCATGGCGACGTGCTGGTCTCTATCGAAGACATCTGGGGCAGCAACTACAACGACGTGCTTGCCGGCGATTCCGGCTCGAATGTCATTCATGGTGGTGCCGGCGACGACCTCATCAATGGGCGCGGCGGCTATGACCGCATCAATGCCGGGGCCGGCAACGACACGATCTACATGAACGACATGAATCCGGACTGGATCGATGGCGGCGACGGCGTCGACACGCTGCAGATCAAGACGCCGAGCTCCGGTTCGTATTGGATCGACATGCAGGCCGGCACGACCTCGACCGGGGGCACGTTCCAGAACATCGAGAAGCTGACGCTTTTCGGGCCGGATTACGGGCCCAACGGCACCCTGCACGTCGTTGATTTCGACATCGTCGGCGGCAGCGGCGACGACTATGTGCAGATGCTGTCGACGGCGGGCGTCGTCACCTTCCATGGCGGCACCGGCAACGACACGGTGCACGGCGGCCGCGCCAGCGACCAGCTGTTCGGCGACGATGGCGACGACCGGCTGCGCGGCGCGCGCGGCGACGACACGCTCACCGGCGGCGCCGGCGCGGATACCTTCATCTTCGACGGCCAGTATGACGAAGGGTTCGACCGCATCACCGACTTCAGCGTCGCCGAGGGCGATCACCTCTATTTCCAGCCGGTCTCGGGGCGCGCCTTCGCCAACTATTCCGGCTTCCTCGCCCATGCCTACGACACGGCCGAGGGCGTGCATGTCGATTTCGGCTTCGGCAGCGGCTTCCTGATCGAGAACGTCACCCTCGCCGAGATCGGGCCGGACCAGATGAGCTTCTATTCATGATCACCCTCAAGCCCAACAGCAGGAACACCGAATGACCGTTCTCGTCACCGGTGGCGCCGGATATATCGGCAGTCACATGGTCTTGGCGCTCGCCGACGCGGGGCGCGATACTCTTGTCCTCGATGATCTCTCGACCGGCTTCGTCGGCCAGGTGCCGGACGGCGTGCCGCTGGTGCGGGGCGATTGCGGCGACGAGGCGCTGCTGAAGCGCCTCATCCGCGAATTCGACGTCACCGCGATCGTGCATTTCGCCGGCTCGATCGTCGTGCCGGATTCGGTCACCAATCCGCTCGGCTACTACTTCAACAACACGGTCAAGTCGCGGGCCCTGATCGCGGCCGCCGTCGAAGGTGGGGTTCGTAACTTCATCTTCTCGTCGACCGCCGCGGTCTATGGAGAACCGGCGGTGAGCCCGATCAGCGAGACGTCGGCGATGCAGCCGATCTCGCCCTATGGCGCCTCGAAGCTGATGACGGAATGGATGCTGCGCGACACGGTGGCGGCGCATGACATCCGCTCGGTCGTGCTGCGCTATTTCAATGTCGCCGGCGCCGATCCGCAGGGCCGCTCGGGCCAGTCCTTCCCACGCGCCACGCATCTGATCAAGCTCGCCTGCCAGGCGGCGCTCGGCCAGCGCAGCCACCTCGACGTCTTCGGCCAGGACTACCCGACGCCGGACGGCACCTGCGTGCGCGACTACATTCACGTCAGCGATCTCGCCGCCGCCCACATGCTGGCGCTCGATCACCTGGAGGCGGGCGGTGAGAGCCTGACGCTGAACTGCGGCTATAGCCGCGGCTTCTCGGTGCTGGAGGTGATCGAGGCGGTCAAGCGTGTCTCGGGCGTCGAGTTCGACGTTCGCCTGGCGCCCCGCCGCGCGGGCGACCCGCCGTCGCTGGTGGCGGCGACGGACTTGATCCGCTCGCGTCTCGGCTTCAAGCCGGCGCGCGACCAACTCGACCAGATCGTCGCCGACGCCCTGCGCTGGGAACTGGCCTTGCAGCAGAACGCCCAGGCGGTTGCGCCGCGCAAGCTGGCGCTCGCTATCTGAAGTCGAGCCGCAGCGCGCAGTGGTCGGAGACTTCCGGTTCGGCGACGACGTCGAACCGGACGACCTCGACGTTCGGCGTCACCAGCATGTAGTCGGCGAAACGGCCGTCCTTCTCGTAGTGGGACGTGCGCGTGCTCGTGAAGCCCCGGCTCGTGACCAGGTCGACGAGCCCGAGCCGGCTCAGCACCTCGAAGGTGTCGCTGTCGGGGAGCAGGTTGAGGTCGCCGCAGACGATCAGCCTTTCGCCGCGGTGCCAGAGGCGTTCGATCAGCCGCAGCAACGCTTCGGCCTGTGCCGCCCGCGCCGGCGTGTCGCCCTTGCCGTTCCTGTCGCGCAGCCCGTGCAGTTGGAAGATCGTCACCGGAAAGTCGCCGTCATAGCTGTAGAGCCGCACGCCATGCGCGTTGCGGCCCCTTGGATGCGGTCCCCAGCCATGGGGCGAGAAGGCGCCGTGGATGAAGTCCATTGCCTGGCCGATGATCGGCAGCGAGGCGCGGACGAAGGTCGCCAGCCCGAATTCCGACGGCACGGTGCCGGCGCCGTCGAACAGTTCGCCGCGCGCGGTCGGCGAGAACATGCCGTCATGATGCGGCAGGATCGCTTGGATTTCCTCGAACAGATGGGTTCGCTGCGGCAGGATGTGTTCGCCGTCGCGATATTCGAGCCAGTCGGAATGCGCGGCCGGCGTGCGGACTATCTCCTGCAGGCAGAGTATGTCGGCCTCGACGTTCGCGAGATAGCGCATGAGCGGCGCATGCAACTTGCCGCCCCAGGCATTCAGCGAAACGACGCGCAGCGTCATAGCGGGAAACCTTCCTGATGCATGAATGTCGAGGCATAGCATCGGCGCCGGTCCGGGTCACGGCCGGGCAGGGCGACCGCTGCGCCAATTGGCCAAACGGTGCCGAGATCGCCTATAGAGAGGGACAAGCACGCCCGATTTTCGGCAAGACTCATAAACATGACGCAATATCAAAGACATAAGCTTTCCGTGGCGCCGATGCTGGATTGGACGGATCGGCATTGCCGCTATTTCCACCGGCTGCTGTCGAAGGAAGCGCTGCTCTATTCGGAGATGGTCGTCGCCGAGGCGATCCTGCATGGCGACCGGCAGAGGCTGCTCGGGTTCGATCCGGCCGAACAGCCGGTCGCGCTGCAGATCGGCGGCTCAGATCCGGCAAAGGTCGCGGAGGCGGCGCGGATCGGCGCCGAATACGGCTATGCCGAGATCAACCTGAATGTCGGCTGCCCGTCGGACCGGGTCCAGTCCGGAACGTTCGGCGCCTGCCTCATGCGCGAGCCGCAGCGGGTCGCCGATTGCGTCGCCGCGATGAAGGCGGCCGTCTCAATCCCGGTTACCGTCAAGTGCCGCATCGGCGTGGACGATCAGAATCCGGAGATCGCGCTCGATACGCTCGCAGATCACGTGGTCGCGGCCGGGGTCGATGCGCTCTGGGTGCATGCGCGCAAGGCCTGGCTGCAGGGCCTGTCGCCGAAGGAAAACCGCGATATCCCCCCGCTTGATTATGACCGGGTCTATCGGTTGAAGGCGCGGTTGCCGGATCTCTTCATCGGCATCAATGGCGGCATCAAGACGCTCGACGAGGCCGAGCGGCATCTCGTCCATGTCGACGGCGTCATGATCGGCCGCGCCGCCTATCAGGAACCCGAGATGCTCGCAGCCGCCGATCGCCGGATCTACGGCATCGATCGGGTCGATCCTGAGCCGCGCGCGATCCTGGAGGCGATGCTGCCCTATATCGAGGCGCAGATCGCGGCCGGGACGCCGGTCAGCCACATGGCCCGGCACATGCTTGGGCTCTATCACGGCCGGCCGGGTGCGCGGCGTTTCCGCCAGATCCTGACGGTCGAAGGTGCCGGGCGCCATGCCGGCATCGACGTGTTCCATCGCGCCATGGATGCGGTCGACGACATTGCTGCCTCGGTCGCGGCCAATGCGGCCGCCTGAGGCGAAAGTGCTGTGTCACCAAGTGTCTTTATCGCGGCGGCACGGCTCGGTATGGATGGCATACCCATCCGCTCCGGCGGATTCTCGCCTGCAATGAAAGCACTCCCGATATGACGATCCGCGGTTTCACGATCGACGGCTTTCTGATTGCGTTGGTCCTCGTGGTCCTCGCAGCGATCGCCGTTCCCGGGCCCGGCGAGTCCGGTGGCGTCCTGCACATGGATGCCATCGCGACCTACGGCGTGGCGGTGATCTTCTTCCTCTACGGCCT
Source organism: Kaistia nematophila (assembly GCF_026343855.1). Lineage (NCBI taxonomy): Bacteria > Pseudomonadati > Pseudomonadota > Alphaproteobacteria > Hyphomicrobiales > Kaistiaceae > Kaistia > Kaistia nematophila. The sequence goes on along the minus strand of NZ_JAPKNK010000002.1, from coordinate 349,316 downwards.
GACCCTTGCGCCCGAGCGCATGCACGCCGGCATCCGCCACTGGCGGGTCCACATCGCCGTCCAGCTCTGTACCTTCGTGCTGTTCCCGATCGTCGTCCTGGTGCTCGGTACGCCGCTCAAGGGCTTTGTTCCCGAGGAGGTGTGGATCGGCTTCTTCTATCTCGCGGCGCTGCCGTCGACCGTGTCGTCCTCCGTTGCCATGACGTCGCTGGCGCGCGGCAACGTCCCGGTCGCGATCTTCAACGCGACGCTGTCGAGCCTGATCGGCGTGTTCGCGACGCCGCTCCTGATGGCATGGTTCCTGTCGTCGACCGGCGTCGGCATGCCGCTTCTGCCGGTTATTGGCAAGATCGTGCTGCTGGTGCTGCTGCCGATCATCATAGGCCAGATCGCCCGTCATTGGCTCTATGCCTGGGCGACGCGCAACATCAAGGCGATCCGTCTCGCCGACCGCGCCATCATCCTGGCGATCGTCTACAACTCCTTCTCCGACTCGATCGTTGAAGGGGTCTGGGCCGGCCATGACGTCAGCCTGATCGTCGCGATCATCGTCGGCGTGATCGCGCTGTTCTTCATCATCTACGGCCTGATGATGATCCCGTGCCGCATGATGGGCCTGAACCGCGCCGACACCATTGCCTGTCTCTACTGCGCCTCTAAGAAGTCACTGGCAACCGGCGTGCCTCTGGCCAAGCTGATGTTCTCCGGCTCGCCGGCGCTCGGCCTGATCATCGCGCCGATCATGCTCTACCACTTCTTCCAGCTGCTGATCGTCAGCGTGCTGGCCAATCGGGAAGGCCGCCGCGCCGCTGCCGAGGCGCACGCCACGGCTTAATGGCGGTCCTTTGGGGTTAAGAATACGAAACGGCCGCCATTGGCGGCCGTTTTTTTGGGGGCATCCTGAGGGGCAGGGCCTGCGCGTCAGGCGTCCGCCCTGGCGTGCCTTTCCGGCCTGTCGGCCAGCCGCTCCATCACAGCCCGGCGCTCATCCTCCGTCATCCGCGACCACTGGCTGATCTCGTCAAGCGAGCGGCCGCAGCCCTCGCAGAGCTCGGATTGCGGATCGAGAACGCAGACGCTGATGCAGGGCGAGATCATGTCGCCGCGACGATCGCCATCAGATAGGCGACGAGCGCGATCTGCTGCGCGGCGCCGAGCGTGTCGCCCGTCTGGCCGGCGATCTGCGAGGCGCAGAGGAACTGGAAGGCATAGGTCACGAGCCCGGCGACGACGAGAGCGACGACGACCGGAAAGATGCCGGTGCCGATGGCGCCGCAGACCAGAGCGGCTACCACGGCGATGGCGATTGCGGTCAGGCTGGTGTCGCGCGACGGCCTTCCGGTGGCGCTGGCGAGACCCTCGAAGCGTGCCGGTGGCAGCGCCGCCCAGAGGTGGACGATGGCTGCGCGGCTAACGATTTCGGCTCCAACGAGCGCGGTGGCGACGGGCCAGGCGCCGTAGGGAAGCAGATTGGCGAGCAGGGTGGCACGCAGCAGCAGCGACAGGACGAGGGCGACGGCGCCGAAGGTGCCGATCCGGCTGTCGCGCATGATCTCGAGCTTGCGGGTCGCCGTCGTGCCACCGCCGAAGCCGTCTGCCGTATCCGCGAGACCGTCCTCATGCAGCGCGCCGGTGAGCGCGATGGTCGCCGCCAGGGAGACCGCAGCCGATGCCAGGAGCGGCAGGCCGAGCGCGTGGGCGAGCAGCAGGGCAATGGCGCCGACCAGTCCGACGATGAGCCCGACACCGGGGAAGGCGCGGGCCGCGACCGTGAAATCGGGTCGACGGTCCGACGCTACCCCGAGCCAGGTCGCCGGCAGGCGCGTCAGGAAGGCTGTCGCCGCCGCGAGTTCGGAGAGGGACGCGCGAAACAGGGTCGGATACGGGTCGTCCGTCATGGGAATTGCCCTCGGGTCGGCGGATAGCCGCACCGACTCAGCCTCATCGGTGCTTGCGGTACGCTGGTGGAGGGTTATAGATCGCCGCGCGGCCGGCCGCCAAGAGTCTCACCCGGTGTGCGTCTCGCCAGGCGTGCCGCTTCCTCCCACCCCGCACCAAAAGCCGAGATACGCATGGCCCGCTCTGCCTCCGGACTTCCCTTCGACGACATCCGCGCTCTCTTCGACGAGATGCCGGGACGCGATGAAGCGGCGGTGCTCGCCATTCGAGCCCGTGACGCGCAGCTGACCAAGCCGGCGGGTTCCCTCGGCCGGCTCGAGGAACTGGCGGAATGGCTCGGCGGCTGGCAGGGCAGGGCGCGCCCCGCCGTCACGCGGCCGCTCGTGGCGATCTTCGCCGGCAATCACGGTGTTGCCGCGCGTGGCGTCTCCGCCTATCCCGCCAGCGTCACCCAGCAGATGGTCGAGAATTTCGCTGCCGGTGGCGCCGCGATCAACCAGATCTGCATCGTCTACGATCTCGGGCTGAAGGTGTTCGACCTCGCCCTAGACATTCCGACCGGCGACATAACGGTCGAACCGGCGCTCGACGAGGCCGGCTGCGCCGCCACCATGGCGTTCGGCATGGAGGCGACGGCCGGCGGCATCGATCTCCTGGCGATCGGTGAGATGGGCATCGGCAACACGACGGTCGCCGGCGCCGTTGCCGCCGGCCTGTTCGGCGGCACGGGCCGCGACTGGGTCGGACCGGGAACCGGCGTCGACTCCGAGGGACTGGCGCGCAAGGCCGCCGCGATCGACGCGGCTCTGGAGCTGCATGCGTCCCATCTCGGCGATCCGCTCGAAGTGCTGCGCCGTCTCGGCGGCCGCGAGCTCGCCGCCATGGCCGGCGCCATCCTCGCCGCCCGCATGAGCCGCATCCCGGTGATCGTCGATGGCTATGTCGCGACGGCTGCTGCCGCGGTGCTCTACAAGATGGATCCGGCGTCGCTGGACCATTGCCAGTTCGGCCATGTCTCGGCGGAGCCGCCGCATGCGAAGCTTCTGGCGGCGATGGGCAAGACCCCGCTGCTCGATCTCGGCATGCGGCTCGGCGAGGGCACCGGCGCCGCGATGGCGGCTGGCCTGGTCAAGGCGGCGGCGGAGATCCACACCGGCATGGCGACCTTCGCCCAGGCCGGCGTATCCGAGAAGGGCTGAGGCTCAGCTCGCCGAGCGCCAGAGGAGCACATTGCCCTCGCGCTCGGCCGCTGCCATCGGTTCCGGCACGAGGACGCGCGAGCGTGGGAAGGTGGCAAGGGCCGTCGTGCCCTCGCCTAGGACCGAGCGGAGCTCGAACCTGCCGCCATGCAGCGCGGTGATCGCGGCGGCGATCGGCAGGCCCATCCCCAATCCCGGCGTTGCCATCCGCACCGGGTGGTCGCCCCGGCCGAACGGCGAGAGCACGGTGGCGAGCTCGGCTGCCGGGATGCCGGGGCCGTTATCGCTGACCGAAACATACTGGCCGCCGCCCGCCGTCCAGCCGACGCGAACGGTGATTTCGCCATCCGCCGGCGCGAACTTCACGGCGTTAGAAAGCAGGTGAAGCAGAATCTGTCGGAGGCCGCGCGGATCCGCGCGGAGCTTCGGCAGATCGGGTTCGGCCTCGACGGTGAGCCTCTGGCCTCGCTCGAGAGCGCGGGCCGCGACCGTCGCTTCGCAGGAGGCAGCGATTTCGGCGAGATCAACCGGGATCTCCTCCCGCTCGTAGCGACCGGCCTCGATCCCGGAAAAGTCGAGGACCTCGTCGATCAGCGCCAGCAGATGGCTGCCGCTTGCGTGGATGTCTGCGGCATAGTCGCGATAGGTGCCGTTCTGCATCGGCCCGAGCACTTCGTTCTTCATCACCTCGGAGAAGCCGAGAATGGCGTTGAGCGGCGTGCGTAGTTCGTGATTGACGGTCGCCAGGAAGCGGGATCGAACCCGGTTGGCCTCGTCGGCGATCCGCAGCGAATGCGCTGCGGCAGCCCGTGCCGCCGTCAGTTCGCCGGTCAGCCGCGCGCGTTCGGTGCGATCGGCGACGCCGTTGCGGAGCGAGCGATGCAGGCGCTGCGACAGCGACAGGAACAGGATTTCGGTGGCGATCGCGAGGAAGGCTAGCACCAGATAGAGCGGCGCCTGGCGCGCGGCGAACAGCACGACCATGGTGAGCGCCACCGGCGCCGTCGCAGCGGTCGCGGCGGCGGGAAGCGCCGCGGCGAACGTAGTTCCCGCCGATATCACCGCCAGCATGACGCCAAGCTGAAGGACGGCGGGGTCGACGCGCTGCTCGGGAACGAGCAGAACCAGCAGCCAGGCCCAGCTCAGGCCGCAGAGCCACTCGGCGAAGACGAACAGGCTCGTCCAGAGCCGCGACGAGAGCCCGTTCGGCTTGCGGAAGCACAGGCAGAGAACGGTCAGCAAAGTCTGGGCGCAGAGCGCGACTGCCGTCCAGACTACGGTGGAAGCCGGCGGTAGCCAGGCGGAGACAAGGAAACCGGCCAGCAGGGTGGCGCCGATGCCGACAAGGCCGCAGAGGAGCCGGGTGCGGGCATAGCCGGCGAGCAGGATTCGATTGATGGCGGACGAGTCTGGGGCCGGAGCACCGGTCTTGAATGCGACTTCCGGGCAGGCCGAAGCGGCCGCGCGCCGCCGCTCGTGGCAGCCGGACGGATGCGGCAGATCTTCCTGTTCGAATGTCGCTGTGGTCAGGCCCTGCATCTCTCGACTTCCTGGAAGGAAGCACTCTAGGTTGTTGTCGAATTTGGGTTTCGAATGCTTAATGCCGGCTTGATGAACATGGTTAAGCCGATGCTGAATTCTGCCGCCGCGTCGAAATCGGAACTCGATAGGCTGCTCGCGGATATCCGCGCCTGTCGCATCTGCGTCGACCATCCGCTCGGTCGGCCCCTGCCGCATGAGCCGCGGCCGGTCGTGCGCGCCTCGGCGACGGCGCGGATCCTGATCGCCGGCCAGGCGCCTGGTACGCGCGTCCATGCCTCCGGCATGCCGTTCACCGATCCGTCGGGTGATCGGCTTCGCGCCTGGATGGGGATCGGCTCCGCAGAATTCTATGACGAGAGCCGGATTGCCATTGCGCCGATGGGGTTCTGTTTTCCGGGACTGGACGCCAAGGGCGGCGACCTGCCGCCGCGCCGCGAATGCGCGCCGGCCTGGCGCAGCGCGCTGCTGGCGGAACTGCCCGCGATCGATCTGGTGCTGGCCGTCGGGCTGCACGCCCAGAAGTTCCATCTCGGTAGCCGCGTGCGACGCGGCCTGACGGAGACCGTCGCCGACTGGCGTGCCATCCTCGACGAGACGTCGCCGCTGCCGGTGCTGCCGCTCCCGCATCCTTCGTGGCGCAACTCAGGCTGGATCAAGCGGCATCCGTGGTTCGAAGCAGATCTGATCCCGACCTTGCGGCGCCTTGTGGCCGGGCGCCTGAGCGGCCACAGTTGACAAACTCGGCCGATCTGAGCATTGATCGAAGAATAATTTTCTCAATTCAGCAACGGTATCAGTCTTGGTTAGAAAAGATTGCCTCCGTCGCCGAGTTCCAAGGCAGAGGATTCCCGAATGATCGATCGGCTCGACCGAAAAATCCTGCAAATCCTGCAGGAAGACGCCACCATCCCTGTCGCGGAAATCGGTCGGCGAGTCGGACTTTCGACGACGCCCTGCTGGCGACGTATCCAGAAGCTGGAAGAAGACGGCGTCATCACCAAGCGGGTCGCGGTCCTCGACCCTAAGAAGGTGAATGCCAAGGTCACGGTGTTCGTCTCGATCACCACGAGCCAGCACAACGAGGAATGGCTCAAACGGTTCGCGGAGGTCATCCGCGACGTTCCCGAGGTGGTCGAATTCTATCGGATGAGCGGTCAGGTCGATTATCTGCTGCGCGTCGTCGTGCCTGATATCGAGGCCTATGACCTGTTCTACAAGCGGCTGATCTCGCGCATCGACATCGCCGACGTGTCGTCGGCCTTCGCAATGGAGCAGATCAAGTATGCGACCGCGCTGCCCTTGAACTACATCCCGCTCGAAAAGGACAAGGGCACGGCATAGGTCGCTGTCGACCGTCTTCGCGGGCCTTTCGAACGCGACGGGCGGCCTCCGCCTGTCGCGTTTTCTATGCGGAGCGCAGGTGTCGGGTCAGCCGGTGCTCGAGCTTGTCCCAGACCCGCCGGATCGTCTCGACGACGATGAGATAGAGCACCGCCGCCCAGAGATAGACCTGGAAATCGAAGGTGCGGGAATAGGCGAGGCGGGTGACGCCCATCAGGTCGAACACCGTGACGATCGCCGCCACCGACGAGCCCTTCACCATCAGGATCACTTCGTTGCCGAGCGGGCGCAGCGCGATCAGCAGCGCCTGCGGCACGATGATCTTGCGGAAAATGAGGCCCGGCGACAGACCGAGCGACATCGCCGCTTCGCTCTGCCCGATCGGCACGGCGCGGATGGCGCCGCGCAGGATCTCGGCCTGATAGGCGCCGGTGTTCAGCGTGAAGGTTAGCACGCAGCAGAAGAACGCGTCGCGGAACAGCCACCAGAGCCCGATCGCCTCGAGCTGCGGCCGGAACTGTCCCGCGCCGTAATAGACGAGGAAGGTCTGCGCCAGCAGCGGCGTGCCGCGGAAGAAATACATGTAGCCGAACGAGAGGCCGCGCAGGATACGGCTGCGGCTCATCCGGGCCAGCGCCACCGGCCAGGCCAGCAGCGCGCCGAGCGTGATCGAGATCACGACCAGCTGCAGCGTGACGACGAGGCCCTGCAGCATGCGCGGGCCGTAGGTGGCGAGCGCGTCCCAGTTCATGACGCTCTCCTGACGCCGCGATTGGCCCAGCGCTCGATCGCCGCGATGCCGATCGACGACACCATGGAGAGCGCGAGATAGATGAGGCAGGCGACGCCGAAGAACAGGAACGGCTCCTTGGTGACACGGACGGCGATTTGAGTCTTGCGCAGGAGATCCTCGAGCGCGATCACCGAGACCAGCGCCGTGTCCTTGAGCAGGATCAGCCAGAGATTGGCGAGGCCGGGCAGGGCGAGCCGGACGAGCTGCGGCACGATGACGAGGCGCAGCGTCGCGCCGGGCCGCAGGCCGAGCGCATAGGCCGCCTCGTACTGGCCGCGGGTGATATTGTTGAAGGCGCCGAGGAAGACCTCCGACGCATAGGCGGAAAACACGACGCCGAGCGCCACCATGCCGGCGACGAAGCCGTTGATCTCGACCGGCGCGTCGCTGAACAGGCTGACGAACTTCTGCAGGACGATCTGGCCGCCGAAATAGACGATGAAGATCGTCAGCAGTTCGGGCAGGCCGCGGAAGACCGTCGTGTAGGCATTGCCGAAGGCGCGCCACCAGCGGTTCCTGCTACGCTTGGCGAGCGCCATCAGCAGGCCGAGCGCCAGTCCGAAGGGGAGTGTCGCCAGGGCGAGGCGAATGGTGAGCCACGTGCCCGCGAGCAACTGGTTGCCCCAGCCATCGGGCCCGAAACTAAGCAACTCCAGCAGATGCACGCGGCCCGTCCCCCAAGGGTGCAGCGAAGAATGCGCGGTCGCCGGACCTCAGCGAGGCCCGGCGAGGCGCGTGGCTCAGTCCTTCCAGATCGAGAAGGGGAAGTACTTGGCGTTGATCTTGTCGTAGGTGCCGTCCGCCTTGATGGCGAGGATGGCTGCCGAGATCTGGTCGCGCAGGTCGGAGTCGGACTGGCGCACGCCGGCGCCGACGCCATCGGTGGGCAGGTCCGTGCCGACGAACTCGTAATTGGCGCCGTCGGCCGTCTTCAGCCAGTCGAGGCCCGGCAGCTTGTCGACGAACAGCATGTCGATGCGGCCGGCGACCAGATCGAGATTGACCTCGTCCTGGGTCGGGTAGAGCTTGATGTCGGAATCCTTGTACTTCTGCTCGAGCTCGGCCGCCTGGACGGTCGAGGACTGCGCGCCGATCGTCTTGCCCTTCAGGGCCTCGGGCGACGTGTCCTTGATGCCGGCGGTCTTCGGCGCGATGAAGGAGGACGGCGACTGGTAGTAGGGGCGCGAGAAGTCGATGACCTTCTTGCGCTCGTCGGTGATCGACATGGACGAGATGATGGTGTCGAACTTGCCGGCCTGCAGCGCGGGGATCAGCCCGTCCCAGTCTTGCACGGCGAAGGTGCATTCCGCCTTCATCTGAGCGCAGATCGCCTTGGCGATATCGACGTCGAAGCCGCCGAGCTGGTTGTCGGCGCCGACGAAATTGAACGGCGGGAAGGCGCCTTCGACGGCGACCCGGATGTTCTTCCATTCCTTGGCCTGAACGGCGCCGGTGACGGCCATCAGGGCCAGGGCCGCAATGGCGGCCTGCTTGACGATACGCATGTGCATTCCCTCTGAGGTACGCTTTTCTACTGCGTCCGGTTTGCCCGCCAGAGGCGAGCGTCCGTCCTCGGCGTATATCCCACCATTTCCGGGCGGGCTGCAACTGCTGGCCGTGCAGATGGGGGAACGGCCGTTATTCCGTGGGCAGCCAGCGGGTCGCCGCCTCGAGTTCCGAAGGCGTGTTCGCATTCAGGAACGGATCCGGACCGTCGGCCGGGATGTCGTAGCCGACGACGCTGAAGCCGCAGGCGGCGAGGAAGGCGCGCACGCCCTGGCTCCTGGCGGTCTCGCGCCATTCGGCCAGCGTGTCGGCGAGATTGACGGGCCAGAGACCGAAAACCGGGTGGTCACGGTCGCCCGAGGCGGCGATGGCGATCAGCGGCTGGCCGGATTGCGCCGCCAGCAGGCGCGCCACCAGGTCGCGCGGCAGGAAGGGTGAGTCGATCGGCACGGTGGCGACGAAATCCGGCCGCTCCGGCAGGGCCGCCGCCCAGCGCATGCCGGCGAGGATGCCGCCGAGCGGACCGGTATCCGGCCGGTCATCGACGAGAACGGGAAGCGCGTAGGATGCGAAGCGATCGGTGTCGCCGTTGGCATTGATCGCGAGCGGCGCGACCTGCGGGGCGAAGCGCTCCAGCACATGCTCGATCAACGGCTTGTCGCCGAGCCGGACGAAGGCCTTTTCGCGGCCCATGCGGAGCGAATTGCCTCCGGCGAGAATGACACCTGCGACGCTCATCGGCTCCATTTTCTGTTGAGGAGCATGAATGCTCCGCCCGCGATCAGGCCCCAGAATGCAGCACCGATCCCGAAAAAGGAAAGTCCCGATGCGGCCGTCACGAAGGTCACCATTGCCGCATCCCTGTGGGCGGGGACGCTGATTGCGCCCGCGAGCGCGCCGGCGAAGGCGCCGAGCAGAGCGAGGCCGGTGGCGGCCTGGATCAGCACCGGCGGCGCCACCGCGAGGAGGGCGGCGGCGAGCGTCGCGCCGAGGCCGAGTACCAGATAGAACAGGCCGCCGGCGACAGGGGCGACCCAGCGCCGCGCCGGATCGGGATGGGCGTCGGGGCCCGCGCACATGGCGGCGGTGATCGCGGCGAAATTGATCGTGTGGCCGCCGAAGGGCGCGGCGAGGATGCTGGCGATGCCCGTCGAGACGAAGACGATCTGCACGGGCGGCTCGTAGCCATTCGCCTTCATGACGGCGATGCCCGGCAGGTTCTGCGACGCCATGGTGACGATGAAGAGCGGGATCGCCAGCGACACCAGGCCCTGCAGCGTGAACACGGGCCAGACAAACGTGATGTCGGGCGTCATGTGGTCGATCGACCAGCCGCCGGTGGGCGCCGTCCAGATGATCAACGCGACCGCGGTGACGACGGCGGCCGGCACCGCCCAGATCTTGCGGATACGCCCGACGAAGGCCCAGGCGAGGACGACCGGAATCGCCAGCGCGGGCTCCAGGCCGACCGCCTTGGCCGGGGCGAGGCAGAGCCCGAGCAGGATGCCGGCCAGCATCGCGCTCGCCAGCACCGTCGGAATCGAGGAGACGAGCCGTCCGAACGGCTTGATCAGGCCGGCGGCGACGATCAGCGCGCCGGCGAGCACGAAGGCGCCGACGGCGGCCGGGAAGCCGCCCTCGATGATGCCGGTGGCGGCGAACAGAACGGAGCCCGGCGTCGACCAGGCGATGCTGAGCGGGATGCGATAGCGCCAACTCAGCAGGATCGACAGAATCCCTTGCGCAAAGCAGATGGCGAGCAGGCCGGAGGCGGCCTGGGCCGGCGTCGCGCCGACGGCGAGGAAGCCCTGCAGCACCACGGTGAAGACACCGGCGAAGCCGACGAAGGAGGCGATGATGCCGGCGACGATCGGCTGGGTCAGCCCGACCGTGCGTCCCACCGCGCCGTCCGTTTCGAAGTCGGGTGTCCGCGGCGCCGTTCGCAAGTCCATCGCAGGAAGCCCCTGATTGCAATCTTGTGCTGGATTGTTAGATTGGATCCAATCGACAGGCAAGGGTGGAGCGAGCTTGGCTGTCGCGAAAGCGGACCGCGGGGGAGGCATGCCATGTCGGCGGGACTGTCGGAACTGATCCAGTCATCCGGTCCGCGTTACCGGACCGCGACGGAATATGTCGAGGCGACGCTGCGCGAGGCCATTCTCTCGGGTGCGATCGCGCCGGGCACGCCGCTGCGGCAGGAAGAGCTGGCGGCGAGCTTCAAAGTCAGCCGGATGCCGATTCGCGAGGCGCTGCGCCAGCTGGAGGCGCAGGCGCTCGTCGATTTCGAGCCGCATCGCGGCGCCGTCGTCGTGCAGATCACCCTGCTTGATGCGATGGACAACTATGCCATCCGCGCCGCGCTCGAACCCCAGGCGCTGCGCCTGTCGATTCCGAACCTGACGGAAGAGGATTTCGAGATCGCCGAGGATCTGCTGGCCGAAATCGACCAGGAGCAGGATCCCGGCCGCATGGGCGAGCTCAATCGCCGCTTCCACATGACGCTCTACGCCCAGGCCGGCCTGCCGCGCCTGATCGCGCTGACCGAACAGCATCTTGCCTCGGCCGACCGCCACCTGCGCTTCCACCTCGCCGCCGTCGGCGGCGACATGGGGCAGGACGAGCATCGAGAGATCCTGGCTGCCTGCCGCGTGCGCGACGAGGCGACCGCCATCGATGCGCTGGCCCGCCATCATCGTCGGGCGAGCGAGGCGATGAAGGCCTATTTCGCGGCGCGATCGTCTGGGACGCCCTGATCGCCGGGAGAGGACTGGGGTCGGCGAGGCACTGGTCGATCCGCTTGCCTCGGGCGGCGGCGGGGCTCTATAGATCCCGCGTCGCGCCGAAATATCGTGCCGCGAGCGCGATTTCCGTTAGCCTGGCGTTACCCCTCTGTTATCCGGGATGCTTCCATGATCGCGATCTCCTACCGCTTGGCCGGATCTTGAGCGGGACCGCGTTCGAACCGGTCGCGCTCGCCGGCATGGGCTGGTCGGATTTCTTCGCCGGGCAGATCGAAGCGGACGACGCCGGTCTGGTCCCGATGCGGATCGCGACGGTCCACCGGGCGCGGATGAGCGCCATCTCCGTCGACGGTCCTGTCCGTCTCGTCCTGCCGCCGCACACCAACACCGGCGAATATGCGGTGGGCGACTGGGTGCTGGTCGAGCCCGGGTCCGACCTCCTCCATCGTCGGCTCGAGCGGCGGACCCTGCTGCAGCGGCGGGTCGAGGGCGGGACGACTCCGCAGCTGACGGCCGCCAATGTCGACACGCTGTTCATCGTCACCTCCTGCAATGCCGATTTCAACGTCGCGCGGCTGGAGCGCTACCTGGCGCTCGCCAACCAGGCCAGCACGCATCCGGTGATCCTGCTCACCAAGGCCGACAAGGCCGAGGACGCCGAGGCCTATGCGAGCCAGGTGGCGAGCCTGCAGCGCGGGCTCGAATGCGTCACGCTGGATGGCCGCAGCGCCGAGGCCGCGGCAACGCTGGCGCGCTGGTGCGGGGCAGGGCAGACGGTGGCGCTGATCGGCTCGTCCGGCGTCGGCAAGTCGACGCTGCTCAACACGCTGGCGGGTCCCGACCAGGATGCGCCGCAGCTGACGGGAGGCATCCGCGAGAGCGACGCCAAGGGGCGCCACACCACCACCTCGCGCTCGCTGCACCGGATCGCCGGCGGCGGCTGGGTGATCGATACGCCGGGGATGCGGACGCTGCATGTGAGCGACGCGGCGGAGGGAATCGACCAGCTCTTCGCCGAGATCACCGAATTGGCTCCGAACTGCCGCTTTCGCGACTGCACGCATGAGCATGAACCGGGCTGCGCCGTGCAGGCGGCGATTCAGGCCGGCGATCTCGACCCCGACCGTCTCGACCGCTGGCGCAAGCTGCAGGACGAGAACCGCGCCAAGACGCCGGTGCTCCGGGGCCCGAAGGGCAACAAGCGCCGCTGACGCGTCGGCGGCGGCCTCAGCGCAGCATCCCGACCATGCCGACGACGACCGGGCCCATCAGCGGCAGCAGGACGTTGGAGATCGCGTAGGTCACGGTATAGCCGATCACCGGCGTCGAATTGCCCGCCAGCGACACCAGCGCGCTGATCGAGGGCGTGCTGCAATGCTGGCCGGCGATGGCACCGAGCAGGATCGGCCCCTCGATCCGCAGCAGGTAGTGGCCGATATAGAGCGAGATCAGCGCCGGCAGGGCCGAGACGAGGATCGCCAGCACCGGCAGCACCACGCCATATTCCCTCAGCAGAGCGAAGGCATCCGGCCCGACGGAAAGGCCAACAGCGGCGATGAAGGTCGCGAGGCCGAAATCCTTCATGAACTGGGCGGTGTCGGCCGGGATGGCGCCATATTGCGGCCGGTGCATGTGGAGCCAGCCGAGGACGAGGCCCGCGACGAGCGCGCCGCCGCCCGTGCCGAGCGTCAGGTTGAGCGGGCCGAGGCGAAGGCTCAATTCGCCGAGCAGAAGGCCGGCGACGATGCCGAGCCCGAGCGTGACGAAATCTGTCACCGAGCGCGCCGGCAAGAGGTGGCCAAGCTCGGGCGCGGCGCGCTGGATGGCCTCGTCGGTGCCGTAGAGCGTCAGGATATCGCCCTGCTGCAACTCGGTGCCGGGCAGGGCGGGCACGGACTGGCCCAGCCTGCGGATGTTCGGGATGAATACGCCGCGGCGCTGTTCGGCGCTGGCCAGCCGGCGGAGGTCGCGGATGCGCAGCCCGATCAGTTCGCGGCGGGTCAGCACAACCTCGCGCTCGATCATCGGGGCGTTGTCCTGTGCCGGCAGCGCGACCTCCTCGCCCAGCCGCTCCCGAATGGCGATGACGGCGCGCCGGCGTCCGACGATCACGACGACATTGTCGGGCTTCAGCGCCCGATCGACCGTCGCCTTGGTGAAATCGCCCTCCCGGCCGACCTGGGTGATGGTGACGACACCGTTGATGCTGTTCTCGAAGTCGCCGACCGTACCGCCCGCGATCGCTCCGGCGCGGAAGGCGCGCGAGACGATCTCCAGCGTCCCGTTGTCCTCGGCGTCGTCATCCTCGGCGCCGAGCTCCCGGGCCAGTTCGGCCGAGGCCTGGCGCAGGTCGATCCGGAGCAATAGTGGGCCGATCTGGGTGGTGAATACGACGATGGCGACGAGGCCGAACAGGTAGGTGACGCTATAGGCCGTGGCCATGTTGGCCTGAAGGCGTTCGACTTCCGCCGCCGGCAGGGCGAGGCGGGCGATCGCATCCGAGGCGGTGCCGAGCACGGCCGATTCCGTCGCCGAGCCGGCGAAGAGTCCCGATGCCGTGCCGTGGTCGAGGCCGAACAGGAGAATAGCGGCGGCAAGCAGAACGATGACGGTCCCGACCTCGACGAAGGAGAGGATGCCGTATCGCCAGCCGCCGCGAAGGCTATTGAAGAACTGCGGACCGGCGGTGAAGCCGAGCGCAAAGATGAAGAGCGCGAAGGCTGTGTTCTTCAGGTCCGGTGAGATGGTGACGCCCAGTTGTCCCAGCGCCAGGGCGACGAACAGCGTCCCGCAGACGCCGCCGATCTGGATGGGTCCGAGCCGGATCTTTCCGATCAGGTAGCCGAGAGCAAGGCATAGGAATAGCGCGACAACCGGTTGTGTGATGAACGACACGACCAATTCCGGTGCTGTATGGCGATCCTGCCCGACTATTCTCCGCTCGGAGCCCTCTTGCAAGGGCCCTGCGCGGGCTCAGTCGGCCGAAGCAGCCCCGAAACCCGGTTTCGTCGTGCGCAAGCCGAGGACGAGCGGCACGGCGACGGCGTAGACGGCGACGACCGACAGCCAGACCGCGCCGGGCCATTGCGCCCGCACCAGCAGGTAGACGGTCGAGAATCCGAGCGGCGCGACGATCGAGGCGAGGCTGACCGCGGACATCAGCACGCCCTGGAACTGGCCCTGCCGGTCCTTGTCGACCTGACGCGTCGCCATCGATTGCAGCGCCGGCGCGCCGATGCCGCCGAGCGCGAAGAGCGGCATGATCGCGAACACGATCCAGCCCTCGTTGGCAAACGAGATGACGACGAGCGCGATCGAGACGCCGGCTATGCCGGCCAGCACCGCCCCGCGCTCGCCGAGAAGCTTCACAGCCGGACCCGGCAGGAGGGCCTGCACGAGGCTCTGGCAGATGCCGAAGGCGCCGAGTGACAGGCCGATCCAGAGTCCGTTCCATTGGAACGCATCCTTGCCCCAGAGTGCCCAGCAGGTGCCATAGGCCTCGCCGGTGGCGCTGAAGATGAAGAAGACGAGGATGATCGGCAGCAGGCTCTTCACCGAGAACACCCAGCGCAGCGGCGCAAACGGATTGAGGGTGGCGAGGTCGATTTTATCGCGGGTTGGCGGGCGCGACTCCGGCAGGACGAGAAAGGCGAGCAGGAGGTTGCAGGCGTTGAGCGCGGCGGCGGCGAGGAAGGGAAGGCGCACCCAGCTGTCGCCCAGCGCGCCGCCAAGGACCGGCCCGACGATGAAGCCGATGCCGAACATGGCATTGAACAGGCCGAAACGGCGGGCACGCTGGTCCTCGGGCGTGATGTCGGTGATGTAGGCGGTGGCGACCGAGATGTTGGCGCTGGTGAGGCCAGCGATGGCGCGCCCGAGCAGCAGCATCCAGAGATTGGGCGCGAAGGCGAGGAACAGGTAGTTGATGGCGGCGCCGGCTAGCGAGATCAGCAGCACGGGCCGCCGGCCGAGCCGGTCGCTCAGCGAGCCGAGCACGGGCGCGAACACGAACTGCATCACCGCGTAGAGCGCGGTCATGATGCCGATCAGCGGCGCGACATTGTCGGCGTGCGTGACCTCCTGGAGCAGCGAAGGCAGGATCGGGAAGATGAGGCCGATGCCGACGGCATCGAGGACGATGGCGGTGAAGATGACGAGCAGGGGACGGGTCATGGCGCGTTCCGTTGCGCGCAGGCCGGCTGCGCCGCGCGCGGCGCCGATGGCTTGCGATGAGGCCTGACGATCAGGCGTTACGGGTCTGGGAGACGCTGGCCGGACCATGCGGCAGACAGCATGGTCGGCGTGTGCTTGACCGCCTGGACGTTCATTCGTCCACCTGTTTGCTCCGCCATCGGGCGGATCAAGGGAAGCGGTCGCTTTTCGCGACGCAACGCGTCTACGCCGAAAGGCGAGCGGCGACAAGCCCCCATGGCCGCGGCAGGAAAAGCGCCCGTCAGGAGGGGCCAAAACCAAGATCATTTCAGCGTTTCACGGAAACGCCGAAACGATCTAGCCTTTTGCTTTGTCACGTTTCCTTCACGCGAACCGGTATCCACATCACTCGAAAGCGCTCTAGAGACCTAGTGCCTCATAAGGGCAAATACGCCCCAGCCGAGATATTCGCGTGTGAAGGTGGCGTAACGTTCCGGTTCCGTAGTGAGTTGGCCCCGGACGACGGCAGCGAACTCGTCGTGGGGGTTCGCGTCGAGCCAACGGCGCATCGTCAGCCATTTCGCCGCTTCATATCGGTCCCAGCTGTCCTGGTTCGCCAGAACCATTTCCACCACGTCGAAGCCGAGCTCGCGGAATGACGCGAGCCGTTCCGGCAGCAGGAGAAAATCGGAAATCGAACCGGCGAGGCATCCCCTGGCGATGTCTTCGGTCGGCGGCAGGCGCAGCCAGTACGGTTCGCCGATGAGGATCAGCCCTCCCGGACGGAGGCTCTTCGCGAGGAGAGCGGTGGTGCCGGCGACACCACCGCCGATCCATGTGGCGCCGAGGCAGGCGGCGATATCGACCTCGCCTTCGGAGACGTAGCCGGCGGCATCGCCGTGGATGAACGCGACCCGATCCGCGACTCCGAGTTCGTCAGCCCGCTGTCTGGCCTGCTCGGTGAACAGCGGGCTCATGTCGATACCCGTGCCGCAGACCCCGTAGTCGCGGGCCCAGGTGCAGAGCATCTCGCCTGATCCGCTGCCGAGGTCGAGGATGCGCGTCTCTGGTTCGGGGCGCAGCGCCGCCCCGAGCGTCGCGAGCTTGTCGGGCGTGAACGGGTTGTGGATGCGATGGGCGCTTTCGCTGATGTTGAAGATCCGGGGGATGTCCACTTCGAAAAAGCCTCTCGCGTCAAGGGAATCGGTGGTCGAGCCATAACACGCGGAGATTGTGTTTCGATGTCACCCTCCCGCCGCATCCCGCGCGAATTCGGCCGGAGTGGCGGCTGCATGGGTTGTGCGCCTCACTTCGGCGCCCTGTCCGGGGCGGACGGGACGTCGACTCAGCCCCGGCGGGCCGCCTCGATCCTGGCGATGTCGATCTTGCCCATTTCCATCATCGCCTCGAAGGCGCGCTTCGCCTCGGCGCCACCAGCCGCCATCGCATCGGTCAGCGCGCGCGGCGTGATCTGCCAGGAGATGCCCCACTTATCCTTGCACCAGCCGCAGGCGCTTTCCTGGCCGCCATTGCCTACGATGGCGTTCCAGTAGCGATCGGTCTCTGCCTGATCGTCGGTCGCGATCTGGAACGAGAAGGCCTCGCTGTGCTTGAACATGTCGCCGCCGTTCAGGCCCATGCAGGGAATGCCGGCGACGGTGAAATCGACGGTCAGCACGTCGCCCGCCTTGCCGGAGGGATAGTCGCTGGGCGCCCTGTGCACGGCATGGACCGCGCTGTCTGGAAAGGTCTTGGCGTAAAAGCGGGCGGCTTCCTCGGCGTCCTTGTCGTACCAGACGCAGATCGTGTTCTTCGCAATAGCCATTGCTTGTCCTTTCGATGTCGACCCGATCGCGCCGGGCTGCTCAAACGACGAATGTAGACACGCGATTTCGACATGGGGCGTTCGCTCGATGTCGATTTTTCCGATTGCTCCGGACTGAGGCGCCCCGCTGCCGGGTCATGCGGGTGGTGACCGCTTCGCTCTCCGTTGTCGTCTCAACTTTGGAACTAGAACGAGAATGCGCACGATCCGGGCTCCGTTCCACCGGAACGGCTGCCGTCGGGCCTTTGCCGGTTCTCGGGAGCCGGCAATAGCATTGGCGGAGAATTGACACCGGCGCCTTGTCCAATTAATAACCATCCAGTCGGTAATTAATTGGACGAAACAGATGGCCCGGAAGCGCGTGATCGATCAGCAGGCTATTCTCGACGCCGCCGAGCGGGTGGTAGGGCGCAGCGGCGCCGTGAACCTCACGCTGGACGCCGTCGCGGCCGAGGCAGGGATCAGCAAGGCCAGCGTGATCTATGACTACAAATCCAAGCAGGCCCTGATCGAGGCTGTTGTCGATCGTGCCTTCGAGCGCGACAACGAGCATCATGCGGGCATAGAGGCGGGCCTTCCGGAGGGGCCTGGCCCGGCGATCCGGGGACGCATCGCCGCCGCAGCGGAACCGCCGCCCGAGGCGTTCCGGGCCGTGGCGCTCAATCTGAGCGCTGCCCTGACGCTCGACGATGCGCTGCGCTCGAAGATGCGGGCCAACCAGGCCGAAACCATCGCCAGGATCCGGCAGACGTCCCCGTCCGAGCGGGGCGCGCTGCTAGCCTATCTGGCCCTCGAGGGGCTCAAATTCCTCGAATATCTGGACTTCCACCACTTCGCCCGCGACGAGCGCGACCGGATCCTCCGGGAAATCAACTGGCTCGTCACCGCCGTGCCGGAAGAGGCCGATCTCCCCGACACGTCTCTCTGAGACCCATTCTTTCAAGGTTTGACATCATGACCATGCTGACGGCTGCCCCGCTCGACGGGGCAACGGAGAAACTCGCCCTGCTTCGGCGGATCTTCCTGACCGGTGGAAGCGGCTATGTCGGGCGCAATCTCATTCGTTATTTTTCCCGGCGCGATGTCGAGGTCGTCGCGCTGGTTCGCAGCGCCGGATCGGCCGAGCGCGTCCGCGCCCTCGGCGCCAAGCCGTGGCTTGGCGATCTGCTGAACCCGGACATCGCCGCCGGGATGGCCGGGTGCGACGTTCTCATCCACGCTGCCGCCGATACCGATCATGGTCCGGGCAGCGGCGAGCAGACCCGCGTCAACCAGGAGGGGACACGGGTCGTGTTCGAGGCCGCGCGCGCCGCCGGCCTTCGCCGAGGAATCCTGATCAGCACCGAATCCGTCCTTGCCGACGGGCGGCCGCTTGTGCATGTCGACGAGACCGCGCCATTGCCGCGCAGGCCCGCCGGCAATTATTCGCGCAGCAAGGCGGCGGCAGAACGCATGGCGCTCGCTGCCGGCGGTCCCGGCTTCGAGGTGGTCGTGCTGCGCCCGCGCCTGGTCTGGGGCCGCGACGACACGACGGCGCTGCCGCAGCTCTGCGCCGCGGCCCGTTCGGGCAAGTTCGCGTGGATCGACGGTGGCGGCTATCTTACCTCGACCACCCACATCGCCAATCTTTCCGTCGCTGTCGAACTCGCCCTGCGCAAGGGGCGGGCCGGCGAAGTCTATTTCGTCTCCGACGGCGAGCCGGTCGCATTTCGCGCGTTCGTGTCGCGCTTGCTCGAAACGCAGGGAATCGTGCCGACCGGCAAGACGGTTCCCCGCCGCCTGCTGCGCGTCGTCGCCTCGCTCGGCGATGTCGCAGCCGCCCTATCCGGCGGCAGGATCAAGCCGCCGCTGACGCTGCAGGCCTATGCCACATCGGCGGTCGAGATCACGCTGGATATCGGCAAGGCGCGGCGGGAACTCGGCTATGCGCTGGTCATGTCGCGGGAGGAGGGGCTGGCGGAACTGCGCTCGGGTCAGCACTGGTAGTCTTCGAGGCGCGGGGCGTCGGCGGGCTTGCCCGCCTTCACCCATTCGACCTTGCCCCGCAGGAAGGAAAGCGCCGTGTCCATCGCGGCCTTGCGGGTCTCCAGTCGCTGGATCTGCGATTCGAGGATCTCGATCGTCCGTTCGGACGAGCCTTCGCCCGCGCGGTACTCGTCGTTCAGCGCCTGGATCTCGCCGAGCGAATAGCCGAGCGTCTGCTGCAGACGGATCATCCGGGCGGCGGTGACGTCCTCCTCGCGAAAGATCTGATAGGGGTTCGAGCCGCCCTTGAGGCTCCGCTCGGGTTTCAGCAGCCCCTTGGAGATGTAGAAGCGGATGGTGTCGAGCGGCAGCCCGCAGGCGCGCGCAAATTCCGAGATCAGCATCTTGGACCCTTGACCATGGAGTATGGTCCATACTTATAGGTCTGGCTTGTCAGAAAATGGAGTCCGCGATGACAAGCAAGATCGAAACGCTGCCCCAGGTGCAACTCGGCCCGAAGGGTCCGTGGATCGGAACCCAGGGGCTCGGCTGCATGGGCATGAGCGAGTTCTATGGCGCGACCGACGAGGTCGAGTCCCGCGCGACGCTGGAGCGGGCACTCGAACGGGGCGTGACGCTGTTCGATACCGCCGACATGTATGGCGTGGGCGCCAATGAGGAGTTCCTCGCGCCCTTCTTCCGCGCCCATCGCGGCGAGGCGCTGATCGCCACCAAGTTCGGCTACAGCCGCACGCCCGAAAATCCGGACGACTGGAGCCTCGACAACCGGCCCGAATACATCCGCGCGGCCGTAGAGCGCTCGCTGAAGCGCCTCGGCGTCGAGGTCATCGATCTCTACTACATGCATCGCCGGAACGAGGCCGTGCCGCTGGCGGACTCGATCGGCGCGATGGCCGATCTCGTCGCGGCCGGCAAGGTGCGCTGGCTCGGCCTCTGCTCCGTTTCCGAGGCCGAGTTGCGCGAGGCCGCCTCGATCCATCCGATCGCGGCGCTGCAGTCGGAATGGTCGATCTTCACGCGCGGCATCGAGGCGGGCGTGGTGCCCGCCGCGGCCGAACTGGGCGTGACGGTCGTGCCCTATTCGCCGCTTGGCCGCGGCATGCTGACCGGGCAGGCCTTTGCGAGCGTCCTGACGGCAGGCGACGCGCGGCAGTCCTTCCCGCGCTTCGCCGGCGAGAACCGGGACGCGAACATGCAATTGGTCATGAAGATCGAGCGGATCGCGGCAGCAAGGGGCGTGACGGCGGCGCAACTGGCGCTGGCCTGGCTCTACACCCGTGCCGACAGTCTTGAGGCAAGGACGGTGCCGATCCCGGGAACGCGCAAGCGCAGCCGGCTCGAACAGAACCTCGCCGCCGCGTCGATCCGCCTGAGCGCGGCCGAGATGGCGGCGCTCGAGCCGCTGGCCGCGGCGGTGCAGGGCGTCGCCGTCTAGGAGGCCTGCGCGGACGTCAGCAACGAAGAAGGCACGGCGCCGTGTGGGGCGTCGTGCCGCGTCCGGCATTCGCCGGCGCGAGACTGCCGGATCGTCAGGCCAGGTACTTCTTGAACCAGTCGATCGTCCGCCGCCAGGCGAGGTCGGCGGCGGCTTCGTCGTAGCGCGGTGTCGAGTCGTTGTGGAAGCCGTGATTGGCGCCGGGGTAGATATAGGCCTCGTAGGTCTTGCCGTTGGCCTTCAACGCCGCCTCATAGGCCGGCCAGCCTTCGTTCACCCGTGTATCCAGCTCGCCATAGTGGAGCAGGATCGGCGCTTTGATGCGAGGCACGTCCTCGGCCTTCGCCTGGCGGCCATAGAACGGCACGGCGGCGCCAAGCTCGGGATAGGCGACCGCGGCGGCATTGGCGACGCCGCCGCCATAGCAGAAGCCGGTGATGCCGACCTTGCCGGTGGTGCGTTCGTCCTTCATCAGGAATTCGATCGCCGCGAAGAAGTCGTTCATCAGCTTCTCGGGGTCGACCTGCTGCTGCAGTTCGCGACCTTTCTCGTCATTGCCGGGATAGCCGCCCTTCGAGGTGAGGCCGTCCGGTGCGAGCGCGATGAAGCCGGCCTTGGCGACGCGGCGCGCCACATCCTCGATATAGGGGTTGAGGCCGCGATTCTCGTGCACGACGACGACCGCCGGCAGCTTGCCCTCGGCCTTGGCCGGCCGGACGAGGTAGCCGCGCACCTCGCCATGACCGTTGGGCGAGGGGTAGGTGATGTATTCCGCGACGATGTCGGGATCGGTGAACGAGACCTGCTCGGCCAAGGCGTAGTTGGGGCTCATCGTGGCCAGGATCGAGGCGGCGGTGACGCTGCCGATCGCGAATTTCGCGGCCCTGTCGAGGAATTCCCGCTTGGTGATCCTCCCATGCGCGTAGAAATCGTAGAGCTCCAGCAGCTCGGGATGGAAGTCCTTGGCGGTCAGTCGGGTCATCGGTGCCTCGTGGGGTAAGGGGCAGGGGTGCCGTCGTGGTGGAGGCCGGGATGATAGCGGCCGAGCGCCGGCAGACCAGCCCTGATTGCAGGCAGCGGCATGATCGCGGTGCACCGGCGCCCTGTCCAACCGCCTCACGCTCGAGCCGAAACTTTACAAATCACGAATAATATGTGAACTTTCTTCCCTCGCCTCGTCATGCAGGGTTTCGCCGTGAACAGCTTGCGCTTCGCCACTCGCCTGAACTCCTTTGCCTCGCGCGCCGAAGCAGAATGGCCGGACCAGAAGGGGAAGCCGAGCGTGCTGCAGATGGCGGCAAGGGCGGCCCGGGTGGACGGGCTCACGGATCTCGACCTGAACTATCCCGATCATGTCGGCGAGGATCCGCGTGAACTGGCGAGCAAGCTTGGCGATATGGGGCTGGCGATCAATGGCTTCGCCATGCGCTACTACACCAATCCGGCGTTCAAGCTGGGCGCATTCACCAATCCGGATGCCGCAGTGCGCCGTGAGGCAATCGATCTCACCAGGCGAGGCATCGACGCGGCGCGCGCGGCCGGATCGAACCTTATGACCATCTGGCTGGGCCAGGACGGTTTCGACTATGCGTTCCAGGCCGACTATGACCGGCTCTGGGATCACGAAATCTATGGAATTCGTGAAGTTTGCGCGCATGATCCGGACTGTCTCATCAGCATCGAATACAAGCCGAACGAGCCGCGCGCCTACAGCCTGATGCCGGATTGCGCGACGACGCTGCTGGCGATCCGGGAGGCCGGAGCGCCCAATCTGGGCGTGACGCTCGATTTCGCGCATGTGCTCTATGCCGACGAGCAGCCCGCTTTCGCGGCGGCGCTGATTGCCCGCCACAGCCGCCTGCTCGGCGTGCATCTGAATGACGGCTATGCCAAGCGCGATGACGGGCTGATGGTGGGCGCGGTCCATTCGGTGCAGACGATCGAACTGCTGCGCCAGATCCGGCGCGACGGCTATGATGGCGCGATCTATTTCGACACGTTCCCTGACATGACCGGGCTGGACCCGGTGCGCGAATGCGAGGTGAACATCCGCACCGTGCGCCGCATGCTGGAGGTCGTCGACCGGCTGGAACGCGACAACCGCCTCGGCGAGGCGATCGATCGCCAGGACGCCGTCGCGTCGAACGCCATCGTGCAGGAGGCGATGCTGGCGCCGGCGAACTGATCGCGACGTCTTGTGGCGGGCTCAGAAAGAACGCGGATGACCCTCGACGACGCAAACCCGAATTCTGTTGGCCCGCGCATCCGCATGATGTTGCCGTCGCTGACGCCCCGCGAGGCGCATGTCGTGGAATCCGTCCTCGCCATGCGCGATTTCGGGCCGGATACGGCGCTGAAGGCGATCGCCGACTCGACCGGCGTTTCCGAGGCCATGGTGGTCAAGATTGCCAAGAAGCTTGGCTTCGACGGCTATCGCGGCCTCCGTTCGGCGCTCTCGCAATATAACCGCCTGCCGGCCGCCGCCATGCACCAGGAAGTGTCGCCGGAAGATACGTCGCGCGAGATCGTCCAGAAGGTGTTCCGCACCTCGATCCGTGCACTGGAGGAGACGCTGGCGATCCTCGATCTCGACGCGTTCGATCGCGCCGTCGAAGCGATCTACGGCGCCCGCCAGAGGGATTTCTATGGCGTCGGCGGGTCGGCGCAGATCGCGCGCGACGTCGCCCACAAGTTCCTCCGCATCGGCCTGCGCGCCAGCGTCCATGACGACGCGCACATGATGCTGATGTCGGCGGCGCTGCTCGGCGAGCGCGACATCGCGATTGGCTTCTCGCATTCCGGCAACACGGCCGCGGTGATCGAGGCGCTGCAACTGGCGCGGCGGAACGGCGCCCGCACGCTCGCCATCACCAACTACGACCGCTCGCCGCTCGCCCGCCAGGCCGAAATCGTGCTGTGCTCTACCGCGCTCGGCTCGCCGTTGATGGGTGAGAACGCCGCCGCCCGCATTGCGCAGCTCAACATCCTCGACGCCGTCTTCGTCGCCGTCGCGCAGCGGGATTACCAGCGGGCCGAGCGGAATCTCGAAAAGACCATGTCGGCCGTCGCCGCCAATCGGAAAGACCGAACTCCATGAACCAGAGTGCGCCCGCGGTCGTCGTCTTCGGCAGCCTGCACTATGACATCATCGTCCGCGGCCCGGCGCGCCCGCGCAAGGGCGAGACGATCGCCGGCCAGTCCTGGCAGCCGAAATGCGGCGGCAAGGGCGGAAACCAGGCCGTCGCGGTGGTGGAGGCGGGCGCGCGCTGCGTCATGGTCGGCGCCGTCGCCGCCGACGATTTCGGCCGGACGCTACTGCAGAACCTTGACGATCAGGGCGTGGATCGTCGCTTCGTCCGTGTCATCTCTGGCGGATCGAGCGGCATGAGCGTCGCTATTTTTGACGGCGAGGGCGACTATGGCGCGGTGATCGTTTCCGGCTCCAACCTGATGCTGTCGGAGCGGGACGTTGCGGCGGCGCAGGATGCCTTTGCCGCAGCAGCCGTCCTCGTGCTGCAGAACGAGGTGCCAGATGCCGCCAATGTCGCCGCCGCCCAGGCGGCGAAGCGGGCGGGCGCCCGGGTGATCCTGAACGCCGCGCCCGGACGCATACCGTCACCGGCGCTCGCGGCGGCCGTCGACATCATCGTCGTCAACGCGATCGAGGCGGAACTGCTCGCCGGTGTGCCGGTCGTCGAGAGCCTCCAAGGTGCGCTGGCTGCGGCGAGGATCCTTTCGCGAAGCTATCCGGCCGCCATCGTGACCGCCGGCGGGGAAGGCGTCGCCTGCGTCACGGCTTCGGGCGAGGAAATCGCCATCGCGGCGATCAAGGTCAAGCTGGTCAGCACGCATGGCGCCGGCGATGCGTTCATCGGCATGCTGGCGGCGAGCCTTGCCGGCGACGATCTTCTGGCGGTAGCGCTCGACAAGGCCAACCGTGCTGCGGCGGAGCTGGTGAGCCGCCCCCTGCCGGGAGCCGCTATCGCCGGATAGGGACGCGCGGGCTGCGGCCCCACCTCCGTTGCAAGGATGGCGCTTGGGGCGTGCAAACGTCGCCGGCTATCTTGCCTGACAGGCCGACGCATGCCATTCGCCGGGAAAGCGCCGGCGCGAATGCGCGGGCAGGCCACCGGGCAAAGCTGAATTGAACCAGGACAATCCCAACTCGGCGCCGGAACGAGGAGCGCGCCCCCGTTCGGTGCTGCATGCCGGCCGACGGGCGGCCTATATCGTGCTCGGCTTCTTCTTCGTGGCGCTTGGCATCATTGGCGCGCTGCTGCCCGTCATGCCGACGACCGTCTTCCTCATCCTGGCCGCATGGAGCTTCGGCAAATCGTCGCCGCGGCTCGAGGCCTGGATGCTGAACCATCCGAAGTTCGGCCCCGTCCTGCGCGCCTGGCGCGAGAATGGCGCAATCCCGCGCAAGGCGAAGTGGCTGGCCTGCGGCGGCATCGCGCTCGGCTATGCCGGCTTCTGGTGGGGCGCGCAGCCGTCCTGGTGGCTTGGCCTGCTGGTCGCTGCCGGTATGCTGGCTTGCGCGCTCTGGATCGTCACGCGGCCGGAGCAGGCTGCCGCCCGGCCGGTCGATACCCCCTAGAGCCGGGATGGGCCGGCATGCTGCCGGCCCATCCGCTTCGTCAGGCCGCGAGGCCTCGCGCGAGGTCCATCGCCTGCCGTTCGAACAGCTTGCGATAGATGCCGTTGTCGAGGCGTACGAGTTCCTCATGTGTGCCTTCTTCCGCGATCGTGCCGCGGTCGAAGACGAGCAGCCGGTCGAGCGAGCGCACCGTGGAGAGTCGATGGGCGATGATGATCGCCGTGCGGCCTTCCATCAGCCGTTCCATCGCCTCCTGGATCAGCGCCTCCGATTCCGAATCGAGGCTCGACGTCGCCTCGTCGAGGATCAGGATCGGCGCGTCGGCCAGGAAGGCGCGGGCAAGCGCCACGCGCTGGCGTTCGCCGCCCGAGAGCTTGACGCCGCGCTCACCGACCAGCGTGGCGTAGCCCTGCGGCAGGCGTTCGATGAAGTCATGCGCATTGGCGAGCTTCGCCGCCGCGATGATTTCGGCCATCGAGGCTTCGGGCCGGGCATAGGCGATGTTGTCTGCCAGCGAGCGATGGAACAGGATCGGCTCCTGCTGGACGATCGCGATCTCGCCGCGCAGCGAGGACTGCGTGACATGGGCGATATCCTGCCCGTCGATCACGATGCGGCCGTCGGTGACGTCGTAGAGACGCTGGATCAGCTTGACGAAGGTCGTCTTGCCCGAGCCGGAATGGCCGACCAGGCCGATCTTCTCGCCTGCTTGAATCGTGACGTCGAAGTCCTTGTAGAGCGGCGTTTCATGGCCGGCATAGTGGAAGGTGACGTCCTCGAAGCGGATCTCGCCGGCTCCGACAACCATCGGCCGGGCGTCCGGCTTGTCCTCGATGCCGAGCGGCTGCGCGTGCAGGGCGACCAGTTCCTCCATGTCGTTGACCGAGCGCTGCAGGTTGCGGATATGCACGCCGACATCGCGCAGATAGCCCTGCAGCAGGAAGAAGGCCGTCAGCACGAAGGTGACGTCGCCCGGCGTCGCCTGGCCATGCCACCAGAGCAGCAGCACGGTGCCGATGATCGCGCCGCGCAGCAGCACCAGCAGGATGCCCTGCGCGGTGCCGTTGTTGGTGCCGCGGATCCAGGTGCGCGACGTGCGCGAGCGCCACTTGGCGACGACGCGCGACAGGCGCGCATCCTCGCGGTCCTCGGCGCCGAACGCCTTGACGACCGCGTTGCAGGAAACCGCGTCGGCGAGCGCGCCGCCGAGCTTGGTGTCCCACTGGTTGGCGAGGCTCGCCGCTGGCGCCACGTAGAACAGCGATAGCGACACCGTCATGCCGATGTAGAGCAGCGAGCCGGCGGCGATGATGAGGCCCATCACCGGCCAGTAGGAACCGAGCAGGATGGTGGTGCCGACCAGCATGGCGAGCGAAGGCAGCAGCGCCAGCAGCAGCGTGTCGTTCAGCAGATCGAGCGCCCACATGCCGCGCGTGATCTTGCGCACGGTCGATCCGGCGAACGCGTTGGCATGCCAGTTGGTCGAGAAGCGCTGCACGCGGTGGAACGCGTCGCCGGCGATGTCCGTCATCATGTTCAGCGTCAGCCGGATGATGGCGAGGAAGCCGCAATGGCGCAGCGCCATCATGCCGACGCCGAGCGCCATCAGTGCGCCGAAGGCGGAAAGCGCCGCCGAAAGCGCCGCGTCGCGGTCGGTCGATCCGCTGGCAATGGCGTCGACGAGGCGGCCGGCATAGAGCGGCAGCAGCACGTCGGCGAGCGTCGCCGTCAGCATGGTCGCGGCGAGGCCGGCGATCAGCAGCGGCTGCTTGCGCCAGTGCGCAAAGGTGAAGCCCAGAACGTCGGAGAAGGCGTTGGCCCGCCATCGGATGCGGAAGCGGGGGAATCTGAATCGAGTCATGATGGCAATCCGGACGCGTCGAAGACGCCGATCCGGTCCCGAAAAAGGAGAAAAATGGACTGCGAGCGACGCGCAATCGGTGCGCGGGCTCGCGGCTAAACGGTTTGGTATCGAAGGGGCGGGTTCTCAGAGAGCCGCGGAAAGGAACCGGGGCAAGGCCCGCGGAACGTCCGAATTAGCTGCGGGGAAAGCCCGAAACCGGCTTTACCGGGGCGACGATCATATGCAGCGATGCCATGCAAATCCCCCGTGCTCGGAGTTGAAGAGGCGCTTTTTATAGCTGCGACGTCCCGGATTACAAGTCCGCCGCGCAGGGTTTGCGGATCGCGTGTCGGCGCCGCAACACCGAAGCGGGCGCATTGGGTGCGAAAATTGCCGTTAAAATGCGATCGGCCCGGGCAAAGCCGGGCCGATCTCGGTCGTTTCCAGTCGGATGGGACGATCAGCCGATCTTCTTGCCGCGAGCGACGTCCTGGTCGAAGCAGAGGTCCAGGATGCGCTGGATCTCGGCGGCCCGGCGGAAGCTCGGGTCGCCGTTGACGCCCGAGTTGCAGGCCTTGACGAAGCGCTCGTAGGTCGTGACGACCGGCGGGCACTCGACCGGCTTCCAGGTCTGGGTGTCGATGTCGGCGCCGGTGCAGATCTTCAGCGACGAAGCCTTGCCGTCGGTCTTCACCTCGAGCGCGCCCTCGGTGCCGAACAGGAGCAGCGTCAGGTCGTTGGCGTGGCCGGTGGCGAAACGGGTGGCCGTGATGGTGCCGATCGCGCCATTGGCGAATTCGGTCATCATGATCGCCGAGTCGTTGGCGTCGAGCTTGTATTCGCCAATCTGGTCGCCATCCGCCTTGTGGAAGGTCTTCAGGCGGCTTTCGACGGTGGTGACGTCGCTATCGGCGCCGAACGAGGCGAAGTCGACGATGTGGACGCCGATGTCGCCCAGCACGCCCTTGGAGCCGTGTTCTTCCGACAGGCGCCAGAGCCAGCGCGACTCGGTGCGCCAGTCGCCCCACTGCTTGCCGACCAGCCAGCTCTGCAGATAGGAGGCCTCGACATGGCGGATCTTGCCGATCTTGCCGGCCGCGACCAGCTCGCGCGCCTTCTGCAGCGCGGGCGAGTTGCGGTAGGTCAGATTGACCATGTTGATGACGCCCTTGGCCTCGGCCGTCTCGGCCATTTCCAGGGCGTGCGGGTAGTCGGTCGCCAGCGGCTTCTCGCAGAACACATGCTTGCCGGCGGCGAGCAGCTTCATCGTCGTGGCGTAGTGGACGGCGTCCGGCGTCACGTTGGTGGCGGCGTCGAACTCGCCCCAGGCGATCGCCGCATCGAGATCGGCGAACAGGTTGGTGATGCCGTGTTCCTTGCCGAAGGCGGCGCGGCGCTCGGCATCGGTCTCGACGGCGGCGACGACGGAGGCGCCCGGCGCGGCCTTGAAGGCCACGGCATGGTTGGCGGCCATGCTGCCGGTTCCGAGGATGAGAATCTTGACCATGATGATCGCTCTTGGGTGACTTGGCTTGCGGGATCGGGTCCCAAGGGGGCAGGCGAGGGACTATCTTCCGAAAGGAAGAGGGCGATGGCGGCCGGGGCAGGAAGGGCGAACCCTGCGCGATCGCGCCGGCGTCCCTTGGGGAGACGGCCGGCGGTCCGTTGCCATCGCCTTCTGGCTTAGTGGAAGCCTTCTTCGCCGCGCTTGTGCAGCGTTTCGCCCTTGATGGTGAGCGGGCCGTTCGGGGCCTGGTCGGCCGGGGTGTTCGGCGCCTTCTCGATGCCGACCCAGGCCGGAGCGGGGTTGTAGGCCCACTTGGCGGCGTTCTTCAGCACCTGCTTGACGTCGGCGTTGTAATAGATCGGGTAGGTCTCGTGGCCGGGCGAGAAATAGAAGATCTTGCCGCCGCCGCGCTGCCAGGTCAGGCCCGAGCGGAACACTTCGCCGCCTTCATACCAGGTGACGAAGACCGTCTCCTGCGGCTCCGGAACCGTGAAGGGCTCGCCGTACATCTCGGTCTGCTCGATCTCGAAATAGTCGGACAGGCCTTGAGCGATCTGGTGGTTGCGGTTGATCACCCAGACGCGCTCGAGCTCGCCGGCCTCGCGCCACTTGAGCGAGCAGGGGGTGCCCATCAGGCGCTTGAAGATCTTCGAGAAGTGGCCGGAATGCAAGACGATCAGGCCCATGCCTTCCCAGACGCGCTTGGCGACGCGCTCGACGACGGCGTCAGAAACCTCGCCATGCGCCTTGTGGCCCCACCAGATCAGCACGTCGGTCTCCGCCAGGCGCTTCTCGGTCAGGCCGTGCTCCGGCTCCTGTAGCGTCGCGGTCGAAACCTCGATGACGGGGTCCTCGTCCAGGCCCTTGGCGATCGTGGTGTGCATGCCTTCCGGATAGATCTTCCGGACGACTTCGTTTTCCTGCTCGTGGACGTTTTCGCCCCAGACAACAACGCGGATCGTCATGACCTTGGTCTCCCTAGACGGTTCCTTGGCGCGCCGGCCGTCCGGCGCATGCGATTTCGGTATTTGCTCTGGGGCCCCGGATGGAGGGAGGCCGGGGTGACGGAGGTCTTCCCAAAGCGCTTTGGATCGTAAACCAGCCCACTCTAGCCTGCATCCCCGTGGAAGCAATATCCACCGCTCGTGCCGAATCTGTCGCAGGTCCGGCCAGCTTCCAGCCCTCAGTGCGCTGCGTCCTCGGCCGGCGCACGACCGGTCAGGTCATCGCCGGCGTCGCGCGGCAGCCGGGCGCAGACGAAGGCGGCGAGCAGCGAGATGCTGGTGACTGTGAGGAAGGCGGCCGAGAAATCCGCCATCACCGGCGTTTCGCGGCCGGACAGCGCCACTGCCATGTGGAGCACCGCCGCCGACACGCAGATGCCGGCTGACAGCATCATCTGCTGCATGGTGGTGTAGAAGCTGGTAGCCGCGCTCATGCGGTCACGCTCGACCTCGGCATAGGCGATCGTGTTGTAGGCGGTGAACTGCAGCGACTGCGAGAAGCCGCCGATCAGCAGCACGACATAGATGGCGGCGAGCGGCCAGTCCGGGCGGAAGGTGGCATAGATCGCCAGGAAGGCGCTGGCGACGACGCTGTTCCAGATCAGCGTGTTGCGGAAGCCGAAGCGGCGCAGGATCGGCGCGGCCGAGGCCTTCATCGCCATCGCGCCGGCGGCCGAGACGAAAGTGACGAGGCCGCTATGCGCGGCCGACATGCCGAAGCCGAGCTGCATCATCATCGGCAGCAGGAAGGGCATGGCGCCGGCGGTGATGCGCGCCAGCCCGCCGGCGAGCACCGAGAGGCGGAACGTCTTCAGCCGCATCAGCGTCAGGTCGAGGATCGGCGCGGCGTGGCGGCGGGCATGGGCGATATAGAGCGCGCCGGTGACGACGCCCACGGCGAGCAGCACCAGCGCCGTGCGCGGCGACGCCGCGCCGCGACCGCCCGTCTCGAAGGCGAAGAGAAGCGAGGCGAGCGACGTGCCCGACAGGAAGAGGCCGATGACGTCGAACGGCCGTCGGATCTCCTCGCGCACATTGTCGATGTAGTGGCTGGCGAGCAGGATGCCGATCACGCCGAGCGGCAGGTTCACATAGAAGATCCAGCGCCAGTCGAGATAGGTGACGATGAAGCCGCCCACCATCGGGCCGATCACCGGGCCGATCAGCGCCGGCACCATCACCCAGGCCATGGCGGAGACGAAATCGGCGCGCGGCACGCTCTTCAGGATCACCAGCCTGCCGACCGGCACCATCATCGCGCCGCCCAGCCCCTGCAGCACGCGCGCGAACACAAGGAAGGGCAGGTTGTGCGCCTGGGCGCAGAGCAGCGAGCCGGCCATGAAAATCGCGATCGCGGCGCCAAAGACGTTTCGCGCGCCGAAGCGGTCGGCGATCCAGCCGCTCGCCGGGATGAAGACGGCGAGGCTGAGTAGATAGCCGGTCAAGGCCACGCTCATGTCGAGCGGCGATACGCCGAAACTCTTCGACATGGTCGGCAGCGCCGTCGCGAGCACTGTGGCATCGAGCTGTTCCATGAACAGCGCGCTGGCGACGATCAGGGCGGTGATGCGGTAGGCGGGGGCAGGCGCGCGGGAGGTGGTCTCCGCGCCGAGGACTGTATCGCTTGGCATAACGGGCGTTTCGTAAGGTGGGCGATCTATCTGACCGATAGACCCGAAACGCGCAATTCACAATCCCGTGGTATAAGCCACCGGTCCGGCTTGACTTGGTCCGCCGCGGCAATCTATATCCCGGCCACCTTCCCGGAACGAGCTTCCGGCGGTAGGGCGGTTAGCTCAGCGGGAGAGCATTCGCTTCACACGCGAAGGGTCACTGGTTCAATCCCAGTACCGCCCACCATTTTCCTTATCATTCCAATCGATATTCCCCGCACAGGGCCGTGTTCGCTTCTTGCGGATCGCGGCGCAGGGCTATCCGCGCTATCGGACCCCTATTTCCCCTTGGTCACCACGATGGTGCCCGTCATGCGCGGGTGAAGCGCACAGAAATAGGCGAGCTTTCCGGACTTCTCGAAGGTGAAGGAGAACTGCTCGTCGGTATCGAGCGGCGGCGAGCGGAACGACTTGTCGGTGGCGGCGACGAGATGCGGGACGTCGTCGTGATTGACCCAGGTCACGGTCGTGCCAGCCTTTACCGTCAGCTCGGCGGGGGTGAAGGTGAAGTTCTGGATCTCCACCGTCGCAGCATTTCCGGCGGCGAGGGCGGCAGGTGCGGTCGCGAGCCAGAGCAGCAGGGTCGGCAGCGCGACCAGGCTACGGCGCGGCTGCGGCGAGCGGCTCGCTGATTCTTTCCTCGCTATGGGACGAGGCGTTATGCATGCGCGCATGACGAAGTCCTCCTTTCGAGAGTGCGAGCGCCCTGTCGGACGGCCCGGGCCTCTCCGTCAGCCGGCGAGCGGACGGTCGATGATGGCGAGCGGCTGCGCGCCGCGGACGAAATCGACCGTCGCGATGCCGAGATATTTGCGGAGATCGCCGGCCGGCACCTTCATCGGGCCCGGCGCCGGCGCCGTGCCGGGGGCCGGTTGCGGAAAGGCGGTCGAGCGGGCGGTATGGAAGGTGACGTTGCCCTCGACCTTCTGCATCACCTGGTGAATGTGCCCGTTGAGCACGGTCACCGAGCCGAAGCGCTTCAGGTTGGAAAGCGCCTCCGCGCCGTCGTCGGTTCCCCAGCCCCATTCTGGATAGACGCTCCACAGCGGGATGTGGGCGAAGACGACGATCGGCGTCGAGG
The DNA here is from genome assembly GCF_026343855.1 of Kaistia nematophila. Lineage (NCBI taxonomy): Bacteria > Pseudomonadati > Pseudomonadota > Alphaproteobacteria > Hyphomicrobiales > Kaistiaceae > Kaistia > Kaistia nematophila. The sequence continues at coordinate 317,192 of NZ_JAPKNK010000002.1, read as the reverse complement.
CGGACTGGCCGGCGAGGTCGGCCTTCAGCCAGGCGAGCTGTTGGGCGCCGAGCTTGCCGAGGCCGCCGGCGGTGAGGCCGGCGACGTTGACGAGGCCGACGAAATGCACGCCGTCCTGGTCGAAGCTGTACCAGCCCGCGCCCTTCGAGCCCTTGCCGTAGCGGTCGAGATAGGCCTTGCCCTGCTGCTCATCGAGAAGGTCGTGCTCGCCGGGGACGTAGAATACCTGCATGCCGGCCTCGCCGATCAGCTTGTCGGCGTTGTCGAACTCCGAGGGCTTGGAGAGGTGGCTGATATCGCCGGTATGGATCATGAAGGCGGGCTTGACGGGCAGCGTCTTGATCCGGTCGATCGCCTCCTGCAGCGTCGCCAGGGCGTTGGGATTGGCCGGCTTGTCGAAGCCGACATGGCTGTCGCTGATCTGCAGGAAGGTGAAGGGCGATGCGGGCGCCTCGGCGGCGAGCGCCCTGTCGAGGCCGATCCCCAGCGGCAGGCCCCCGGCGAGGCTCCAGAGAATTCCGGTTCCGGCCCAGTTCATGCATCTGAGGAAGCCGCGGCGGTCGATGCCGTCCTCGTCAAGCAAGGCCCTGTCCTGATCGGATGTGCTCATGATTCGCTCCTGATCCTGGTGCGGCGGCAAGCACGCGCCATGGATGCCAGATAGAGCGAGGCCGGCATTTGTCCCGCCGGGGCGCTGCCTCGGCAGTTCGCGCGAAGCCTGCCGGTCCTCTCATCCAGTGAGAGCTGTCCGCAGTGCGTGGCGGGCTCCTCAGAGTGCGGTCGGGCCGGCGCCGGCGGCGCGGGGCACGATGGTGACCTCCATCGCCTTGATTTCCTCGTAGCGCTTCTTCTCACGCGCGAAGGGGCGCCAGTCATAGAGAAGCAGTTCGGCTGGTCGCCACAATCCGACCCAGCCGGCGATGATGAAGCCCTCGCCGAACAGCCGGCCGAGCGCGTGGCGGGTGAAGATGACCTCTTCGAACAGCAGCGACAGGCTCAGGCAGATTGCCCAGAACACGAGGCCGATCTTGAGCGCCCTGCGTCCCTCCAGCCAGATCTCGCGGGTCTTCTGTACGTCGAGGCGGATCTGGGCGTCGCAGTAATTGGTGATCGCCGTCCGCACCCGTCCCTGCAGGGCCGGCTCGATCGTCGCTTCCGGCAGGTGGATGACAATGCGCCGGATCTTTCGCGAGTCGGGCCGGGAATTCATCGTGTCGATCAGCTGATCGATGCCCGACGCCTCGATGTTCTCGCCGAGGAACGGATCGACTTCCGGCGTCTGGAAGAAGTTATGGATGTCGCTCAGATAGAGATCGACGCTGTCGTCAGCCGGACTGGTCATCGCGACTTGGCTCTTTTCGGGAGGGAAGGTGCCACGAAGAAGAATGGCCGGCCCAATCTGGGCCGGCCATGATTTAGATCAGGTTGACGCGTGCCTGCCCATCCGCATCCGCATGCGCATGCGGGTGTCGGGCGCCTCGATCAGACGCTCTGCGCCTCCACGGCGGCCAGCGCCGTCATGTTGACGATGCCGCGCGACGTCACGGACGGCGTCAGGATATGGGCAGGCTTGGCGGCGCCGAGCAGGATCGGGCCGACATGCAGCGCGTCGGTCATCACCTTGACGACGTTCATCGTGATGTTGGCGGCGTCGAGGTTCGGGAACACCAGGAGATTGGCTTCGCCGGTCAGCTTCGACTTCGGCATCACGCGGGCGCGCAGCGTCTCGGAAAGCGCCGAGTCGCCGTGCATCTCGCCATCGACCTCGAGCTCGGGCGCCGTCTCCCACAGGATCTGCGTCGCCGCCCGCATCTTGGCGCTCGAGATGTTGTCGCGCGAGCCGAAGTTGGAGTGCGACAGCATCGCCGCCTTCGGGGTGATGCCGAAGCGGCGGATGTGGTCGGCGGCGAGCCGGGTCACTTCCGCGATTTCCTCCGCCGTCGGGTTCTCGTTGACATAGGTGTCGGTGAGGAACGTCGTCGCGCCCGAACTGATCAGCAGGCTCATCGCCGAATAGGCGTGGCTGCCCGGCCTGAGGCCGATGACGTCGCGGATGACGCGGAAATTGGTGCGGAACTGGCCCTCGAGACCGCAGAGCAGCGCATCGGCATCGCTGCGGATCAGCGCCAGCGCGCCGATGACGGTCGAATTGGTGCGGACGATGGTGCGCGCCGCTTCCGGCGTGATGCCGCGCCGGCCCATCTTGTCGAGATAGAGCTCGACATACTCGCGATAGCGCTTGTCGTCCTCGGGATTGATGATCTCGCAATCCGTGCCCGGTTTGAAGCGCAGGCCGAAGCGCTTGACGCGGGTCTCGATCACCGAGGGGCGGCCGATCAGGATCGGCTGCGCCAGGCCGTCTTCCAGCGCCACCTGGGCGGCGCGCAGCACGCGCTCGTCCTCGCCATCGGCATAGATGACGCGCTTCACGTCCTGCTTGGCGGCCGCCACCATCGGCTTCATCAACAGGCCCGACTTGAAGACGAAGCGGGTCAGGCGGTCCATATAGGCGTCGAAATCGGCGATCGGCCGCGTCGCGACGCCGGATTCCATCGCCGCCCGCGCCACCGCCGGCGCGATCCGCAGGATCAGGCGCTGATCGAAGGGCGACGGGATCAGGTAGTCCGGTCCGAAGGTGAGCTGCACGCCGCCATAGGCCTGCGCGGCGATGTCGGACGGCTCCTCCTGGGCGAGGGCTGCGATCGCGTGGACCGCGGCCTGCTTCATCTCCTCGTTGATCGTCGTCGCGCCGACGTCGAGCGCGCCGCGGAAGATGTGAGGAAAGCAGAGTACGTTATTGACCTGATTGGGGAAATCGGAACGGCCGGTGCAGATCATCACGTCGGGCCGCGCGGCGCGCGCGTCGTCCGGCATGATCTCCGGCTTCGGATTGGCGAGCGCCAGGATCAGCGGCCGCTCGGCCATGCGGGCGACCATGTCGGGCTTCAGCACGCCGGCGGCGGAGAGGCCGAGGAAGACGTCAGCGCCGTCGATGATGTCGGCGAGCTTCCGCTTGTCGGTCTTCTGGGCGAAGACGGACTTCCACGGGTCCATCAGCGCCTCGCGGCCCTCGTAGACGACGCCCTCGATGTCGGCGACCCAGATATTCTCGAGCTTCGCGCCGAGCGCGACCATCTGGTTCAGGCAGGCGAGCGCGGCGGCGCCGGCGCCCGAACAGACGATCTTCGCTTCCGATATGGGCTTCTGCTTCAGCTTCAGACCGTTGATGACGGCGGCGCCGACGATGATCGCCGTGCCGTGCTGGTCGTCATGGAAGACGGGGATCTGCATCCGCGCGCGCAGCTTGCGCTCGATCTCGAAGCATTCCGGCGCCTTGATGTCTTCGAGGTTGATGCCGCCGAAGGTCGGCTCCAGCGCCGCCACCACGTCGACAAAGCGATCGATGTCGCGTTCGTCCACCTCGATGTCGAACACGTCGATGCCGGCGAACTTCTTGAAGAGGACGGCCTTGCCCTCCATCACCGGCTTCGAGGCGAGGGCGCCGATGGCGCCGAGGCCGAGCACGGCGGTGCCGTTGGAGATGACCGCGACCAGATTGCCGCGGGCGGTATAGTCGAAGGCCTTGGCAGGGTCCTTCTCGATGGCGAGACAGGGGGCCGCGACGCCCGGCGAATAGGCGAGCGCCAGGTCGCGCTGATTGCCGAGGGGCTTCGTCGCCCGGATCTCAAGCTTTCCCGGTTGTGGGAAGCGGTGAAAGAACAGCGCGCTCTCGTCGAGATCGGCGCCGGCCGGGCTTTTGTCGGTCATTGTCTTGCCTGCGAACGATACGGATGGTGGGCAGCTTGCCTGCCGCGATCCGTCGTAGCCGATCAGGGCCAGCGAGGCGAGCGATTGAATGTCAGAATGAGGCGAAGCCGGCGCGGTTGGCTGCTACGCCGCAGGCGACGCCCTTGCTCATGCACATGCTGAGGGCGGACGCGCGCGGATCCCGGATGTCGGTGTGGGTCGGGCGCTGGACCATTTCGGCGAGGCCGATACCGATCAGCGTCGCAAAGAGGGTGACGGCGAAGAACGAACGAGTGGCCATGACGCAATACTCCAAAAGCCGGTCGATGCTCGGATCCTGCGCCCCCGCCGCTGAACCCGACCTGAAACCTGCGTTCAGATATCGTTCGGAATAATTGCGATTTGATTAAAATTGTCCCGATCTTAGGGTTTTGGTGACGTTGATGGCGGGACTGTGGATGGCTTCCGCCTTGACGCTTCGTCCGAATTCCGTCATCACGCTGGCATGACGGCTTTTCCGCGTTTCAACGGCATTACCTGCTGCGGGATTATTACCGGCTAGCGCTCGCTGGCTGAGGCCGTTCCTCTGTTCCGTTCCGATAGAGATGAACGCCTTGGCAGGCGGGCTTTTGTTCATCGGGATCGTTCAATGACGCTGCGCCTCTACAATACGCTGACGAAGGACAAGGACGAGCTGAACCCGCTCTTCCGCGATCCCGCTACGGGCAAGCCGCATGTTCGCATGTATGTGTGCGGTCCGACGGTCTACGATTTCGCTCATATCGGCAATGCGCGGCCGGTCATCGTCTTCGACGTGCTGTACCGCCTGCTGCGCCATGTCTATGGCGCCGATCACGTCACCTATGTCCGCAACATCACGGACGTCGACGACAAGATCAACGCGCGCGCCGCCGTCGACTATCCCGACCTGCCGCTGAACGAGGCGATCCGGCTGGTCACGGAAAAGACCGACGCGCAGTTCCAGGCGGATGTGGCGGCGCTCGGCTGCTTGCCGCCGACCGAGCAGCCGCGCGCCACCGAGCACATCGATGGCATGAAGGCGATGATCGAGCGGCTCGTCGAGCGCGGCGTCGCCTATGTCGCGGAAGGCCATGTGCTGTTCTCGCCCTCGGCGATGGACGCGCTCAACGGCAAGCTGCCGCGCTATGGCGCGCTCGCTCGCCGTTCGCTCGACGAGATGTTGGCCGGGGCACGGGTTGACGTAGCACCTTACAAGAAGGAGCCGATGGATTTCGTGCTCTGGAAGCCTTCGGCCGACAACGAGCCGGGCTGGCCGTCGCCGGCCGGCATCGAGGGGCGCGGCCGTCCCGGCTGGCACATCGAATGCTCGGCCATGTCGATGGCGAAGCTTCTGGAGCCGTTCGGCGGTGGGCTTTCCTGCGACGATCCGCAGAAGAACACCTTCGACATCCATGGCGGCGGCATCGATCTCGTCTTCCCGCACCACGAGAACGAGATCGCGCAGTCCTGCTGCGCCTTCGACGCGCCGTGCATGGCCAATATCTGGATGCATAACGGCTTCCTGCAGGTCGAAGGCGAGAAGATGTCGAAGAGCCTCGGCAACTTCGTCACCATCCGCGAACTGCTGGAAACCGGCAGCTTCGGTTCGAATGTCTGGCACGGTTATGTGCTGCGCTTCGCCATGCTGACGACGCATTACCGCCAACCAATCGATTTCACCGCCGAGCGGCTGGTCGAGGCGCGCAAGCAGCTCGCCGACTGGATCGATTTCGTCATCGGCGCCGACCCGGGCGACAGCGACGAGCCGCCGGCAGAGCTAGTGGAGAAGCTGGCCGATGATCTGAACTTCTCCGAGGCCAAGGCGCTGATGGCGGCCTGGGCGCGGCAGAAGGGGGACGTCGAGGCGGCGACCAAACTTTCGCGTTCGATGCGCTTCCTCGGCCTCTGGAATGGCGAGGCTTCGGCCGAGATCTATTCTTACGGCCATGCCGTGACGGACGGTCCCGCCGACGCGGAGATAGAAGCCTATATCGCCGCCCGTCTCGACGCGCGCCGCTCCAAGAACTTCGCCGAGGCGGATCGCATCCGCCAGGTGCTCGACGGCATGGGCATTGCGCTCAAGGACGCCAAGGATCCGGCGACCGGCGAGATCGTCACGACGTGGGAGGTGAAGCGCTGACGGCCTGAGGCCGACCACGCCATCCCCAACAGGAAAGCACACCAAGATGACCCAGATTCCGCTCGACGAAGACCTGATCGATCAGTTGATCGCCGACCGCATCGCCGCCCGCCAGGCGAAGGACTTCGCCAAGGCCGACAGCATCCGTAAGCAGCTCGACGCCATGGGCCTCGTCATCATCGACGGCAAGGACGAGGTGACCGGCGAGTTCTGGACGACATGGGACCGCAAGGCGGCGCCGGAAGAAGACGCGGAATGACGAAAGAGCGCCTCTATCTTTTCGATACGACGCTGCGCGACGGCGCGCAGACGAATGGCGTCGACTTCTCGGTCGAGGACAAGGTCCTGATTGCCGACCTGCTTGACCAACTCGGCGTCGACTATGTCGAGGGCGGCTATCCCGGCGCCAACCCGACCGATACGCGGTTCTTCTCCGAGAGGCGCACAAAGCGGGCGACCTTCACCGCCTTCGGCATGACCAAGCGGGCAGGGGTCAGCCTCTCCAACGATCCCGGCGTCAACACGCTGCTCGCTTCCGCATCGGACGCGATCTGCTTCGTCGCCAAGAGCTGGGACTACCAGGTCAAGGTCGCGCTCGGCGCCACCGAGGAAGAAAACCTCGACGGCATCCGCCAGTCGGTCGAGGCGGCGATCGCGGCCGGCAAAGAAGCGCTTGTCGATTGCGAGCACTTTTTCGACGGCTACAAAGCCAATCCGGCCTATGCGCTGGCCTGCGCCAGGACGGCCTATGACGCCGGCGCGCGCTGGGTCGTGCTGTGTGAGACCAATGGCGGCACGCTGCCGGAAGAGGTCGAGGCGATTGTCCGCGAGGTCGCCAAGGTCATTCCGGGCGATCATCTCGGCGTGCACGCCCATAATGACACCGAGCAGGCTGTCGCCAATTCGCTGGCCGCCGTGCGCGGCGGCGCGCGCCAGATCCAGGGCACACTGAACGGCATCGGCGAGCGCTGCGGCAACGCTAATTTGACCTCGATCATCCCGACGCTGATGCTGAAGCCGTTCTATGCCGACCGCTTCGAGATCGGCGTCTCGACCGAGTCGCTGCGCGGGCTGACGGCGCTTTCGCATCGTTTCGACGAGATCGTCAACCGCGCGCCCAACCGTCAGGCGCCCTATGTCGGCGCCTCGGCCTTCGCCACCAAGGCGGGCATCCATGCCTCGGCCATCGTCAAGGATCCGAGCACCTACGAGCATGTGAAGCCGGAGCAGGTCGGCAACCATCGCCGCGTCCTGGTCTCGGACCAGGCCGGCCGCTCGAATCTGCTGGCGGAACTGGCGCGGCTCGGCATCTCGGTCGACAAGAGCGATCGCCGCCTCGACGCGCTGCTCGCCGAGGTGAAGGAGCGCGAGGCGGTCGGCTATTCCTATGAGGGCGCCGACGCCTCGTTCGAGCTGCTGGCCCGGCGCACGCTCGGGCACGTGCCGGACTATTTCACCGTTGAAAGCTTCCACGTCACCGTCGAGCGCCGCTTCAACGCGATCGGCAAGCAGATCTCGGTCTCGGAGGCCGTGGTGAAGCTGATCGTCGGCGGTGAGCGGCTGCTGACGGTCGAGGAAGGCAACGGCCCGGTCAACGCGCTCGACCGAGCGCTGCGCAAGGATCTCGGCGTCTATCAGGACATCATCCGGGATCTCGAGCTGATCGACTACAAGGTCCGCATCCTGAACGGCGGCACGGAGGCGGTGACGCGCGTGCTGATCGAGACGCGCGACGGCACCGGCGACAGCTGGATGACGATCGGCGTGTCGGAAAACGTCGTCGACGCCTCCTTCGAGGCGCTGCTCGATTCGATCATCTACAAGCTGATCCGCGCCGGCGCGAAGCCCGTCGCCGCCTGAACGAGCGGGGCGCCCGCACGGGCGCCCTTCGCCGCAGCCGGGCGAATCTATTGGATGGCAGCTATGCCCGCCATGATGAGGTCGACGCCCGCAAGGAACTGCTCGCGGTCGTCATGGTCGCGCATCTGCGCCGCCACATGACGCAGGAACGGATATCCGGAGGCCGACAGCGCAGACCATCGATCGGCGACTTCGCCGAGAAAGGCTGACCGATCCGTCCGCTCCTCATCGCGCGCCATGCGCGCGTGGGCGGCGTTCTGTCCCCCGACGCCGATGACGTAGCTGAGCAGGGTCGAAGCGGCGTCGAACTGCGCCCGTTCCGGCACGCCAAGCGTTTGCAGCCGTCCGCCAATTCCCTCGAATACCAGCAACAGTGCCGGCCGCCACGGCTCGCGCGTCAGTTGGGCGCCGACCCAGGGGTGGGCGTCGATCGCATCGAACACGCCCAGAGCGATAGCCCGGATCGCCGCGCGCGGCTCCACTTCCGGGACGATGCCGGTCATGACGCGGGCGACAATCTCGTCGGTCGCCGCCGCCAGCAGCTCGCCCTTATCGGCGACGTGCCAGTAGATGGCGCCGCTTCCCGTCGCCAGTCGCGCCGCCAGCGCGCGAAATGTCAGCGCGGTCTCGCCGTCGGCGTCGAGGATCTCGATCGCCGCTTCGACGATCCGCTGCTTCGAGAGCGCGTCGGCGCGCCGTTCGGTTCGAGGGGGTTCGGTTTTCATGCCGGCATCTTGACATGCATGGAACGCCATTCCAATTACGATGTATGGAACGTCGTTCCATTCTGATCCTGAAAGGAACTCGATGATGGCAGCGGTCACGATCGTCGGCGCGGGCCTGGGCGGCCTAACCCTCGCACGCGTCCTTCACCTCCACGGCATCCCGGCGACAATCTATGAGGCGGATCCCTCGGCTGGCGCTCGCGCCCAGGGCGGTATGCTCGACATTCACGAAGCGGACGGGCAGGGGGCGCTGCGGGCGGCGGGGCTCTATGATGCGTTTCGTGCCCTGGTGCATGAGGGCGGCGAGGCGACGCGTGTGCTCGATCGGGACGGCACCGTCCTGCTCGACCAGCCGGACGACGGCACGGGCGGGCGGCCCGAGGTGCTGCGCGGTGAGTTGCGGCGGATCCTGCTCGAATCCCTGCCGCCGGGCACGATCCAGTGGGGCAGGAAACTCGTCGCCATCGCGGCGCTGGGCGGAGGCCGGCATGAACTCGGCTTCGCCGACGGATCGAAGGTCGTGGCCGAAGCGCTCGTCGGCGCGGACGGCGCGTGGTCCAGAGTGCGGCCCCTGCTGACGGACGTGAAACCCGACTATATCGGCACGAGCTTCGTCGAGACCTATCTGCACGATGCCGACGCACGGCATGCCGCCACGGCCGAGGCGGTCGGTGGCGGCGCGCTGTTCGTGCTGGCGCCGGGCAAGGGGATCTTTGCCCATCGTGAGCCGAATGGAATCCTGCACAGCTATATCGGGCTGAAGCGCCCCGAGGCGTGGTTCGACGCCATCGACCTTGCCGATTCCGATGCGCTGATGGCGCGGGTCGCCGCGGAGTTCGAGGGCTGGGCGCCGGCGCTGACCGCGCTGATCACGGAAGGCGAGACCGCGCTGGTGCTGCGGCGGCTGTATGCGCTGCCGGTCGGGCTGAAATGGGAGCGCGTGCCCGGCGTTACGCTTGTCGGCGATGCCGCGCACCTGGCGCCGCCGGCCGGCGAGGGCGCGAACCTGGCGATGCTGGACGGCGCTGAACTCGGCGAGGCGATCGTGGCGCACGCCGGCGACATCGAGGCCGCCTTCGCCGCCTATGAGGCGGCGATGTTCCCGCGCAGCGCGTCGGAAGCCGCGGCTGCCCATCAGGTGCTGGCGCTTTGCCTCGGCGAGCGCGGACCCGCGGGCATCGTCGACTTCCTCACCGGCGCGCGCGAGCCGCTCGTGCCCGCACCCTAGCCGCTTCGGAAGAGGGCCGATCGCTCAGAGGTCGGCGATCGGCATCGGCTCGACGACGGGCGCCGGCTCGACCGTGCGGGCAATCGCTTCGCGCAGCTTCGGCAGCACCTGCTCGGCGCTGTCGACGACGAGGTAGTTGACTTCGAAGCCGCGCCGGATGAAGCCGGAATCGGCCATGTGTCGCAGAAGCGCGATCAGCGGATCCCAGAAGCCATTGATGTTGGCGATCAGCACGGGCTTGCGGTGGCGGCCGAGCTGGGCCCAGGTCATCATCTCGACCAGCTCCTCGAGCGTGCCGATGCCGCCCGGGAGGGCGACGAAGGCGTCCGAACGCTCGAACATCATGCGCTTGCGCTCATGCATGTCCTCCGTGACGATCAGTTCATGCGCCGTTTCCAGCATCACTTCGCGTTCCTTCAGGAACTGCGGGATGATGCCTGTCACATGGCCGCCGGCGGCCATGACCGAGCGGGCGGTAATTCCCATCAGGCCGATGGCGCCGCCGCCATAGACGAGGCCGAGGCCTTCCTGGCCCATGAGATCACCGAGACGCTCGGCAAATTCGGCATAGACGGGTCGATCTCCGGTGGAGGAACCGCAGTAGACGCAAATCGAGGAAAGCTCTGTCATAGGGCCTTCCTCGCATCCGTGGCGGCGACCGTCAAGCGGTCGGCAAATGCGTCACAGAGCCTCGGAAACTGCGGTTTCGCTGCCTTGTCGCGCGGGGGAAAGCAGGTATAACAGTTTCGTGAGATGCCGGGGAAACAGCCAGGGAATCGGCGGATCCGGCAGGGGAATGAGTGCCCGCCGGGCGCGGAACGCGAAACCGTTCCGTTTTGAGCGACAGGTTTGAGCATCGATGGCTGAAAATACACCCTCCGGGCCGAAGACTTCCGGCCGCGTCGCCGGCGTCGTGGCGATTGCCGCTATCCTGGTCGGGGGCTACTACGGCCTTGTCGTCAAGCCGAGTTCCACGCCGGGCGCCGGCTCCACGGCTTCGGCGGACGCCAAGTCTGCAGATTCCAAGTCTGCGGATGCGAAGCCGGCTGCTGATTCCGGCACCGCCGACGCCTCCAAGACTACCGATACATCCAAGGCAGCCGAGGCCGACAAGCCCGCCGACGCGCCCAAGCCGGCTGACGCGGCTTCGAATGCCACTGCCGATGCTTCGGGCGCCGCGAAGCAGGCCGAGGCGCCGGCCGAGAGCGCCGCTCCGAGCTTCGACATCGTCCGCGTCGAGCCGACCGGCGAGACCGTCGTCGCCGGCCTCGCCGCGCCGAAGGCTAAGGTCGAACTGCTGGACGGCTCCGCGCCGATCGCGACCGCCGAGGCTAATGAGCGCGGCGAATGGGCTATGGCGGTGGAGAAGCCGCTCGCTGCAGGCACGCACGACCTTTCGATCCGCACCACCTCGGCCGACAAGAAGACCGAGACCCTTTCCGAGCAGACCGTCGCCGTGCAGGTGCAGGAGCCGGGCAAGGGCGAGGCGCTCGTCGTCCTGAACACGCCGGACGCCGCCAGCAAGGTCCTGCAGAAGCCGGATGCCGGCGCCGAGACCAAGGTGGCCGCCGCGACGCCGGAACCGGCTGTGCCGCAGGCGGGGGGCACCGCGACCACGACCCCGGAGGCCGCCGCGAAGCCCGAGACCGCCGCGCCCTCCGCCGCTGCGCCGGACGCTGCCGGCAAGGCCGAGGCGGCCGGCACGGATGCGGCGAAGACCGAATCCGCCGGCACCGAGACTGCAAAGGCGGAGGCGCCCAAGGCCGACGCGTCGGCCAAGGCGGGCGATACGCTCGCCGCTTCCGACAAGGTTGCCGCACCGGCGGACGCCGCTGCGCCTGTCGCCGGTTCGACGGAGCAGGCTGCCCCGGCGACCGGTGCCACCAAGACTGACGTCGCCAAGGCAGAGTCCCCCGCCTCCGACGCGCCCAAGGCCACCGAAGCAGGCTCCGACGCGACGAAGACCGCCGATGCGGCTCCTGCCAGCACCGAGCCCAAGGTCACTGTCGATGCTGTCGAGGCTGAAGACGGCAAGACTTTCGTCGCCGGCTCGGCCAAGACCAATGCGCCGGTTCGCGTCTATGTCGACGACAAGCCGGTTGGCGAGGCAAAGCCGGGTGAAGGCGGTCGCTGGCTGCTGGAGACGCCGAAGTCGATCGAGCCGGGCCGTCGCGTCGTACGCGTCGACCAGGTCGATACCAGCACCGGCAAGGTGGTCGCCCGCGCCGAGGTTCCGTTCGATCGCACCGCCGATGTCGCGGCGCTGTCGCCGGTCGTGGCGGGCGGTGGCGGCGCAGGTGGTGCATCGGCGGACGGCAGCGTGCCCGCGCCGCAGAATGTCATCATTCGCCGCGGCGACAATCTCTGGAGCATTTCGCGCCGCCTCTATGGCCGCGGTATCCGCTTCTCGACGATCTACGAGGCGAACAACGATCAGATCCGCAATCCCAATCTGATCTATCCCGGCCAGACCTTCGTGTTGCCGACCGGCGACGCGAACTGGACGAACTGAGCCGCAAGCACCATGTGAGCGGAGCGCGTCATCGCGCGCTCCCGTTTTCCACCGCGCCCGGGCAGGCTCCGAGGCGCGGTTTTGCCGTTGCGCCAGCGCGCGGCGGCAGTCCGCCATGATCTGGAGAGACGCCAATGAGCGCGAACAACAGCGCCACCCCGCAGCCTGCCAAGGCCGTGCCGGACGAAGATAAGGACGCTACCGCGTTCTCCACCATCGCCAGCCTCTGGCCCTATATCTGGCCGAAGGACCGGACCGATCTGAAGCTCCGGGTCGCCGGCGCGCTCGTCATCCTGGTGCTGGCCAAGGTGCTGACGGTCTGCATCCCGTTCCTCTACAAATGGGCGACCGATGCGCTCGTGGCGCCGGCCAATGCCGCTGGCGACAAGGGCGGCCTCGCACTGATCATCACCGTGCCGATCATGCTGGTGGTCGCTTATGGCGTCGGCCGCATCCTGCTCAACGCCTTCAACCAGATGCGCGACGCGCTGTTTGCGCGCGTCAGCGAGAACGCGATCCGCAAGCTCGGCCGGCGCGCCTTCGTGCACATGCATCGCCTGTCGCTGCGCTTCCATCTGCAGCGCCGCACCGGCGGCCTGTCGCGGACGATGGACCACGGGATGAAGGGCATCGACTCGATCGTCGACCACATCATCCTAAACACCTTCCCGACGCTGCTTGAGTTCCTGCTGGCGGCCGTGGTGATCGCCTGGCAGTTCAACCTGACCTATGTCGCTGTCATCGCCGTCACCATCGTCGCCTATGTCTGGTTCACCATCGTCGCCTCGAACTGGCGCATCGCCATCCGTCGCGAGATGAACGCCTCCGACACGGACGCCAACGCCAAGGCGGTCGACTCGCTTCTGAACTACGAGACGGTCAAGTATTTCGGCAACGAGCAGATGGAGGCCGAGCGTTACGACCGCTCGCTCGCCCGCTACGAGGCTGCCTCGATCAAGACCTGGACGTCGCTCGCCTGGCTGAACTTCGGCCAGACGGTGATCTTCACCACCGGCATGACCATCTGCATGGCGCTCTCCGGCGCGGCGATCATGCGCGGCGAGCAGACCATCGGCGATTTCGTCATGATCAACGCATTGCTGGTTCAGCTCTCGTTCCCGCTGAACTTCATCGGCACGGTCTATCGCGAACTGAAGCAGGGCCTCGCTGATGTCGAGGCGATGTTCCGGCTGCTCGACATGCCGGAAGAGGTGCAGGACAAGCCCGGCGCTCCGGCGCTCGTCGTCAAGCAGGGTGCCGTTCGCTTCGAGAATGTCTCGTTCCACTACGACCCGGCGCGCGAAATCCTGAAGGGCGTCGATTTCGAGGTTCCGGCCGGCAAGACGGTCGCCATCGTCGGTCCGTCCGGCGCCGGCAAGTCGACGATCTCGCGGCTGATTTTCCGCTTCTACGACGTCACCGCCGGCCGCATCACCATCGACGGCGTCGATATCCGCGAGGTGCAGCAGGCGAGCGTCCGCGCCGTCATCGGCATGGTTCCGCAGGACACGGTGCTGTTCAACGACACCATCGCCTACAATATCGGCTATGGCCGGCCGAGCGCGACGCGCGAAGAAGTCCGCGAGGCCGCGCAGATGGCGCAGATCGGCGCCTTCATCGAGTCGCTTCCGGAAGGCTATGATTCCGAGGTCGGCGAGCGCGGCCTGAAGCTCTCCGGCGGCGAGAAGCAGCGCGTGGCGATCGCCCGCACGATCCTGAAGGCGCCGCCGATCCTGGTGCTGGACGAGGCGACCTCGGCACTCGACACGCATACCGAGCGGGAAATCCAGGGCGCGCTCGATCGCGTGTCGTCCGGGCGCACCACGCTGGTGATCGCACACCGGCTTTCCACAGTTGTGACCGCCGACGAGATCATCGTGCTGGAGGCCGGCCGGATCATCGAGCGCGGCCGCCACAACGAACTGATGCAGAAGGGCGGACTTTACGCTTCCATGTGGAATCGCCAGCGCGAAGCGGACGAGGCGGCCGAGCGCCTGCGCCAGGTCCAGGAGACCGATACGCTGGGCGTCGTGGTGCGCGGACAGAAGGCCGGTCTGGAAACCGTCGGCTAGGGTCCTCTCCATTTCGGGGGGGCGTCAGAATCTTCATCTCTCCCCGAGCGAGAGATCGGAGCGAAGCTCCGGGTGAGGGGGTAGGGAACGATCCGGCTGAGGCCGTAAACCCTCACCCGCCGCACTGCGTGCGTCGACCTCTCCCTCAGGGAGAGGTGAGTGCGCCCCGTTTCGACAGCGGGAAAGGGCATGGGGCGGCTTCACTCGCCGGCCCATCCGTGATTTACCGGACGCAGCTTATTCAGGAGACAGGGCAAAGCATGGATTCTGTGCTGAAATCGATCCGGGCGAATTTCGTGCCGATTCATCGCGAGGGATATCCCTTCATCGCGATCCTCGCCTTCGTCTCGCTGTTTCTGGGCTGGCTCTGGGGGCCGTTGTTCTGGCTCGGCCTGATCCTGACGGCTTGGTGCGTGTATTTCTTCCGCGATCCGCCGCGCGTGACGCCGATCGATCCGGATCTCGTCATCAGCCCGGCCGATGGCCGCGTCTCGGCGGTCGGTCCGGTCGTGCCGCCGCCGGAGCTCGAGCTCGGCACCGCGCCGCGCGTGCGCATCTCCGTTTTCATGAACGTTTTCAACTGCCACGTGAACCGCGCCCCGGTCGCCGGCCGCGTCCAGCGCATCGCCTACAAGCCCGGCAAGTTCCTGAATGCCGAGCTCGACAAGGCGAGCGAGGACAATGAGCGCAACGGCCTCGTGATCGAAGGCGCGCATGGTTCGCTCGGCGTGGTCCAGATCGCCGGCCTCGTCGCCCGCCGCATCGTCTGCTTCACGCGCGAAGGCCAGCAGCTCGCCGCCGGCGAGCGCTTCGGCCTGATCCGCTTCGGCTCCCGCCTGGATGTCTATCTGCCCGAGGGCGCCGTTCCGCTCGTCGCCGAGGGCCAGACGGCGATCGCCGGCGAGACGGTGCTGGCGCGCTTCGGCGCGGCGGGTGGGGCGACCGGCGTGCGGATCGACTGAGATGGAAACCATCTTTCCGCCGTTCGACCCCGATGACGAGGAGGGCCATCGGCCCCGGCTGCGGCAGGTTCGCCAGATCCCGATCCGGATGATCCTTCCCAATCTGGTCACGCTGCTGGCGCTTTGCGCCGGCCTGACGGCCATCCGCATGGCGATCGAGGCGCGCTATGGCGAGGCGATCGCGATGATCGTCGTCGCCGCCGTGCTCGACGCCATAGACGGGCGCGTGGCGCGGCTGCTGCGCTCGACCTCGCGCTTCGGCGCCGAGCTCGATTCCCTGACCGACTTCGTCAATTTCGGCGTCGCGCCGGCGATCCTGCTCTATGTCTGGGCGCTGGACGAGGTCCGCTCGCTCGGCTGGATCGCGGCGCTCGTCTTCGCCATTTGCGCCGCGCTGCGGCTCGCGCGCTTCAACGTCTCGATCGACAATCCGAACAAGCCGGAGTGGCAGGCGAACTTCTTCGTCGGCGTGCCGGCGCCGGCGGGGGCGCTGCTCGTCCTGCTGCCGGTCTATCTCGAATATCTCGAACTGCCGCACGGCCGCTTCACCGCGCCGGTCGTGGCGGTCTACACGATTGCGATCGGATTGCTGATGGTCAGCAGCCTGCCGACCTGGTCGGGCAAGAAGTTCGGCGCCCGCGTTTCGCGCGAGGTCGTGCTGCCGCTATTCGTGCTGGTGGTGGTGCTGGCGGCCTCGCTGCTCAGCTATCCCTGGCATGTACTGACGGCGGGCGCGATCGTCTATCTCGGGGTGCTGCCGGTCGGCTGGCGCGCCTGGCGCAAGCATGAGCGGGAGGATCGCCTGGCGGCGAGCATCGGGGCGGATAGCCCCTAGCGGCATCCGCTCGTTGCACCGTGCGATCCCTCGGCTGCGAGCAAAAGAAAAAGGCCCGATCAACGCTTCCGCGGATCGGGCCTTTTTTCTATCTGCGTCTGAAGATGTCAGCCGTGGCTGGCGACTGCCTGCATGCGTTCGCCGAACGGGACATGACCGAAATCCGTATTGGCGCTGCTCGGCGCCATCAATTCGAGAACGCGGCGCATCTGGGCGATCTGGAGATCCAGCGCCGCCATGAAGCGCGGATCATCGGCCGGGAGGCTGGCTGCCTGGAACTGCGGGTGCGCGGACTGCATCGGGTCTTCCTCGGGCAAGGGCGGCAGCTGCGGTCGCTACCAATTGTCTTGAATTTGAGCCATGTAGGTTAACGTCCTGTGAATCGGCGGGCCGTGTTAACGCTGAAATTGCAGGCTTGCCGCGACACCCGGGCTTTGGTGGTGCGGCGACGATAACCATTCCGCCAGCTTACCGGGAACAGCATGACGACTTCCTATCCGCGCGACCTCATCGGTTATGGCCGCAACACTCCCGACCCGAAATGGCCGGGCGGCGCGAACGTGGCCGTGCAGTTCGTCGTCAATTACGAGGAGGGTGGCGAGAGCAACATCCTCGATGGCGACAAGGCCTCGGAATCGCTGCTTTCGGAGATCGTCGGCGCGCAGCCCTGGGTCGGCCAGCGCAACCTGAACATGGAATCGATCTACGAATATGGCTCGCGCGCCGGCTTCTGGCGGCTGTGGCGGCTGTTCACCAGCCGGCAGGTGCCGGTCACCTGCTATGGCGTGACGCAGGCGATGGCCCGCAATCCCGAGGCGGTCGCCGCCATGAAGGAGGCGGACTGGGAACTCGCCAGCCACGGCCTGCGCTGGCTCGAATACAAGGACTTCTCCGAGGAGGAGGAGCGTCGCCACATCCACGAGGCGATCCGCCTGCACACCGAGGTCGCCGGCTCTCGGCCGCTCGGCTTCTACCAGGGCAAGCCGTCAGACCACACGCTGAAGATCCTGATGGAGGAGGGCGGCTTCCTCTACACCTCCGACAGCTATGCCGACGACCTGCCCTATTGGGTGAAGGGGCCGAACGGCCCGCACCTGATCATTCCCTACACGCTCGAAACCAACGACATGCGCTTCGCCACGCCGCAGGGCTTCAACTCGGGCGACCAGTTCTTCACCTATCTGAAGGACGCGTTCGACGTGCTCTACGAGGAGGGCGAGCAGGGCGCGCCGAAGATGATGAGCGTCGGCCTGCACTGCCGCCTCGTCGGACGGCCGGGACGCGCCGCGGCGCTCGCCCGTTTCGTCGATTACGTCGCCTCCAAGGAGAAGGTCTGGATTCCGCGCCGGATCGACATCGCCTGGCACTGGCACGCGCACCACAGGCCGGCATGAAACGGCGGCGGCCGGCCAGTTTTCCTTGAATCGGCGGAATTCAGCGGATACTCCCATCAGGCATGGGAAAAGCGCTGATTCCGCCGGATGGCGGCCATGTCGAAAGCATCAATCTCCGCGAGGCGCTGGAAGAGCGCTACCTCGCCTACGCTCTCTCGACCATCATGGGTCGGGCGCTGCCGGATGCGCGTGACGGCCTGAAGCCGGTCCACCGCCGCATCCTCTACGGCATGCACCTGCTGCGGCTCGATCCGAACTCGGCCTTCAAGAAGTCGGCCAAGATCGTCGGCGATGTGATGGGCTCGTTCCATCCGCATGGCGACCAGTCGATCTACGACGCGCTCGTGCGCCTCGCGCAGGATTTCTCCTCGCGCTATCCGCTCGTCGACGGCCAGGGCAATTTCGGCAACATCGACGGCGACGGCGCGGCGGCCTACCGCTACACCGAAGCGCGCATGACCGAAGTCGCGCAGATGCTGCTCGAAGGCATCGACGAAGACGCGATCGACTTCCGCGAGAACTATTCCGGCGACCTGAAGGAGCCGGTGGTTCTGCCGGCGAGCATCCCGAACCTGCTCGCGAACGGCACCTCGGGCATCGCCGTCGGCATGGCGACCTCGATCCCGCCGCACAACATCGCCGAGCTCTGCGACGCGTCGCTGGCGCTGATCAAGAACCCCGACGCGACGGCCGAGGATCTCGTCCAGTACGTGCAGGGACCGGACCTGCCGACGGGCGGCATCATCGTCGACACCCGCGCCCAGATCACCGAGGCCTATCGCACCGGCAAGGGCGGCTTCCGCGTCCGCGCGCGCTGGCATGTCGAGGACCAGGGTCGCGGCACCTACCAGATTGTCGTCACCGAGATCCCCTATCAGGTGCAGAAGTCACGCCTGATCGAGAAGATCGCCGAGCTGATCCAGACGCGCAAAGTGCCGCTGCTGGCGGATGTGCGCGACGAATCGGCCGAGGACATCCGCGTCGTGCTGGAGCCGCGCGCCCGCACGGTCGATGCGGCGCTGCTGATGGAATCGCTCTTCAAGCTCACCGAGCTCGAGAGCCGGATCTCGCTCAACATGAATGTCCTTTCGAAGGGCATCGTGCCGAAGGTGATGAACCTCTCGGAGGTTCTCCGCGAATGGCTGGAGCATCGCCGCGAGGTTCTGGTGCGCCGCTCGGCCTTCCGCCTGGCGCAGATCAAGCACCGGCTCGAAGTGCTCGAAGGCTATCTCGTCGCCTATCTCAACCTCGACGAGGTGATCCGGATCATCCGCTACGAGGATGAGCCGAAGCAGGAACTGATCAAGACCTTCTCGCTGACCGACCTGCAGGCCGAGTCGATCCTCAACATGCGGCTGCGCTCCCTGCGCAAGCTCGAGGAATTCGAGATCCGCAGCGAGCACGAGAAGCTGTCGGCCGAGATGGCGGAGATCGAGGCGCTGCTCGGCTCCGAGGACAAGCAGTGGAAGACGGTGGCCTGGCAGATCAAGGAGGTCCGCAAGACCTTCGGGCCCGAGACGCCGCTCGGCAAGCGCCGCACCGGCTTCGCCGATGCGCCGGAGCATGACGTCGAGGACATCCAGCAATCGATGATCGAGCGCGAGCCGATTACGGTGGTGGTATCCGAGAAGGGCTGGATCCGCGCGCTGAAGGGCCATGTCAGCGACTACACGACGCTGACCTTCAAGACCGACGACGGCCTGAAGATGGCCTTCCACGCCGAGACGACGGACAAGCTGCTGGTGTTCTCGACCGGCGGAAAGTTCTACACGCTGGGCGCCGACAAGCTGCCGGGTGGTCGCGGCCATGGCGAGCCGATCCGCCTGATGGTCGACATGGACAATGCGCAGGACATCGTCACGGTTTTCGTGCACAAGCCCGGCCGCAAGCTGCTGCTGGCCTCGACCGATGGTCGCGGCTTCATCGTGCCGGAGACCGAGGTGATCGCCAACACCCGCAAGGGCAAGCAGGTGCTCAACGTCGACGGCACCGAGGAGGCGCGGATCTGCGTCGAGGCTGCGGGCGATCTCGTCGCCATCATCGGCCAGAACCGCAAGTTCCTCGTCTTCCCGGCCGAACAGGTGCCCGAGATGACGCGTGGCAAGGGCGTCCGCCTGCAGCGCTACAAGGATGGCGGCCCGGCCGACGTCCGCATGTTCTCGACCGCCGACGGGCTGACCTGGATGGATTCGTCCGGCCGCAGCTACACGCGCACGGCCGAGGAGCTGAAGCCCTGGATCGCCGAGCGCGGCCAGGCCGGCCGCCTGCCGCCGGACAAGTTCCCGAAGACCAATAGTTTTGGAACGCCGCCGCTGAAATAGGTCGGCAGCCCCTCACCCCAGCCCTCTCCCGCCAGCGGGAGAGGGGGGGGGCGCTGCGGCGCCTGTTGAGGCTTGAGGTTCACGAAGTACGCCGGCCCAAGAGACCTCGCCCGCTGGCGGGAGAGGGTTGGGTGAGGGGCTTACTTCAAACCTTGATCACTCGCCGCCCGGGCCCACCGGCTCCCATCCGCGGGGACCAAGGTGCTCCTGGGGCTTGAAGCGGGCCTTGTAGGCCATCTTCTTCGAGCCATCGACCCAATAGCCGAGATAGACATAGGGCAGGCCCATCCGCCCGGCGCGGCGGATGTGGTCGAGGATCATCAGCGTGCCGAGCGAGCGGTCGATCAGGTCGGGCTCATAGAACGAGTAGACCATCGACAGGCCGTCCGAGAGCAGGTCGGTGAGGGCGGTCGCGACCAGCGGACCCTCGCCTTCGCCGGTGATGGCGGTGTCCGGCCCACGGAAGCGGTATTCGACCAGGATGGTGTCGACATGCGTGTCCTCGACCATCATGGCGTAGTCGAGCACGGTCATGTCGGCCATGCCGCCCTGCGAATGGCGGGCGTCGAGATAGGCGCGGAAGAGCGAATACTGCTCCGAGGTCGGGGCGGCCGCGACGCGGGTGCCGATCAGGTCGCTGTTCTTCTCCAGCACGCGGCGGAAACTGCGCGTCATCACGAACTGGTCGACGGGGACGCGGATCGAGACGCAGGCCTTGCAGGCCTCGCAGGCGGGCCGATAGGCGATGTTCTGGCTACGGCGGAAGCCGCCCTGGGTCAGCACCTCGTTCAAGGCCGAGGCCTTGTCGCCGACGAGATGCGTGAACACCTTCCGCTCCATCTGGCCCGGCAGATAGGGGCAGGGCGACGGCGCGGTGAGGAAGAACTGCGGCGTGTCGGTCGAGTGATGGGTCATCGCACAACGGGGCCGGACGATTCAGGCATCATCGAACGATAATACGCGAGCAGCCGGTGCCAATAGTAAATTCTGCAGGACTCAGCGGCGCGTCCGCACCAGCGGGTCGTTGTTCAGGATCACCGTGCCGAGGAGCATGTCCTGCAGCAGGCGCTTGCGGTTGGAGAACAGGCCGACCAGCAGGACGAGCGGCGTCAGCACCGACATGGAGAACCAGAAGATCAGCGCATGGGCGGCCGCGATGATCGGGCCGATGCGCTGGCGGTCGGTGCTGCGGATCGCGACGCCCATCATCCGCATGCCGGGCGTCGCCGCCTTGGGGCCGCCCAGCGTCAGCGCGATGTAGAGCAGCGCCACGATCGCGAACAGCGGTAGCGCGAACAGAAACCAGCCAATGCCGAGCGTCACCACGCCGATCGCGAAGATGACCAGCGCCGCCAGCGCGAGGAAGACGCCGATCAGGATTGCGTCGACGATGCAGGCGAAGAACCGCTTCGACAGCACGCCATCGAAGAGTTCCGGCTCGCGCGCCGGGTCGAAGACCAGGCCATCCGAGCGGTAGGCGTCGTCATAGTGCGTCATGGCGATTTCCTGGCCCCGTCCCATGGTTAATCAAATGGGAAATGCTGCTCCTTCATACAAGAAGAGATGCTCTCGTGCTGCCCGGGATCAGGGCGGATCCATGCGCTCCACCGAATAGTGCTTCGCCTCGAGGGCGGCGACGATCTCGGCCGCATGCTCGGGGCCGTGCGTCTCGAATGTCACGTCGAGGCTGGCGCCCTTCGCCGGCACGCTCAGCAGGTGGCGATGATGCGAGACTTCGAGGATGTTGCCGCCGCACTCGCCGATCGTCTCGGCGATGTCGGCGAGCACGCCCGGCCGGTCGGGAATGGTCATCCGCACGGCGACGATCCGTTCGGACCGCGCCAGTTCGCGCACCATGATGGAGGCGGCGAGGCGCGGATCGATGTTGCCGCCGCAGAGCACCAGGCCGACGCGTCGTCCGCGGAAGCGTTCGGGATCGGCCAGCATGGCGGCGAGGCCCGCGGCGCCGGCGCCTTCCGCCATTGTCTTCTGCAGCGTCAGATAGGCGTTGACCGCGCGCTCGATCGTCGTCTCCGGCACCAGCACTACGTCGTCGACATGGCGGCGGGCGATCTCCAGCGTCAGCTTGCCGACATTCTTGACCGCGATGCCCTCGGCCAGCGTGTTGCCGCCGCATTCGCCCTCGACGCCGTCGAGCGCGGCGCGCATGGACGGATAGAGCTCGGTCTCGACGCCGATCACCTCGGTTTGCGGCGAGAGCGCCTTGGTGGCGATGGCGATGCCGCCGATCAGGCCGCCGCCGCCGACCGGCACGAGGATGCAGTCGAGGGGAGGGCCGTCCTCCAGCATTTCGAGCGCCACCGTGCCCTGCCCGCGGATGACGTGCGGATCGTCATAGGGATGGACCCAGACCGCGCCGGTCTCCTGCGCGATGTTCGCGGCGATCGCCTGGCAGACCGCGAGCGTCTCGCCCTCGACGACGACCTTGGCGCCGAACGCCTGGGTCGCCTCGACCTTCACGAAGGGAGTGGTCTTCGGCATCACGATGGTGGCCGGGATGCCGAGCCGCTGTGCGTGGTAGGCGACGGCCTGGGCATGGTTGCCGGCCGACATGGCGACGACGCCGTTGGCGCGCTCCTCCGGGGTCAGCGACAGCAGCTTGACCAGGGCGCCGCGTTCCTTGAAGGCGGAGGTGACCTGCAGGTTCTCGTACTTGACGTAGACCTCGGCGCCGGTGAGGCGCGACAGGCGCGGCGCAGGCAGGAACGGCGTCCGGATCAGGACGCCGTCGATGATCCGCGCGGCGTCGCGAATGTCCTCAAGGGTCGGGATGGCCTGGGGGGAGGGCCGCGACGTGTCTTGGCTGGACGCTTCTTGCATGGAGGTCTCCGAAACTCAGGATAGTCGGGTGCCGCGCCCTTCCTCCAGCGCCTTGCCCAGCCCCATGAGGCCGTTGGGACGCAGCAGGAAGAGCAGCGTGAGCACGCCGAGCACGACGATGTCGCGCGATGTCGAATCGAAATAGGCAGACCACGCCGTCTCCAGCGTGGCGATCAGCAGGCCGCCGAGCACGGCGCCGAGCAGGGAGCCGGCACCGCCGACGAGGCTCGCGAGTAGCGCCTTCAGTCCGACCATCAGGCCCATGGAAAAGCTGATCGTGCCATAGCTCAGAGCCAGCACCAGCCCGCCGCCAGCCGCGAGCGCCGAGGCGAGGATGAGCGTGACGGCGGTGACCGCGCCCGTATTGATGCCGGCGAGGCGCGCCATCACCGGGTCGTCCGCGACCGAGAGCCAGGCCCGACCGAATCGCGAAAGGCGCATGAAGGCGAGGACCGCCGGCAGCACGATCAGCGCGACCAGGATGATCACCAGCCGCATCTCCGGCACGACGACGGGGAAGGCGCCCGCCGTCAGGATCACCGGCGTGTCCAGCATCGGCTCGACCCAGATCTCGCGCGCGCCCTGGCCGAGGCGGAGCATTTCCGACAGCGCGATTCCGAGACCGATGGTAGCGATCATGAAGGCGCGGTCCGGACGGTCCGCGAGCGGCAGCACGACCGTCCGCCCCACCAGCCAGCCCCAGAGCGCCGCGAGCGAGACCGCGCAGGCGACGGCGAGGGCGAGCGTCGCGAAGGGGCCGAAGGAAGGGATCCCGACTGCCGCCACGATGCCGAAGATGGCGCCATAGCCGCCGATCACCGTGATCTGGCCGAAGGCCATGTTGATGCGCCGGATCAGCCCGTAGATGAGGGCGAAGGCGAGGGCGAGCGGCGAATAAAGCGCCGCGAGGTTCAGAATGTTGGTCACCTGCTGGAGCGCGAAGCCGACAGCCTTCGGCGGCGCCCAGGACAGCAACTGGATACTCTCCGGCTGCCAGTTCGTCTCGGCCACGGCGCGATCGATGAAATCGTCCCGCGACAGGAACCAGCGATAGAGCGTCAGCAATTCCCGTTCCGACAGCGCGCCGTCATAGCCGCGCACGCCGATGACATCGCTCCGGCCGGGCTCCAGCATGCCGCCGCCAAAGGCGCAATCGACATAGAGCGGCAGCGCCATGCCGGGCACGCTGTAGTTCACCCGCACCGCATGGCTGACGCCGACGAGCGGGATCACCGACTGGATCGAGACCTTCTGGTTCTCGGGCGCGACGGCGGTGGCGACCGCAACGCAGATCTTCGCCTGCTGGCGGTCGACGTCGCCGCAGGCGGAAAGCAGCGCGGCGGCGCAGAAGAGGAGCGCCATGATCGCGGCCGATCTTGCGGCCCCCCTCATCGGCGCGCCCCGCTCAGCGAGGAAGCAGCGGCGCGACGAGCGGCGCGAAGTAGGTCAGCACGCCGTCCGCCCCCGCCCGCTTGAAGGCTGCGAGGCTTTCGATGAAGGCGCGCTCGCCGTCGATCCAGCCATTGCGGGCGGCCGCCTGCAGCATCGCGTATTCACCCGACACCTGGTAGGCGAAGGTCGGCATGGCGAAGGTCTCCTTCACCCGCTGCACCACGTCCAGATAGGGCATGCCGGGCTTGACCATGATCATGTCAGCCCCTTCCTGGATGTCGAGTTCAACCTCGCGAAGCGCCTCGTCGGTATTGCCGAAATCCATCTGGTAGGTGCGCTTGTCGCCGATCAGGGTTTTCGAGGTGCCGATCGCGTCGCGGAACGGGCCGTAGAAGGCCGAGGCGTACTTGGCCGAGTAGGCCATGATCTGGACGTCGAGGAAGCCCGATTCGTCCAGGACCTCGCGGATCGCCGCGACGCGGCCGTCCATCATGTCGGACGGCGCGATGACATCGGCGCCGGCTTCGGCCTGGCGCAGCGCCTGCTGGACCAGCAGGGCGACACTGGCGTCGTTGACGATTCGGTCGCCTTCCATCACGCCGTCATGGCCGTGGCTGGTATAGGGATCGAGCGCGACGTCGGTGATCAGGCCGATCTCCGGCACCGCCGCCTTGATGGCGCGGCAGGCCTGGCAGACGAGGTTGTTCGGATTGAGCGATTCGGAGCCGGTCGGATCGCGCAGCGACGGCTCGGTGAAGGGGAAGAGCGCGATCGCCGGAATGCCCAGCGCCGCCGCCTTCTCGGCCTCCACCACCGCCTGGTCGACCGAGAGGCGCTGCACGCCCGGCATCGAGGCGACGTCCTGGCGAACATTCGTGCCCTCGATCAGGAAGATCGGCCAGATCAGGTCGTTGACCGTCAGCAGCGTCTCGCGCACGAGCCGGCGCGACCAGTCCGCCTTGCGATTGCGTCGAAGGCGGCGGCCGCCCAGGATCGCGTTCATGTCGGGCGGCGTGAAGGTGTGACGGGTCATTCTTGTTTCCTTGGATGCGCGGCAGCGGGACGTTAGCACCGGCAAAGCCGGCGGCAAGCGCCGCGCTGTCGCGCCTCCCGATGGAGTGGAGCGACTTAGCTGTCGCTCTTGCGGACGAGTACCTTGTCGATCCGGCGGCCGTCGAGGTCAACCACCTCGAAGATCCAGCCTTCATAACTGAAGAACTCGCCCGGCACGGGGATGTGGCCGAGATGGTGCAGCATGAAGCCGGCCATCGTGGCGAAGTCCTCGTCCTTGGCGAGGGATCGCAGTCCCAGCGTCCGCTCGACGCTGTCGATCTGCGCGCTGCCGTCGATCAGCCACGAGCCGTCGGCGCGCTGCGTTGCGTCAGGGACGTCGTCGCCCTCGTGCTCCGGCATGTCGCCGGCGATCGCCGTCAGGATATCCATCGGCGTGACGACGCCCTGGAAGCTGCCATACTCGTCGAGGACGACGGCCATGTGGACGTTCGAAGTCTTGAACCGGTCGAGGACCTTCAGGATCGCCATCCGCTCGTCGACATAGAGCGGCTCGCGGATGATCGCCTCGATATCGACGGTCTGGCCCTTGTAGATCTGCTCCAGCAGGTCCTTGGCGTGGACGATGCCGATGACAGCGTCGATCTCGCCGCGGCTGACCGGAAAGCGCGAGTGGCCGGATTCGATCACCGTGTTGCGGTTCTCGCTCGGCGGATCCTCGATATCGAGCCAGACGACGTCGGGCCGGGCGACCATGATTGTGCGCACCGGACGGTCGGCGACGCGGATTACCGCCTCGATCATCTCGCGCTCAGCCTGGTGGAAGACGCCGGCCTCGGCGCCTTCGGCGATCATGGTCTTCACCTCTTCCTCGGTGACACCACGCTCGTCATTGCCCTGCTTGCCGATGAGGCGCAGCACCGTGTCCGTCGACAGGCGCAGGAACCAGACCACGGGCAGGGCGATGCGGGCGAGCATGCCGACGGGACGCGCCACCAAGCAGGCCAGCCGCTCGGGATTGGTCAGCGCCAGCCGCTTCGGCACCAGTTCGCCGGCGATCAGCGAGAAATAGGCGAGGCCGACCACGACGATGACGGTCGCGATCGTCGAGGCGCGAGCGCCGAGGCTCGGGAACTCGTACATCAGGAAGTCGGTAAGCGGCGTCGCCAGCGCTGCCTCGCCAAAGGCGCCCGACAGGATGGCGACGAGCGTGATGCCGATCTGGACGGCGGAGAGAAACCCGGTCGGATCTTCCGCCAGGCGCAGGGCCGTGGTGGCGCCGCGGACGCCTTCATTGGCCATGAACTGCAGACGGGCGGGGCGGGATGAAACGACGGCGATCTCGGAAAGCGCGAAGAAGCCGTTGAATGCGATCAACACAGCGATGATCAAAAGGTCTTGCCAGGGCATGTGCGGTTAGCGCGCGGCAATCATTGAGAAGGGTACCATCTTATCCGTTTGGACAAAGAAAAAGGGCTGGCCCGCCGAACCGCAAGGTTCCGCTCCAGAGCAAAGCTTCGCAAAGACTATCTAGACATGCGGTGGATCATATAGAACGCGCCGGCTTCTCGCCAGCGGAGAGATGAGGCCATCATCTCGTCTGAAAGACGCCACCGGCGAATGAGGTGGGGACGGCGGACGACACGGCCTTGTCCCGCCACGGGTCCCGCTTACCATCGTCCACATCCCGCCGGAGGCAAGATGGCCGAGCCTGAAATCCTGTTCGAACGCCTGGGGCATGCCGGCCTCGTCACGCTCAATCGCCCGTCCGCGCTGAACGCGCTGTCGCACGGCATGATCAAGGCGCTCGCCGGCGCTCTCGAGGAATGGAAGTACGATCCGGCGATCCGCCTGGTGATCGTCCGGGCGAAGGGGCGCGCTTTCTGCGCCGGAGGCGACATCCGCGCCGTCTACGAGGCCGGACGAGGGGCGCCGGACCAGACAGCCTTCTTCCATGACGAATACCGTCTGAACGCGGCGATCAAGGCCTATCCCAAGTCCTATGTCGCGCTCGTCGACGGCTACATCATGGGCGGCGGCGCCGGCATCGCCGTGCACGGATCGCATCGCGTCTTCGCCGAAAAGGCGATCTTCTCCATGCCGGAGACCGGCATCGGCTTCTTCCCGGATGTCGGCTCCAGCTTCTTCCTGTCGCGCATGCCGCACGAGATTGGGCTCTATTGCGGCCTGGCCGCGGCGCGGCTGGCGCGCGGCGATGCGCTCCACGCCGGCGTCGCGACCCATGCGGCCCCAGCCGCCGCCTTCGATGCGATCGTCGCCGAACTCGCGGAATCCGCCGATGTCGACGCGGTGCTCGCTCGCCACGCCGAGGCGGCGCCCGCCGAGACGCTCGGACCGCTCGATGCGACGATCTCGGCCATCTTCGCGACCGGTCCGGTCGAATCGATCCTCGCCCGCCTCGACGTGCTGGAGGGGCCCCATGCCGAATGGGCGGCGCGAACGGCCGCCACCATCCGCGGCAAATCGCCAACCAGCCTGCGCGTCGCGCTACGGCAGATCCGCGCCGCACGCGAACTCGATTTCGACGACTGCATCCGGCTGGACTGGCGGATCGCCTGCACGATCCTCGACGGCCATGACTTCTATGAAGGCGTGCGGGCCGTGCTGGTCGACAAGGACCAGTCGCCGCGGTGGAACCCTGCTACGCTCGACGCAGTTGACCCGGGCCTGATCGAAGGGCACTTCGTGGCTCCCCACGACGGAGATCTTCCGCTGCCATGATCGACAATGAAGTTACCCAGCTGCCGAGCGAGCCGGACAATCCGTATGCGCTGGCGCTCGACGTCTATCTGCGTGGCGTGGCGGCCATCCTGCTGCTGCTCGGCCTGCGCCAGTGGCTCTACATCGCCGGCGTCTTCCAGGATGACGGCTGGAGCTTCGAGACGATGTCGACGCAGTGGCGCTTCGTCACCATCCATCTCGCCGTGGTCGACCTCGTCGCCGCTGTCGGCCTCTGGATGCGCGTCGCCTGGGGCAACGTGATCTGGATCTATGTCGCGCTGTTCGAAATCGCGATGCACACGGTGTTCGCCGAGACGTTCGGGCTCAACCTTTTCGTCGTCTCGTTCCACGTCATCGCCCTCCTGGTCTTCGTCGGCCTGCTCGTCATGAGCCGCCGGCACGAGGCGGCGACCGGCTGAAACCGAGGTGGGGCGCGGCGTTCCGCTCGCCGTATAGCAAGTTTTTAACGATAGAATCCGTTTCGAATGCCAACCTGCCGGGTAAGTGGCTGTTAATCCTGATCCTTAAGATGATTTTCAAATGCCGCCTATAAGTTCCGTTGTCATGAGGTGAGAAGAATACTTGCCGCGGAACAGAGAGGCACAGAAGATGATCAGCGCAGCTCGGGCAGTCGAAACGGTCGCCAAGCCCCAGTCTACTTCGGAACTCAAGCCGCTTTACATGGAGGCCGTGACGCTCGTCGAGCGTCTGCACCGCCGCCTGCTGGATGTCGTCAAGGACGAGTTCGACCGCGAGGGGCGCTCCGACATCAACAGCACCCAGGCGCTGCTGCTGTTCAACATCGGCGACTCCGAGCTGACCGCAGGCGAGCTGCGCACCCGCGGCTACTATCTCGGCTCCAATGTCTCCTACAATCTCAAGAAGCTGGTCGAGATGGGCTACATCCACCACCAGCGTTCGCGGATGGATCGCCGTTCGGTTCGCGTCAGCCTGACCGAGGCGGGCCGGGAAGTCGCCGCCATCGTCGCCGGCGTCTATGAGCGCCACATGAAGTCGATCGAACAGATCGGCGGCATCGCCATCGACGACTTCCAGCAGTTGAACCGCTCGCTGCAGCGCCTCGAGCGCTTCTGGACCGACCAGATCCTGTATCGCCTCTGAAGCAGGATCGCCTGACCCTCCAAAAGCCCCGGCCACCCCTGCCGGGGCTTTTGCACGTTCGGCGGCGGGTTGGCGGCGCGGCACGCATCCGGGCGACTGCGCTGCGTTGCGGCGGTGTGACATGAAAGCGCCATAGTGACATGAAAGCCAGAGGCATACGGATTGTGCGGTGTCGCGCGTGCGGATCGTCTGTATGGAGTGGGTACAGTCGCGGCGCTGTGCGTTTCGCGTGGTGGTGGGGTCGGCTTCAGGCCGGCCTGTTTTCAAGGTTCGCGGCGCGTGCTAGCCGCAGTCGAAGATCGGGGGCGGGCGATCGGTTCGCGGGCTCCCAGTACAGGCGAGCTTCCAGAAGTATCGACATGAGCGGATCCAAGAACACCAATCTCCTCCCGGCGGCCCGGATGACGCGGCGTGGCGCGTTGCGCACCCTGGCCGGCGCCCTGGCCGCCTCGGTTGCGGCGCCGATCGCGGCGATGGCGCAGAGCGACGATCCGATCAATCAGGTGCTGCAGAGCAGCAGCGGCGACTGGTCCGACGGCTTCGATGCCGCGTCGAGCGGCGCCGCCTCCGTGCGCACCTCGGCGCCGATCCTGTCGCCCGATACGGCCCAGGCGGTCGAATACGCGATCCAGAACTATACCGATATCGTGGCGCGCGGCGGCTGGCCCATGGTTCCGGCCGACAAGAAGCTCAGCCTCGGCCTCAAGGATCCCAACGTTGTCATCCTACGCCAGCGCCTCACCGTTACCGGTGATCTCGCCGCCGGCGCCGGCAATTCGCAGACCTTCGATTCCTACGTCGATGCCGGCCTGCGCCGCTTCCAGGCCCGGCACGGTCTGCCGGCCGATGGCGTCGCCGGCCAGTCGACCATCAACATGATGAACGTTCCGGCAGATGTCCGTCTCGGCCAGCTGCAGACCAACCTGGTCCGCCTGCGCTCTATGTCGGGCTTCCTCGGCGAACGCTATGTCATGATCAACATCCCGGCCGCAGCGATCGAGGTGGTCGAGAATGGCCGCGTCATCTCGCGCCACACCGCCGTCGTCGGCAAGGTCGATCGTCCGACGCCGGTGCTCGCCACCAAGATCTATCGCGTCAGCTTCAATCCGTTCTGGACCGTGCCGGCCTCGATCATCCGCAAGGACCTGATCCCGCTGATGCAGAAGTCGCCGGACTACCTGACCAAGAAGCATATCCGCATCTACGACCAGAGCGGCATGGAAGTGCCGCCGACGGCGATCGACTGGAACACCGACCAGGCGACCAAGGGCTACCGCTTCCGCCAGGATCCGGGTGATTTCAACTCGCTCGGCACCGTGCGCATCTCGTTCCACAACGACGAGCAGGTGTACATGCACGACACGCCGCAGAAAGACATCTTCGGCCGCGAGCAGCGCTTCGACTCGTCGGGCTGCATCCGCGTGCAGAACATCCGCCAGCTGATCGGCTGGCTGCTGCGCGACACGCCGGAGTTCCCGCGCGAGCGCATCGACCAGATCTTCAAGTCGGGCGAGCAGGTCGACATCAATCCGAAGCCGGAGATTCCGCTCTACCTGCAATATATCAGCGCCTGGGCGATGGCCGACGGCGTGACCCATTTCCGCGATGACATCTACAATCGCGACGGCATCGGCCAGCTGGCGCTACAATAGGTCGCTGGCAGGCCCTGAAAGCGTCGTTCCGCGCCAATTGCCCGGAACGACAACCGTTAATTGAAGGGCCGATGAGGCCCTTTTTCTTGGCGTCTACCCCTACATATGGTACGCCGCGCGGGTTCCGGCACGTGCCGTCTCTGGCACGATTCCGGTACCGCCAACAGGATGGACCGCCCCATGTCTCTGACGGATCGTGCAGACAGCCTTTCCTCGACCTCCGCCTTCTTCAACCGGACGCTTGCCCAGGCCGATCCGGAAATCGCCGACGCCATCGGCAAGGAGCTCGGTCGCCAGCAGCATGAGATCGAGCTGATTGCTTCGGAGAACATCGTTTCGCGCGCCGTTCTGGAAGCGCAGGGTTCGGTGCTCACCAACAAGTATGCCGAGGGCTATCCGGGCAAGCGCTACTATGGCGGCTGCGAGTTCGTCGACATCGTCGAGACGCTCGCCATCGAGCGCGCCAAGAAGCTGTTCGACTGCCAGTTCGTCAACGTCCAGCCGAATTCCGGCAGCCAGATGAACCAGGCCGTGTTCCTGGCCCTGCTGGAGCCGGGCGACACCTTCATGGGCCTCGACCTCGCCGCCGGCGGACACCTGACGCATGGCTCGCAGGTCAACATGTCCGGCAAGTGGTTCAAGGTTGCGCCCTATGGCGTGCGCCGCGAGGACCAGCTGCTCGACTATGAAGAGATCCAGCGCATCGCCGAAGAGACCAAGCCGAAGCTGATCATCGCCGGCGGCACGGCCTATTCGCGCATCTGGGATTTCAAGCGCTTCCGCGAGATCGCCGATTCGGTCGGCGCCTACCTGATGGTCGACATGGCGCACTTCGCCGGCCTCGTCGCCGGTGGCGCCCACCCGTCGCCGCTGCCGCATGCGCATGTCGTCACCTCGACGACGCACAAGTCGCTGCGCGGTCCGCGCGGCGGCATGATCATGACCAATGACGAGGCGATCGCGAAGAAGATCAACTCGGCCGTGTTCCCGGGCCTGCAGGGCGGACCGCTCATGCACGTCATCGCCGCCAAGGCCGTCGCCTTCGCCGAGGCGCTGCGCCCGGACTTCAAGGTCTACGCGAACAACGTCGTCGAAAACGCTCGTGCGCTGGCGGAAACGCTGAAGGGCTCGGGCTTCGATATCGTCTCGGGCGGTACCGACAATCACCTGATGCTGGTTGATCTGCGGCCGAAGCAGGTGAAGGGCAACGTCTCTGAGAAGGCGCTCGTCCGCGCTGGCCTTACCTGCAACAAGAACGGTATCCCCTACGATCCGGAAAAGCCCTTCGTCACGTCCGGCATCCGTCTCGGCACGCCGGCCGCCACCACCCGCGGCTTCGGCGTCGCGGAATTCCAGGAGGTCGGCCGGTTGATCGCCGAGGTGCTCGGCGCCGTGTCGCAGTCGGAAGACGGTTCGGCCCCGCTCGTGGAAGCTTCGGTCAAGGAGCGCGTCCATGCTCTGACCGCACGCTTCCCGATCTATTCCTGATCGGGGAACTCCATGCGTTGTCCCTATTGCGGTAGCGACGACACGCAGGTGAAGGACTCCCGTCCGTCGGAGGACAATACGTCCATCCGGCGGCGGCGGGTCTGCGCGGATTGCGGCGGCCGGTTCACGACCTTCGAGCGGATCCAGCTGCGCGAGCTGATCGTCATCAAGAAAAGCGGCCGGCGTGTCCCTTTCGATCGCGACAAGCTGATGCGGTCGGTCCAGGTCGCGTTGCGCAAGCGGCCGGTCGATCCCGAGCGCGTCGAGCGCATGGTCAACGGCGTCGTCCGCCAGCTCGAAAGCAGCGGCGAGAGCGAGATCAATGCGGAGCAGATCGGCGTCTATGTCATGGAGGCGCTGAAGGGCCTCGATGACGTCGCCTATGTGCGGTTTGCCTCGGTCTATCGCAATTTCCGCGAGGCCAAGGACTTCTCCACCGTGCTGGACGAGCTTTCGAGCCAGGACGTGACGGACGCCGAGGAGCGCGACTAGGGCTTTCCCGGTCTCGCTCGAAACCTGCGGGGGTGTCGGATGGCGACGGAGCGAACGGGCAACGCCGATCCCGAACTGGACCGCCGGCTCATGGCCGTTGCGCTCCGCTTCGGCCGTCGCAATCTCGGTTCCGTCGCCCCGGCGGTCGGCGCGCTCGTCGTCGGGTTCGAAAGCGGCGAGCCTGTCATCTTCGGTCGCGGCAACACCGCGGCCGGTGGCATCCCACATGCCGAGCGCGGTGCGCTCGCTATGGCGGGCGAATTGGCTCGCGATAGCACTCTCTACACGACGCTGGAGCCGTCGCCGGTCGCTGTTGATGGTGTCTCCGACGTCCAGGCACTGATCGAGGCGGGCGTTTCTCGCGTGGTCAGCGCGCTCGAGAGTCCCGATCCGCAAATCACTGGGCGCGGCCATGCCCAATTGCGCGACGCCGGCATTGCCGTCACCGTCGGCGTGCTCGGCGACGAGGCCAGGCGGTTGCATGCCGGCACCATTTCCGTTCTTGCGGCCGGGCGGCCGCATGTAACGTTGAAGCTCGCCGTTTCCGCCGATGGCATGATTGGCCGACAGACCGGCGAGCGGATGCTGGTTTCCGGCCGCGAGGCGTTCGCCAGGCTGCAGACCATGCGCATCGAGGCCGACGCCACGCTGATCGGCATCGGCACCGCGCTCGTCGACGATCCGAGCCTGACGGTCCGGGTCCCGGGCCTGCGGGCGCACTCGCCGATCCGCATCGTGCTCGATACCCAGGCGCGGCTTTCGCCGAAATCGTCGCTCGTCCGGGGCGCCGCCGATACGGCGCTCTGGGTTGTCTGCAGTAATGAGGCGCCGCTCGCCCACCGTGAGGCTCTGCTGGCGCATGGCGTCGAGATCCTGCCGGTCGGCACTGGATCCGGCGGCATCGACATCGAGGCGGCGATGCGCCTGCTGGCGGAGCGCGGCGTGACCCGGCTTCTGGCCGAGGGCGGCGCCAAGGTGGCGGCTTCCCTGCTCGGGCGCGGCCTCCTGGATGAAGTGGTTCTGTTTCACGCGCCGGTCGTGGTCGGGCCGGATGGCGTGCGCGCGCTCGCGGGCGGTGCGCTTTCGGCGATCGAGCGCAGTCCGCGCTTCCGCCGCGTCGAGGAAGCGCGTCTCGGCGAAGACCGAATGGTTCGCTACGAAAGGGCAGTCTGAACAATGTTCACGGGTATCATCTCCGACGTCGGCAAGGTCACGGCGATCGAGCGTCGCAACGACGTCAACCGGATCACCATCGACAGCCGCTACGATGCGGCGACCATCGACATCGGGGCGTCGATCGCCTGCGCCGGCGTCTGCCTCACCGTGATCTCGATTGACCCGCAGCCGAATGGCCGGACACGCTTCGACGTCGAGGCGGCGCCGGAAACGCTCGCGCTCACCGAAGTCGGTAACTGGCAGGCCGGGGAGGCGATCAATCTGGAGCGGGCGCTGAAGCTCGGCGACGAGCTCGGCGGCCATATGGTTTCCGGCCATGTCGACGGCCTCGCCACCATCGTCAGCCGTGAGGAACTCGGCGAGACCACGCGCTTCGTCTTCGAGGCGCCGGCCAGCCTCGCCCGCTTCATCGCCACCAAGGGCTCGGTCGCACTCGACGGCACCTCGCTCACCGTCAATTGGGTCGAGGGCAACCGCTTCTCGGTTCTTCTAATCCCGCACACACTGAGCCCCGACGTCACCACCTGGGGCGCGCGCAAGGTCGACGACCGGGTACATCTCGAAGTCGACCAGATGGCGCGCTATGTGGCACGCCTGACAGAGGCGTCGTAAGCTGCCAGGAAAGCGGCCTGTCCGCGCGGCCTCCCGCCCGGGAATGCGCGAGCGTTTCCGCGGCGCGGGGAGGGCGGCGGCTGCGGCGTTCTTTTCCCTTTACAGCGCAGGGGCCGCGTGGTTCACCTGCCGCCCATTCCTTTCCGGGTGACCGGTCAAAATGAGAGCCTCAACATGAGCGATTCGGCACCTCATCTCCTCATCATCGACGCCCGCTTCTACGAAGACATCTCCGACGAGCTGTTCAACGGCGCCAAGGGCGCGATCGAAGCTGCCGGCGCCACCTTCGACCGCATCTCGGTTCCGGGCGTGCTCGAGATTCCGGCCGCTCTGTCGATGGCGCTCGCGGCCATGGACGAAGACGAGGTCAGCTATGACGGCTTCGTCGTGCTCGGCTGCGTCATCCGCGGAGAGACTTCGCATTACGACATCGTGGCGAACGAGTCCGCCCGCGCCATCATGGACATGGCGGTGATCGAGTCGCTGGCGATCGGCAACGGTATCCTGACCGTCGAGAACGACGCGCAGGCCTATGCCCGCGCCCGCGTCAGCGAGAAGAACAAGGGCGGCGCCGCCGCCGAGGCCGCGCTCGCCATGGTCGCCCTTCGCAGCAAATTCGGGCTCTGAGAATGGCCACTACCGACAAGGCCCCGCCGACGCCGCGCATGTTCCGCCCGGCCAATCAGCGGGGCGCGGCCCGGCTGGCCGCCGTCCAGGCTCTCTACCAACTCGATATCGGCGGCCAGACGCTGACCGAGGTCGTGGCCGAATTCGAGAACTATCGCCTCGGCAAGGAACTCGACGGCGACCAGTATCGCGACGCCGACGCCGCCTTCTTCCGCGACATCATCGCCGGCGTCGTGCGCGAGCAGCGCAATCTCGATCCGGCCATCCATGTCTCGCTGACGCCCGACTGGCCGCTGAAGCGCATCGACGTCACGCTCCGCGCCATCTTGCGCTGCGGCACCTACGAACTCATGGGCCGCAAGGACGTGCCGGCGCGCGTAGTCATCACCGAGTATGTCGACATCGCCCGCGCCTTCTTCGGCCCCAATGACGAGCAGCGCATGGTCAATGGCGTGCTCGACACGGTGGCTCGCAAGCTGCGCGGCGAAGAGTTCAGCGACGATCCGCAGGGCGGCAAGGCCTGATCATGCCGGCGCAGGGGGAGCGGCCCGGCGAGTTCGGGATGATCGCCCGCTATCTGCGACCGCTGGCGGAGGATCCAGGCGCGTTCGGGCTGACCGACGACGCCGCGCTGATGCGGCCCGAGCCCGGCTTCGATCTTGTCCTGACCAAGGACATGGTCGCGGCCGGCGTGCATTTCTTTCCCGACGATCCGCCGGAATCGATTGCCCGCAAGGCGCTGCGCGTCAATCTTTCCGACCTCGCCGCCAAAGGCGCCAATCCGGTCGGCTATCTGCTCGGCCTCGCCCTTCCGGCCGATTGGACGGAAGACTGGATGGCCGGCTTTTCCGCCGGCCTCGGCGACGACCAGCAGCGCTATGGCATTCCCCTTCTCGGCGGCGACACGGTCAAATCTCCGGACGGCCTGATGCTGTCGATCACGGCGCTCGGCCAGGTGCCGGCCGGGCGCATCGTGCGCCGTTCCGGAGCCGAGGTCGGCGATCTCATCGTCGTGTCGGGCACGATCGGGGATGCGGCGCTGGGGCTGCGGCTCCGGCTCGGCACGCTCGACGGCGCCGCGGCGGGCGAGGGCGCCTCCCACCTCCTCGACCGCTACCTGCATCCGCAGCCGCGGCTCGGCCTCGCGGAAGCCGTCCGCGACCATGCCCATGCCTCGCTGGACATATCCGACGGGCTGATCGGCGACTTGAGCCATGTCACGCGTACGTCCGGCGTTTCGGCGGTCGTCGAGGCGGCCCGCATTCCGCTGTCGCAGCCGGCGCGCGCCCTGGTCGAGGGCGACCTGACGGCGTTCGCCAGCGTGCTGACGGGCGGCGACGACTACGAGGTCCTGACGACCATGCCGGAGGCGCGTCTTGCCGCCTACGAGGCCGCGGCCGCGCGCGCGGGTATACCCGTCACGGTGATTGGCCGGATCGTCGCGGGCGAGGGCGCACCGGCCGTGATCAATGATCGCGGAGAAAGAATCGCCCTCGATCGGGCCTCGCACGATCATTTCTGATTATCGCTGGCGTTTCTGATAGACGAATTTGCTTCGGGCGGGGCCTGTCGATCCCGTTCGTGGGCAGGAGAGTATCGTGGACGCGCAGAACATGCTGGAACTCGATCGGAAGGTGCGGCGCAACGCGTTCGTGCTGATGGCCGCCAATGCAGTCAACGGATCGATCCTGCCGATCGCTGTGACGCTGGGCGGCCTCGCCGGCGTCTATCTCCTCGGACCAGACAAGTCGCTTGCGACGCTGCCCGTTACCGCCTCGACGGTCGGTTCGGCATTGACTACGATTCCGGCTGCCATGCTGATGAGCCGGATCGGTCGCCGCAGGGGCTTCGTGCTGGGGGCCGCGCCGGCCGTACTGGGCGGCCTGCTCGCCACTTACGCGCTGATGCAGGGCACGTTCGCGCTGTTCGTCGTGGCGCTCTTCCTGATCGGCATGTCCGGCGCGTTCAACCAGCAGTACCGCTTCGCCGCGATCGATGCCGGCAGCATGGCGGTGCGGACCAAGGCGATGTCGCTCGTCATGGCGGGCGGCATTTTTTCCGGCATCCTCGGTCCGCAGGCCATCATCCTCACCAATGACTGGCTGAGCCCGATCGCCTTCGCCGGCAGCTTCCTGGCGGCGGCCGGCCTCGGCTTCATCGGCCTCCTTATCGCGGGTTTCGTGCGCGATGTCGCGCCGCCGCGCGAGGAGCCGCGCGCCCATGGCGGTCCCGCCGGGCGCCCCTTGCGCGAGATCGCGCGCCAGCCGCGCTTCATCGCGGCGGTGCTCTGCGCCATCTCCTCCTACGCGCTGATGAGCCTGGTGATGACCGCCGCTCCGCTTGCGATGATCGGCTGCGGACTGACGCAGAACGACGCCGCGCTCGGCATCCAATGGCATGTGCTGGCGATGTTCGCGCCGAGCTTTTTCACCGGTCGCCTGATCGTCCGATTCGGCAAGGACCGAATCGTCATCGCAGGCATGGCGCTCCTGACCGCCTGCGCCGTCGTAGGCCTCTCGGGAATTACGCTGGCGCATTTCTGGATCACGCTGATCCTGCTCGGCCTCGGCTGGAACTTCGGCTTCATCGGCGCCACGTCCATGCTGTCCGAAACCTACCGGCCGGAAGAGAAGGGTCGGGTCCAGGGTCTGAATGATTTCCTTGTCTTAGGCTCGGCGGCGATGGCGTCGCTCCTCTCCGGCAAGCTGATCGGCGGCCCCGGCTGGGCCTTCATCAACATGATCGTCTTCCCGGTCGTGATGGTGAGCCTCATCGCCTTGACCTGGGCATTTCTGCTGCGCCGCTCGACAAGTCGGGAGAAAGCTTGACCGCGTCGTAAAGGCGTTCTCAACTCGACCTTACGGGGGGAAAAGCTGGGAGGAACGTTGCTCTTTCCCGCCGCACGGTGAAGCCGGCGCGGCGTCCTCGGATGGCCGTAAGCAAAGAGGCCGGCCAGAGGAGGAATGTGGACGTGATCTATCTCATTATTCTATGTGCGTTGCTTGCGCTCGCCTATGGCATATGGGCGACGCGATCGGTCCTCGCGGCCGATGCCGGCTCTGCGCGAATGCAGGAAATCGCGGCGGCGGTTCGAGAAGGCGCAAGTGCTTATCTCCGGCGTCAGTACACCACGATCGCCATCGTCGGCGTGGTGATCTTCATCCTGGTGGCCTGGCTGCTTTCGTTGACCGTGGCGATCGGCTTCGCTATCGGCGCGATCCTCTCCGGCCTCGCTGGCTTCATCGGCATGAACGTCTCGGTACGCGCCAATGTGCGCACGGCCCAGGCGGCGACCAAGAGCCTCGCCGAAGGCCTCGAGATCGCCTTCAAGTCCGGCGCGATCACCGGGATGCTGGTGGCAGGTCTCGCGCTGCTCGGGGTCTCCGGCTACTACCTGATCCTGACGCATGTCGCTGGCTATTCGCCGGATGACCGCATCGTCATCAATGCACTCGTCGCGCTCGGATTCGGCGCTTCGCTGATCTCGATCTTCGCCCGTCTCGGCGGCGGCATCTTCACCAAGGGCGCGGATGTCGGCGGCGATCTCGTCGGCAAGGTCGAGGCGGGCATTCCCGAAGACGACCCGCGCAATCCGGCCACCATCGCCGACAATGTCGGCGACAATGTCGGCGACTGCGCCGGCATGGCGGCCGACCTGTTCGAGACCTATGCTGTGACCGTGGTCGCCACCATGGTGCTCGCGGCGATCTTCTTCGCGTCTTCGCCGGCCTTCGGCAGCATCATCCTCTATCCGCTCGGCATCGGCGCCGTCTGCATCCTGACCTCGATCGCCGGCACTTTCTTCGTCAAGCTCGGCGCCAACCAGTCGATCATGGGGGCACTCTACCGTGGCTTCATCGCCTCGGCGTTGTTCTCGATCGCCGGCCTCGCTATCGCCACGCACCTGCTCGTCGGCTGGGGCGAGATTGGCACGGTCGGGGGCTTCATGATCACCGGAACGCGCCTGTTCCTGTGCGGCCTTGTCGGCCTCGCCGTGACAGGCCTGATCGTCTGGATCACCGAGTACTACACGGGCATCGGCTTCCGCCCGGTCCGTTCGATCTCGCAGGCTTCGGTGACCGGCCACGGCACCAACGTGATCCAGGGCCTGGCGGTGTCACTCGAATCGACGGCGCTGCCGACCCTCGTCATCGTCGCCGGCATCATCTCGACCTATGCGCTCGGCGGCCTGTTCGGCACCGCCGTCGCGGTTTCGACCATGCTCGGACTCGCCGGCATGGTGGTGGCGCTCGACGCGTTCGGCCCTGTCACCGACAATGCCGGCGGCATTGCCGAAATGGCGGGCCTGCCCAAGGAAGTGCGCAAGTCGACCGACGCGCTCGACGCGGTCGGCAACACCACCAAGGCCGTCACCAAGGGCTATGCCATCGGCTCGGCCGGCCTCGGCGCGCTCGTGCTGTTCGCCGCCTACAACTACGACCTGACCCACTTCATCGCCGAGGCGAACAAGGAGGGCGCCACCGCCTTCCAGTACTTCAAGGGCGTCGTTCCCGACTTCACCCTGTCCAACCCCTATGTGGTGGCGGGCCTGCTGCTAGGCGGCCTGATTCCCTTCCTGTTTGGCGGCATCACGATGACGGCGGTGGGCCGGGCGGCAGGCTCGATCGTCGAGGAAGTGCGCCGCCAGTTCCGCGAGAAGCCGGGGATCATGGCCGGGACGGAAAAGCCGGATTATGGCCGGGCCGTCGACATCCTGACCAAGGCGGCGATCAAGGAGATGGTGGTTCCCTCGCTCCTGCCGGTGCTGGCGCCGATCGTCGTCTACTTCCTGATCTACTGGATCGCCGGCAAGAGCGAAGCCTTCTCGGCCGTCGGCGCCATGCTGCTCGGCGTCATCGTGACCGGGCTCTTCGTCGCGATCTCGATGACGTCCGGCGGTGGCGCCTGGGACAACGCCAAGAAATCGTTCGAGGACGGTTTCACCGACAGCAATGGGCAGACCCACTACAAGGGTTCGGACGCGCACAAGGCCTCGGTCACTGGCGATACCGTCGGAGACCCCTACAAGGACACGGCCGGTCC
This sequence comes from Kaistia nematophila, assembly GCF_026343855.1. Lineage (NCBI taxonomy): Bacteria > Pseudomonadati > Pseudomonadota > Alphaproteobacteria > Hyphomicrobiales > Kaistiaceae > Kaistia > Kaistia nematophila. The sequence goes on along the minus strand of NZ_JAPKNK010000002.1, from coordinate 277,177 downwards.
GGCCGTCAATCCGGCGATCAAGATCACGAACATCGTGGCCCTGCTGCTGCTCGCGGTGCTCGCGCAGTAGAGTTCGAGGCCAATTCCGGTCCGCGCCCGCAAGCGTGGACCGGATCCGGCCGCGGTACGATCAGCGCGAATCGCCGCTCGTGGCAACCCGACAAGAAAAGGCCCTCTCCGCGATGCGGGGAGGGCCTTTTCATTGGGTAAATCGGTTGGCTGATTCGCTACCGTCCCATCGGGACGGCGCCAGGATCAGGTGCCGAACGGATTGGTGCCCATGCCGACCGTTCCGGTCAGGACCTGCTCCAGGAAGCCCTGGTCCTTGCCGCCCGTCGGCGTCGTCTGGCTGACGTAATCGAAGATCTTGCCGTCCTGGATGCCGTAGTTGGCGACCTTGTCGACTTCGTTCTTCTTATTGAAGTAGACCGCCAGGATCTTCTGGTCGACGACCTTGCGGTTCATGAAGGCGACCGGACGCTTGCGGGTCTGGCTGATGTAATAATAGACCTCGCCGTCATATTCGGCGGTGGTCGAGGGCGATCCGAGCACGATCTGCACCTGCTCGCGGCTGGCGCCGATCGGCACCTGCTCGACCGCGTTCGGCGGCGGCACGTAGCCCGAATGATACGTCTCGTTGAGGCCGCCGAGGCTGCCGGTGCCGGTCGCGATCTTCGAGCACGCGCCGAGCGAAACGATCGCAACCGCAGCCAGCATGCCGACGCCGGCGCGGCGCACGAAGGGGCTGGCTGCCAAGCGCCGATCTCTCATGCTGAATTCCATTCCATTCTCCTCGCCCAGTCGCTGGGTTGGCATTCTCCCTAGCCTGCGCTAGGGCTCGTGGCAATCTTCCTTGCAAGGGCAGGGGGCAGCACCATCTCTGGCAAGAGTGCGCTGTCACCGTGCCCATCTGACCAACCGGATTTGGAGATCGGTCGAATGTTCCGCCGCCTGTTCGCTCGCAATCGCAGGAACGAGGCCATAGCATATTCGCTTTACGGCGCCATCGTGGCACAGGCGCGGCAGCCTGCGCTCTATACGGAGTTTGCCGTGCCGGATACGCTCGATGGTCGTTTCGATATGATCGTCCTGCATGGCTTCCTGATGTTCCACCGCCTGAAGGACGAAAGCCCGGAAGACCGCCAGTTGGGCCAGGATGTGTTCGACATCTTCCTGAAGGACATGGACGGAACGCTGCGCGAAATGGGCGTCGGCGACCTTTCGGTGCCCAAGAAGCTGAAGAAGATGGCCGAGGCCTTTTTCGGCCGAATTCGCGCTTATGACGAGGCGCTCGCCTCCGGCGACCGGACCAAGCTGGTCGACGCGATCGAGCGCAACATATTTCCGGATGGCGCTCCGACCGGCGTCGGCGGGCAGATCGCGAGCTATGTCCAGGCGTCGGTCACGACGCTCGCGGCTGAGTCGCTTTCGACGATCTTCTCTGGTCGCCTCGACTACGCCTCCCTTCCCACTCCTTCCGCGGCAGCATGATGACCGAGCTCCAGTTCCACCGACATTTCGACGTCTCCCATCTCGGCAACTCGGGCCAGAAGCTGCATCTTGTCGCCGAGCCCGCCGAGCGTGCGGAGCTTGCGAAGGATTTCGACCTGCTGGCGCTCGACAGCCTCGAAGCCGATCTCGACATCACGCCCTGGGGCGTGAAGGGCGTCCGGGTGGAGGGGCGGTTGCGCGCCGATGTCGTGCAGGCCTGCGTCATCACGCTGCAGCCGGTGCCCGCCCATATCGACGACCGATTCTCGCTGAGCTTCCTGCCGGCCGACGCGATCGCCGCCGATCCGAAGACGGTCGCGGAGGCCGAGGTGATCGTCGTCTATGACGAAGAGGATCCGCCGGAGCCGCTCGAGGGGAACTCGATCGACTTCGGGCCGATCGTGGCGGAGCAGCTGGCGCTGGCGCTCGATCCCTATCCGCGTGCGCCCGGAGCCTCGTTGGAGGGTGGCGAGCATGACGGGGGGACAAACCCCGGCTCGCCCTTCGCCGCCCTGTCGAAGCTGCGCGATAAATGATAGCAAAGGCCTTGAATCGGCCACACGGTGATTGAAAGAGTGTTGTCTCACCGGCTGAAACAGTTATTTTCCAGCGCCGTCGTCGCCGGGCTCTTCGCTCAGAGCGGCCGCGTCGAACAGGGGCGGAATGGTTCAAGCGATTAGAATAGCGATCGACGCAATGGGCGGCGATAACGGACCCGCGACGGTGCTTGCGGGAGCCGATATCGCGCTCGTCCGTCGTCCCGAGCTGCGCTACCAGCTCTTCGGCGAGGAGCGGGCGGTCGTGCCGCTCCTCGAATCCTATCCGCGCGTCAAGGCGGCCTCGACCTTCACGCATTGCGACGTCACCGTGCAGATGGACGACAAGCCCAGCCAGGCTCTGCGCAAGGGCCGCTGGAAGTCGTCGATGTGGCGGGCGCTCGACGCCGTCAAGAAGGGCGAGGCGGATGTCGCGCTCTCCGCCGGCAACACCGGCGCGCTGATGGCGATGTCGAAGTTCTGCTTGCGCACCATGGCCGGCATCGAACGCCCGGCGCTGGCGGCGATCTGGCCGACGCTGCGGGGCGAGAGCGTGGTGCTCGACGTCGGCGCCACCATCAACGCCGATGCCCAGCAGTTGATCGATTTCGCCATGATGGGCGGCGCGATGGCGCGTGCCCTGCTCGACATCGAGAAGCCGACCGTCGGCCTGCTCAATATCGGCGTCGAGGAGATGAAGGGGCTCGAAGAGGTTCGGGTCGCCGGCCAGCTCCTCCGCGAAGCCGACCTCAAGCACCTGAAATATATGGGCTTCGTCGAAGGCGACGATATCGGCAAGGGCACGGTTGACGTCGTCGTCACCGAAGCGTTCGCCGGCAATATCGCGCTGAAGACCGCCGAGGGCACCGCCCGCCAGATCTCGACGCATCTGCGCGATGCGATGAGCCGGACGCTGATGGGCAAGATCGGCTATCTCTTCGCCAAGGGCGCGTTCCAGCAGCTGCGCCAGAAGCTCGATCCGCGCGCGTCCAACGGCGCGGTCCTGCTCGGCCTCAACGGGGTTGTCATCAAGAGCCATGGCGGCACGGACGGCGTCGGCTTCGCCAACGCCATCGAGGTCGGCTACAGCATGGCCAAGAATGACTTCCTGTCCAAGATCAATCAGGATCTCTCCGACTATCACCGCGCCGGCTTCGCGCGGGGAGTGGCAGCGATCGTCGATGAAGGTGTAATGTGAGTTTCATCCGTTCAGTCGTCCTCGGCTGCGGCAGCTACCTGCCCGAGAAGACCCTGACCAACGCCCAGCTGTCGGAAATGGTGGAGACCTCGGACGACTGGATCGTCCAGCGTACCGGCATCCGTGAACGTCACATCGCGGCGGAGGGCGAACTGACCTCAGACCTCGCCACCGCCGCCGCCAAGCTGGCGCTGGCCGATGCGGGGCTTACGGTTGGCGAGATCGACATGATCATCGTCGCCACCGCCACGCCGGACGACACCTTTCCCGCCACCGCTGTCACGGTGCAGCGCAAGCTCGGCATGGAGCATGGCGCGGCCTTCGACATGCAGGCCGTCTGCTCCGGCTTCGTCTTCGCGCTGTCGACTGCCGACGCGTTCATCCGCGCCAGCCAGGCCAAGCGCATCCTGGTGATCGGCGCCGAGACCTTCTCCCGCATCCTCGACTGGTCCGACCGCACCACCTGCGTGCTGTTCGGCGACGGGGCCGGCGCCGTCATTCTCGGCGCCTCCGTCCAGGACGGCACCCGCGAGGATCGCGGCGTGCTGACCACGCATCTGCGTTCGGACGGCCGCCACCGTGACAAGCTCTATGTCGACGGCGGTCCGTCTTCGACCGGAACCGTCGGCCACCTGCGCATGGAGGGCCGGGAGGTCTTCAAGCATGCGGTCGGCATGATTACTGACGTGATCGAGGACGCCTTCCGCGCGACCGGCTATGGCGCTGAGGATGTCGATTGGTTCGTGCCGCACCAGGCCAACCTTCGCATCATCGACGGCAGCGCCAAGAAGCTCGGCATCGAGAGCGACAAGGTCGTTCGCACCGTTTCGCTACACGGAAACACTTCGGCCGCCTCCATTCCGCTCGCCCTTTCGGTGGCGCGCGACGACGGCCGCATCAAGCGGGGCGACCTGATCCTGCTCGAGGCGATGGGCGGCGGCTTCACCTGGGGCTCCGTTCTCCTACGCTGGTAGGAAATCTGCCTGAGATGCTAGCACCTTAGGATCAAGGACGTTGACCGGTCCTCGCTCTGGCAATAGGCTTGCCTGTGGGGAAGTGACGTTGGGTCGCCAAGCAGAACATCGGGAAACGAGGCCATGTCAGGCAAGACTGTCACGCGCGCCGACCTCTGTGAGGCGGTGTATCAGAAGGTGGGGTTGTCGCGAACGGAATCCGCCGAACTGGTCGAGTCGGTCCTCGACGAGATCAGCGCGTGTATTGTCCGGGGCGAATCTGTCAAACTGTCTTCGTTCGGATCGTTCCTGGTCCGCTCCAAGGGCGAGCGCGTCGGGCGCAATCCGAAGACGGGCGAGGAAGTTCCGATCGCGCCGCGCCGCGTGATGGTTTTCAAGCCCAGCAACGTCCTCAAGCAGAGGATTAATGGCTCTCTGGTCCCGAACGGGCATGACACATCCGAGGATGAGTGATCCCCGCAGCCGGACGAAGCGGGCGCCACAGTGTGAGAGTTGATGTCCAAGGGTCCTGACGCGTTCCGGACGATCAGTGAGGTGGCCGAGGAACTCGACCTGCCACAGCATGTCCTGCGGTTCTGGGAAACCCGGTTTGCCCAAATCAAGCCGATGAAGCGCGGCGGTGGTCGCCGCTATTATCGCCCCGACGACGTCGAACTGCTGCGGGGAATCCGCCGCCTGCTCTATGGCGAAGGCTATACCATCAAGGGTGTGCAGAGGATCCTGAAGGAACAGGGTCTTCGCCATGTCATCGCCGCCGGGCAGGGATTCGGCCTGGATCCGGCTCCGGAGGGGGACGAGGCGGACGATTTCAGCGGTGAGGTCGCCGAGGACCTCGATTTCGATTCCGGTGCCGACGACGATTTCGACGAGCCGGAACAGCAGGATTCCGATCGCGATACCGATGGCCGTCGTGAGCCGGTCTTCGGTTCGCGCGCCACGCATCCGGATCGTCATGCCGACGCGCCAGCCGTTCGGGTCTCCGTTGACCGCCAGCAGCATGAGCCGTCCTTTGGCGGCCGGGCGCATGAGCCTTCGCCCGCGCCGTCTCGCATTCCGACCGCGCCGCCCGACCTGCCTTCCTCGGCTGACGACTATTTGCCGCCGCTGGTAGCCGATTTGCCGATGCCGCCCGAGCGCGGCGCGGCGTCATCGCGAGCGGAATCGATCTACGCCCCGCCGCAGCCCGCAACCCGGCGCGAGCCCGGCATGACGTCGACCCGACCGCATATGGCCTCCGCCGAGCCCGGCGACTACGAGCCCGCGACTGCGCGGGCGGCCGAAAGGGCGGCGGCCGCACCGTCGCAGCCCGCTCTCGGCCATGGCGACCGCGAGCGGCTGCAGGCGACGCTGATGGAACTCCTGGAGTGCAAGCGCATCCTCGACAATGTGCGCTAGCGTCGCTTCCCGCGCCGCGTTGCCGGTTCTGTCGCAGGTTCCGGGGCTTCTCGATCAATCCACCGAAATGAATGCGGATGCGCGGGATCGGGCCGAATTGCCGGGTGACAAGCCCGATCGAACCATGCTAACAGCGGCGCATCGGCAGGCGACCCCAACGATGCCGACGCGGTTTCGACCGCTTCAGGGCCAAGCCCCTGAATGGAATGCGGATTTGATAATCCGATGGTGACGGAGCGTAGCGCAGCCTGGTAGCGCACTTGTCTGGGGGACAAGGGGTCGCAGGTTCAAATCCTGCCGTTCCGACCATAATTTCAAAAGCAGCACCGGATCCGACAGCGAGCGACGATGTGCCGCCAGCAGCGACACCGCTGCGTTGCGGGAATGCCTCGATCCTTGATATGTCTCTGACGTATGAGATCGCTCCGGCGCGGGGCGACGCGGCCATCCCGAGCGTCCAGATGTCAGCCGTCGTTGCGCCCGCCGATCAGGCGGCCCGCGCGGCCGATTACCCCGCCTTCGGCGGTGAAGGACAGCTTGCCGTTCACATAGACCCGGCCGATGCCGATTGAGCGGCGGAGCGGCTGGTCATAGGTCGCCTGGTCGAGGATCGTCTCCGGATCGAACACCACCAGATCCGCGAAGGCGCCGGCGGCGAGGCTGCCGCGACCGGCCAACCGGAAGACGCGGGCAGGCAGGCTGGTCATCTTGTGGATGGCGGCTTCGATCGGAAACAGCTTCTCGTCGCGGGCGTAATGCCCGATGACGCGTGGAAACGTCCCCCAGAGACGCGGATGCGGGTGATGGTCATGCGGCAGGCCGTCCGAGCCGATCATGGCCAGCCGCGAGCTCATCACCCGCCGCACGTCCGCCTCGTCCATCTGGAAATAGATCGCGCCGGCCGGCTGCAACCGTCGCGCGGCTTCGTGGATGTCGACGCCCCATTCGGCGGCGATGTCGATCAGGTCGCGCGCCTGCATCTCCGGGTGGGGCCGCGACCAGGCGATCATGATTCGATAGGTGTCGGTGACCAGGTCGGCGCGCAGATTGGTCGAGCCGGCGGCATAGGGGTAGACGTCGACATTGACCGGATGGCGCGAGGCGGCGGCCTCGATCTTCGGCAGCGTCTGCAGCGTGCGGCCCCAGTTCGATACGCCGGCGCATTTGTGATGTGAGATCACCAGCGGAATGCCGGCGGCGGTCGCCGTCGTCACGGTCTCGTCGATGCTGTCCAGAACGTGCTCGAACTCGTCGCGCATGTGGGTGGCGTAGACGCCGCCATGCTCGGCGAAGCGGCCGGCGATCCGGGTCACCTCGTCGATGTCGGCGGCGGCATTGGTGGGATAGAACAGGCCGGTCGAGAGGCCGATCGCGCCGTTCGCCATGGCCTCGTCGGCATGCGCCTGCATCGCCTCGATCTCGTTCGGCGAGGCCTTGCGCGTGATGTCGCCCATGGTCGCGAGGCGCAGCGCCGAATGGCCGATCAGCGCCGCGACATTGACGGCGGGCACCACTCGGGCGATCGCCGCGGCGTAGTCGGCGAAGCTCGCAAAGGCATAGGCCCGGGCGTCGCCGAGCAGGTTCATGGGGGGCGGCGGGTTGTCCGTGAAGGTGACGGGGGCAAGCGAGATGCCGCAATTTCCAACCACCACCGACGTCACGCCCTGGCTGATCTTGGGGAGCATTTCCGGCGCGTCGAGGACGATGCGGTCGTCGTGCGTGTGGGCGTCGATGAAGCCCGGCGCCAGCGCCAGACCGCCAAGATCCTCCTCGCGTTCACCGGTTCCCGGCGGGATGGTCCCTGCCGGCCCCACGGCGGAGATCCGGTCGCCGGTGATCGCCAGTTCGCCGGGGTAGGGCGCGCCGCCCTTGCCGTCATAGATCCGGGCGTTGCGCAGAACGAGATCGTGTGCGGGGCGCGTCGTCATGGCCTATTCACGCGGTTTGCTGGCCGATGCCAAAGGGGTCGGATCGGTCGAGGGGGTAGGGATGGCGATGCCGATGCTCGCCACCGTATAGCGGACGCGGCGGAGCGCCTCGCGCCCCTTGCCGCCGAGCTTCACGGCGACACCTGCCGCGATCGTGTCGATGACGGCCATGTGCGCATAGCGCGATGGTGTCGGCAGCAGGACGTTCTCGTCCTCCGCGATGGTGATCGGGATGACGACCGAGGCGGCGGCCGCGAGCGGCGTCTCGGGCCGCGTCAGCGCCACTGTCGTCGCGCCGAACGAGGCGGCGATCTCGACCGCCTCGACGACGGCGCGCGAGCGGCCGCTGTTCGAGATGGCGAAGACGGCATCGCCGGGCTGCAGGGTGGCGGCCGACATGCGCATCTGGTGGCTGTCGGCATAGGCGGAGACGGGGATTCCGAGCCGGAACAGGCGCAGCTTCGCATCCTCGGCCATGGCCGCGGAGCCGCCGCCCTGGCCATAGATGTCGATGCGGCGTGCCTTGGCGAAGGCCGCGATCGCGGCGCCGACGGCGGCTGTGTCGAGCTGATCCAGCGTCTCGCGCACCGTGGTCGCCGCGCGCATCATGATGGTCTGGGCCAGCTGGCCGACGTCGTCGCTGAAGACGCGATCGGAGCGCAGATAGACCGCCGCCACCGTCAGCGTCGTCGCCAGGCCGAGCTTGAATTCGTTGAATGACGCGCAGCCGACAGAGCGGCAGAACCGCGTCACGGTCGGCTGGCTGACGCCGGCCCTGGCGGCCAGGTCGGCGATGTTGAAGCGCGTCGCAGCCTCGAAATCCTGCCGAACCACTTCTGCGACCCGGCGCTCCGCGGGCGAGAGCTCGCCTTCGACGCGCTCGATGCGCGAAACGATGTCGACAGCCGCCGTCGTCATCGGGCTGCTGCGTTTGACCATGCGGCCTCTCCTCGAAACCCGTGCGGCGGAGGCGTCGCGGCCCCCGCCAGCGTGCCAGTTGCGAAAGTGAATTACACGATTTTTGGCAATCGGCAAGCGGATCGGCGTTGCTCCGAATTCGGAGAGCTTGCGTGCCAGATTGTGGAATGGCGACCAGAACACCCTTCATAATGGCTGAAATTGGCGGGTATTGGTCGGTTTGGATGCATTTTTGACGCCCGCGCTTTAGTGCTTGCAGTGTCCGGAGTTCTGTAACATGATTTCAGGAACGAGCTGCTCAGCAAGAGTGGCCGGGGAACATGCCCGACGGATCGAGCCGCAAAAGGCCGCCGACGGATTCAGGGAATGTGGAGGGGCCTAGCGTGAACGCTATCGGAGCTCTTGGTTCGTCACGGGCGAACGTCACTGCCAGGACCAAGATGGTCGTGGAGGGGGCGAGCAAGTTCTATCAGGCGCGCAGCGGTATCGTACACGCGCTCGACAACGTTTCGCTCGAAGTGAAGGAAGGCGAGTTCCTCTGCATCCTCGGTCCGTCCGGCTGCGGCAAGTCGACCCTGCTGTGGTCGATGGCTGGCCTGCACGGACTGAGCGGCGGCCGGATCCGTCTTGGCCAGGAGCCGATCCTGAAGCCCCATCCCGAGATCGCGATGATCTTCCAGGAGGCGAACCTGCTGCCCTGGCGCAATCTCGAAAAGAACATCGAGCTGCCTTTCGAGCTGAAGCGGATCCCACCGGACAAGGCGCGCATCAAGGCTCTGCTCGAGCGCGTCGGCCTCAAGGGCTTCGAGACGAAGATGCCGCGCGAGCTCTCCGGCGGCATGCAGCAGCGCGCCTCGATCGTGCGCAGCCTGGCGGTCGATCCCTCCGTGCTGCTGATGGATGAGCCCTTCGGCGCGCTCGACGCCTTCACGCGCGACGAGATGAATCTGCTCATCCAGGAAATCTGGATGGAGACGAAGAAGACGATCATCTTCATCACGCACTCCATCGTCGAGGCGCTGTTCCTGGCAGACCGCATCGTCGTGATGTCGGCGCGACCGGGCCGGATCCAGGAGATCGTGGATGTCGACCTCTCGCGCCCGCGCGGCGTCGACGTGCAGTCGACGCCTGAGTTCATCGAACGCGTCAACGCGATCAAGGCGATGATCGACCACCGCAAAGCCTGACGGTCGCAGTCAGAGTTCAAGGATAGTGCAAGTGGACAGCCAACTTCGCGACCAGATTCCGACTTTCGGCGCCAAGCCGGGTGCTTCAGGCGGCGCCAGCCTTTCCGGAGGCCTGTCGTCATTGACGTCGGGCGGCGGCCGCAGCGCCTTCGAGACCCTCATCATCATCCTGGTCGCCGTGGTCATCATCGGCGGCACCGAGATTTTGCTCGGCATCTTCCAGGTGCCGCAATACATCATGCCCAAGCCGAGCCAGATCGGCATGGCGCTGATCACCGAATGGAAGTTCATCTGGCCGCATCTCGTCGTGACGATCTGCGAGCTGCTGATCGGCTTCGCCATCGGCGCCTCGATCGGCTTCGTGCTCGCGGCGGTGATCACACAGTTCCCCTTCGCCGAGAAGATTGTCACCCCCTACATCCTGCTGCTGGTGACGACGCCGATGCTGGCGCTCGTGCCCCTGCTGGTGCTGCGCTTCGGCTTTGGCTGGGAGCCGCGCATCATCGCGGTGGCGCTCGCCTCCGGACCGATGGTGATGATCAATTCCGCGACAGGCTTCCGACGCGTCGATCTCGCCAAGATCGCGCTCGCCCGCTCCTTCGGCGCCTCCACGCTGCAGATCTTCACCAAGATCCGCATTCCGATGGCGATGCCGATGATCATCGTCGGCCTGATGGTCGGCTCCATCTTCGGCCTGTTGACCACGGTCGGCGCCGAGATGGTCGGCGGCGCCGAGGGCCTCGGCAACCGCCTCAACTACTATTCGTCGATGATCCGGATGCCGCAATTCTTCGCGGTCATCACGTTGCTCGCGATCATCGGCATCTCGATCTACGTCTTCTTTTTCTGGGTCGGAAAAAAGTGGGCCAATTGGGAAGCCTGAGCCGGCCGTTGCCTGACAGAAACGAGGGAACTGCTATGACGGACATATCGAACATGATGATCAATCGTCGCCGGCTGCTTCAGGTGACGGCGGCAGGCGTGACCATCTCGGCCATCGGCCTTGGCGGCACCGGCTCGGCCGAGGCCGATGAAATCACCGTGCGCTGGGTGTCGCCGCGCGGCACGCTGGAGGTTCTCGACGATTTCGCCTACTGGGTCGCCAAGAAATACGGCTATTTCGGCGATCTGAACACGGTGATCGAGGCTGGTCCGCAGGACGGCACGGCGACGGTCAAGCTCGTCGACCAGAAACAGTCCGATTTCGGCTATCCCTCGCCCGGCATCCTCTCGCTCGGCCTCGAGCAGGGCATGGACCTCGTCTCCGCCTATCACGTCATGGCGGGCGACGTGTTCAACTTCGCTTTCCCGAAGGGCAAGGCCCCGGCGGACCTGAAGGGCCTCGAAGGCAAGACGATCGCGCTTGGCTCCTCCGGCTGGCAGGCGATCACCAATCCGATGCTGGCGGCGGCCGGCGTCGATACCAGCAAGGTCAAGTATGTCGAGGTCAGCGCCTGGGGCCAGGCGCTGGCGCAGGGCCAGGCCGATGCGGCGCTGTCGTGGGAAGGCCTGCGGGCGCAGTGGCGCGGGCAGGGGCTCGATTTCGACTACCTGCTCGGCAAGAACGTCTCGAAGTTCCCGGCCAATTCCTACGTCATCCGCAAGTCCGATCTCGCCGACGCGGCCAAGGTCGCGGCCTATGAGAAGTATCTCCGCGGCTGGGCGATGGGCATGGAGTTCGGCTGGATCAATCCGCGCGCCGCGACCCAGATCACGATGGAGCAGTTCCCCGGCCTGGCGAGCCAGATGGATCCGACGGTGGCGACGGAATCGCTGATGCAGCAGACGGCGCTGATGCATGCGCGCTGGGACGAGCGCAAGGCGTGGGGCTTCCACATCGAGGACAGCTGGCAGGGCTATTTCGACGCGATCGCCGCGATCGGCCAGGTGTCGCAGGTGTTCAAGGCTGCCGACGTAACGACCAACCAGTTCATCGCCGCGGCAAACGATTTCGACCACGCCAAGGTAAAGGCCGACGCCGAGGCGTTCCAGCTTTCGGACGCCTACAAGGCCGTCGACGTCGCCGCGATCGAAGCGGTTCTCTGAATAAAGCGGGGCGTCGGCAGGGTTTGCCGTCGCCCCTCTTCTTTCCGGGGGGGGGGGGCAGATGTTCGAATTCGATCATGTCGGGATCACCACGACCGAGCCGCAGCCCAACGAGAACTGGGTCGAGCAGAGCAGGCTCTGGGTGACCAATCCGCGTCATCATCCCGAGCATATCGAGTTCCTGCGCTATGCGCCCGACAGCCAGGTGCCGGAGTTCGTCCGCAACAATCCGCATGTGGCGTATCGGGTGAAGGAAATCGAGCCGCTGCTTGGGGATGCCGAGGTGCTGATCCCGCCCTTCATCGTCGGCGATTTTCTTGAGGTCGTCTTCGTCCGCCGCCATGGCATGGTCTTCGAATACATGCGCTACCTGAAGGACGGCTGGTTCGGCGAGTGAGCCGGCTGTCGCCGGTCGGTCGCTCTGCATCTTCATATGCGTCGATCCCGCCTTCGCCGGATCGACGGGCATCGAAAGGGTTCGCGATGAGTGGTGCCTTTGCGGGCAAGCGGGTGGCGGTGACGGGTGCCGCCGGCGGTATCGGCCAGATGCTCTGTCGCCAGTTCGGCGGCGATGGGGCGACGATCCTGGCGGTCGACAAGAGCCCAGCCGTGCGCTCTTTCGTCGAGACGCTGAAGGGCGAGGGCATCCGGGCCCGCGCGGCCGAGGTGGATATCGGCTCGGCGGATCAGGTCGCCGAGGCGTTCGCCGCGTTTGGCGCTGTCGATATTCTCGTCAACAATGCCGGCTATTCGTCGCATCCGACACTTGCTGCCACGGATCCGGCCGGCTGGCAGTCCGACATGCACGGCAATCTGGGCGGCGCCTATACCTGTGCGTATGCCGTCCTGCCCGGCATGGTGGACCGGCGCTGGGGTGCGATCGTCAATGTCGGATCGGTGAACGCCCTCCATGCGCTCGGCGACCCTGCCTACAGCGCCGCCAAGGCTGGCATGATCGCCATGACCAAGGCGATCGCCATGGAGTATGGCCGCTATGGCGTCCGCGCCAACATCGTGCTGCCGGGAACGGTGCGGACGCCGCTCTGGGAGCAGCGCGCGGCCAAGGACCCGAAGGTGCTGGAGACATTGCAGCGTTGGTATCCGCTCGGTCGCATCGTCGAGCCGGCCGAAGTGGCGCGCGTCATCGTCTTCCTGGCGTCGGACGCGGCCAGCGCCGTCACGGGCACGGTGCTGCCGGTCGATTGCGGCCTCTCCGCCGGCAACATCGTCATGTCGCGCGAACTGACACTCGAAGATTTCTGAGGGGGAGAGACATGGACAGACTGCGCGTCGGCGTCATCGGGCTCGGCTGGTTCGGCGAGATCCACTGCGAGACGATCATCGGTGTTCCCAATCTCGAACTGGCGGCGCTCTGCACCCGTCAGCCGGATCGCCTTGCTGCCATGGGCGCCAAGTTCGGCGTCGCCAAGACCTATGTCGACTACAACGACATGCTTGCCGATCCGGATATCGACGCCGTCTCGATCTGCACCATGTGGGACCAGCACGTCGGCCCGGCCGTAGCTGCGCTGAAGGCGGGAAGGCACGTCTTCCTGGAGAAGCCGATCGCCTCGACCGTCGAGGACGCGCGCACCATCGTTGAGGCGGCGAAGGGCGCGAAGGGCATCCTGTTTGTCGGTCACATCGTGCGCTTCAATCCGCGCTACCGCATGGCCAAACAGGCGATCGACGCCGGCAAGATCGGCAAGATCGTCGCGCTGTCGTCGCGGCGGAACATCCCCGCCGCCTGGACGCCGACCATCCTGAACAAGATCGGCCCGATCGTCGGAGACGCCATCCACGACACCGACGTCATGCTGTGGTTCACAGGCGAGAGGATCGTTTCCGCCTATGCGCAGACCATCTCGGTGCGCAACCTTAGGCATCCCGACATCGGCCAGACGATGTACCGCTTCGCGAGCGGGGCGACGGCGACGCTCGAGACGGTCTGGTGCATGCCGGAGAAGACGCCTTTCGACATAGACGAGCGCATGTCGATCATCGGCACCGAGGGAATCATACACGTCCAGGACACCTTCCCGAACCTTGGCATCGTCTCCAGCGACAAGCTGCATAGCCCGGACACGACCTACTGGCCGGAGTTCAACGGCGTGCGGGGCGGAGCGCTGCGCGACGAGTTTTCCTATTTCGCCAATTGCGCGCTCGCCGGCCAGACGCCGGTCATGGGCGTGCCGGAGGATGCCGCCGCGGCGCTCGAAGCGACGCTGGCTGCCGAGGAATCCGCCCGCACGGGCAATGTCATCAGGATCGAATAGGGGTGAGGAAAATGGCCAAGCAACGCGTACTCGTCGTCGGTCTGGGCAACATGGGCATGAGCCACGCGCTCGCCTATGCGAAGATCGATGGCTACGAACTGGTCGGTCTCTGCACGCGCAACATCGACAAGGTCGAACTGCCGTCGCAGCTCCAGGGCGTGCCGAAGTTCAACAATTTCGAAACCGCGCTGGCCGAGCTGAAGCCGGACGTCGTCTCGATCAATACCATGCCGGACACCCATGCCGATTTCGCCATCAAGGCGATGGAAGCGGGCGCGCATGTCTTCGTCGAGAAGCCGATGGCAATCTCGGCCGAGGATGCCGAGCGCGTCGTCGAAGTCGCCAAGCGGACCCAACGCAAGCTCGTCATCGGCTACATCCTGCGTCAGCATCCGAGCTGGGTGAAGTTCATCGAGATCGCGCGCGAGCTCGGCACGCCGCTTGTCTTCCGCATGAACCTGAACCAGCAGTCGAACGGCGAGACCTGGGAATGGCACAAGCGGCTGATGCAGAGCTTCCCGCCGATCGTCGATTGCGGCGTCCATTATGTCGACGTCATGTGCCAGATGACCTCTGCCAAGCCGGTTCGCGTCCACGCCATCGGCGCGCGCCTGACGGACGAGGTGCCGATCAACAATTACGGCCAGTTGCAGGTGATGTTCGAGGATGGCTCGGTCGGCTGGTACGAGGCCGGCTGGGGGCCGATGGTGTCGGAGCAGGCCTTCTTCGTGAAGGACGTGTTCGGCCCGAAGGGTTCGGCTTCGATCGTCATGGCGGAGAACAACTCGGGCGTGAAGTCGGACGATATCAACGCCCATACCAAGACCAGCCAGATCCTTCGCCACTATGCCGATATGAGCCGGCCGGACGAACGCATCGACGTTTCGGACGAGCCTGACCACAATGCCCTGTGCGAGCGGGAGCAACTCTACCTGCTCAAGGCGATCGAGGAGGATCTCGACCTGACCGATCACATGAATGACGGCGTGAAGAGCCTCAAGATCGTGCTCGCCGCCGACAAGTCGATCCAGACGCAGCAGGTCGTGGCCCTTTAGCTTCCGCCTGTCGCCAGAAAGGTAGTCGGCGGAAATTCAGCGCCGGGCCGGAAGCGGTCCGGCGCCTTTTTTCTATTCGTTTGCCTCTCCTTTGAGCGTATCTACACTCCGGCCCAACCTTGAGTGACCTCGATCACATACCAAATCGGCGGGTCGTTATATGGCTTGAGGGCAGGTCGACAATTTTCTAAACTGAATCATACTTTGGTCAGAATCGCGGATCATAGAACTCATCATGTCGATGGTGATTCATCTTTTTGTTTCGAGGCCGACCGGAAAAATGTGCGATTTTTCCCGGAGCGGCTTCTTGGCGAACTGAATACCGCGCAGTTCTTCCTCTCCGGGTCCAGATCATCGTTTGCGGTTGATGCCTCTTGTGTGGCTCTCGCGGCCGGAGTTTTTGATGTCTGTTTCGTTTAGCCTTCCGATTTCTTCCCGATACGCGTCAGGCGCGCAGCGCACGTCTGTGCGCGCTCGCGGGGCGCGGCGGCCCGGGCTGGTCCAACGCGGGGCTCGGCACTGATGGACGAATTGATCCTCGAGCGCCCGTCGCGCTGGCGTGAACCTCTCGAAGAAGGCGACGTCTTCCAGCAGTTCGGTGCCTTGCCGTGGCGGCGCAACAAGCATGGCGAGATCCGCGTGCTGCTCGTCACGTCGAGGGAACGCGGACGCTGGCTGTTCCCGAAGGGCTGGCTGGCGCCGGGGCGCTCGGCGCCCGACAGCGCCGCGACCGAAGCGTTTGAGGAAGCGGGAGTCGTGGGTGACATTCACCGCGAGGCGCTCGGGTCCTACAGCTATGCGAAGATCCTGAACGACCAGTCCTCGGTCGATTGCATTGTCACGATGTTTCCACTGCGGGTGCGTGGAACTCTGCTGGAGTGGCGCGAGCGTTGCGAACGCAAGCGTCGCTGGTGTCATCTCTCCGAAGCCGTCGAGATCGTCTCCGACGAGGGGCTGGGGCGGCTGTTGCGCGAGATCCAGGCGGATGATCGCCTGAAGGCGCTCTGCGGCCGCTAGTTCCCTCGACATCACAGGCTCCCGCTGCTCGCGGCGGCGCGGGTTCGCCTGAGGCTGGCAGGATCACAATCGGTTGTCCGGCGGGAAGCGCTGTTGCCGCGCCTGCGTGCCGAGCACGCTCCAGAGCGCTTCGTGCCCCGCCGCGGGCCCGCTGCACGGCTCGGTTTCGTCCGGCTCGGGCAGGGGTGGCGACACGCCCTGGGTGGTCACGTTTCGGCGAGACAGCCGGAGCGGCGGGACGGCCCCTTGCCGCCCGCGTGGTCACGCCCAGCTCCGATCCTGTGCTAGACTGGCGCCGCGACCGCGAGGCGCCTGCCGCGGTCGAACGGAGATCGATCCATGGTCGATGTGCTTCGTACCCACCGGCAGCTTGACCGGCATGTATCGGCTCGAGCCAGCCTGCCGTCGCAGCAGATCTTCCAGCGTGACTGGAAGATCTATCGGAAGTTCATCGACAACAACTACCTGTTCCATCGCGAGGCCTATGCCTGCCTGCGCAGCGTCCTGGCCCGGGAGATGAGCGGGAAGTCGTTCTCCTTTCTTGACATTGCCTGCGGCGATGCGGGCGCCAGCATCGACGCGCTGCGCGGGGCCGGCATCGTGCACTATGAGGGCATCGACCTCTCTCGCGCCGCGCTGGATATCGCGGATGCCAACCTGTCGGCGCTCGGTTGCCCGTTCGTGCTGAAGGAGGGCGACTTCGCCGAAGTGTTGTCGCAGCGCGAGGAGCCGGTAGATTTCGTCTGGATCGGCCTTTCGCTTCATCATCTGCGCACACCGGAGAAGCGCTCCGTCATGCGCGCCGTTCGGTCCATCATCGGCGAGAATGGGCGCTTCCTGATCTATGAAAATACCAGCCCGGACGGCGAGAACCGGGAGGGCTGGCTGGAGCGGTGGCAGGCGCAGCGTCCGTTCTGGACTGCTTTCGATGCCGCCGAATGGGACGTGACCTGGAACCACGTTTCGGCCGCCGATTTCCCGGAAACGGTATCGGGGTGGCGAAGCCTGGCGGAGGAGGCCGGCTTCAAACGGGCGCGAGAATTGTTCGTCGCGCCGAGCGACCTGTTCCGCCTCTACTCGTTCGAGTGATGCCGTTCAGCCGGCACGGGGCAGGGCGACCGGCCCGAAGATTAGGGGTGACGGGGCGGCGGGCCGCATCCGCGCCATGCGCTGCGTCTTCCATTCGAGCGCATAGAGCCCCCAGAGCAGGCCGTAGATCAGGAAGACGTGCCGCCAGTGATCGTTGTCGATCACGTTGTGGATCATCAGATGGCCGAGATAGACGGCGTAGACGCTCTGCACGAACGGTGTCCAGGGGCGGTTCCTGAAGACCAGCGGCGTGGCGATCACCAGCGTCCAGATGACGAGGACGATGTAGGAGAAGCCGCCGAGCCAGCCATAGGCGGTGAAGCCCTTCAGCCACATGTTGTGCTCGTCCTCGCCCATCATCTTGCCGAACTCGAACGGGCCGAGTCCGAACGGAAGCTCCTGCACCATGAAGAAGCCGATGATGTGCCGCTCGAACCGGCCGAGGCGGCCGCCGTCATATTCCTGCACCAGCTTGAAGCGTTGCGCGAAGAGATCCTGCACGACGGGAATCGACAGGAGCAGCGCCAGCAGCAACGCCGTGATCAGGAGGCCACCGAGGATATAGGCGAGCATCCGTAGCCGGTGGCTCTGGCGCGGCTCGGTCAGGAAGGCGAGCAGCGTCACCAGCAGGAGCGCGAAGATCGCGAGGCCCCAGGCGGCGCGCGAGAAGGACAGGAAGATGCCGGCCAGCAGGACCAGTATGCCGGTCATGCGCCAGAACGAACGGCTGAGGCGGTCCGTCAACACCGCGCGGGTCAGCACCACCAGCGGCAAAACCAGAAATGGGCCGAAGACGTTCGGATCCTTGAACGTGCCCTTGGCGCGGTCATAGAGGGTGAAGAGGCTCGCATAGGGCATCTTGCCGAAATAGGCGAGGATGCCGATCAGCGCGCAGATCACGGCGGCGGCAATGTAGCTACGCTCGATCACCTTGAGCCGACGCTCGGTATCGACCTGGACGACGGCGGCGTAGAAGATCGACGAGATGATGAGGAAACCCGTCGTCGCCATGTAGACGACCGGCTTCTGGAAAGCCTGCAACTGCGTGAAGGAAAGCAGGCCGCCGGCCATGTAGGCCAGCATCAGCGCGATCATTGGCAGCATGGGCCGGCTCAGCTTCAGGCCGACGAATGCCCAGATCGCGACGACGAGGCACAGCAGCAGGTCCGACGGCGCCGGCTCGAAAAGCACGAAGCCGCTCAGGAAGACCAGGACCGCGATGGTCGCGTTGGCGACCAAGCGGGCCGGGATCGCCTGGGGCCTCGTCACGACGCGCATCAATAGGCGTTTTCGGAGTTGATCAGCGAGAACGGCGTCATCATGAGGATGTAGAGGTCGAAGGGCACTGACCAGCGCTCGATATATTGCAGGTCGAATTCGACGCGGCGGCGGATCTTCTCCGGCGTGTCGACTTCGCCGCGCCAGCCATTGATCTGGGCCCAGCCCGTGACGCCCGGCTTCACCTTGTGGCGGGCGAAATAGCCGTCGACGACCTCGTCCCAGAGCCGGTTCTCTGTGTGGGCGTTGACCGCATGCGGCCGCGGGCCGACCAGCGAGAGTTCGCCGCGCAGCACGTTCACCAACTGCGGCAGCTCGTCGAGCGAAGTGCGGCGGATGAAGCGGCCGATCCGGGTAACGCGGGCATCGCCCTTGGTGACGGCGACCTTTGCCGCCGGATCGCTCATGTGGTGATACATCGAGCGGAACTTGAAGACCTCGATGACCTCGTTGTTGAAGCCGTAGCGCTTCTGGCGGAACAGCACGGGCCCCGGGCTGTCGAGCCGGATGGCGATGGCCGTGAGCAGCATGACCGGCGACAGAACGATGAGGGCGAGGGTCGCGATGACGATGTCGAAGGCCCGCTTCAGAAGCGAATCCCAGCCGGCGATCGGCCGATCGAACAGGTCGACCAGCGGCACCGGGCCGACATACGAATAGGAGCGCGGGGTGAAGCGGAGCTTGCTGCCAAGCGCCGAGATGCGGATATCGACCGGCAGCACCCAAAGCCGCTTCAAGAGCTGAAGCACACGGTTCTCGGCGCTCATCGGCAGCGCGACGATCAGGAGGTCGATGCGGGCGAGTCGTGCGAATTCGACGAGCTCTGCCACGGTGCCGAGCTTGGGGACGCCGGCGACTTCGTCGGGCGAGCGATCGCCGCCACGATCGTCGAACAGGCCGCAGATACGGACATCGGCGCGGCCCTGGTCGCCGAGCGCCTCGAGCAACTCGGCCGCCAACTCGCCGCCACCGACGATCACCGCGCGGCGTTCCAGCCGGCCTTGTCCGGTCCAGCGATGGACGAGCGCGGCGATCGTGACGCGCTCGAGGATGAAGAAGGTCGCGCCCACAAGGAACATGATGCCGAGCCAGGCACGGCGCCCATCGCTCTGGAGCTCGAAGAAGAAGCTGCCGGCGGCAACGATGGCAATGGTCAGCGCCCAGCCGATCAGGATGCGCGACAGCACCGGTAGATAGTCGCGGAGCGCCCCAATGCTGTAGCCGCCGATTGAACGGATGCCGAAGATGGCGATCAATGGTGCAGCGACGACGAGCAGGAGTTCGCTCAGGCCGGGCACGGCCGCCGAAGATGCGCTCGGCCAGAAGGCAAGGCCGATGAGAATGAGCGCGATCGCCTCGATCGCCTGGACCGCGCCGGCAAGCAGGCGTGGCGATATGGCTTCCTTCGATAGCGCCGCGGCGACCTCGCGCGCATGCTGGTTCAGCGAGGCACGGTGCGGCGACGCTTCGAGGCTTTGATTGGGATCGATCGTCATGGCCTGATGGAAACCGACAATATCCCAACAGTTTAGGCCGCGAGCGCTAACAAACCTTTGCCGCCCCGTCTCGCCCGGGGAAATGAAGCCACATGGACGGCATTGTCCGCTACAGTGAGTGGCGGCGAAGGATTGAGGAGGCAGGAGAGCGCATTGCTGGAGAGGGATTTCGGCGTTGCGGCGCCGGCCGATGGTGCTGGTGTCTACCGTGAGTATCTCCCTCCGGCGGCGCTTGGCGCGCATTTTCAGTGTGTCTGGCTGCACCGCGCGGCGCAGGATCATTCCGGGCCGGTCGAGGTGGTTCCCGACGGCTGCGTCGATATGATCTGGCGGGAGGGCCGCCTCCATGTCGCGGGGCCGGACATCACGACGGCCCGGCCCATCCTGAAGGCCGGGGCGGTCGTCCTCGGCGCGCGCTTCCGCGCCGGCGCGGCTTCGGGCTGGCTCGGCCTGCCGATGAGCGAGATCGTTGGACGCGCCGTCGACATGGCCGATCTCTGGGACGCGCGCGCGGTCGCCGATATCAACGATCGGGTCGGCGACGCCGCATCGCCCGTGGCTCAGGCGCGCCGGCTTTTGCGGGCGCTGGCCGAGCGGGCGCCTTCCCAGCCGGACCCGGATCCAGCCGCGGCGCGCATGTTCGCCTGGTTGCATCGCGGGCTCGGCAGCGCCGAGCCGGTCGCAACGTTGCGCCGGCGTCTCGATATGAGCGAGCGCACCTTGCTACGCCGCAGCCGCCAGCACTTTGGCTACGGGCCGAAGACGCTCGACCGCATCCTGCGGTTCCAGCGCTTTCAGGCGGCGGCGCGCTGTGCCGACTGCGCCAGCCTGGCCGAGATGGCGGCGGAGGTCGGATATGCCGACCAGGCCCATCTCGGGCGGGAGATCCAGGTCCTCTGCGGCATGTCTGCCGCGACCTATGTGCGCCAGCTCGGCGGTTGATTGGCCGATTTGTTCAAGACGCCGTCATGACGTTTCGCCACCATGGTTCCCACTTTTCCTCGACTTCAGGAGCATGAACCATGGGTACGCGCGGCAAAGACCGGCAGATCGACAACATCGAGTTCAACGTCAGCGACATCGCTCGCTCAAAGGCTTTCTATGGCGGCGTGTTCGGCTGGACCTTCACGGACTATGGTCCGGACTATTGCGAGTTCACGGATGGCCGCCTGACCGGAGGTTTCACGACCGGCCCCGTTCGTCCGGGCGGCCCCCTGGTCATTCTCTATGCCGACGATCTTGCCGCGACGCAGAAGCGTCTGGAGGCCGTTGGCGCGCCGATCACGACGCCGACCTTCGACTTTCCCGGCGGCAGCCGGTTCCATTTCACCGATCCGGACGGCTATGAACTTGCCGTGTGGACGGCGCGCTAGAGCGTTTTCGAGCGAAGTGGATCCCGGGTCGCGTGAAGAAAACACGACCAAGCTCTCGTCGAACTCAGAGGATCGGCCGGGGCTTGTGGATCGGCTCGACGCCGTCCTCGCGGCAATCGCGATAGAGCGCGCCGACCACATTCGTCATGTGGCGGATCGAGAAACGCGGGTGGACGAGGTGCTGCAGGCGCAGCGCCTCCTCCGCGGCGCGCGCCGGATCGTCGAGCAGGTCACCCATGGCATCGGCCAGCGCCCCCGCGTCGCCCGGGGCAACCAGGCGGCCTTGCTCGGAAGCAAAGATCTCCGGGATGCCGCCGACCCGCGTGGCGATGATCGGGCGTGCCGCCGCGGCGGCTTCCAGCACGACATAGGGCATCGATTCGGCTCGTGACGGCACGACGACCATCCGCGCCATGCCGAAGGCGGTGCGGGTTGCCATGGCCGGGTGGAAGCGGGTGGTCGCCTCCAGGCCGAGACGGCGCACCAGCGCCTCGTAACTCTCCTTGTCGGGACCGTCGCCGACGATTTCGGCTGAAGGAGCGACGCCGCGCCGGTCGCGCAGGCGGGCGAGGGCATGGATGAAGACGTCGGTGCCCTTCAGGTCGCGCATCATGCCGATATAGAGGAAATCGGCCGGGTTCGGGACGGCGACGACCGGCTCGAACTCCTCTTCGCGGATTCCGTTCGGCACGATCCGCCACGGCTTGCGCGGCGCGCCGACCTTCTGAGCATAGGCCTGCGCCTCGTAGTGGCTGACGAAGACGAGTGCGTCGGTCATCGTCTCCAGGAAGTGCTCGATGCGAAAGAACAGCCGCCCCGAGCGCGTCCCGGCGTCATAGTGCAGGCTTCCGCCATGCGGACAGTAGATGCGAGCCACGCTGGAACCAAAGACCCGCAAGAGCGTGCCGATACCGCGCCCATACACGCCGCCCTTGGCGCCATGCGTATGGAGGATATCGGGATCGAGAGCCCTGATGCGGCGGAACAGCCGCAAAAAGGCGAGAAGATCGGATGGCGACACCTGCCGTTGCATCGGCGTGCGGTGCAGCCCGAGTTCGAGATGCGGCAACAGCGCCTGGATCAACTCTTCTTCCCGCGCGCCGCCCGTGGAGGAATCGCAGACGATGCCGACGCTGTGTCCTTCGGCCGCCTGCGCCTCCGCGAGGTCGCGAACATGTCGGAAGATGCCGCCGACGGGTGACCGGAAGCAGTGAACGATCCTGAACTTGGCGCCTTTGCGCGCGTGAGGTTCGTCCAGCTGCTCGGTCATTTGGGTCAGAAGAAGCGCTCGCGCACGTTGACGGTATCGCCGGGATAGATCGGCTGCGTCGGCAATAGCCGGACAGTCGTGACTTTTCCGTTCACCTGGCGAGTGACGTCGACGTCGGCACGCTGGGCGCGTGGCGTGAAGCCACCGGCGATGGCGACGGCCGTCTGCGCGGTCATGCCGTTGACATAAGGATACTGCCCGGCGCTTGCGACCTCGCCCATGATGAAGAACGGGCGGTAGCGATCGACCTCGACCGAAACGTCGGGATTGCGCACGAAACCCTTGCGCAGCTTGGCGGCGATGTCGCCTTCCATTTCCTGGGTGCTGCGGCCGCGGGCAGCCACCGCGCCGATCAGCGGCATCGAGATGTAGCCGGCCTGGTCGATGGTGTAGCTGTTCGTCAGGTCCGCCTGGCCAAACACGATGACGCGCAGGCGATCGCCGCTGTCGAGGCGATAGGGGGCGATCAGCGCCTTGTAGGTCGCGGGGTCCTGCGGCGGATAGGCGGTGGTGCAGCCACCGAGCAGGGCAGCGCCGATAAGCGTCGCGACAATAAGGAAGAATCGCATCAGGGCAGCGTCCGGCTCGCGAGTGAATCGATAGGCTGGACTGTCAGTCGCGCATGGTTAATGCGAGGTAAAATTGCCGCTCGTGCCCACATCGTTCGGCGGAAGCCCTTAACCGCCCACGAGCGAAATTAACGCAGTAGTTACCCTGACTTACGATCATGCCGCGTCGGCAGGGAGACTGGGCGCGATTATGACGGATGGCCGGTTGGGGCAAATCGATGATGTCGAGCTCGACGTCAGGGCGCTGTTCGGCGCGCTTTTGCGCGCATTGCCATGGCTGCTGCTGGCTGCTGTCCTGTTCGCCAGCGCGCTTTATGTCGGCCTCAATTTCGTCACGCCGCGCTACTCGGCCGAAGCCAAGATCCTGATCGAGAGCGGCGAATCGGAAATCACCCGCGCCGGGACCGGCACCGAGGAGGTGAGGGCGCTTCTCGATTCCGAGGGCGTCGCCAGCCAGGTCCAGCTTATCGGGTCGCGCGACCTGGCGACGACGGTCGTCGATTCGCTCAGCCTCGCCTCGCTCAAGGAATTCAACAAACCGCGTTTCCTGCCCGGATTCGACCAGATGCTGGTCCGGATCGGGCTCGGCCGGCCCGTGCCCGAGGGCTCGGTGGAAGAGCGCGTGCTGCAGCGTTTCGCCGATCGGCTCGACGTCTTCTCCATCGACAAGACCCGGGTCATCACGGTCGGGTTCTCTTCGACCAACCCGCAGCTTGCCGCGCGGGTCGCCAATGCGGTTGCCGACGAGTATCTCGCGCTGGAACGCGAGGCGCGGCGCTCGACCAACGCCGATGCCACCCGCTGGCTTGAATCGCAGATCGCCGAACTGCGCACCAAGGTCACCAGTGCCGAGGCCAAGGTGGAGGCCTTCCGCACCGAGCATGGCCTGTTTTCCGGCGGGCAGAACAACACCTCGCTCGCGCAGCAGAAGCTGAATGATCTGAACGCCGAGCTGGCGCGTCTCGTCGCCGCCCGTTCCGCCGCCGAGGCCAAGGCCGACATGGTCCGCAAGAGCCTCGCCAGCGGCGCGACGCCGGACGTGCCGGATGTGCGCGATTCGCAGCTGATCCAGCGCCTGCGCGAGCAGCAGGTGGCGCTCCGGGCGCAGATCGCGCAGCTTTCGGCGACCTTGCTGCCGGCGCACCCGCGCATCCGCGAATTGAACGCCCAGTTGGGCGACCTCGACGGCCAGGTTCGCCGCGAGGTGACCCGTATCCTGCAGAGCCTCGACGGCGAGGCGGCGACGGCGCGTGCCCGCGAGGCGGATATCGGTCAGGACATCACCCGCGCCAAGGCGGCGACCGGGCAGACCAACAATGACGAGGTCGAGCTTCGGGCGCTCGAGCGCGAGGCGACCGCGCAGCGCGACCTGCTCGAGAGCTATCTGAAGCGTTATCGCGAGGCTTCGTCGCGCCAGGACGGCAACTACCTGCCGGCGGACGCCCGCATCATCTCGCGCGCCGCCGTGCCGCTGGAGCCGACCTTCCCGAAGAAGCTGCCGATCACGGCGGCGGCCACCGTGGCGCTGCTGCTGCTCGCGATCGCCGTCATCATGATCCGCGAGCTTACCTCTGGCCGGGCGCTCCGCCGCATCTCGATCGGCGCGCCGCCGATGGTCGCCGACGCCGTTCCGGTCGACGGCAAGATTCGCTGGCAGGACGAAGCGACGGAGCCGCAGCCGCTGGATCCGCCGATGCCCGCCCTGGCGCGCGGCCTGACCGCCGAGGCGCAGGATTCGCTGAACTCGATCGTCGACCACGTGGTCGAATCGAAGGCGCGCCGCGTCCTGGTTTCCATGGCGGAGCTGGGTTCGACCGGCCGCCCGCTCGCGGCGGTCGCGCTCGCCCGCGCGCTGTCGCGTCGCGGCAACCGCGTGCTCCTGATCGATCTCCATGCCGACGGGGCGGACAGCAAGGCGATGTCGGCGGGCGATCGCCTGCCGGGCCTCACCGATCTCTTCGCCGGGATCGCCTCGTTCGCGCAGGTGATCTTCCGGGACCGCCGCTCGCGGGCCCACCTCATCCCGCACGGCCTCCTGGAATTCGGCCCGGACACGGCCAAGGGCGAGCGCTTTGTCAGCATCCTCGATGCGCTCGACCAGACCTATGACCAGATCCTGCTCGACGCGGACGCCGAGATGGCACTTCAGCTGGCGGCGCAGTCCGGCGCCGTGATCGTCGTTGCCGACGGCAGCGCCAGCGATCCGCGCGCGGCACGCGCCTATGAGGCGATGAAGGCGGCAACTTCGGCCGAGGTCATGGTGCTGATCGCCGAGGCGCCAACTGTCGCCGAGGATCCGGAGCTCGAGGACGCCGTCGCCTGATCAGTCCGATTCGGCGGCGCCGGGCTTCTCGGCCTGGCCGCGCCAACGCCGGACGGTCTTCGCCAATCTCCAGAGCTTCGGATTGTCGCGGACGGCGCGCTCGGCACGATCGGCGAGGCGCAAGACGGTCGCGGCGGCCCGTCCCGCCGGCGTCACCGGGACGATGGCGCGCACATGCGGTTCGACGACGTCCAGCCAGGACGCCTTGTAGCGCTCGTCGCCGCGTCCGAGGTCGAGCGCCGTCAGGCCCCGCTCGCAACTCGCGGCGATAACCTCGTAGAGCATTAGTTCACCGGGGCTGACCCGCCGCCAGTCGTCATCCGAAACGGACATGAAATATCCGCTCAGGCGTCCGGACCGGGTGCCGCTGCCGAGGATGGCGCGGATGCCGCCATCGATCTCCAGCGCGTCGAGTTCCATGACGAAGCTGCTGTCTCCGCTCCAACGGCGGCGGACGAGGGCACGGAAGAATTCCGCGACGCCCGGCTCGGCGAAGCTGTCGTCGATGCCCTGGGCGCGGAACCACGCCGCCTTCTGGGCGAAGTAGCTATCGAGAATGGCGAGCGCCTCGGCCTCCGAGCCGGCGCGTCGCAACTGGAAGCCACCGACGGGTTCGAGCGTGTTGGTCTGCCAGCGGCGCTTCTTGGCCTTCTTGGCGCCCCGATGCGCCTTGAGCACGGCGGCGAAGTCCGGCTCCAGCCGCATCATGCCGACATCGCAGCGCGCGGGTGCGGCCTCGGTGTGGGCCGCCAGCGGGTTTGCGGCCCCCGCCCATTCGCGCGGCTGGGCGTCGAGATCGAAGAGGTCGATGCGGCCGATCGTCTTGGCGACGCGCCTCAGCAGGGCCAAAGTCGATGTCCTGTCGAGCGTGGCCGACAAGGCGGGATCGAACAGGCCCATGCGGATATTCGCATGCTCGCCGCCGAGAAAGCGGCCGATCCGCAGCGGGCCGATCCTTTCGATGCCGAGCGGCAGGATGGCAAGCGGACGCCCCTGATCGCGGATCGCGACGATGGCAGGCCGGATGCGCTGCGGTCCGGCCGCCGCCTCCGTCCAGCAATCGATCCAGTCGAAGCTCTGGTAGACGGAGACCTGCAGGGATCCTTCCAGCCTTCGCCAGTCGTCCGCGATGGCGCGTGGCGAGGCATGCATGGAAATGTCGAGATCCGTAACGGCGATGCGTCTCGTCGGCGCCTGCGCGTCTGATCCGTCCATGCGTGCGATTCCACGGTTGCCATAAGTTCTTGCAACGATATCAACCTATCGTAAACATCGGGTTCGTATGACGCAGCGGCGGCTATACGGCGCGGGCGGGCTGGGATCACCGATGCATGGGCTGAAGACTACCGGCTACAAGGCAGGCCTGAACGCGCTCTACTGGAGCGGCGCGCATCGACTGTTCGCGCCGCATGCGCGCGGCGCCGGCGCGATCCTGATGTTCCATCACGTTCGGCCGGCCAGCCCTTCGCGTTTCCAGCCCAATGCCCATCTCGAGGTCACGCCCGGGTTTCTCGCCAAGGTCATCCAGCGCACCCGTGTCCATGGACTGGATATCGTCGACCTCGACGAAGCGAGGCGCCGACTGGCTGACCGTGAACGCGGGGGCCGGTTCGTGGTCCTTACCTTCGACGACGGCTATCGCAATAATTTCACCGACGCCTATCCGATCCTGAAGGCGGAAGCGGCGCCCTTCACGGTCTATGTGTCGACGGGACTGATCGACGGGACGGCGGTTCCCTGGTGGGAGGTCATCGTTCTGCTGATCGAGCGCACCCGGCGCGTGCAGGTGCGGATCGGCGACCGCGAACTAGACCTGCCGGCGACAAGCCTTTCGGAGAAGCGCGTCGCGGCGCGGACGCTCGCCCGGGAGCTGTGCAATGTCGGCGAGGACGAGCAGCGCGCAGCGATCGGGCGCATCGCGGCGGCGCATGGCATCGACACGCGGCAGATGCTGGCACAGGAGATGATGGACTGGGACGAGATCCGGGCGCTCTCCGCCGACCCGCTGGCGACGATCGGCGCTCATACCGTCGGTCACTACGCCCTGGCGAGGCTGGATCCGCGCCGCGCCCGCCGCGAGATGATCGAGAGCCGCGAGCGGATTGAGGTGATGACGGGAAAGCGGCCGCGCCATTTCGCCTATCCCTATGGCTCGCTCCGTTCGGCAGGGCAGCGCGAGTTCGATCTTGCCGCCGAGCTCGGCTTCGCCACCGCAGTGACGACGCGACGCGGCGTGCTCGGTCCCAGGAGCCGATTGACGGCGCTGCCGCGGATTTCGATGAACGGCCATTATCAGTCCGCTCATTATATCGACCTGCTGCTTTCCGGCGTTCCGATCGCGCTGGAGCGGCGGATTCGTGGCTGGGTCGGCCGGAATCCTAGCGCTTCGGCTCGATAGGCTTCTGCATCCAGGCGATGATGGCGCCGGCCGGGAAGATCCAGGCGAGCCCGACGACGACATAGTAGAGCATCTGTGCCCAGCGCGGTGCTTCCGGCAGTTTCAGCTGGGCGATCACCATGGCGACGAAGGCATAGACGATCACCAGAACCACGAGCGCGATCATGCCGATGAATTTGCGGAGCCGGATGGGCATGTCTGGCCTTTCGTGCATGACCTGCTGCTGGGGAGGGCTTGGCCGAGGGCATAGCGCGTTCGCCGCCGAACCGCAAAGGCCGTGATCGACCTTGGCAGGGCCTAACATTGCGCGACCGGATGTCGCGCGGCCGATTGGTACGCCGGGGGCGGGGTCTGTTGTCCGCGGCGCGCCGAGCCGCTAAGCCCAACCGTCGAGATCTCTTGAGGTGCGCGATGGCGATGGATGGTTTGGCGGCGAACAGCACGGTGAAGCAGTCCCCTGTGCGGGACAGGCAGCGCGACCGCGCGCTGATCCGCATCTGGCTCGGCGCCGTCATCGTGATGGTCATCGCCATGATCGTCGTCGGCGGCGCCACGCGCCTGACCGGCTCGGGTCTCTCGATCACCGAGTGGAAGCCGATCCATGGTGTGATTCCGCCGATCGGCGATGTCGAGTGGCAGGAAGAATTCGCCAAATACCAGCAGATTCCGCAATACGAGATCGTCAACAAGGGCATGACGGTCGACGAGTTCAAGCAGATCTTCTGGTGGGAATGGGGCCACCGCCTGCTCGGGCGCCTGGTCGGCGTCGTCTTCTTTGTACCTTTCGTCCTGCTCTGGGCCACCGGCCGGATCGAGCGCCGGCTGGTGCCGCGCCTGCTCGGCCTGTTCGCGCTCGGCGGCCTGCAGGGCGCCATCGGCTGGTGGATGGTCACCAGCGGCCTCGTGAACCGTATCAGCGTCAGTCAGTACCGGCTGGCGATCCATCTCATTATCGCCTGCTTCATCCTCGGCGCCGCCGTCTGGATCAGCCGCGGACTGGCGCCGGATCGCGGCGAGAATCGCAAGGCCTCCGCGCCGCTCAAGGGCATGGCGACCTTCATGGTCGTGGTCGTCTTTCTGCAGATCTTCCTCGGCGGTCTCGTCGCCGGCCTGAAGGCGGGGCTGACCTACAACACCTGGCCGCTGATGGCCGGCAATTTCATCCCGACTGGCGTCTATGACTACGATCCCAAGTGGCGGAGCGTGTTCGAGGACGCGATGACGGTGCAGTTCGACCATCGCGTCGTCGCCTATCTGCTGTTTATCGCCGCGCTGATCCATGCCTTTCAGGCCTGGAAGCTGGTGCCCCGTTCGGCAGCGGCCCGGCGCGCCCGCCATCTGGCGCTGCTCGTCACCGCGCAGGCCGGCATCGGTATTGCAACCCTGATCGCCGTGGTGCCGCTCGACCTCGCCCTGCTGCACCAGTTCGGCGCCGCTGTGGTGCTGTGGGCGGCTGTCTCGCACCGGCGCGCATTGAACGAGCCGACGCCCGTCACGGCATAGGAACTTCTCGACCGAAGGAAACGCGAGCGCCGGCTTCGGCGCTTGCCACCCTTTGGCTTAAGCCCGCTTGCCCCAGCCGCCGCCCTGCGCCGTAGTGATACGGATGCTGTCTCCCGGCGCGACCGGAACCGCGCTTGCCACCGCATGGCGCTCGACGGAACCGTCCGTGCGCAGGATCTCGACCCGATTGGTGGTGCCCGCTTCGCCACCATTCAGGCCCCAGACGGGCTCGACGCTGCGGCTGAAGCCGGCCGTCATCACTGTCTCCGTGCCGCGCACCGCATATTCCGACACGATGCCCTTGCCGCCGTGGTGCAGGCCGTCGCCACCCGGTTCGTCGTTCAGCGACAGGCGGCGATAGTCGAGCCCGTAGCGGGCCTCGGCGATTTCGACCGGGCAGTTGTAGGTGTCGCCGTGACCGGCCGAGAACTGCGCGTTGATGCCGTCGCGGGTCGCCGTCGCGCCCCAGCCGCCGACCTGTGGCTCGACCAGGGTGAAGCGGCGACCATGGGCCGGATGCCGGCCGGCGACGACGATGGAGCAGATCGAGGCGAAATGGCCGGCCGGCATGCGCTCGGGGGACGCCTCGGCCAGGCCGCGCCACAGCATGTCGTAGAGGCGCACGCGGGTTTCGAAATAGTAGCCCTGCGGCGCCGGCGGGCGCGGATCGAAGATCGAGCCTTCGCGGGTCAACACTTCCAGCGGGCGGAACGATCCGGCATTGCAGACCATGTCGGGCGCCGTCGCCATCTTGAAGATCAGCTGGCAGGCGATGATCGCGCCGTCGCGGCTCAGATTGTTCGGTTTGGCGCTTTCGTCCGGCGCGTCGCGCAGATCGACGATGAAGCGATCTTCGGTGATCTCGATCGCGGCGCGCCAGAGCGAGCCATCGTCCAGCCGTTCCTCGACCTGCAGCCGGCCCTTCGGCAGCAGCGCCAGTCCCTGCCGCGACCGCGCCTCGGCATAGGCGAACATCCCCGCGATGGCGTTTTCGACGGTTGCCGCGCCATAGGAATCGACAAGGCGCTCGACCCGCTCGGCGCCCTTGCGGACGCTGGCGATCGAGGCCCAGAGATCGCCTTCAAGGAGATCGGGCAGGCGTGAATTCGCCTTGAGGATGGCGAAGACCGGCTTGATCGGCTTGCCCGCCTCGAAGAGCTTCACCGCCGGCAGCCGCAGGCCCTCGGCGAAGATGTCGCGTGCCTCGGTCCACATCGACCCGGGCACGGCGCCGCCAAGATCGCTCCAGTGACCGACATTCGCGGTCCAGGCGACAAGGCGCCCCTCGGCGAAGACCGGCATCGCCAGCACGACATCGTTCAGATGCGTCACGCCGCCGAAATAGGGATCGTTGGTGGCGAAGACATCGCCGGGCTGGATGTCGTCGGGCGAGGTGAGGGCGATGATCGCCTTCACCGCCTTGTCGAGCATGCCGACGAAGGTCGGGATGCCCGCGCCCGAACTGACCAGCTCGCCGCGCGCGTCGGTGATGCCGGTGCCGACATCGAGCACTTCGTAGATGATCGGACTCATCGCCGCCTTGCGCAGCACGGCGAACATTTCGTCCGCCGCCGCCGACAGCGACGAGGCGATGACGTCGAGCGTGAAGGGATCGTCGACGTCGGCGCTCATGCTCATGCCTCGGCTGGCGCGACGAAGACGTCGCGCGACAGGCGGCTGACGATGCGCGGGCCGTCCGCCTCGAGGATGACGATCTCCTCCAGGCGAATGCCGAACTTGCCCTGCAGGTAGATGCCGGGCTCGATCGAGAACACCATGCCTTCCTCCAGGATCGTGTCGCTCGTCGAGGTCAGATAGGGCGGTTCATGCCCTTCGAGACCCAGGCCGTGGCCGGTGCGGTGGGTGAAATAGGGGCCATAGCCCGCCGCCGTGATCACGCCGCGCGCCGCCGCGTCGACCTCGCGGGCGGCGACGCCGGGACGCGCCGCGGCGCAGGCCGCCTGCACGGCCGCTTCGACCACTGCATGGACCTTCAGATATTCCTCGCTCGGCGTGCCGACGAAGGCCATACGGGTCAGGTCGCTCGAGAACGAACCGGAGCGGGCGCCGATATCCATGACGATAGCGTCGCCGACCGCCACCGGCTGGTCGCCCGTCGCATAGTGCGGGAAAGCGCCATTGCCGCCGGCGCCGACGATGGTGAAGAGCGGCGTGGCGCCGGCTTCCTCGAACACGGCGCGCGCCGCGTCGGCAATCTCGCGTTCGGTGACGCCCGGCCGGATCGCCGCGAAGGCGGCTTCCATGGCGCGGTCATCGATCTCGGCGTTGCGCAGGATTTCGGCCTTCTCGGCCTCATCCTTGGAAAGACGCATCCGGCCGACGCTCTCGGCGGCAAACGCAGTCTTGGGCTGGCCGAGCGCCTCGATGACGAGCAGCGCGAAATCGGCGCGCATCGTCTCGTCGACCTGAACCAGCTTGGTGCCCTTCTCGATGCCGAGCGACTGGATCAGCGCGGCAAGTGCGGACTGCGGGCCGGTCGCGTCGGACCAGGTGAAGAAGGGCAGGTCGGTCTGCCGGCGCATCTCGTCGGCGTTCAGTTCCGGCATCAGGATGGCGGCGCCGGCCGGCGTCGCGATCAGCAGACAGGGCCGCTCGTCGGCATGCGGGTGGACGTCGGCGATATAGGCCATGTGCGGGCCCGGTCCGAGCGCCACCGCGTCGACGCCGTTCTGGCGCAGCATGGATTGGAGGGTGGCAAGCCGTGTCATTGTCGTCTCCCGCATGAAGTTTCACTATTGGTAAAAACTATGCGAGGCAGGGTCAACCGGCGATCGCCGACGCTTGCGAAGCCGGCGCGATTGCGGCATTGGCTATTGAAGGCTGATCCCCAGCAGGGTCATGATGCGCGTTCTTCTCGTCAAACTGTCGTCGCTCGGCGATGTCGTCCACACCTATCCGGCGGTGACGGACGCTGCGCGTGCGATTTCCGGCCTTGAGCTGGATTGGGTCGTCGACGAGACCTTTGCGCCGCTCGCGCGCCTTCATCCGTCGGTGCGAAACGTCATTGCGTTGCCGATCCGCCGGATGAAGAGGAAGCCGCGTGAGACCTTCGCCGAGATGAAGGACGCCGTCGGCATGCTTCGGGGCGGCGGCTACGACCTTCTGATCGATGCCCAGGGCCTGATGAAGAGCGCGCTCGTCGGCGTGTTTTCCGGCGTGACCCCACGCCACGGCTTCGCCAAGGGTAGCGCCCGCGAGGCCATGGCGACGTGGTTCTACCAGGTCGGGCACGACATCCCCGAGACCGAGCACATGGTGACGCGCATCCGCAAGCTGTTCGCGCAGTCGCTCGGCTATCCGATGCCGACGACGGCGGCGGATGCGGGCCTGGTGCCGGATTTCGCCAATACCGGCATCCGCACGCGCAGCGGCGACGGCGTCGTGCTGATCCACGGCACCAGCTGGGCTACCAAGACCTGGACCGTCGAGGGCTGGCGTGGCGTTGCCGAACGCTGCGGCGCGGCCGGGCTTGGCGTGAAGCTGTTCGCCCATGGCGCGACCGAGACCGAGCGCGCCGGCAGGATCGCCGCCGACATGCCGAATGTCGAGCAGGTGCCCGCGGGCGGGCTGGAGAGCATCATCCCGGTGATCGCCAATGCGGCCGGCGTCGTCACCGTCGATACCGGCCTCGGCCACCTCGCTGCAGCCTTCGGCATCCCGACGATCGGCCTCTACGGCCCGACCAATCCCGGGCTGACAGGCCTTGTCGGGCCGGATGTCGAGGAGTTCCTGTCGACGCGAGACTGTGCGCCGTGCGAGCAGGCGCGCTGCCGGATCAAGCCGGATTTCGGCGAGGGTCCGCCCTGCATGGCCGACCAGGCGCCGGATCGCGTCTGGAGCGCCCTCGCGCGGCGTCTGCGGCTCGCCTCACTCGGTAGCGTCTGACCCGAAGGCCTGGTCGGCTTCGAAGATCGCGCCCATCATGTGATAGAGCGTCGACGCCGGCATGTGGTCGACGAGCGGCGTGCCGTCGGCGTCGATCCGATCCATCCAGCCGCCTTCGAGCGAATCCGGCGCGAAGGTCAGCAGGCTCGCCATCAGATGATCGGCCATTTGGGCGGCGCCGGGGTGGCCGGCGGCGGTCGCCGTCACCAGCGCCTTGACACCCTCTGCGTGCGGCCAGGAGCGGAAGCTCGGGATCAACACGCTGCCGCTGTCGGTCACCGCATCGACGATCAGGCCGGTCGCCTGGTCAAGACCGTTGTCGATACCAAACATCAGCAGCGCGTCGGTTACCGATTCCGGCACGACGCCGCCGAGACGGCGATACTCGCCGAACAGCCAGTACCATTCGAACTGGTGGCCGGGCTCGACGCGATTCTCGCCGCGCGGCTGCAGCGGCTTCCAGTCTGACGAGAAATCCTCGAGCAGCGCGCCACTCTCGGGATCGATCAGCCTTTCGAGCGCCAGTGTCACCAGCGCCTCGGCGCGGGCGAAGTCACGCGCCCGCCCTGTCGTCTCGTAAAGGGCCAGCACGGCTTCCAGCAGATGCATGTGCGGGTTCTGGCGACGGGTGGGGTCGATCGACGGCGCGGCGTCGAGAAAACCGCCATGCGGCGCCGCCAGCACGACGTCGATTTCCGCGAGCGTTTCGTCGGCCAGCCGGATCGCATGCGGATCACCGGTCAGGCGATGGCTCCAGGCGAGCGCGTAGAGGATGAAGGCATGGGCGTAGAGGTCGCGAACCCGGCTCGCCGGCCTTCCGTCGGCGTCGATGGAAAAGATCCAGCCGGGATGGCCGTCGCCGCGATGATAGAGCCGTTCGACATTGGCGAGGCAGGTGACGACCGCCTCGTCGGCGCCCTTGTGCCAGCCCTTGAGACTGGCGCGCGAGAAGGTGGCGATCTGGCGGGCCTGAACCATCAGCCGGCTGGCGGGCAGGGCGATCGGCCGGCGCTCGAAATCGAGGCGCTCATGGAACAGACCGCGCTTCTCGTCGAAACCGGCACCGGCCCAGAGCGGCAGCGCGGACTCGATCGCCCAGGCCCTGGCGTAGGCGAGGCTCTTCATGACCGTGCCGATGCGACGAGGGCGCTCGTGGAGCGTCCGGCGATCAGATTGGCCAGCACGACCTTGCCGCCGCGCGCCTTGACGAAATCGCCGCCGACGACCTGATCCTCGCGATAGTCGGCGCCCTTGACCAGCACGTCCGGCTTGATCGCTTGGATGGCTTCGAGCGGCGTGTCCTCGTCGAACAGGATGACAAGGTCGACGGCGCGCAGGGCGCCCATGACGCGGGCCCGCGCCTGCTCGTCCTGCAGCGGCCGCGACGGCCCCTTGAGGCGCTTGACGGAGGCGTCGGTGTTGAGGGCGACGACCAGCCGGTCGCCTTCCTTCGCCGCGGCCTCGATCAGCGCGATATGGCCGGGGTGGAGAAGGTCGAAGCAGCCATTGGTGAAGACGACGCGCGAGCCGCGCGCCTGCCAGCGGGCGACAATCCGGGCCGCGTCCTCGCGCGAGACGAGCGCGCCGGCGTGATCCTCGGCGTGGCTGGTGCGATCGAGCGCGGCGACCAGTTCGGCGCGGGTCACGACGGCCGTGCCGAGCTTGCTGACGGCGATCGCCGCGGCCGCGTTGGCGGTGACGACGCTGGTTTCGAGCGGCAGGCCGGAGGCAAGCGCCACGGCCAGCGCGGCCACGACGGTGTCGCCGGCGCCGGAAACGTCGAACACCTCCCGCGCCTCGGTCGGGACATGCGTTACCGCCCCGGTCTGGCGCCACAGCGTCATGCCCTTCTCGGCGCGCGTGACCAGGACGTCGCCATCGAACTGCAGGCCGGCTGCCGCGGCAGCCCGGACCGCCTCGTCGTCGGTGTCGTCGTTGAGGCCGGTCGCTTCGAACAGTTCCTTGCGGTTCGGCGTCACCAGCGTCGCGCCACGATAGATATCGAAGGTCCGGCGCTTCGGATCGACGATCACCGGGACGTTGCGCGTCCGGGCTTCGGCGATCAGCGCGATGATCACCGCGTCGGAAAGCACGCCCTTGGCATAATCGGACAGGACGACGACGTCGGCCTCGGCGATGGCGGCCCTGCCGGCGGCGATCAGGTTCGCCTCGGCTTCCGCGCCGGGCGCGCCGGGGCTCTCCGCGTCGATGCGCACGATCTGCTGGCGGCCGCTCATGACGCGGGTCTTGGTGACCGTCGGGCGGGTCCTGTCGACGACGAGATGGTTCAGGTGGATGGCCGGATACTCGCCGAGCACGGTGCGCAGCTCGTCTGCCTCGACATCCGCGCCGACATAGCCGACCAGCGTCACCGCTGCGCCGAGGCCTGCCGCATTGGCGGCGACGTTGGCGGCGCCGCCGGCGACGATGCGGATGTTGCCGTGCAGCAGCACCGGGACGGGCGCTTCCGGCGAGATCCGGCTGACCGAGCCGGTGATGTAGCGATCCACCATGACGTCGCCGATGACGGCCACGCGTCCGGAATGCAGTTCGTCCAGCATCGAAAGATCCTATTTGGGCCCGAGGGGGGCGCCCGCCTGTAGGAGCACCCCGGCAACGAAATCGTCAAGATCCCCGCCGGGAAAGCGATGTCCCGCAATGTTCGCCGCCGTCGCCGCCTGAACGTCGGTCGGCAGATCGCCGATCAGGAAGGATCGGCCGGCGTCGATCGGCAGATCCCGGAGCGCACGCAGAATCATGCCGGGCTTCGGCTTGCGGTCGGGATGGTCGAGCCGGTAGGCAGCGACGACGCCCTCCGGGTGGTAGGGGCAGCTGTAGAACGCATCGATCTTCGCACCCGACTTGGCGAGTTCCGCCTGCATATGGGCGTGGAAGCGCTCGACGTCCACTTCGCCGTAATAGCCCCGCGCCACGCCGGACTGGTTGGTGACGACGACGACCAGATAGCCAGCCTCGTTCAGCCGGCGGATGGCGTTGGGCGCCCCCTCGATGAAGGCGAGGTCTTCCGGCTTATAGGTGTAGCCGTGATCGACATTGATGACGCCATCGCGGTCGAGAAACGCCGCCGGGCGCAGGGTTTCGCTCAAAGCGCGACGCCCTTGGCGAGATAGTCGCCGACATAGCTCTGGATGCCGTCCTCCAGCGAGCGGAAGTCGGCGTTGTAGCCGGCCCGGCGCAGCTTGGTCATGTCGGCTTCCGTGAAATACTGGTAGGCGTTGCGAATCCGCTCCGGCATGTCGACATAGTCGATCACCGGCTCGCGGCCCGCAGCTTTGAACACGGCCCGCGCGAGATCGGCGAAGCTGCGCGCCTTGCCGGTGCCGACATTGAAGATGCCGCTGACAGCAGGGCTGCCGATCAGCCAGCGCGCGACATCGACGCAATCGGCGACATGGACGAAATCGCGCAACTGGCCGCCATCGGCATAATTGGGGTCATGTGAACGGAACAGGGTCACGGCTTCGCCGGCGGCGGCGGTCGGATAGATCTTGTGGATCACCGAGCGCATATCGTCCTTGTGCGCCTCGAACGGGCCGTAGACGTTGAAGAACTTGAGGCCGGCCCATTGCGGCGGCGTGGGGCGGCCGGCGCGGACGTCATCCATGATGCGGCGGTCGACGGCGAGCTTGCTCCAGCCATAAGCGTTCAATGGCCGCAGCTTCGCCAGATGCGCGGGATCCTGCTCGTCGACGAAGCCGTCCTTGCCGTCGCCATAGGTAGCGGCGGAGGAGGCATAGATAAGGCGGATGGCGTGGCGGGCCGACAGCGCCCAGAGATCCAGCGTGGCGCGGATGTTTCGCTCGACGATCAGGTCCACATCCTGCTCGGTGGTCGCTGAAATCGCGCCCATGTGGACGATCGCCTCGACGCGGCGATGATTCTGCTCCAGCCAGGCAAGGGTAGCCTCTGGAAGGATCACGTCATCGAGCAGGACATCGGCGACGTTCAGCCATTTGCGGCCGGTGCCGAACCAGTCGGAGACGACGATGCGCCAGCCATCGGCTGCGAGCGCGCGCGCCATGTTGGATCCGATGAAGCCGGCGCCGCCGGTCACCAGGATCGTGTCGCGTCCGTCTCTCGAATTCACGCTCATCGGCATCTTCCTCAAGCCCGCGCCGGATCG
Source organism: Kaistia nematophila (assembly GCF_026343855.1). Taxonomy (NCBI): domain Bacteria; kingdom Pseudomonadati; phylum Pseudomonadota; class Alphaproteobacteria; order Hyphomicrobiales; family Kaistiaceae; genus Kaistia; species Kaistia nematophila. Next base: position 239,807 of record NZ_JAPKNK010000002.1, on the reverse strand, counting down.
GCGTGTCGGCGGTTGGATATCGTAAGTCAGGGATGGATGGAACCGGCGGACCCAGCTTCGGCCACGGCGATCACGCGCTGCACGGCTGCGAAGACACGTTGCGCATCGATCCCCTCGAGGCAGGCCAGCGTGCCGAGCGGGCATTCGCGCTTGAAGCAGGGCCGGCAGGAAAGCTCGATCGAGACGATCTCGGCATTTGGTGCTGTCGGCGGCGTCATCTTCTCGGAACTCGACCCGTAGACGACCACCAGCGGCCGGTTGAGCGCTCCGGCGACATGCATCAGGCCCGAATCGTTCGATACGACGGCGGCGCAGCGGCCGAGCAGGGCGGCCGCCTCAATCAGCGAGGTCTTGCCGGAGAGATCATCGATGGCAACACCGGCGAGCTGGGCTATCTCAGCAGAGATCGCCTTGTCCTTCGGACCGCCGAAGAGGCGCACGCAATAGCCGGCCTCGTCGGCGAGACGGGCGAGCGCCGCGAATTTCGCTGCCGGCCACTGTTTTGCCGGGCCGTATTCGGCGCCGGGGCATAGGCCCAGAACCGGACGGTCCTCGCCAAGACCGAAGCGGGTACGGAGATCAGCGAGATCGATCTTCGGCTGTTGCAACAGAGGCCGCGGCGAGGCGGGCGGCTTGCCGGAGGGGCCTGCGAGCGCGACGAAGCGGTCGATCGTGCGGGCCGTCTTGCGGTCGGCGTCGCTGCGCGCATCGGTCAGGAGGATACTGCGCCCCTCGGCGGCATAGCCAATCCGTTCCGGGATCCGCGCCGCGAAGGGCGGGATCGCCGCCTTGAAGGCGCGCGGCAGCACGATCGCCGTGCCATAGCCGGCGCTCTTCAGCGAACGGCCGATCTTCCAGCGACCGGAGAGGCCGAACTGGCCATGGCCAAAGCCGAGCGGAATGGCGTTGCGGACGCCCTCGATCAGCGTCGAAATCGGCAGCGAGGCCGGTGGCGCCAGGACATCGACCGGACGGTCGGGAAAACGCCGCCGGATGGCCGCGACCAGACTCGCGGCCATGACCATATCGCCGACCCAGGAGGGGCCGACAAGAAGGATGGGGGAGGTGGTGTCTGTGGCGCGCATGTGTGGCTCGGGGCTTTCATGGCCCCGGCCCGTGCGGGCGTCAAGACGGATCAGCCGCGCGGTTCGGTGATCGGGAACTCCTGCGGCGAATTGCCGGGCAATTCCTGCGGCACCGGCTGGATATCCGGCGGGCTCGGTGGCGGATCCGGCTGCGGCTGCGGGTCGTGGATCGGCGGCATAGGCTGCGGCGGCACCGGATTGGGCACGTCGGGATTGCCCGGCAGTTCCTGTGGCGGGATCGGTGGAATATCCGGCGGACGCGGCGGCTGGTCGGGCTGCGGCTTCGGATCATGCACCGGCGGCGCCGGCTTGGGCGGCTGGCCCGGATCGGGCACGTCGGGTCCCGGCGTGGCGAGGACGGGGCGGTTGGGATCAGGCATGGAAATCTCCCTTCGCTCGCTCAACGGGGCGCGGCGAAGGGAGTTCCTGCTGGATCGTCTAGGCGCCGGTCGTCGCGCCGGCTTCCGGCGGCGTCTCGTCCGGCTCATTCGCGGATCTGGCACCGCCGAACAGTAGTCGCTGATAGACGAGGCCGATGCCGATCAGCACGGCGCCGAGGCCCATGAACGACAGCGCCCGCCAGACGCCTTCCAGATTCGACATGTCGATCAGGAAGACCTTGAGGACCGTGACCACGATCAGCAGCGCCGAGGCGAGGCGGGCCGCCCGCTGGCGGAACACCAGCCCGAAGGCGAGCAACAGGATGCCGAGCGCCAGCCAGGCGGCCGAATAGGCATAGGACTCGGCCGAACCGACGGCATCGCGGGAGAGATCCGGCGAGGTGGAGAACAGGAATCGGATCTCCAGCGTCACCGCCATGAAGGCGAGGATCAGCGCGACGGCACCCGTCGCCGTCTGCAGCCAGCGCAGTTGCGCCGGCGGCGCGCGGAAGGCGACGAGGCCCGCGAGGACGGCCGGAAGGCCATAGGCGAGCAGGATTTCGTTGAGGACCGCTCCGCCGCCGACCGGGTCTCCGGTCAGGAGCGGATTGACGACGAAGCCGAGGCCGATCACCGCGTTGAGCAGGCCGAGGATACGGGCCAGCACGCCGCCCAGTCGGAAGACCGGGCTCGGGCGGCTCTGCGCCAGCCGCGACAGGCCCAGCGCGAAGGCAAAGGCTGCTGCGGTCGTAAGGCCCTGTTCGCTGAGGGCGGTTGCCGGTGTCAGCAGGTCGCCACCGAAGACGATGGCGCGGATCTCGAACACCACCAGCAGCGCGGCCATGATGACTGCCAGCGCCTCCGCCGCGAACACGGCGCGGTCGACCCGAACCCGCCGCAGCAGAACGGAGGCAACGGCGAAGGCGGCGGCCGGAATGCCGTAGCCGATCAGGATGGAGAGATAGACGCCGCCGCCGGACCGGACGCCGAAGATGTACGGGTCCCAGGCGACGCGGGCGAGGACGAGCAGTGCCAGGACGGCCACACCGTAGCGCAGCACGCCGATCGGACGTCGCAACTGCACCCAGGCCGCGCCAAGCGCAGCGAGCGCCAGCGCCGTCGTCAGGATGCCGCCCTCGAGCGCCATGGTCATGGCGCAGGCAATGGCGGCGATGGCGCCGGCGGCGAAGAGTCCCGTCGGTACCTGATCGAGCGCCTTGCCGGGCCGTTCACGGCGGGCGAAGCGTTCCGTCAACACGGCATAGAGGGCGGCCAGCGCCAGCGCGATCGCGGCAAAGCCGATGCTGGACACGAAGCCCGTGATGCGGAGATAGGCGACGATGGCCGCGACGACGGGGCCGGCGCTCGCAGCGCCCGCGTGAGCCGAGGTCGCGAAGGGGCCGGCATTCGGCTTCGCCAGCAGTCGCGCCAGCGCCGTCGCGATCAAGGCGGCGGCGCCGAGCAGGCCGACGATGCCGAACATGCGGATGGCGTCGGGGAGGGGGAAGTAGGTCGAAAGCGCATCGACGATGTAGGTGACCGGCTCGCGCGCCGCCTGCGCAGCGGCCGGCCAGAAGAAGAGCAGGGCGATGAGCTCGATCGCGGCCACCGGCGAGACGAAGGCGACGGCGTCGTAGCGGCGGGAGATCAGCAGCAGCATGGCGCCGCCGATCAGGCTGGCGGCGATGCTGGCGGAGGCATAGTCGCGGGCGACGGCGCCGAGCACCAGCAGGGCGGCAAGACCGGCCAGGACGCCGACGGCGAACCAGTCGGGTCGGTCGGTTGTGCCGTCGCGCTGGACGTCGACAACGAGGAAGACCGATGCGAGCGCCAGCAGCACGATCGCATAGATGCCGCTCTCGATCGCCCCAGCGCCGGCCATGACCATGGCGGCGCCCCAGAGGATCGCGGCGACACTGGCGGCGATCGCCAGCCAGCGCCACAGCCGCAACCGTGCCAGTGCGAACGCAAACGCGGTTACGACGATCAGATAGATCATCAGCGCCAGGATGTTGGGATTGTCGGATGTGATGAGCAGCGGGGTGACATAGGAGCCGACGAGGCCGAGGCCCGAGAGCCACGCGCCATGCAGGCCAGCGGCGGCCATGGTGGCCATGCCGATCAGCGCGAGCAGGATGAAGGCCGCCATCGGGCCGATCAGTCCATAGAGCGAATAGGCCGCATAGACCGTGGCGAACAGGCCGACGGTGCCGGCCGCCGTCAGGATGCCGGGGACATTGGCGGCCGGGATGCGCGAGATCGCCGTGATCCGGTCGGAACGGCGCAGCCATTCGCCGAGGGCGAGCAGGGCGATCGAGAACAGTGCGCCGAAGGCGATGCGAACGCCGGGGCCGAGCAGGCCTGCCTCGATCGAGAAGCGGACCAGGAAGATCGCGCCGAGCGCCAGCGCCAGGCCGCCGACCCAGACCGCCCAGCGCGCGCCGAGCTTCTGCTCGAAGCTCTCCTTCGGCCGCTTCGGCGCCGTAGGGGCCGTCTCCTGCGATGCCGCAATCAACTCCGGCGGCGGTTCTTCGGCCTCTGGCGGGACGGCGACGATGTCGGCCTCGGGCGCCGGCGTCTCGATATCGGCGATCGGGAACGGTGCGATCGGCGAGACAGCCGCACCGAACACGGCCGGTGGCCTTTGTTCCAGAAGGCTCAGGCGTGATTCGAGCGCCCGGATTCGCCGACGCGCGCCGAGCGACATGATAAAGGCAGAGATAGCCATGACCGGCAGCGCGATCAGGGCAATGATTCCAAGGGCGATCCATTCATCCATGCCCGACTGTTAGCATGCGGAATGTGTTTGGGCTGTGATCGATTTCTCAAACGGATCCCGTGGCTACATGCGATCGATCGGCGCGGAGCTTCCGCGGCTGTTGCTGCCGAACGGAGTTCGCTATATCCCGCTGGCTTCGGGCACGAATGTCGATGGGACGGTAAGCGCGTGAGCAGGGCCGAGGCGACCGCAGGCGGGACGGACACGATCTGGGCGCGTCTCGCGACGAGGATCGAACGGGCGGTGGACCGGATCGCGGGCTCGTCTTCGGCGAGCCTTGCCCTGATCGCGGTCGTGGCCCTGCTCTCCTTCCTGCCAGGCCTCGCCACGCTGCCGCCGGTCGACCGCGACGAGCCGCGCTTCGCGCAGGCGACGCACCAGATGGTCGAGACCGGCAACTACCTCGATATCCGACTGCAGGAAGAAACCCGCTACAAGAAGCCGATCGGCATCTACTGGCTGCAATCGGTCGCTGTCTGGGCGACTGGCACGGGACCGGACGCGCCGATCGGCGTCTATCGCCTGCCTTCGATGATCGGTGCGATTCTCGCCGCCTGCCTGACCTGGTGGCTGGCGATGGCCTTCGGGCGTCCGCGCGTGGCGCTGCTCGCCGGCCTGCTGATGGCGTCCACGGTGTTGCTCGGCGTCGAGGCGCGGCTGGCCAAGACGGACGCCGTGCTGCTGGCGACCATCCTGGTGGCGCATGGCGCTTTGGCCCGTGCCTGGCTCTCGCAATCGACAGAGCGGAACCTCCGGCTCGCCGCGATCTTCTGGACGGCGCTTGGCGCCTCGATCCTGATCAAGGGCCCTGTCGGGCTAGCGGCGGTCGCCTGTCCGTTGATCCTGCTGTCGCTCGTCGGCGGCTCGTTCCGCTGGTTCAAGCAACTGGCGCCGCTGCCCGGCCTGATCTGGATGGTGGTGGTTGTCGCGCCCTGGTTCGTGGCGATCGGCATCGCCAGCAAAGGCGCCTTCTTCCAGGAAGCGGTCGGCAAGGACCTGATCGGCAAGGTCGTCAGCGTCCAGGAATCGCACGGCGCGCCGCCCGGCGCATATTTGCTGCTGATGTTCTTCACCTTCTGGCCCGCCGCCGCCTATTTCACCGCCGGCATTTCCTGGATCATGGACCGGTTCAGGCAGCCGGCGATCCTCTATGCGGTCGTATCGGTGGTGCCATTCTGGCTCGCCGTCGAGGCCACTCCGACCAAGTTGCCGCATTACGTGCTGCCGCTCTATCCGCTGATGGCGCTGGCGACAGCCGCTGCGCTCGACGGGGGCGGCGTCCGCACGAGCGGCTGGTTCGCGCGTTTCGCCGCCTCCGGCGCGGCGCTGTTCCCGTTCGCCTTCGCCATCGTCGCGGCCGTCGTCGCCGTCCTGCTCGGCGAGCCGATACCGGTCGTCGGCATCCTCGTCCAGCTCGTCGCCGTCCTGGTCGGACTGGTTTCCGGCAAGCTGTTCACGCTGTCGCCCATATCAAGCAGCATCGTCGCAGTCCTGTCGGCGATGATCACGTATCTCGGAATTTTCGGCATGGTGCTGCCCGGCTATCAGCAGACACGGATCAGCGAAAACCTGGCGCGTGCCGGCCATGAGGCTCTCTCCTGCACCGGTCCGCGCTTCGCGAGCGCGGGCTATGCCGAACCGAGCCTCGTGCTTCTCGCCGGAACGGACACGCTGCTGACGGATGGCAGCGGCGCTGCCAACTTCCTCGCCGGAGGCGACTGCCGCGCCGCCTTTGTCGAGAGCCGGCAGTTGCAGAGCTTCAAAGAGCGGGCAGAGGATCTCGGAATGATGGTGGACGAGGCGGGTCGTGTCCATGGCTATGCGCTCAATGGCGGCCGGATGCTCGATCTCCATGTGCTCGTCTCGCGGAGCGCGACTCCGTGAGCGTCTGGCGTTTCCGTCTTTCCAAGCGCCTGTCCTGGCCGCGCGAGAACTGCGCGGCCATCGCCGAACGGATCCGCCGGGTTGAACAGCGCCCGTCGATCCATGCGCCGGTGTTCCAGCTTTCCGACATTCTGGCGCTGGTCATCATCAGCGTGGGACTGATCCTGATCGTCGGTCTCGCCTTCGATGGCCTGTCGGTCCAGCGTGCCCGCGCCCTGCCGCGCGCAGTCTATTTCGTCGGCGACTGGCTGTCCTATTTCGGCAAGTCGCAATGGGAGCTGGTGCCGGCCGGCGTCGTGGTTCTTGTGCTGATCTCGGGCCGCTGGAAGATCGTGCCGCCGCTGGTGCGCGCCGCCTGGGCCGAGATCGGCGCGCTCGCGGCCTATATCTTTCTGGCGATCGCCGGCTCCGGCATCATCGTCAACATCGTCAAGCAGTTCATCGGCCGCGGCCGGCCGCCGACCTTCGACGAATATGGCGCTCTGGTGCTGCGGCCGTTCGAATTTGCCTACAGCTTCCAGAGTTTTCCTTCGGGTCATGCGACGACGGCCGGCGCGCTGATCGCCCTCGGCTTCCTGGTCGTTCCGCGCTGGCGTCTGGGCCTCCTCCTGCTCGGTCTTGTCATCGCCGGCAGCCGCGTGGTGGTCGCCGCGCACTACCCTAGCGACATCCTGGCCGGATTGATCTTCGGCTATGCCTTCAGCCTCTGGCTAGCCGGACGTTTTGCCGCCGCTGGCTGGGGCTTTGCACGGGGATCGACCGGCTCTATAACCGCGCGCACTGCGGCGATCCGGATCTCATTCGGAAGTCCCGCGCGTGTCGCGATCCTCTTTGCCGGGCTTCTGGATGCGCTCGTGGGGCGGCGTATCTGGATCGCGGCGCTCAAGTCCATCGGAGACGGTTCCTATGACGATGCCCGCTCCCGGCGACACCGTCCTGACGAGCAATGACGCCACCGCCCGGCCGCTGTCGCGGCCGGAGGTTTCGGTTGTCATTCCGTGCAAGAACGAAGCGGAGAACCTGCCCGAGCTGATCGGCGAGATCGCCGCTGCCCTGGCCGGTCGCAATTTCGAGATCATCGTCGTCGACGACGGCTCGACCGACGCAACTCCGGCGGTGATCCGCGACCTGATGCGCGATCGCCCCTGGCTGCGCTCGATGCGCGATACTCGCTCGAGCGGCCAGAGCGCCGCGGTGCGCACGGGCCTGCTCGCAGCGCGCGGCGACGTCGTGCTCACCATCGACGGCGACGGCCAGAACAATCCCGAGTTCATGCCGGCCATGCTGGACGCGCTGGAGCAGGGCGGTCCCCGCACCGCGCTCGTCGCCGGCCAGAGGCTCAAGCGCACCGATTCCGGCGCCAAGCGCATGGCCTCGCGCTTCGCCAACCGGCTGCGCGGCTCGATCCTCAAGGACGGCACGCGCGATTCCGGCTGCGGCCTCAAGGCCGTCCGTCGCGAAGTCTTCTTGTTGTTCCCCTATTTCGACGGCTGGCATCGCTATCTGCCGGCCCTGACGATCCGTGAAGGCTACAAGGTGGCGCATGTCGACGTGGTCGACCGCAATCGCCGCCACGGTACGTCCAAATACGGCATCCTGGATCGCGCGCTCGTCGGCGCGCTCGATCTCTTCGGTGTCTGGTGGTTGATCCGGCGGCGGAAGAACCTTCCCGCCCCGACAGAGGTGAAGATCGATGGCCGGTAATCTTTTCGGCGCAATTGCAAACTGGCTGCACCACGTCTTCGTGGAGCAGTTCGACGTCTGGATCCTGCTCGGTTTCGTCGCGCAGGCGCTTTTCACCATGCGCTTCGTTGTGCAGTGGATCGCCAGCGAGCGGGCGAAGAAGAGCGTGGTGCCCGCCGCCTTCTGGACCTTTTCGATCCTCGGCGGCGCGCTTCTTCTGATCTATGCCATCTACCGCAAGGATCCGGTGTTCATCGCCGGTCAGGCAGCAGGCCTCTTCATCTATTTCCGCAACGTCTGGTTCATCCTGCACGAGCGGAAGCTGACGCGCGAGAGCGGCGCCGTCAGCTGAGATTGCTGACGCGCGCGAAGCTCGCTTCCAGATCGGCGATCAGGTCGGACGTGTCTTCCAGTCCGATCTGAAGCCGGATGATGCGGTCCTCGACCGTCCACGGCACGGCCGTGCGCGTCGGGCGTCCGATAATCGCCAGGCTCTCATAGCCACCCCACGAATAGCCAAGCCCGAACAGCCGCAGGCCGTCCAGGAACGCCTTGACCTTGTCGAGGCTCCAGTCGTTCGTGACGATACCGAACAGGCCGCTCGATCCCGTCATATCGCGCTTCCAGACCGCGTGGCCGGGATCGGTCGGCAGGCCAGGATGCAGGACGCGGGCGACCTCGGTGCGGCCCTGCAGCCAACGGGCCACGGTCAGCGCCGATTCCATCTGCCGGTCGAGCCGGACGCCCATGGTGCGGATGCCGCGCAGAGTCAGGTAGATGTCGTCCGGGCCGACGCAGAGCCCCATGTCGCCATGCGTGCTGCGGAGCATCTTGTAGGCGCGCGCATTGGCGGCGACGGTCCCGATCATCACGTCGGAATGGCCGCAGAGATATTTCGTGCCGGCCAGGATGGCGAGATCGGCGCCGTGCTCCAGCGGCTTGAAGAAATAGGGCGTCGCCCAGGTGTTGTCCGCCAGCACGAAGGCGTCGCGGGCATGGGCGACGGCGGCAATCGCCGGGATATCGGAGATCTCGAAGGTGAGCGAACCCGGGCTCTCGAGATAGACGGCGCGGGTGTTGGGCTTGAACAGTTCCGCGATGGCGGCGCCAATCCGCGGATCGAAGAAGGTGGTCTCGACGCCGAGCCGCTTCAGCATGTTGCTGGCGAAGTTCCGGGCCGGGTCATAGACGTTGTCGGCCATCAGCAGGTGATCGCCGGAGCGCAGCACAGTGAGCAGGGCGGTCGAGACGGCCGAAAGGCCGGATGGGCAGAGTACGGAACCCTCGGCTCCCTCCAGTTCGGTGATCGCCCCTTCCAGCGCCTCGATAGTCGGCGTGCCACGGCGGCCATAGGTGTAGCGCTGCTGGCCGCTCAGCAGATCGTCCGAATTCTCGAACAGCACGGTCGAGGCATGCACGACCGGCGGATTGACGAACGGACCGGTGATGCCGTGATCCCGCCCGCTGCGCACGAGGCGCGTCAGCGGCTTTTCGATCGACTGGCCATGGTCATTGCGGGACATGCAGGACTCCGAAGAAATTAGCAGGCTGGGGGCCCGAACCGTGGTCCCGCGCTCATGCCTTCTTCGAAAAACCTTGCTTCAACAATGGTCTGTCGGCACAAGCGCGCCCCCTTGACCCGCTTGGCATAATGCCATGTGATGCAGGGGTCAATTCAGGTTCCGACACACGGGGTCTGGATCAAGTGACGGGCGGGTGTCGCCCGGCCTAGACGCATCGAAATGAATGCAGGACCCGGCCATGTCGATCGGCCGGAGCCAAGATCTCGCAAACGAGGCGATACTGCATCCAATCGAAATGATGGGCACTCCAGGGGAACAAAAGGCCGAACGATGAACAGAAAGATTGCTTCTATTCTGGTTGGCGCCGCGATGGCGCTGACGGGTGCGACGGCAGCCAAGGCGGGCACGCTCGAAGACGTGAAGGCCAAGGGCTTTCTTCAATGCGGCGCCAATGGCGGCAATTTGATCGGCTTCGGCGCGACAGACGAAAAAGGCGAGTGGAGCGGCATCGACGTCGACTTCTGCCGCGCGATGGCGGCCGCCATCTTCAACGATCCGAAGAAGGTGAAATTCACGCCGCTGAACGCCAAAGAGCGCTTCACCGCGCTTCAGTCGGGCGAAGTGGACGTTCTCTCCCGCAACACCACCTGGACAATGTCGCGCGACAGCTCGCTCGGCCTGCAGTTCGTCGGCGTCACCTATTATGACGGCCAGGGCTTCATGGTCCGCAAGTCGCTCGGCGTTTCCTCGGCGCTCGAGCTTTCGGGTGCCAAGGTCTGCACCCAGACCGGCACCACGACCGAGCTGAACCTCGCCGACTATTTCCGCTCGCACAACATGCCCTACGAGGTGGTGGCGTTCGAGAAGAACGAGGAAGTGCTGCAGGCCTATGAGGCCGGCCGCTGCGACGCCTACACGACCGACGCCTCCGGCCTCTATGCCGAACGCCTGAAGCTGACCAATCCGGACGAGCACATGATCCTGCCGGAGATCATCTCCAAGGAGCCCCTCGGGCCGGCCGTCCGCCAGGGCGACGACAAGTGGTTCACGCTGGCGAAGTGGACGCTGTTCGCGCTGCTGAACGCGGAAGAGCTCGGCCTGACCAAGGCCAACATCGACGAGAAGAAGACCTCCGATAATCCGGAGATCAAGCGCTTCCTCGGCATCGAGGGCAATTTCGGCGAGCCGATCGGCCTGTCCAGCGACTGGGCCTACAACGTGATCAAGGGCGTCGGCAATTACGGCGAGATCTTCGACGCCAATATCGGCCCCTCGACGCCGCTCGGCATCGCGCGTGGCCTGAACAATCTCTGGTCGAAGGGCGGCATCCAGTACGCCCCGCCCATTCGCTAGAATCGGCGCATCGATCCGGGGCGGCGCTGTCGCCGTCCCGGATTCCGCTGCGGCCAACGGGCAGCAAGACCCGGGCCGCACCGTCGCAAGACGGCTGACCTCAAAGGTCCGGTTGATGAGGGGATACAAGTTTGGCTGACAGAGGCGCGGCGTCCGCAGGGGGACGCATGGCTACCCTTCTGAACAATCCGACGATCCGAGGCTACGCGTTCCAGATTGTCTTCGTGCTCGTCCTCGGCTGGTTCGTCTGGGACATCATCGACAACACGGCCCGCAATCTGCAGAAGGCCAACATCGCCGCGGGATACGGCTTCCTCGATAGAACGGCCGGCTTCGGCATCGTCCAGAAGCTTGCGGCCTACACGGAGGCTTCCTCCTACGGCCGGGCGCTCTTCATCGGCCTGCTGAACACCTTGCTCGTCGCCGGCCTCGGTATCGTCTTCGCGTCTATCCTCGGCTTCATCGTCGGCATCGCCAGGCTTTCCTCGAACTGGCTGCTCTCGCGTGTCGCGGCCGCCTATGTCGAGATCTTGCGCAACATTCCGCTGCTGTTGCAGCTCTTCTTCTGGTATTTCGCGGTTCTGCGCGCCGTGCCGGGCATGCGCGAGAAGTGGACGTTCCTCGGCTTCTTTCACCTCAACATCGGCGGCCTGCACGTTCCGAAGCTGGTTCTGAGCGACGGTGCCTGGATGGTGCTGGCGGCCGTGCCGATCGCGATCGCGATCTCTATCTTTGTCTCGAAATGGGGAAGCGAGCGGCAGGACCGCACCGGCATCCGCCCGCCGACCGGTCGGATCAATACGGCCATCATCATCGGCCTGCCGGTCATAGCCTTCTTCGCTGCCGGCCGACCGGCCTATTTCGACGTGCCGGTTTTCAACGAGACGGGGCCACTCCTGCGTCGGGGCTTCCAGTCCGATGCCGGCATGACCATCATTCCGGAATTCATCGGCCTGTTGCTGGCGCTGTCGCTCTACACGGCGAGCTACATCGCCGAAGTGGTGCGGGCCGGCGTCCAGGCGGTGCCCCGCGGACAGACGGAAGCGGCTTCGTCGCTCGGATTGCGCGGCGGCCAGGTCCTCCGGCTGGTGGTGCTGCCGCAGGCGATGCGGGTGATCATCCCGCCGCTCACCAACCAGTATCTCAACCTGACCAAGAACTCCTCGCTCGCCGTCGCGGTCGCCTATCCGGACCTCGTCTCGGTCGGCGGCACGGTGCTGAACCAGACGGGGCAGGCGGTTGAGGTCGTCAGCATCTGGATGCTGTTCTATCTCGGCCTCAGCGTGCTGACTTCCTTCGTCATGGGCTACTTCAACAAGCGCGCCGCGCTGATCGAGCGGTGAGGGCCGCGCCATGAACGCACCAAACAGCCAAGGCTATGTCAGCGCCACGATCCTGCAGCCGCAGGCGCCGCCGAGAAGCTCCGTCGGCGTCCTCGGATGGCTCCGGCAAAACCTGTTCTCCACCCCCCTGAACAGCATCACGACGATCGTCCTGCTGGCATTCGTCGCCTGGGCGCTGACGCCCTTCATCCGCTTCACGCTGATCGACGCCACCTGGGAAGGCGCCGACCGGCAGGCCTGCGTGCAGTCGGCCGGCGCCTGCTGGGCCTATGTGAAGGCCTATCTGCCGCAATTCATCTATGGACGCTATCCGATCGACCAGCGCTGGCGCGTCGACCTCGTGTTCCTGATGCTGATCATCGGGCTGATCCCGATGCTGATCCCTCGCGTCTCCTACAAACGCCTGAACGCCCTCTATCTGCTCATCGTCTTCCCGGTCGCCGCCTTCATCCTGCTGACCGGTGGGCATGTCCGCTACCAGGGCGGCCTGTTTCTTGGCTCCGTCATGCCGCCTTCGCCGCTTCGCTTCGCGCTCGACTACGCGATCCTGTCGGCGCTGCTGCTGCTCGCCGTGCGGGTGTTTGCCTGGATGTCGGGCCAGCCGGTTCGCGGTTCGGGTCGTACCCTTGCCATCGTGCTCGCCGGCATCGCGGTCGTGCTCGCCTTGTTCGGCTTCGATTTCGGGCTTGAACCAGTCGAGACGGCGAATTGGGGGGGATTGCTGGTCACTCTCGTCGTGGCCATCACCGGCATGGTCGCCTCGCTGCCACTCGGCATCCTGCTGGCGCTCGGACGGCGCTCGCATATGCCGGTCGTGAAACTCGCCTCGACGATTTTCATCGAGGTCTGGCGCGGTGTGCCCCTGATCACCGTGCTTTTCATGGCCTCGGTGATGCTGCCGCTATTCCTGCCCGACGGCGTCACCTTCGACAAGTTGCTGCGGGCGCTGATTGGCGTGGCGCTGTTCCAGGCGGCCTATATGGCGGAAACCATCCGCGGCGGCCTGCAGGCGATCCCGCGCGGCCAGTATGAGGGCGCCATGGCGCTCGGCCTCGGCTATTGGCAGATGATGCGCAAGATCGTCCTGCCGCAGGCTCTGCGCGTCGTGATACCGGGCATCGTCGGCGCCTTTATCTCGCTGTTCAAGGATACGACGCTGGTGATCATCATCGGCCTCTATGACTTCCTCGGCCAGATCCAGGCCTCGGCCAACGACGCGAAATGGGCCTCGCCGGTGACGGGACTGACGGGATATATCTTCGCAGCCATGGTGTTTTGGGCATTCTGTTTCTCGATGTCGCGCTATGCTGCGTTTACAGAAAGACGGCTCGACCGGGGTCGCAGATGATGTTCAAGGGGAAATTGTGATGTCGGATCTTTCCGTCGCTACCGCCGACCTGCAGCCCGCTCCGCCCGAACTGGCTGTTTCCTCGACCGACGTCGCGGTCGAGATGGTCGGCGTCAACAAGTGGTACGGCGAGTTCCACGTCCTGCGCGACATCAACCTCAAGGTCATGCGCGGCGAACGGATCGTCATCTGCGGGCCGTCCGGCTCGGGCAAGTCGACGTTGATCCGCTGCATCAACCGCCTCGAGGAACACCAGAAGGGCAAGATTGTCGTTGACGGCAAGGAACTTACCAACGACCTCCGCAAGATCGACGAAGTCCGTCGCGAGGTCGGCATGGTGTTTCAGCACTTCAACCTGTTCCCGCACCTGACCATTCTGGAGAATTGCACGCTCGCGCCGATCAACGTGCGCAAGATGCCGAAGCGCGAAGCCGAGGACATCGCGATGCACTATCTGAAGCGCGTCAAGATCCCGGAACAGGCCAACAAATATCCTGGCCAGCTTTCCGGCGGCCAGCAGCAGCGCGTCGCCATCGCCCGCTCGCTCTGCATGAACCCGCGCGTCATGCTCTTCGACGAGCCGACCTCGGCCCTCGATCCCGAAATGATCAAGGAAGTGCTGGACGTCATGGTCGGGCTGGCGCTCGAGGGCATGACGATGATCTGCGTAACGCACGAGATGGGCTTCGCCCGCCAGGTGGCGAACCGGGTCATCTTCATGGATGGCGGCCAGATCATCGAGCAGAACGATCCCGTCAGCTTCTTCACCAATCCGCAGCATGAGCGGACCAAGCTCTTCCTGAGCCAGATCCTGCACTGATGGATCCGTCCGTTTTGTCCTGAAACGAAGGAGCCCGGCAGTAGACCTGCCGGGCTCCTTCGCTTGTGGAGGGCTCCGGCGAACCGGTTCTTCCGGTTCGCCCTGCGAGGTCCCTGTCCGGAATCCGCCTCAGTAGCCACCATGCAGAAGGGGCGTGATGTTGCGGATGGTGACGCGGCGGTTCTGCCGTTCCGGCGCGTCGGTCGGGATCTTCAGGTAGCGCTTGCCGTAGCCCTGGCTGACGAGCGCGTCGCGGGGAATATCGAAATAATCCGACAGGATGCCGGCGACCGCGGCCGCGCGGCGATCCGACAGCTCCAGATTGGCGAGGTCGGTGCCGACCGCGTCGGTGTGGCCCTCGATGAGGAAGACCGCGTCCGGGTTGCGGTAGACGACGCGGCTGATGGCGCGGCCGATCGACTGCAGCTTTCGTACCTGATCGTCGGGAACGCGGGCCGAGCCGAACTCGAAGGTGATGGTATCGATATCGACGCGGCGCACCATGTCGCGCACGCGAGGATCACGGCGGATCTCGTTCATCGAATAGCCCCGATCGATGCGCTGGACCGGCGCCGCGCGGAACGTGTCCTCGATCTGCCGCTCGGAGGCACGGCCACCATCGATGAAGCGGCCATTCGGGCGGTAGGGGCGGGGATCGTCGCGATAGGCGCCCGGAGGCGGCGGCACTTCGCGATCGCCGGGGCGCGAACCGTCGATGAACACGTCGCGCGGCGCACCGCGATAGTCGTCGCGGTAGGAACCCTGCTCGCGATCGCCCGGGCGGGGCGGACGGGCATCGGGACGCGGCCGCTGCTCGTTGCCGGACCGAGCCGAATCCGGACGGCTTTGATCGTTGCGTGGCGGACGACTGCCGGCATCGTCCGGACGGCGGTCGGGCGCCGGACGGGCCTTGTCGGGCTGGGCGGTCGGCGACTGGGACGGCTTCGGTTTCGCTTCGCCCTGCGCGGGTTGCGCCGGCTTGCGGTCCGGGGCAGGCTTCGTTGGCGGCGTCTGGGCGGGCGAGGGAGCCGGGGCAGGCTTGGCTGCGGGCGCCTCGGGCTTCTTGGCACCGGCCGGCGGCTGGTACGGCTTCGGCTGGCTGCCGCCTTCGGCCGGCGGATTGGCCTCTGCCGGACGGGCGGGGCGCATCGGCCGTTCTTCCGACGGGCTGGGCGCGGAATCCGGAGCAGGAGCGCCGCCCGCGGCGGTTTCGGCCGACCGCAGGTCCTTCATCGCATCGGCGACGCCGCGGCGCGCGGCGCGCACGTCGCCACCGGTGTCTTCGGCCTGCTTGAGCGATTCCTGTGCCTGCTCCAGGAGCTCCTTGGCACGGGCAACCCGGTCCTCGGCCTGGGCGACGACGATCGGCCGGGCGTTAAAGCCGGCCTCTTCGCCGAAGGCCAGCGATGTGCCGCCCAGCAGGACCGGGAGCGCAACCGACGAAAACAGGAGAAACTGGGAAGGTCTCATGGGATTCCTGAAGCTTGGCCTGGGCCGGCCGTTGTCCGTGACAGATCCGGCGATACGTCCGAATGTGCCTGCTGCATGCCGATCAATTGCGGCAACCATGAGGGACATATGCGCAGAACGCTGCTGAACGGTGGCTGAATGGCCCGTTCAGGTTGCGTGGGGATCAGACGCGTTCGAGCGCCTGGTGCGGTCCGGTGGGGAGGACGACGCGGATTCGGTCTTCGGGCCGCACCACGCCGCCGGCCTTGACGATCCCCATGACGCCGGCCTTGCGGATGAGATTGCCGTCCGCGTCGCGGTCCAGCGTCGCGGACGTCAGGCCCTTTTGGTAGTGGTCGAGCTGTATGCAGGGATTGCGCAATCCCGTCACCTCGACCACGGCGTCTGGACCGAGACGCAGCAGTGCGCCGCGCGGCAGGCCGAGCAGGTCGATGTCGCGGGTGGTGACGTTCTCGCCGATCGTCCCGGGACCTACCGCGAATCCGCCGGCCTGCAATTCGTCGAGCAATTCCGCATGAACGAGATGGACCTGCCGCAGATTGGGCTGCGTCGGGTCCTGCGCGACGCGCGAGCGATGCTTCACCGTCTCGCCCATATGCGCGTCGCCCTCGACCCCCATGCCCGCGATGAGGCGGATCTCGGCCTGCAGCGCCTTGCTGAAGCTGTGGGTGGGGCTGAGCGCGACGGCGACAACGCGGGACTCCATCGCTCGCTCCTCCGCTACTGCTCGGCCGGACCGGTGACGACCGGGGCTTCTTCGGCGCCGCCCCATTCGGCCCAGGAGCCGTCATAGAGCGCGACCGTCTCGGCGCCAATCGTGCCGAGCGCCAGGGCGAGGATCGCGGCGGTGACGCCGGAGCCGCAACTGGTGACGATGGGGCGCGCGGGATCGACGCCGGCAGCGGCGAACGCTGCCGCGATCTCGGGCCCGCTCTTCAGCGCGCCATTGGAGACGAGGGAGCCCGACGGCACATTGCGGCTACCCGGCATGTGGCCGGACCGCAGGCCCGCTCGCGGTTCGGCCTGCTCGCCACGGAAGCGCTCGCCGGGACGGGCGTCGACGATGGTGACGCTGCGATCGGCGACCAGCCGGCGCATGTCGGCGATCGATCGAACCTGGGCGGCGTCGAGGCGGGCGTGGAACACCTTCGGCGCCGGAGACGTCGCCCCCGCTTCGACGGGACGTCCCTCGGCGGTCCATTTCGGGAAGCCGCCTTCGAGGATGCGCACATCCTTCGCGCCCATGACGCGGAACGTCCACCAGACGCGGGGCGCCGAGAACAGGCCCGCGCCGTCATAGACGACGATGGTCTGCGTCTCGGAAATGCCGAGATCGCCGACCGTCGCGCCGAACTGCTCGGCCGAAGGCAGCATATGCGGCAGGCCGGAGCTGGTGTCGGCCACCTTGTCGAGGTCGAAATAGATCGCACCGGGGATGTGCGAGGCCCCGAATTCCGCCGCCGCGTCGCGATTGGCGTTCGGCAGGTACCAGGAGGCGTCGACGATGGCGATGGACGGGTCGCCGAGCCGTTCGGCGAGCCATTCGGTCGAAACGAAAGTGGTAGCGCGGTCGATCATGGCCATCTCCGATACTCGGTTACCCAGCGGGCGCGGTCAGGCGAAGCGGATGCGCACACGCCGGTTCTGCTTGCCCTTGTTCTCGATCTTGGCGACGACAAGCGGGCCGATCTCGGCAGTCGACTGCACATGCGTACCGCCGCAAGGTTGCAGATCGATGTCACCGATGCGAACGAGGCGCACCCGGCCGCTGCCCATCGGCGGCATGACGCTCATCGTCTTGACGAGGCCCGGATTGGCCAGCAATTCCTCGTCGGTGATCCACTCCGTCGAAACGGGATGGTCGGCGGCGGCGAGCGCGTTCAGCCTCTCTTCGATCGCCTCCTTCGCCGGCACGGCGCCGTCGATGTCGAAGTCGAGGTGCCCTTCGTCGGCGCCGACGCGGCCGCCCGAAACCGGGAACGGCAGGGCGACCGTCAGGAGATGCAGGCCGGTGTGGATGCGCATGTGGCGGTGCCGCGTCGTCCAGTCGATGTGCTGGACCAGTGTTTCGCCCGGCGCCGGCAGGGCGGAGCCCTCCGCCGGGACATGCACGATCTCGCTCTTGCTGTCGCCATAGACCGTGGTCGCGATCTGGATCATCGAGCCGTCTTCACGCTCCAGCGTGCCGGTATCGCCGGGCTGGCCGCCGCCGGTAGCGTAGAAGATCGACCGGTCGAGGAGGATGCCGCCGCGATCGTTGACGCCGATGACCCTGGCCTCGGCGGTCGAAAGATAGGCATCGTCGCGGAAGAGCAGGGTCGTCTCGGTCATTACGGCGCCTTTTCGTAGGGGACGGAGATGTCGGAGTGGCGTTCGAGCCAGCCGGGGACCGGCAGTCCCTTTTCGCGCAGGAAAGCCGGGTTGAACAGCTTCGATTGATAGCGCGTGCCGTAATCGCAGAGGATCGTCACGATCGTGTGGCCGGGGCCCAGCGTCCTGGCGAGGCGGATGGCGCCGGCGATGTTGATGCCGGATGAGCCGCCGAGGCAGAGCCCCTCATGCTCGGCGAGGTCGAACACGACTTCGAGCGCCTCGGCGTCGGTGATCTGGTAGGCGGTGTCGACCGGCGCGCCTTCGAGATTGGCGGTAATGCGGCCCTGGCCGATGCCCTCGGTGATCGACGATCCCTCCGCCTTCAGCACGCCGGTGGTGTAATAGCTGAACAGCGAGGCGCCGAGCGGATCGGCGAGGGCGATCTGGACGCTGGGGTTGCGTTCCTTCAGCGCGATGCCGATGCCGGCGAGCGTGCCGCCGGAGCCGACCGCCGACACGAAGCCGTCGATCCTGCCTTCGGTCTGCGCCCAGATCTCGGGGCCGGTCGTCTCGATATGGGCCTGGCGGTTGGCGACATTGTCGAACTGGTTGGCCCAGATCGCGCCGTTCGGCTCCGTCTTGGCCAGTTGCTCGGCGAGCCGGCCGGATAGCTTCACGTAATTGTTCGGATCCTTGTAGGGGACGGCCGGAACTTCGATCAGCTCGGCGCCGGCGAGGCGCAACGCATCCTTCTTTTCCTGCGACTGCGTCTCGGGAATCACGATTACCGTCTTGAAGCCGAGCGCGCTCGCGACGAGCGCCAGGCCGATTCCCGTGTTGCCCGCCGTGCCCTCGACGATCGTGCCGCCCGGCCGTAGCTGACCCTTGGCGATCGCGTCGCGAATGATGAACAGCGCGGCGCGGTCCTTCACCGACTGACCGGGATTCAGGAATTCTGCCTTGCCGAGGATCTCGCAGCCCGTCTCCTCGGATGCACGACGCAGGCGGATCAGGGGCGTGTTGCCGATGGCTTCGATGACGGAGGGGAGGACGGCCATGATTGCTTTCTTGTACGAGAGGCGGGGAGGCTAGCGGGCCCACAGACTGGCTTCAAGCAGGCCCGCCGGGCAAAGCACCATTCCCCGGCAGCTTCCATGCGCGCGAAATATCATGCTTCAATCATCGTCAAATCCGGAAGACGAATCCACATCATCCTCGCGCATCTGCTGAAAGGCACGCAAAGCCCTCTCGCGCGTAGCACCGAGATCTACAATCGGCCCGGGATATCCGGGGACACCGCCAGCCTTCCAGGCGGCATGGATCTGCTTGGCGGGGACATCCGCCAGTTCCGGGACGAAGCGGCGGACATAGTCTCCGGCCGCATCGAATTTTTCGCCCTGCAGAACCGGGTTGAAAACGCGAAAGTAAGGAGCCGCGTCGGCGCCAGAACCGGCGACCCATTGCCAGCTCGCCGGATTGTTCGCGGCATCCGCATCGACCAGCGTGTCCCAAAACCACGCCTCGCCGATGCGCCAGTCGACCATCAAGTTCTTGATCAGGAACGAGGCGACGATCATCCGCACACGATTGTGCATGAAGCCGGTCTTCCAGAGCTCCCGCATGCCGGCATCGACGATCGGGATACCGGTCCGGCCCTTTCGCCACGCGACCAGCGCGGCCTCGTTGACGGCGGGCCACGGAAAGGCGTCGAAGCGCGGCTGGAAATTCCGCATCGCGAGATCGGGCTGGTGGAACAGCAGGTGCCACGAGAATTCGCGCCAGCCGATCTCCGACAGGAACTTGTCGACATTGGCCTGGCTGATCTTTGTCCCATCGCCGAGGCCTTCCGGTGAAACGCCGTGCCAGAGCTGGAACGGGCTGATCTCGCCGAATCGCAGATGCGGCGACAGTCTTGATGAGACGTCGGCGGCCGGTTCGTCGCGATGCGCCGCATAGTCCTTCAGCTTTTCCGCGCGAAAGGCCTGAAACCTGGCCTGAGCGCCGTCCTCGCCCGGTGTCCAGCTGTCGCGCAGGCCGCCGGCCCAGTCCGGCCGGGTCGGCAGCAGCTTCCAGTCGGCGAGGCTGTCGGACCCCACGCCATCGACCGGCGAGGGCAATTCATCTGGCGCGGGCAGGGGCTCCCGTGGCGGCATCTGCGTCCGGCAGGCGTTCCAGAACGGCGTGAAGACGCGAAACGGCTGATCGGCCTTGGTGCGGATGGTCCAGGGCTCGCAGAGCAGGTTGGCCTGGAAGCTCTCGACCGCGATCCCCCTGTCTTTCAGCCCGGCCTTGATGGCCGCATCGACGGCGCGTTCGCCGCCGCCATAGCGCCGGTTCCAGAACACGTGACCGGCGCCGAGTTCATCGGCCAGCTTGAGCAGGACGTCCTGCGCCGGTCCGTGCCGCAGCACCAGCCTCTGGCCGTGCTTCGCCAGCGCCTTGCCCGAGGCATCGAGCGATCCGTGCAGCCACCATTTGGAAGCGCCGCCGAGCCGGCGAATGCCCTCGCTCATCTCGTCGAGAACATAGACGACGACCAACGGTGCACCGATGCGCGCTCCGGCAGTCAGCGCCGGATTGTCGGCGAGGCGGAGGTCGTCGCGCAGCCAGACGATGGTGGGCTTTCCGAGCGAGGCCATCCTATTCAGCCGGCGCGAATTTCGGCGTCTTCACGCGGTCGATGCGCGCCCAGGCGGGCCGCTCGAACAGGAAGCGCAGGCGCGTGTCGCGCACGACCCAATAGAGAAGGATCGGCACGACGACGCCAACGGCGGTGACGATCAGCGAGACGGTGCCAAGATCCGGGATGATTCCTGTGCGCAGCAGCAGGACGCGCGTCGCCGCCATGGGAAGGAAGAAGGCGAGGTAGATGACGATCGAATGCTCGCCGCAATAGCGCAACGGCGCCATCAGGTCGGCCTTCGAGAGCAGAGCCGAAAAGGCGACGACGGCGCAGGCGCCGAGAATTCCGAGGCAAAGGCCGATGAAGGGCATCTCCGACACGCCGGCGAAGACGGCGTAGCCGTTGATCATCGCCCAGGCGACCAGGCCGAGAATCGCGAGGCCCGGCTGGGCGATGACAGCGGCCGCCAGACGAAACACCTGCGGCGCGAACAGATAGCCGGCATAGAAATAGACGAAGCGCGACGCGAACTCGTCGGGGATGGTCCATCCCGTATGGATCGGGGCGATCTCGAGCGCCGCCGCCGCGACCAGCACGATCCAGGGTGGTACACCGCGCAGCAGCTTGGTCACGGCGAAGAAGATCGGCAGCAGGTAGATGAACCACAGCGTGCCGAACGGCTCGATGAAGGCGAGCAGGAATTGTCCGAGCGCGGCCCCGACGCCGTCCTCGGCCGCCATGCCGGGCGCCTTGAAGGCGAACTGGATTACCAGCCAAAGGACGTAGAAATAGGCGAAATGGATGATCTTGCGGTCGGCGTAGGTGCGCCAGTCGCGATCGATGACGCGGGCGAGGAACAGGCCCGAGATCAGGAAGAAGTCCGGCATGCGGAACGGGCGCGCGAAAGCAACGAGATGGCCAAGCCAGCTTTCTGCCCCGGCGGCTTTTTCGACCCCAAGCGTCGAATGCATCATCACCACCATGACGATGCAGAAGCCCTTGGCATAGTCGACCCAATCGATCCGGGCGTGCCCCGACATTGATCCCCAACCCCGTTATCGTTGCGAGCATGGCTTCATGCGGGAACCGATGCCCGCGAACGAAAGGCGGCGGAGGGAAGCCGCCGCCTTTCCTGATCCCGACAGGTCGTCGTGAGGCGCTACCGGATGCCGCGCTGGGCAGCGCAGTTCTTGGCTACGGCGACCTCGATCAGCGCGATCCGTTCGCCGCGCGCATGCGCCATGAAATCATCATAGGTCGGGTTAGGCGTCCGGATGCCGAGCAGGACGAACTGCAGCGTCGGGTTGCGGCGAAGCTCGTCCCAGCTGTTGTTGTTGCTGGAGATCGGAATGTTCAGCGCCTGGATGCGGGCGGCGATCTGGTCGCAGGAAAGCTTGCGGAACTGGGCGGAATCAACGGGCGCGATCGCCTCCGTCTGCGCGCTGGCGGCGGTCACGCCGGCAACGAGGGCAAGCGCTGCCAGGGAAAAGCGTCTCATCATGGTCTCCTGTCGCCGAAGCCGAATAAGCGGTTGCGAACCAATATAGATCGCCGTCCGCCGCTTTGCATCGCGCTTTGATGGAATGGCTAACGGCAAATGCACGGAGTGCGCGCAAAAGTCAGCCAGCCTGCAGTTCCGCCGCCTCGGCTTCCGTGAGGCTCGCCGGCCGCACCTCGCATTCGGGCAGTGTTACAGCCGAACCCGATGCGCCGGCCTGAAGGATGCCCTCCAGAACCTCCAGCACATGCAGCGCCAGATCGCCGGAGGCGCGCGCAGGCGTTCCGCCGTCGAGGGAGCGGGCGAGATCGGCGACGCCCAGCATGCGATAATTGGCGCGGTCCGGCGCGTCATAGGGCCAGTTAATGCGACCGTTCAGCGTCTCCGCCGTCGACAGCTCCTCCCAGGCCTCGCCGAGTCGGCTGAGCGCAACCGTGCCCCCGAAGGTGTCAGGATCGGGCAGGCGCAGGGATCCCTCCGTGCCGTGCAGCTCGATCGGATGATTGCCGTGCCGGAAGACATCCCAGCTCATGCCCAGCGTCACGCTCGCACCGGAGACGAATTCGATCAGCGCCATGATCGTTGTCGGCGTGCCGACCGGGAAAGCCGTGCCATGGTTCGGGCCGGGCGCCGTGATGAGCCGCTCGGCCTGTCCGATCGTGCTAAGCGCCATTACCCGCTTCGCCGGTCCGAGAAGATTGACCAGCATGGTGACGTAGTAGGGCCCCATGTCGAGGACGGGCCCGCCGCCCGGCTGATAATAGAATTGCGGTGCCGGATGCCAGTGCTCCATGCCGCGGCCCATCATGAAAGCCGTGCCGGCGACAACCCGGCCGATGGCGCCCTCATCCATCAGTCGTCGCGCCAGCCGGCCTGCCGCGCCAAGGAAGGTATCGGGTGCCGAGCCGATGGCGAGATTCCGCTGCTTCGCTTCGGCCACGAGCTTGCGGCCCTCTGCGGCCGTGGCGGCCAGCGGCTTCTCGGTGAAGACGTGTTTGCCGGCGGAGAGGGCGGCCATCGAGATGTCGAAATGGGCGTTCGGGACCGTCAGATTCAGCACGAGATCGATATCGTCGGCGGCAAAAAGCGCGTCGACGCCGAGGGCCTGGATGCCGAATTCGCGCGCGCGTCTCTGCGCCGCCTCCGGCTGCATGTCGGCGCACGCGCGCAGTTCCACGCCCGGAAACAGCGCCGCATTGCGCAGATAGGTGCTGGCGATGTTGCCGCAGCCGATCACGCCAATTCCCAATCGTTTCATTCAGTGTCTCCCCGCCTCTGACGTCACGCCAGTCCTCCTCGAACGGCGCGCTGCGCATCGATGCGCATTCGTGCGTCATCATGCTTGACCGGCGCGCATAAAACAGCAAGCATGATTTGAACGAAAATGCGACGTCGCCACCCGGAACCCGGAACCCGCTCATCATGCTGCAGATCGGCTGCCAGACCTACACGTGGGAAATGCTGGGGGACCGCTGGAAGGGCGGCCCGGACGACCTGCTCGATGCCATCGCGGCGGCGGGCTATTCCGGCATCGAGATCACCGACACGATGATCGGCGACTATGCCGGCAAGCCGGAGGCTTTCGGCCGGGCGCTGGCGGCGAGAGGGCTGGAACTGGCCGCCTTCGCCTGCGCGAGCGGCAGCGGCTATACGGAGCCGGCCCGGCTGGAGAGCGATCTGGCCATGATCGATCGCACTCTCGATTTCGTTGCTGCGTTTCCCGGCGCCGTGCTGTCGCTCGGCAGCGCCACCGTCGTGTCGCCGGGCGATCTCGACGGCAAGTTCGCCGCCGCGGCGGCGCTATACAACGGCGCCGGCGAACTGGGCCGGAAGGCGGGCGTACCGGTCGCCGTGCATCCGAGTTCGCACCACAACACGCTGTTGTTCAGCCGCGCCGACTATGACCGGCTCTTCGGCCTGACCGACCCGGCATTGCTCGGCTGGGTGCCCGATACTGGTCATATCCTCCGCGGCGGCATGGATATCCTCGACACGCTTTCGACCTATCGCGACCGCATCCGCTACCTGCACCTGAAGGATGTCGACGCGGCCGGGGACTGGCAGATGTTGGGTTCCGGAATCTGCGACACGCGCGCGGTTGTCGACATTGTCGCGGCGAGCCCGAACTTCAACGGCTGGCTCGTGCTTGAAGAAGAATCGGACATCGCCGCCGCCGATCCGGCCAAGGGTGTCCGCACCAACCGCGAGACGATGCGACAGCTCCTCGCCTGACAACGACAAGGATATTCCATGCTGAAGAAGGAAGCGCGCAGGCTGCGGGTTGGCGTGCTTGGCTGTGGCCCGATCGCTCAGTTCGCGCATCTCGAATCCTCGGTGAAGGCCCGCAACGCCGATCTCTACGCGATCTGCGACGCGGCGCCGGACCTGCTGGCGCGGATGGCGGCGACCTATGAGCCGTTCAAGGCCTATGCCGACTACGACGCCATGCTGGCCGATCCCGAGGTCGAGGCCGTCGTCGTCGCGATCTCCGACAGCTTCCATGTGCCGATGGCGATCCGGGCGCTGGAAGCCGGCAAGCATGTGCTTTGCGAGAAGCCGCTCGGCGTCAACGTCGAGGAAGTCGAGGCCATGAAGAAGGTCGTCGACCGCACCGGGCTGACGCTGCAGGTCGGCCACATGAAGCGCTTCGATCCGGGCCTCGAGGCGGCGGAGGCGTTCATCAAGACCGAGATGGGCCAGCAGTTGTCGCTCAAGGCTTGGTATTGCGACAGCACGCATCGCTACACGATGACCGACGCCGTCCAGCCGCTGCCGATCACCAGCAAGCTGGCGAAAAAGCCGAGCGAGAACCCGAAGGCGGATCTTCGCCGCTACTTCATGCTCGCGCATGGCAGCCATCTGGTGGATACCGCGCGCTTCCTGTGCGGCGAGATCACCGAGGTCCGGGCGCGCTTGCTCGAGCGTTTCGGCGCCTATAGCTGGTTCGTCGAGACCGGCTTCGCCAATGGCGTGCTCGGCCATCTCGACCTGACCGTCGCCGTCCGCATGGACTGGTTCGAGGGCTTCCAGCTCTATGGCGAAAACGGCAGCATCGTCGCCAAGACCTACAATCCCTGGTATTTCAAATCGAGCGATGTCGAGATCTTCTCGGAGAAGGACGCGACCTATCATCGTCCGCTCGGCGCCGATGGACATTTCTTCCGCCGGCAGCTCGAAGGCTTCGCCGACACCATCCTGAACGGCGTTCCGCAGCGCGGCGCCAACATCGATGATGGCCTCGCCTCCGTTCGCGCCATGGCGGCGATCGCCGAGTCGGCCCGGACCGGCAGGGCGGTCCGCGTCGCCGACATGCAGGGGGCGGTCTGATGCGCCTCGGCATCTTCGCGAAGACATTTTCCGGTAACGACCCGTTAACCGTGCTGGCCGCCGTCAGGGAGGCCGGCTACGACTCCGCGCAGTTCAACATGGCCTGCGCCGGATTGCCGGCGATGCCGGACCAGATCCCGGCCGAGACGATCGCCGCGATCCGCGATGCCGTCGCCGCGACCGGCGTCGAGCTGGTCGCGCTCTCCGGCACCTACAACATGATCCACCCGGACATCGCCGTTCGCGAGACGGGGCTGCGCCGGCTCGGCGTCCTGCTCGATGCGGCGAGGGAACTCGGCATCCCGCTGGTGACGCTCTGCACCGGCACGCGCGATCCCGACGACCAGTGGGCGCTTCACCCGGACAACGCGACGCCGGAGGCCTGGGCCGATCTCCTGGCCGAGATGGCCAAGGCGGTGGCGCTGGCGGAAGCCGCCGGCGTCGATCTCGGCATCGAGCCGGAGCAGGCGAATGTTGTGACCTCGGCCGCGGACGGCATCCGGTTGGTCGAGGCGATCGGCTCGACACGGATCCGCTTCGTGCTCGATCCGGCCAATCTGTTCGAGGTCGCCGATCGCGACACGGCCCGGACGATCGTTTCCGACGCCGTGGCGTTGCTGGCCGGGCGGATCGCCATGGCGCACGCCAAGGACCGCAATCCCGATGGCAGTTTCGCCACTGCCGGAACCGGCGTCGTCGATTTTCCCGATTTCCTGGCGCGGCTCGAAGCGGTCGGCTTCGACGGTTCCGTCGTGACGCACGGCCTTTCGGCCGAGGAGGCGCCCGGCGTCGCCCGCTATCTCGCGGGCCTGCTGCGGCCATGACCCGCTCGAGCTTCCGGCGCGACGACGCAGAACTTAGCGTCTTCGATAGCGGCATCGGCCTGCCGGTGGTGTTCCAGCACGGACTCGGCGGCGACAACGGCCAGGTCGTGGAGAATTTTCCCGATGGCCCGGCATATCGCCGGCTGACGGTCGAATGCCGCGCGCAGGGACAGTCGCAGCCCGGCAGCATCCGGCCGTTCTCGATCGCCATGTTCGCCGCCGACATTCTCGCCGTCTGCGACGCCCGCGGCATCGATCGCTTCGTCATGGGCGGCATATCGATGGGGGCCGCGATCGCGCTGCACATCGCCCATCGGAACCCCGACCGCGTCGCCGGCCTTGTGCTGGCCCGCCCCGCCTGGCTGTTCGATGCGACGCCGGAAAACATGCGCCCCTATGCGCTGGTGGCGGAGCATCTGCGCCGCGCTCCGCCGGAACAGGCCAAGACGGCCTTCGCCGCCTCGCCGCTGGCGCAGCAACTTGCCGTCGACGCGCCGGACAATCTCGCCTCGCTGCTGAAGTTCTTCGATCGGCCCGATCCGGCCGTCACCGCCGACCTGCTCGGTGGCATCGCGCTCGACGGGCCCGGCGTCACCGAGGCGGAGGCGAGGGAGCTCGACCTGCCGACGCTGGTGATCGGCCACGAAGTCGATACCGTCCATCCGCTCGCTTTTGCCAAGCGCCTGGCCGAAACTATACCGGCCGCCCGCCTTGCCGAGATCGCGCCGAAGGCGACCGACAAGCCCCGCCATGTCTCCGAATTCCGCAGTGAGCTGGAAAGCTTCCTGCGCACGATAGAACCTCTCCGGGAGAAGACCGCATGACCGCCTCCAACAAGCCCGCCGCCGGCTGGCTCCAGGCCCTGCCGCGCAACCGCCTGCTCGGCGAATTCTCGTTGTGGTCGGCCGATCTCTGCAACATGGAGCGGGACGTCCGCCGCATCGATGCGCATGTCGACCTCTATCACATCGACGTCGCCGACGGTCATTTCGCCCCGGCGCTGCTCTTCTTCCCTGATCTCGTGGCCCGCATTCGTGGCCACACCAGCCGGCCGCTGCATGTGCATCTGATGACGTCGGACGACGTGCTGCTGTCGCAGATCCGCCAGTTCGCCGAGGCCGGCGCCGATCTGATCTCGATCCATGTCGAGAATGCCGCCGTCGCCGAGGAAGCGCTGGCGCTGATCGCCGAGCTCGGCGTCGAGGCCGGCATGGTGCTGCGCATCGAGACGCCGGTCGAAACGGTCAAGCCGTGGCTTTCGAAGCTCGCCTTCGTGACGCTGCTCGGCACCGCGATCGGCGTGAAGGGGCAGGGGCTTTCCGACGAAGCCTGCCCGCGCCTCGAGGCGGTACGCGCCATGCTGCAGGAAGCGGGCCTCGAGGATTCCGTCCGCCTCGCCGCCGATGGCGGCATCCGCGAAAACACCGTGCCGCGCCTGCGCGCCGCCAGCGCCGAGACGGTCGTGCTGGGCTCGCTCGCCTTCGGCGATCCCGACCTCGCCGCCCGCATGGCCTGGCTGCACGCGCTTCCCGGTCCGGGCGCGGCGGCATGACGCGCGCGGCGCTTGCCATCGATCTCGGCGGCACGGAATTGCGCGCCGCCGTCGTCGAGGCGAACGGCCATGTCGCCGCCTTCGCCGCGACGCCGACCGACGCGCAGGGCGGGCCGGATGCGGTGATCGCCCAGATGGTGGCGTTGCTCGATCGGGTGCGGAGCGAAGCGCCGGCGGCGGAGATCGTCGGCCTCGGCGTCGGCGCACCGGGACCACTCGATCCCGACGCCGGCATCGTCGTCGATGCACCGACGCTGCTCGGCTGGCGCAACGTGCCGCTGACCTCGATTCTTTCGGAGCGTCTGGGTCTCGCCGTCCAGCTGGAGAACGACGCCAATGCGGCGGCGCTCGGCGAATGGCGCTTCGGCGCCGGGCAGGGCACGCAGTCGATGGTGTTCATTACCGTCTCGACCGGCGTCGGCGGCGGCGTCATCGTCGACGGACATCTCCTGCATGGCCGTCGCGGCCTTGCCGGCGAGATCGGCCATATGGCGGTCTCCGAGCAGCCGGTGCGCTGCTCCTGCGGTGGTCTCGGCTGCTGGGAGGCGTTTGCCTCGGGCACGGCGCTGGCGCGGGAGGCGAGCAAGCTGGTGGAATCGGGCGGCGCGCCGGAAATCGGCCGGCTGGCGGGAAGCGAACCGGTGACCGGCAGGCACGTCGCCGAGGCCGCCCGCCAGGGTGACGGCCCGGCACTGAAGCTGCTGGACGACGAGGCGCGCTGGCTCGGCGTCGGCCTGACCAACCTGCTGCATCTCTATTCGCCCGAACGATTGATCCTCGGCGGCGGCGTCGGCAGCCTGCTGCCGATGATGCAGGCTCGCATCGAGGGCACGATCCGCGAGCGGGCGATGTCGGCGTTTCGCGACGTCCCGGTGGTGGCGGCAGCGCTTGGCCGCAACGCGGGGCTTGTCGGCGCCGCCAGCCTCATGCTCCAAGGATCGCCTTGAGACAAGGGACGCCATGAGCCAGGACGACAGCCACCCGCCCGTCACGATCGAACCCGACGCCAGCGGCGGCGCGCTGCCGGCGCTGCGCCATAGCCGGCTGCTTCAATATCTGCAGGATCGCGGCCAGGCGACGGCGGCGGAGCTCGTGGCGCTGCTCGAAGTCTCCCGCGATACCGTGCGCCGTGACCTCGATCTTCTGGAACGGCGCGGGCTGCTGGTGCGCACCCATGGCGGCGCGGTGACGAAGGATCGCCTCGTCCGTGTCGACACGACCATGGGCCTGCGCATGGATGAGCATGTCGAGGCCAAGCGCCGGATCGGTCAGGCGGCCTCATCCCTCATCCGCGACGACGAAACGCTGATCCTGAATGGCGGCTCGACGATCTGCTTCTTCGCCGCCGCGCTCGGGGCGCGGCGCAGCCTCACCATCGTCACCAACAATCTGCGCCTGCCGGCCGTCGTGCCGGAGGGCAGCATCCAGTCGATCCATATCCTGGGCGGGTCGTACTGGCCGAACTACCAGGTGACGATCGGTGCCATCGGCTTCGCGGCGGTGGCCGGCATCCATGCCGATACGGCCGTGATCGGCTGCTCCGGCGTGTCGGCGTCCGGCATCTCGATGACCAAGCTCGACGAGGCGGCGCATACGGCCGGCATGATCGGCGTGGCGTCGCGCACCATCGTCGTCGCCGACCGCAGCAAGTTCGGCATCACGGCCTTCGCCAACATCGCGCCGCTCGATGACATCCAGTGCCTTGTCACGGACGGCGAGCCGCCGCCGGAGCTGGCGGAGGCGCTGGAGCGGGCAGGGGTGCAGGTGATCGTCTGCGGGCCGTGAACGCTAGTTCAGGCCGCCATTCCGTGTGAGATACACGTCGCCGCGGCGCTCGGAAAAATAGTCCGGGATCTGCGGATGGCGCAGCGGCTCGTCCGAATTGTCGATCAGCAGGTTCTGCTCCGAGACATAGGCGACGTACTCGGTTTCCGCGTTCTCGGCGAGCAGGTGATAGAAGGGCTGATCGCGCGACGGCCTGGCGTCGGCGGGGATGGCATCCCACCATTCCTCGGTGTTGGAAAAGACCGGATCGACGTCGAAAATCACGCCCCGGAACGGAAAGGTACGATGGCGGACGATCTGTCCGATCTGGAATTTGGCTGTACGCGGCTGAACCATGGCCTATCCAATTGTCTCGGGCTGGCCAGAAGCCACGATGTTCCGGCCACGTCAACCTCCCGCAACGATTTAGGCGGCTGAGCGAAGTCGCGCCGCCGCCTCACAGATGCGGCGTCAGCCCCTGGCGCATCACGAGGCGCTTCAGCTTCGGCAGCCGGTCGATGGCGTAGAGCCCGATGCCGCGCATGGCCTGCACGGGCAGGAAATCGGTCAGGAGCGTGCGGTTCAGCGCATCGACCGCCGTCGTCCTCGACAGGATGTCGCCAGTACGGGCCTTGTCATAGGCGGCGAGCGCGTCGGCGCTTCCGGGATCGTCGCGATGGTCCCCCACCGCGGCGGCGAAGGCGGCCGCGTCGCGCAGGCCGAGATTGAGCCCCTGGGCGCCGATCGGCGGGAAGACGTGCGCGGCCTCGCCGATCAGCGCGATGCGTCGCGCCGCGAAATGACGGGCGGTCTGGCCGGATAGCGGGAATACCTGCCGGCTGCCGACGATGGTGATCTTGCCCACGATCGAGCGCGAGCGCCGCTCGAATTCGGCCGCGAGCGCCTCGTCGTCAAGCTTCGACAGCCGCTCGGCCTCGGTCGGGCTCTCGACGCAGACGATGGCGGAATGCAGGCCGGGCATCGGGACGATGGTGAAGGGGCCGGTCTCGGTATGGAACTCGGTCGAGACGTCGTCATGCGGCCGGCTGTGGGCGATGTTCACGACCAGGGCCGCCTGCGGATAGGACCAGCTGCGTACGGTGAGGCCGGCTGCGTCGCGCGCCTTGGAGCGGCGGCCATCGGCGGCGCCGAGCAGCTTGCTGCGGATCCGGGCGCCATCGGCCGTCACCACGGTGACCGCGTCGTCCTCCGGCTGGATCTCGGATGCGAACCCGGTCACGCGCTCGATGCCGACCTGGTCAATCGCCTCATCGAGGGCGGCGATCAGCACGGCGTTCGGGATGTTGTAGCCGAACGCCTCGCGCTCGACCTCATAGGCGTGGAATTCGACCAGCGGCGCGCGGATCAGCCGGCGCGTCGCATCGACGATCCGCATGGTGCGCAGAGGCGCAGCCTTCGATTCGACCGCCGGCCAGATGCCGGTCTGCTTCAGGATGTCGACCGAGGCGCCGAGCATCGCCACCGTGCGCTCGTCGCGAGGTGGCGTCTTCGGCGCGACCAGGGTCAGGGAAACGCCATGGCTGCGCGCCAACAGCGCGGCGACGAGGCCGGCCGGGCCGCCGCCGACTACGGCTACGTCGCTGAGATCATCGGTCATGGCTGGGCCTGTGTCTTTTCATCATCCGGATTGCGGCGCCCGCGGATCAGCCGAACCGCCAGCGACCCGACCGCCATGGCGGCAAGGAAGATCAGGATGTCGGGCAACGCGAAGGCGATATTGGCGATGGCGGGGCCGGGGCACAAGCCGGACAGGCCCCAGCCGATGCCGAACAGGATCGATCCGAGCACCAGCGGCGCGTCGACACGACGGGCGCTCGGCGTCGCGAACGTCGCGGCGGCGATCGGGTGACGATGGCGGTGGGCGATCCTGAGCGCCGCCATGCTGACCAGTACCGCCGAGGCCATCACGAAGGCGAGGCTCGGGTCCCAGCCCCCGGTCCGGATCGCGGCGATGTCGAGGAACGCCTTCACCTTGGACGGATCGATCATGCCCGAAATCGCCAAGCCAAGGCCGAACAAGAGGCCGGACGCGAGCGCGCCGAGGCGGAAGAGGGCCGGGCGCATGGTCACAGGCCATGCCTCACGATGAAGACGGTGACGATCGCCGCCGCCATGAAGGCGAGGACGGCGACCATCGAGCGGACCGACAGCCGCGCCAGCCCGCAAACGCCGTGGCCCGAAGTGCAGCCACGCGCCAAAGCCGTGCCGACGCCGACCAGTAGGCCCGACGCCGCCAGGCCGAGCGGATCGAGATTGAGGGCGGGCATGGCGGCCGACGCATCGGGAATCAGGCGCGGCGCGACTGCAAGCCCGATGGCGGCTCCGATGGGCAAGCCGGCGAGGAACAGCAGCCGCCAGGGCAGGTCTTCGAGCCGGCGCGACAGCGCCGAGCCGAAAATCGACGAGATGCCGGCAATACGGCCATTGACGATCCATAGCAGGCCGGCGGCCGCGCCGATCAAGGCGCCTCCGATTATGGCGGATATGGGCGAAAAGCCGATCATGCGGTACTCCTGCAATACCGTCATGGTGGGTGAGGGATAGGAGGCGGGCAATCCTGTCAGATGTCGCAGGTCATGACGCCGCAGTGGCTATTGCCAGCCAGCGTTGGAGCACGTATCGACAGTAAAAGCTGCCAAAGGCGCTGGATGCGGCCGCGCAACCTTCGCCGGCGGCCAGTGCAGCTGGGGATCCTTATGCCAACGACGAAGACCTGGGCCGTTCATCTGCTTACGGCGAGCGGCGCCGCCTTCGCGCTGCTTGCAGCGCTCGCCGTGGCGCGCGGCGCGTGGGTGGAGACCTTCCTCTGGCTCGGCGCGGCCCTCTTCGTCGACGGCGTCGATGGCCCCCTGGCGCGCGGCTTCCGCGTCGGCGAACGCGTGCCCTGGTTCGACGGCGCCATCCTCGACATGGTGATCGACTACACGACCTATGTCTTCATTCCCGCGCTGATCCTGGCCCGCTCGGACCTCATGCCGCCGATGCTGGCGGCGCCGGCCGGCATCCTTGTGGCGGTCATCGGCGCGCTCTATTTCGCCGACACCCGGATGAAGACGCGCGAATACGGGTTTCGTGGGTTCCCGGCGGTCTGGAACATGGTCGTCTTCGTGCTGATGGTGTTCGCGCCGCCGCCGGTGTTCTCTGTCATCGTCATCGTCGCGCTCGCGGTGCTCACTTTCTCGCCGGTCGAGTTCGTGCATCCGGTGCGGGTCAAGCGGCTGCGTCCGCTGACGCTGACGGTGACGCTCGCCTGGTCGATCTTCTCGCTGCTTTCCGTCCTGGCCGAACTGAAGCCGAATCAACTGGTTCTGGCCGGCCTCGGGCTGACCACCGTCTATCTGACCATCATCGGCGCGGTTCTCCAGGCGACCCGTTTCCGCCTGCCTCGCCGAAGCTGAGGAGCGAACCCGCCGATGAACGTCGACCTTCTGTTTCAGCCGGCGGCATGGATCAGCTTCCTGACGCTCTCCGTCATGGAGATCGTGCTCGGCATCGACAATGTTGTGTTCATCTCGGTGCTCGTCTCGCGGCTCCCGGCCGAACAGGCGAAGCGGGCGCGCCAGATCGGCCTGTCGCTGGCGCTGGTGTTCCGCGTCCTGCTGCTGATGGTGCTTTCCTACCTGATCGGCCTGACGACGCCGGTCTTCACCCTGTTCGAGCACCCGTTCTCCTGGCGCGACCTGATCCTGCTCGCGGGCGGCCTGTTCCTCGTCTACAAGGCGACGCACGAGATCCATAAGGGCGTCGAAGGTCACGACGAAGGGGCGGGCGGGGCGCTGAAGGCCGGCTTTGCCGCGATCGTCGCCCAGATCATCGTCATCGACATCGTCTTCTCGGTTGATTCGATCATCACCGCGATCGGCATGGCCGAGCATCTCGAGATCATGATCGCCGCCGTCATCGTGGCGATGATCATCATGTACATCGCCTCCGGCCCGATCTCGCACTTCATCGAGCACCACCCGACCACCAAGATGCTGGCGCTGGCCTTCCTGCTGATGATCGGCGCGGCGCTGATCGCCGACGGCATCGGCTTCCATATCCCGCGCAGCTACCTCTACGCGGCGATGGCGTTCTCGACGGTCGTGGAAGTGCTGAACGTGGTCGCGCAGCGCAACCGTAAGAAGGCATGAACCAGAGCGCGAACCGGAGGCCGGATCTCTCGTTTTGACGGGATCCGGCAGATTGAATCGGTTCTAGAATCGGTTGCACGGGCCAGGGGGCGCCTGTACAAGGAATTTCCCCCTTCTGGCGGGCGTTTTTGCCCGGATGGCGCCAATCCATCCACGCGGCTTCGGCCGCGTCCGCAACCCAACAACGACAGAGTCCGAAATGGGCCTTTCCTTCGCGTCCGCGCGCCTCATCATGGCGCTGTTCTTCTTTTATTCCAGCTCCATGTCGAACTGGCTGATCCGCATTCCGGACGTCCAGCACAAGCTGGGCCTGGAGCCGGCGACGCTGGCGATCTGCCTGCTCGGCGTGCCGATCGGCCTCGTCACCTCGATGGCGTTTTCCGGCGCAGTGGTGGAGTGGCTCGGGCCGCGCCGCGCGATCAAGATCGGTTTCCCGCTGCTGCTCGGACCGCTGCTGCTTCCCGGCTTCGCGACCTCGCCGACGCTGCTGTTCTTGGCGCTGGTGCTCGTCGGCCTCGGCATGGGGCCGCTCGAGGTCGCCCTCAACGTGACCGCCGACCGGATCGGCCGCGCGATCGGCCGCACGGTGATGTCGCGCTGCCATGCCTTCTGGAGCTTCGGCCTGATGGGCGGCAGTGTTACCGGATCGCTCGCCGCGACCTATGGCCTGTCGCCCGGCATCCACATGATCGTAGTGGTGATCTCGGTGTTCGTGATCGGCGAGGCGCTCGCCTCGCGCCTGCCGCCGATCCACACCGCCGAGGACGCCTCGCCCAGGGCGAAGACCCCGGCCTTCGTGCTGCCTTCGCCGAAGATCGTGCTGCTCTGCCTGTTCGCTTTCGGCATGCTGCTGGTCGAAGGCGGCATCATCGACTGGAGCGCCATCTATCTGCGCGACGTGTTCGGATCGAAGCCGCCGACGACGGGTTACGCGCTGACCGCCTTCAGCATGTTGATGGCGTTCGGCCGCCTGATCGGCGACTGGCTGTCGATGCGCTATGGCGCCGTGAAGATGGCGCGCGTCTGCTGCGCGGTGGCGCTCGCCGGCCTGCTGGTGATGGTGCTCGCCGTCGATCCGTTCATGGTGATCATCGGCGCGGCCGCAACCGGCTTCGGCGTCTCGATCGTCTTCCCGCTCGCCGTCACCGCGGCCGCCTCGCGCGAGGGGCCGCCGGCCGTTAACGTCGCTGCGCTGTCGCTGCTGTCGTTTTCGGGCTTCCTGCTGGGGCCGCCGATGGTCGGCTTCGTCGCCCAGGTCGGCGGCTACCGGCTGGGCATGGCGACGCTGCTGCTCGCCGCCGGCATGAGCCTGTGGCTCTCCGGCGAGGTGCGCCCGCGCAAGCCCGGCAGCACGCCCGTCGCGGCGAAGGACGGCGTCCGGGACACCACGAACGAACCGGTATAGCATCCGCCGGCACGAACCGGCCCCGGCCGGATCCCCGAGATGGCGTCCGGCCGGACGCGCGCAGAAATGGAATAGGGTCATGGTCGAAGCGATTGCGGTACACGCCATCCGGGTCCACTCGCATGGCGGTCCCGAGGTACTCTCCTTCGACAGGATCGACGTCGGCGCCCCGGGGCCGGGCCAGGTCCGCCTGCGGCATACGGCGATCGGCCTCAATTTCGTCGACACCTATTTCCGCACCGGCCTCTATCCGGCGCCCGGCGCCTTTCCCTTCGTACCCGGCAGCGAGGGCGTCGGCGTGGTCGAGGCGGTTGGCGAGGGTGTCACCGACTTCAAGGCCGGCGACCGCGTCGGCTATGCCGATCCGATGGGTTCCTATGCCGAGGCCCGGCTCGCGCCGGCGGCGCGGCTGATCCCGATCCCGGATGGCATCAGCGACACCATCGCCGCCTCCTCGATCCTGAAGGGGCTGACGGCGCGCTACCTGCTGCGCGAAACCTTCAGGGTGGGCCCCGAGCACACGATCCTGTTCCATGCCGCAGCCGGCGGCGTCGGCCAGATCGCGACGCAATGGGCAAAGTCGCTCGGCGCGCGGGTGATCGGCACGGTCGGCTCGGAAGAGAAGGCGGCGATCGCCCGCCGGCTCGGCTGCGACCACGTCATCAACTACCGCACGGAGAATTTCGTCGAGCGCGTGCTGGAGATCACCGGCGGCGCCAAGCTCGACGTTGTCTATGACTCCGTCGGCAAGGACACGTTCCCCGCTTCGCTCGACTGCCTCAAGCGTCGCGGCACGTGGGTTTCCTTCGGTAACGCGTCCGGCGCCGTTCCGCCGTTCTCGATCGGCATCCTGAACCAGAAGGGCTCGCTCTACGCCACCCGCCCGTCACTCGGCGGCTATGTGGCCGAGCGCGGCGAACTGGTTGAATCGGCGAAGGATCTCTTCGACGTCATTCTGTCGGGCAAGGTCGTCGTCGCCGAGCCGCAGACCTTCCGGTTGGCGGACGCCGCCGAGGCGCAGCGTGCGCTCGAAGGCCGCCGCACCACCGGCTCGGTCGTTCTGATCCCGTAGGTCAATAGAGCCCCTCGCGGGCGCGGAAATGGCTGCTGGCCAGGTTGAAGAAGGCGGCGGGGGCGAAGCGCAGGTCGCCACCCTTGCGGATCACCATGCCGAAGCGGTTGAGCGGCAGGCCCTTGTCGGCGATCGGCCGGAACACGACCTCGCCGCTCGCCAGTTCGCGCTCGATGCCGAGCGGCGTCATGAACGACAGGTAGCGGCCGGTCTTCGCCAGTTCGAACAGCATTCGGATCGAGTTCACCTCGACGAAGGAGCGGCCGCGCGAGCCGTCCTGATCGAGGAAAGGCTCAAGGATCTCGCGGATCGAAAGTCCCTGGCGCGGCACCGCGAAGGGGTGGGCGAAGCAGGTGGCGAAACTCGGGCGCATCTCGCCCGCCAACGGATGATCGGCCCGCATCACGGCGCCGATCGGCAGGTCGCGGCGAACCGCGATCTCGATGCCGCGATGCTGCGCAGCCAGGAAGGTGAAGCCGATGTCGACGTCGGAATCGACGACCATGGCGATTGCCTCCTGCGCCGACGCCATGCGGATATCCACATGCAGGTTGGGATAATGGGCGCTGAAGTCGGCGATGATGCTGGGCAGGATCGTCAGGCCGACGCTCTCGACGGTGGCGACGCGGACCGTGCCGGTCTTCAGCCCGGCCAGCAGGCTCAACTGCGAGACGGCGGCCTCCAGCGGGCTGGTCAGCTGCTTGGCGTGGCGCAGCAGGATCTCACCCGCCGGCGTCAGCCGCAGCCGGCGCGCCTCGCGCACGAACAGCGGCATTTCCAGCGTCTGTTCCAGATGGCCGATCTGCCGGGCGACGGCCGAAGAGGCCACGTTCATCCGGCGCGCCGTCTCCCGCATCGACAGCGTCTCCGCCACCGTCAGGAAGTAGAGCAGGGAAGGCGTGTGAAACAGCCGCGCCAGACTGGCGGGCGCGAGGGAGTTCTTGCTCTCGGAGACCATCCTCTTTGCCCCGCTTTCTCCGAGGTGCTGCCTTTTCGGCAGCGCCATGCGCTCCAACTGGCAGTATCATGGACCTTGGAGGCGTTCTAGCATGATGGCGGGGGATCGTTGCCGTCACGGTATTGCAGCTGTCCCTTGCCGCATTAAGATGCACCAGTTGATCAAAAAATCCATTTGATCAAACCTTAGGCATCTCTCTATGTTTCGTCCAAGGTCGGACGCCTGAGAAGCAATTGGAAACGGACCGCAAATGGGTCGCCTCACCACACATGTTCTGGATACTGCCGCGGGCCGGCCCGCAGCGGGTTTGAAGATCGACCTGCACCGGCTCGGCGCGGACGCGAAGCTTCTGAAGTCGGTGACGACCAATTCCGACGGCCGGGTCGACGGGCCTCTGCTCGAAGGCGCGGCACTGGAGGAGGGGGAGTATGAACTCGTCTTCCACGCCGGTGATTATCTTCGCGGCACGAACGGCGCCCTGCCGTCGCGTCTGTTCCTCGACGTCATTCCGATCCGCTTCGGTATCGCGTCCGCGAGCGAGCACTATCATGTGCCGTTGCTGATCTCGCCCTATGGCTATTCGACGTATCGGGGTAGCTGAGCCGAACCATGCGCCAGACCATCCGCTTTCTCCGTCGCGGCAAGATCGTCGAGGTCGGTAATGTCGATCCGATGACGACGCTGCTCGATCACCTGCGCCTCAACGAAGGCGCGACCGGAACCAAGGAGGGTTGCGGGGAGGGCGACTGCGGCGCCTGCACCGTCGCCATCGGCCGCGCCCGCCACGGCAAGGTGGTTTATGAGCCGGTCAACGCCTGCATCCAGCTGCTCGGCATGGTCGACGGCGCGGAGGTCGTGGCTGTCGAGGACCTGGCCGAGGAAACGGAACTCCACCCCGTCCAGGCGGCGATGGTCGAGAAGCACGGCTCGCAGTGCGGATTCTGCACGCCGGGCTTCGTGATGAGCATCTTCTCCCTCTACCAGGGCACGGACGGGGCCGTCGGCCGCGACGAGATCAACAACGCCATTGCCGGCAATCTCTGCCGCTGCACCGGCTATCGGCCGATTGTCGAGGCAGCGCTTTCGGTCTGCGCGAGCCCTCGCGACGACAAATTCCGCAAGGCGACCGAGGATACGGCCGGTATCCTGAACTTCATCGCCGACGACAGCGACATCTTCATCGGCGACGACAAGCGCTTCTTCGCCGCTCCCGCCTCTATCGACGCGCTGGCAGCGCTCTATGCCCGGCACCCCGACGCGACCATCGTCGCCGGCGCGACGGATGTCGGTCTCTGGATCACCAAGCAGCTGCGCGACCTGCCGAAGATCATCCATATCGGCCGGGTTCGGGGCCTTGACGGCGTCGAGGATACCGGCCGCGAGATCCTCATCGGCGCGGCCGCCACCTATGCCAGGGTCGAGCCCTTCATGCGGGCGATCGATCCGGATCTCGGCGAGCTCTTCCGCCGCATCGGCTCGAAACAGGTGCGCGCCAGCGGCACGGTGGGCGGCAATGTCGCGAATGGCTCGCCGATCGGCGACACGCCGCCAGCGCTGATCGCGCTCGGCGCCTCGATGGAACTGCGTCGCGGAGACCGGCCGCGCGTCATGCCGGTCGAGGATTTCTACATCGAATACGGCAAGCAGAACCGCGCCTCCGGCGAATTCGTCACCGGGCTGCTGGTGCCGAAACTGCGGCCGGACCAGATCTTCCGCTGCTACAAGGTGACGAAGCGCTTCGACCAGGACATTTCCGCCGTCATGGGCGCCTTCCGCTTCACCGTCGACGCCGAGGGGCGCATCCAGGAGGCCCGCATCGCCTATGGCGGCATGGCCGGGACGCCGAAGCGGGCGAAGCGGGCGGAGACGGCCCTGCAT
The DNA here is from genome assembly GCF_026343855.1 of Kaistia nematophila. Taxonomy (NCBI): domain Bacteria; kingdom Pseudomonadati; phylum Pseudomonadota; class Alphaproteobacteria; order Hyphomicrobiales; family Kaistiaceae; genus Kaistia; species Kaistia nematophila. The sequence goes on along the minus strand of NZ_JAPKNK010000002.1, from coordinate 200,771 downwards.
GGCGCCAGCATCCGCGACACCGCCGCCTGGGCCAAGGCTTTCGACGCGCTGCGCGAGGATTTCACGCCGCTCGACGACCATCGCGCGAGCGCCAGCTACCGGGCCGAGACGGCGCATGCGCTGCTCGGCAAGGCCCTGATCGAAGCGGCTGGAACGCCGAGCTCGCGAACCCGTTTGACCGGCCAGCGGGAGGCAATCGTCCATGCTGCAGAATAACAAGGGCGCCACCGCCATGCCGGCCACCGACGACCTCGCCGTCGTCCGCAAGCCGTTGCCGCATGACAGCGCGCCGCGCCATGTGACCGGTTCCGCCGCTTATATCGACGACATCCGGGAGCCCGCCGGAACGCTGCATCTGGCGCCCGGCTATGCGCCGATCGCGCGCGGCCGCATCACCGGCCTCGACCTCGAAGCGGTGCGGGCCTTTCCGGGTGTCGTCGCCGTGCTGACGGCAGATGACATTCCGGGCGCGAACGACGTCAGTCCGAAGCTGATCGGCGACGATCCGGCGCTGGCCGTCGACGAGGTCCGCTTCTACGGCCAGGTGGTGTTCGTCGTCGTGGCGAACACCCGCGACATCGCTCGCCGCGCGGCGAAGAAGGCGAAGTTCACCACCGTGGCCGAGCCGCCCGTCATCGATCTGGCGGATGCCGTCGACACGGTGCTGCCCGAATATTCCTTCGGCCGGGGCGACATCGAGGGAGCGCTCGCCGCCGCGCCGCTGAAGCTGGAGGCGAGCTTCCGCATCGGCGGGCAGGAGCATTTCTATCTCGAAGGCCAGATCGCCATGGCGGTGCCGGGCGAGGCGGGCGAGATGTTCGTCTATTCGTCGACCCAGCATCCGAGCGAGGTCCAGCATCTGGTGGCGCATGCACTGCATGTGCCGTCGAGCGCGGTGACGGTCGAGATCCGCCGGATGGGCGGCGGCTTCGGCGGCAAGGAGAGCCAGGCCTCGCAATGGGCCGTGCTGGCGGCCCTGGCCGCCTGGAAGACCGGCCGCCCCTGCAAGATGCGGCTCGACCGCGACGACGACATGATCATGACCGGCAAGCGGCATGATTTCCGCGTCGACTACCGCGTCGGCGCCAGCCCGGAAGGGCTGCTGGAGGTGGTCGATGTCGCGCTCAACGCGCGCTGCGGCCATTCGGAAGATCTTTCCATGGGCGTTGTCGACCGGACGATGTTCCATTCCGACAATTCGTATTTCTATCCGAGCTGCCGTGTGCTGACGCGGCGGCTGCGCACCAACACCGTCTCGAACACGGCGTTCCGCGGCTTCGGCGGCCCGCAGGGCATGACCTTCGCCGAGCGGATGATGGATCACGTCGCCTATACTTTGGGCAAGGATCCGCTCGAGATCCGCAAGGCAAACTTCTACCAGGGCGATCGCGATCACACGCCGTATGGCATGAAGGTCGAGGACAATCTGCTGCAGCCGCTGGTGGCGCAGCTCGAGGCGAGCTCCGACTACTGGGCGCGGCGCGAGGCGATCACCGCCTTCAACGCCGAGAGCCGGATCCTGAAGAAGGGCCTGGCGCTGACGCCGGTGAAATTCGGCATCTCGTTCACGCTGATGATGCTGAACCAGGCTGGCGCGCTCCTGCATCTCTACCGCGACGGTTCGCTCAACCTGAACCATGGCGGCACCGAGATGGGGCAGGGCCTGTTCCTCAAGGTGGCGCAGGTCGTCGCCGAGGAATTCGGCGTCGACATGGGCAAGGTGGCGATCACGGCGACGCGGACCGACAAGGTGCCGAACACCTCGCCGACCGCCGCCTCGTCCGGCACCGATTTGAACGCGATGGCGGCGCTCAACGCCTGCAACATCATCAAGGACCGGCTCTACACCTTCATCGAGGAGAAGTGGCAGGTTCGCCGCAACCAGGTGTCGTTCCGCGACAACCAGGTGATCATCGGCAACCATGTCATGAGCCTGGCCGAGCTCGCCAACGCCGCCTATGTCGAGCGCGTGCAGCTCTCGGCCGCCGGCTTCTACAAGACGCCGAAGATCGCCTGGAACCGCGACAAGGCGGAGGGCCGGCCGTTCTTCTACTTCGCCTATGGCGCATCCTGCTCGGAAGTCACCATCGACACGATGACCGGCGAGATGAAGGTCGACAGGGTCGACGTGCTGCATGATGTCGGCAAGTCGCTCAATCCGGCGATCGACATCGGCCAGATCGAGGGCGGCTTCGTGCAGGGCATGGGCTGGCTGACGACGGAGGAACTGGTCTGGGACAAGCAGGGCCGCCTGCGCACGCACGCGCCCTCGACCTACAAGATTCCGGCGGCCTCGGATATTCCCGAACACTTCCGCGTTGAACTATTCCAGTCGGAAGGACCTCGCGAAGACACTATCTTCAAGTCGAAGGCCGTCGGCGAGCCGCCCCTGATGCTCGGCATCTCGGTCTTCTGCGCGATCACCAATGCGATCGCCAGCCTGAAACCGGGCGTCATGCCGGCGCTCGACGCGCCGGCGACGCCGGAAGCGATCCTGAGGGCGGTTCGCGGCATGACGGCAGCTTGATGATGGCAGGATAACATCATGTTGGTCTGGCAGCGTCTCCTCCAAGCGATCGATCGGCAGGGCAAGGCCGCCATGGCGACCATCGTGGAGACGCGCGGCTCGGCCCCCCGGGAGGCGGGCGCCCGCATCGTGGTGCTGCCGGACGCGACCTTCTTCGGCACCATCGGCGGCGGCACGCTGGAATGGCGGGTCATCGCCGACCTGCAGGCGGCGCTGGCCCGGCCGAACCCGCATTTCTACGCGACCCAGCGCGTCGCGCTCGGGCCCGAGCTCGGGCAGTGCTGCGGCGGACGGGTCGATCTGGCGCTGGAGGTGTTCGATCGCTCGCGCCGGGCGGAGGTGCAGGAACTGGCCGAGGCCGAGGCCGCCGGCCTGTTCCGTACCCGCGGCTCGCAGATGTCGGACGGCAAGCTGCACCGCAGCATCGACGCCGGGCTGCACGTCCCGATCGGTTCCGCACATATCGATCACGGCGTCATCGTGGAGGGGTTCGGCGATGACAGCCGCGTCCTCTATCTCTTCGGCGCCGGCCATGTCGGCCGCGCGCTCGTCATGGCGCTGGCGCCGCTTCCGTTCCGCGTCGTCTGGGTCGATCCGCGGCCGGATGCCTTTCCACAGCATGTTCCCGCCAATGTGCGCTGCGTGCAGCCGCAGGATACGCCGGCGGCGCTCGACGACGCGCCGGCCGACAGCTTCGTCCTGGTGATGTCGCACAGCCATTCGCTCGACCTCGCCATCGTCGCCAGGGCCTTGAAGGGACACCACTTTGCCTATGTCGGCCTGATCGGCAGCGAGACCAAGCGCGCCCGCTTCACGCACCAGCTCGATCGCGCCGGTCTCCCGAAGGAGGACATCCAGCGCATGGTGACCCCGATCGGCGTCGCCGGGATCCACTCGAAGCTGCCCGCGGCTATTGCGGCCTCGGTCGCCGCCGATCTACTGGTACGCGACGAAGCCATGCGACAGCTGCTTGCGCATGGAACGACTGGGCCCGCCGAGCCGTCGGCGCTGGCAATGGGGGGGCACTGAGTTGGAGGTCATCCTGGGACGTGCGGACAGCGCGGCGCCGAGCCGGCAACGGCCGGAGAGCCCGCCGCTTCTGCACGCGGTCGGCATCACCAAGATGTTCGGCGCCTTCAAGGCCAACGACACCATCGACCTGGCGATCCGCCCCGGCGAGATTCACGCGCTTCTCGGCGAGAACGGCGCCGGCAAGTCGACGCTGGTCAAGATCCTCTACGGCGTCCTGCAGCCGACCGAGGGGCACATCCTCTGGAAGGGCAAGCCGGTTGGCATCGCCAGCCCCTCCGCCGCGCGAAAGCTCGGCGTCGGCATGGTGTTCCAGCACTTTTCGCTGTTCGAGGCGCTGACCGTCGTCGAGAACATCGCGCTCGCGCTCTCCGACCGGAAGAGCCGCGCCGGGCTGGCGCGCGAGATCGAGAAGATCTCGGCCGAATACGGCCTGCCGCTCAACCCGTCCTCGGTGGTGGCCGATCTCTCGGTCGGCGAGCGGCAGCGGGTCGAGATCGTCCGCTGCCTGCTGCAGAACCCCGAACTGATCATCATGGACGAGCCGACCTCGGTGCTGACACCGCAGGAGGCCGACGACCTGTTCGTCACGCTCGACAAGCTGACGGCGCGCGGCTGCGCCGTGCTCTACATCAGCCACCGCCTCGAAGAGGTGAAGCGGATCTGCCATCACGCGACGATCCTGCGCCACGGCAAGGTCGTGTCGGAATGCGACCCGCAGAAGGAGACTGCCGCGAGGCTCGCGACCATGATGGTGGGCGCCGAGGTGCGCAAGCTCTCCTCCGACCTGCCGCCGCCGCAGAACACCCGCACCCGCCTCTCGGTAGCCAATCTGTCGTTGCCGCAGCCACATCCCTTCGCGGTCGCGCTGCATGGCATCTCGCTCGAGGTGAAAGCGGGCGAGGTGATGGGCATCGCCGGCATCGCCGGCAACGGCCAGTCCGAACTTTTCGACGCCCTCTCCGGCGAGCGCACCGCCGGCACGGCCGCCTCGATCTCGATCGACGGCAAGCCATGCGGCGATGTCGGCGTCACGTCGCGGCGTCGCCTCGGCGCTGCGTTCGTGCCGGAGGAGCGGCTCGGTCATGGCGCCGTGCCGCGCATGCGGCTCTCCGACAACGTGCTCCTGACCCGCCATTCGACCGGCGATCATCTGCTGCGCGGCGGCGTGCTCGATCCCGATGCCTCGCGCCAGCTGGCCGACCGGGTCAGCCGCGCCTTCGATGTCCGCAAGGGCACGCCGGATCCGGAAGCCGGGTCGCTATCCGGCGGCAATCTGCAGAAATTCGTCGTCGGGCGCGAGATTGACCGCCAGCCGGGTGTCCTCGTCGTCAGCCAGCCGACCTGGGGTGTCGACGCGGGCGCCGCGGCGATCATCCGCCAGGCGCTGATCGACCTGGCCCGGTCGGGTTCCGCCATCCTGGTGATCAGTCAGGATCTCGATGAAGTTCTTGAAATTGCCGACCATGTCGCCGTGATCTCCAAGGGACATCTTTCGCCGTCGCGTCCGACCTCCGGGTTGACGCGCGAGGAAATCGGCCTGCTGATGGGTGGTATGGGCGAGCCGGTTGCGGCCGACCGGGGGGCAGCACATGCGGGTTGAGTTGGTACGGCGCAGCGAACGCTCCGCCGCCATGGCCTATCTTTCACCGTTGCTGGCGCTGCTGCTGACGCTGATCGGCGGCGCGCTGATCGTCATCGTCTGGCGGTTGTCGACGGTCGACCTGTCCAACCCGGAGACCGGCGGCTTCTTCGGCGCGCTGCAGCAGGGCTTCGTCGACTATGGCCGCTTCCTCTACGTGTTCTTCATCGAGCCGCTGACGGAGCTGTGGTCGCTGGAGGAACTGGTCGCCAAGGCGACGCCGATCATCCTCGTCGCGATCGGCCTGTCGCTCTGCTACCTGTCGAACACCTGGAACATCGGCGCCGAAGGCCAGATCGCCGTCGGCGCCATCACCGGCTCCTTCCTGCCGATCTTCTTCCCGGACTGGCACGGCCCCTTCATGCTGCCGGCCATGCTCGCGCTCGGCATCCTGGGCGGCATGGCCTATGCCGCGATCCCGGCGCTCCTGAAGATCCGCTTCGGCACCAACGAGATCCTCACCAGCCTGATGCTGGTCTATGTGGCGCAGCTCTTTCTCGACTGGCTGGCGCGCGGTCCCTGGCGCAATCCGGAAGGCCATAATTTTCCGGATAGCCGGCCGTTCGATGGCGGGCAGCTGCTGCCGACCCTGTTCGGCACCAATATCCGCATCAGCCTGATCTTTGTCTTCGTCGCCGCCTTCGCCGCCTGGTTCCTGATGCGCTGGACCAAGATGGGTTTCCAGATCAAGGTGCTCGGCCAGGCGCCGCGGGCAGGGGCCTTCGCCGGCTTCAGCCAGAACCGGATGGTGCTGCTGACCTTCCTGATCTCGGGCGCGCTGGCGGGATTGGCCGGCATCTGCGAGGTCGCCGGCCCGATCGGCCAGCTGCGCACGTCGGTATCGCCCGGCTACGGCTTCACCGCGATCATCGTCGCCTTCCTCGGACGCCTGAACCCGATTGGCGCGATCTTCGCCGGTTTCCTGCTGGCACTTTCCTATCTCGGCGGCGAGGGCGCGCAGATCGCGCTCGGCATGTCCGACCAGACGACCCGGGTATTCCAGGGCATGCTGCTCTTCTTCGTGCTCGCGTGCGACAGCTTCATCTTCTATCGCCTGCAGATCGTCAGGACGCCGGCGGTGCAGGCAGGGACGGTGTCGTCATGACCGCACTCATGCTCGAGGGCATCCTCCTCACCATCATCACGGCCGCCACGCCGCTCCTGTTCGCCTCGATCGGCGAACTGGTCACCGAGCGCTCGGGCGTGCTCAACCTCGGCGTCGAGGGCATGATGGCGATGGGCGCCGTCATCGGCTTCGCGGTGGCGCATTCGACCGGCAACATCGCGCTCGGCGTCGTCGGCGCGATTGTCGCCGGCGTCGCCATGGCGGCCCTGTTCGGCGTCGTGACGCTGATCTTCGTCGCCAATCAGGTCGCCTCCGGCCTGGCGCTGACCTTGTTCGGGCTCGGCCTCTCGGGGCTGATCGGCGACGCCTTCGTTGGCGTGCCCGGCGCCGGCCTCGCTCGCGTCTCGATCCCCGGCTTGAGCGACCTGCCGGTCGTCGGCCTCCTGTTCCGGCTCGATCCGCTCACCTATCTCGCCGTCGCGATCACCATCGCCGTGTCGTGGTTCCTGTTCCGCTCGCGCGGCGGGTTGATCCTGCGCGCCGTTGGCGACAGCCACGTCTCGGCGCATGCGCTCGGCTACAGCGTCATCCGCGTCCGCTTCATGGCGGTGCTGTTCGGCGGCGCCTGCTCGGGCCTTGCCGGCGCCTATCTCTCTCTCGTCTACACGCCGCAATGGACGCAGGCGATGACGGCGGGCCGCGGCTGGATCGCACTGGCGCTCGTGGTGTTCGGCACCTGGCTGCCAGGACGCGTGGCGATCGGCGCTCTGCTCTTCGGCGGCGTCAGCATCCTGCAATTGCACGCCCAGGCTCTCGGCGTCGGCGTGCCGTCGCAGTTCCTGTCGGCGCTGCCCTACCTCACCACGGTCATCGTGCTGGTGATCATTTCGCGCAACCGCGCGCTGGTCCGCGCCAATACGCCGGCGGCGCTGGGGCAGTCATTCGTTCCCGACCGGTAGGGAACGCCATCCGGGACATGCCGCAGCGATCCGCGGCCGGGTTCCGATCGAGTGGATCGCAATTGGTTAGTGCCAGAGGGGACCAGGCAATGAAGAAACTTCTCACCGCCGCGACGGCCGTCGTCGCGCTCGCCATCGGCATCGGCTCCGCCGGGGCTGCTGACAAGCTCAAGGCATGCTGGATGTATGTCGGCCCGCACAATGACGGCGGCTACAGCGAAGGCCACGACGTCGGCCGGCAGATGGTCGAAAAGGAACTCGGTGACAAGGTCGAGACCTCCTATGTCGAGAGCATTGCCGAAGGCCCTGACGCCGAGCGCGCGCTCGAGCGGCTGGCCCGTTCCGGCTGCCAGATCATCTTCTCGACCTCGTTCGGCTTCATGGACCCGACCATCAAGGTTGCCGCGAAGTTCCCGAACGTGAAGTTCGAGCACGCCACCGGCTTCAAGACGGCGCCGAATGTCGGCACCTACAATGCGCGCTTCTATGAAGGCCGCTACATTGCCGGCCAGATCGCCGCCAAGCAGTCGAAGACGGGTGTCGCCGGCTATATCGTCTCGTTCCCGATCCCCGAAGTCGTGATGGGCATCAACTCCTTCATGCTCGGCGCGCAGTCGATCAATCCCGACTTCAAGCTGAAGATCGTCTGGGTCAATTCGTGGTTCGACCCCGCCAAGGAAGCCGACGCCGCCAAGGCGCTGTTCGACCAGGGCGCCGACATCATCGCCCAGCACACGGATTCGCCGGCTCCGCTGCAGATCGCCCAGGAGCGCGGCCTGCATGGCTTCGGCCAGGCGCACGACATGTACAAGTTCGCGCCCAAGGCGCAGTACACCGCGATCATCGACACCTGGGGCCCGTACTACGTGAAGCGCGTCAACGCGGTTCTCGACGGCACCTGGAAGTCCGAGCAGATCTGGGACGGTCTGAAGGACGGCATCCTGCACATGGCCGATTACACCAACCTGCCGGATGATGTCGTCGCCGCCGCCAAGAAGACGCAGGCCGAGATCGAGGCCGGCACGCTGCATCCGTTCAAGGGCCCGATCTTCAAGCAGGACGGCACCGAGGCGATCGGCGAGGGCAAGAACCTCGACGACGGCACGCTGCTGAGCATGAATTGGTACGTCAAAGGCATCGACGACAAGCTGCCGCAGTAACGGCACGCCCCATCTCCCGGACCGGCCTCGCGCCGCGTCCGGGAGATCCTCCCCGGATCCAGGGATCCCGCGCCCCGGCTGCCTAGCCGCAGCGGGGAGCGCCTCGAAACAACTCCGCTTTCTCGGAACCGGTAGGTGCGCGCCCACACGCAACCGGCACCCCAACGAGACTGATCACCGCCAGATGTCCGCATTCGTCGTCGATTGGCTGAACCTCCTGATCCGCTGGGCCCACATGATCGTGGGCATTGGCTGGATCGGCGCCTCTTTCTATTTCATCGCGCTCGACCTCTCGCTGAAGAAGCGCGAGCATATGAAGGAGGGGGTCTATGGCACCGCCTGGGAGGTGCATGGCGGCGGGTTCTATCACGTCGAGAAATACCTGGTGGCGCCGCCGGCGCTGCCCTCCGACCTGATCTGGTACAAGTGGGAAGCCTACCTGACCTGGGTCACAGGCTTTCTCCTCCTGACCGTCCAGTATTACTGGAACGCCAACACCTATCTGATCGACAAGTCGATCCTGCCGATGCTCCCGTCGCAGGCGATCGTCATCTCGTTGCTGTCGCTTGCCGGCGGCTGGGTGATCTACGACCAGCTCTGCAAGTCGATCATCGGCCGCAGCACGCCGCTTCTCGCGGTCTGCCTGTTCGTGCTGATCGTCGGCGCCGCCTACATGTTCACCCATGTCTATTCGGGCCGTGGCGCCCTGATCCATGTCGGCGCGTTCATCGGCACGATCATGGCGGTGAACGTCTTCGGCGTGATCATTCCGAACCAGAAGAAGATCGTCGCCTCGCTCCTGAAGCACGAGAAGCCGGATCCGCGCCTCGGCGCCATCGGCAAGCAGCGCTCGGTGCACAACAACTACCTGACGCTGCCCGTGCTGCTGATGATGGTGTCGAACCATTATCCCATGCTCTCCAGCCATCCGCAGAGCTGGATCCTCGTCGCCTTCGTGCTGCTGCTCGGCGGCTCGATCCGTCATTTCCTCAACCGGCACGAGGCGCATGATCCGTTCAGGAAGTTCGCCTGGACGATCCCGGCGGCGGCCGTCGCCTTCGGCGTCCTCTTGGTGATGACGGCGCCGCGGCCGACTGAGATCGATCCCAGCCTGATGGTTTCGGATGCCGATGTGCTGACGCTCACGGCACAGCATTGCGCCATGTGCCATTCGGCCAAGCCGACGCATGACGGCTTCGACGCGCCGCCCAAGGGCGTCATCCTGACCTCGACCGACCAGTTGAAGGCGCACAAGGAACAGATCCTGGCGCAGGCCGTGAACGGCACCGCCATGCCGCTCGGCAACGAGCGCGGCATGACCGAGGAAGACCGCAAGAGGCTTGGCGCGTGGCTGCAAAGCCATTAGAGGGTTTGGCTTGGTCGCGTTTTTTCTGACGCGGATCACGCCACACTTCGCTCGAAAGCGCACCGGCCCATCTGGCGCGTTTCCTGAAACCGGGATGAAATGTCGACCCAACCGCTGACGCTCGCCGCGGTAAACCGCATGGATGAAGACGCCTTCGTGGCGAGTTTCGGCGATATCGCCGAACACTCGCCATGGGTGGCGAAGGTGGCGGAGAGGGCGCGGCCCTATCCCGACCGGACCGCGATGGTAGCCGCCTTCGTCGAGGCGGTGGCGGAGGCGGAGCAGGAAGCCCAGCTGGCGCTTCTGCGCGAGCATCCCGATCTCGCCGGTCGCGCCGCGATCGCCGGCGAACTGGCGCCGGAATCCCGCAACGAGCAGACCGGCGCCGGCCTCGACCGGATGACGGCGGACGAATACGACCGCTTCTCCCGCCTGAACGCCACCTACCGCGACCGCTACGGCATTCCCTTCATCCTCGCCGTCAAGGGCGCCACCAAGGACCAGGTGCTCGCCGCCTTCGAGGCCCGCCTCGACAATCCCGCCGACATCGAATTCGCGACCGCCTTGACGCAGGTCCAGCGGATCATCCGTTTCCGCCTCGAGGACCGTGTTTCAGCATGACCGACAAAGCCGCCATCCGCGCGACCGGCAAACGCGCGCAGCAGATGATCGACGCGCTCGCCGCGATCTCCGCCAGCCCCGACAATCTGACCCGGCTCTACCTGACGCCCGAGCACAAGCGCGCCGCCGAACTGGTCGAAGGCTGGATGCGCGAGGCGGGTCTCTCCGCCCGCATGGACGCTTCCGGCACGGTGCGCGGCTCGCTGCCGCCCGGCCGGGCAGGGCGCAGCGGCAACAAGTCCCTGCTGATCGGCTCGCATATCGACACGGTCATCGATGCCGGCCGCTATGACGGCAATTTCGGCGTCGTGGCCGGCCTGCTCGCCGTCGAGGCGCTGAAGGCGCGCGGCATCGCGCTGCCGTTCGGGCTCGAAATCCTCGCCTTCGGCGACGAGGAGGGCGTCCGTTTCCCGATCACGCTCACCTCCTCGGCGATCGCAGCCGGCGTCTTCGAGACGGCGACGCTGGACCAGACCGATCGCGCCGGCGTCACGATGCGCGACGCGCTGACCGCGTTCGGCGGCAATCCAGACGGCCTCGCCGCCGAGGCCTATCCGGCCGATTCCGTGCTCGGCTACCTGGAGGTCCATATCGAGCAGGGGCCCGTGCTGGAACGCACCAATGCCTCGCTCGGCGTCGTCACCGCCATTGCCAGCCAGAGCCGTCACCATATCCGCATCCGCGGCGAGGCCGGCCATGCCGGCACCGTGCCGATGCCGATGCGGCGCGATGCGCTGGCGGCGGCGGCGGAACTGATCGTCGGCATCGAGGCCATCGCCCGCAAGGACCGCAGGAACGCGCTCGTGGCGACGGTCGGCCAGATGGACGTCCTGCCCGGCGCCTCCAACGTCATTCCGGCCGAGGTGCGCCTGACGCTCGACGTCCGCGCCGCGACCGACGACGCGCGCCGCGACGCGGTTTCGGCGATGCTGTCGCTGGCGCGCAAGATCGAGGCCGTGCGCCAGGTCTCGCTGAGCTTCGATACCTATCTGGAGAAGCCGTTCGCACCATGCGGCGCGCGGCTGACCGCCGCGATCGAGGCGGCGACCTCGGAGGTCATGGGCAAGCCGGCGCAGCGGCTTCTTTCCGGCGCCGGCCATGACGGTCTTTCGATGGCGCATCTTTGTGAATACGGCATGATCTTCGTGCGCTGCCGGGGCGGCATCAGCCACAACCCGGCCGAGTTCGTCACCGAAGACGACATGGGCGCCGCGGTCGAGGCCCTGGTCGAGACCATTCTCGAACTGGCCCGACAGGAAGAGGCGACATGATCCGCGACGCCGTCGCCGCCAATTGGGAGCGTGAGGTCGCCTTCCTGAAGGCGTTGATCCAGATACCGAGCGACAACCCGCCCGGCAACTGCTCCCCGCATGCGGAAGCGACCGCCATAGCGCTGGAAAAGCTCGGCTTCACGGTGGAGCAGCATCCCGTGCCGGAGCCATTCGTCCGCCAGCACGGCATGAAGAGCGTCACCAACCTCATCGTCCGCAAGACCTTCGGCACCGGCGAGGGGCCTGTCATCGCGCTCAATGCGCATGGCGACGTCGTGCCGCCCGGTAATGGCTGGACGACGGATCCCTATGGCGCGGAGGAGCGCAATGGCGCCGTGTACGGGCGCGGCGCGGCCGTCTCGAAATCCGACTTCGCCACCTATGCGTTCGCGTTGCTGGCGCTGGATCGGTCGTTCAAGCGGCTCAACGGCGGCGTCGAGCTGCATCTGACCTATGACGAGGAGACAGGCGGCTTCGTCGGGCCGCAATGGCTGCTGGCGCACGGCCTGTCGAAGGCGACATACGCGATTTCCGCCGGCTTCTCCTACGCGATCACCACGGCGCATAATGGCGCGCTGCATCTTGAAGTCGTCGTGCGCGGCAGGCAGGCCCATGCCGCGATGCCTTCCTCGGGCGTCGACGCGCTCGAAGCGGCAACGCCGATCCTCGCCGCCATCTATGCCGAACGCCGTCGCCTGCTGGAACGGGTCTCGACCGAGCGCGGCATCGGTTCGCCGCAGATCACTGTCGGGCTGATCTCGGGCGGCATCAATACGAACGTCGTGCCGGACCGGATCGCCTTCCGCATCGACCGTCGCCTGATCCCGGAGGAACAGGGCGAAGCCGTCGAGGCCGAGCTGATCCAACTGATCGAGGCGGCCACGCCCGACATGGAAGGCGTCGAGGTCGAGTGTCGCCGGATCATGCTGGCGGAACCGCTGCGCCCGCTGCCGGGCGTCGAGCGCCTCGTGCAGGCGGTGCAGGGGCCGGCGAGGACCGTGCTGGGGCTGGAGATCGAGGCCACCGGCGTGCCGCTCTATACCGACGCACGCCACTATTCGGCGGCCGGCATCCCGACCATCCTCTATGGCGCCGGGCCGCGCTCCATCCTGGAGGCGAGGGCGCATTCGACCGACGAGCACCTTCAGCTGTCGGACCTGCGCGCCGCGACCGAGATCGTCGCGCTGGCGCTGGAGGACCTGCTCTCCGCCTGATCCGGCATGTGCCGCCGCGCCGCCAGCGCCCGGCCCTCGACCTGGATGCGGACGGCGAGCAACAGCAGGTTGATGGCACCAAAGACCAGAGCCACCACCGGCAGGTCGAGGATCAGTGCCAGCAGCGGCACTTCGAGCGCGACGATCAGGTAATTGGGGTGCCGCATGAACCTATACGGCCCCTTGCGTTGCAGGGGCGCGTCGTCGAGCGTGATGATGCGGGTCGTCCAGTAGGGACCGAGGCTTGCCAGAACCCAGATCCGCAAGGCCTGCAGCAGCGCGAACACGGCGATCAGGCCCCAGTTGACCGGCGGATCCGGCGAGGTCAGCAGGGTCAGCGCCAACAGCCAGCAGGCGTGCAGCGCCACGATCAGGGGATAGTGCTCCGCCCCGACCTCACGTCCGCCGAGCTCAAGCAGGCGGCGCGTGTTGCGGTTGGCGCGCGCCAGCTCGACGAGGCGCTGCAGCGCGACGGCAATGAGCAGCCAATAGGCCCATCCCAGCATCGTGGGTCCTTCCTATGCTTCGCCGGCTTCTCCGCCGAGCGTCACCATCTGGAACGCCGCCGTGAAGCCAGGCCCCAGCGACGAAGCCAGCATATCGCCTCGCCGACCGGTCTTCAGCAGGTCTTCCAGCACGAACAGCACCGTGGGCGCCGACATGTTGCCATAGGCCGCCAGCACGCGCCGTTCCGCGTCGAGGCCGAATTTCGGATAGTCGAACACCTTCTCCAGCTCGTCCATGACCTTGGCGCCGCCCGGATGGCAGCACGGCCGGTCGATATCGGCGCGCGTCAAGCCGTGGCGGGAGAGAAAGCCGTCGAGGGCCGCCGGATAGTGTTCGGCGATGATCTGTGGGATGCTCTGCTGGAAGATCACGTCGAAGCCGTTCGCGTCGATGTTCCAGCCCATGACGTCGAGCGTGTTCGCCCAGCAATGCTCGCCGCCTATGCCGAGCGCCGGAGAACCGGCGTCGCGCGGGTCGCTGCTGATGACCGCCGCCGCCGCGCCGTCGCCAAACAGCGCGCTGGCGACGAGGTTGCTCTTGGTCAGCCGATCATAGCGGAAGGCGAGGCTGCTCAGCTCGACAACGATGAGCAGGCAGCGGAGCCCTGCCTGCGAGCGGGTCATCTGGGTCGCGCGGGTCAGCCCCAGTACGCCACCGGCGCAACCGAGCCCGAAGATCGGCAGCCGCATCACATCCGATCGGAAGGGGATCCTGTTCATCAGCCGCGCCTCGATGCTGGGCGTCGAGATGCCGGTCGAGGAGACGAAGACGATGACGTCTATATCCTGCGGTTGCAAGTGCGCCCGCTCGAGCGCCAGGCGGGCGGCGTCATGGGCGAGGGTGGTCGCGTGCTGCTGGTAGAGCCGGGTCTTCTCCTCGAAATCGGCCGGCCCCAGGAACCACTCGACCGGCAGGCAGCTGTAGCGCGCCTCGATGGCGGCGTTATCGAACACCTGCTCCAACTGGTCGAAGAAGGGCATGCGCGAGCCGAACACCTCGCGCGCCCGTTCCTTGGCCACGGATTGCGGGATCCGATGCGGGGGCACCACCGTCACCAGCGATCGCAGCGTCGCCGCCACCGTGGGACTGCCGGCATGCGCAGTCATGGCGGCGCTCGGAAACCGGATCAGGTTCATGCCTGTCTCTCCAGGTCAGGGATTCGCATCCGGCACGCGCCGCGGTAGCCAACTCGGCGGCCGGTGTCGATCGGTATCGTGTCTGGACCGCACGGCCTGCAGACCGCGACTACTGGTTCCAGTCGGTCATGGCCCGGCCGTAATTGTAGTTCGAAGCCCAGCTCGGCCCCCGTGGCCAGGCTTGCTGATCGGGCGGGCCGTGCGCGCTATAGGAAAGGCAGCGCTGGAACTGGGTGTCCCAGATCTGCTGGTTGCCGCATGGCGGCATGCGCGCATGAACCGTCCTACCATGACCGCAATAGCCGAAGGCCGGAGCCGTCGCGGCCAGGCTGAGCAGGGCGACACACGAGATCGCTAGAGGGGCACGAGCTGGTACCGAGTTCATCGGCATGTCTCCGTCGGCGTGGTGCCGACGGGAGGCTAGTCCTTGCCGACGCACTATTCGATATCCGCGACGCGCCCCTCGGGTCACGAAGTGGTGACGCGCGAACCGGCGGCATCCGAGACGGCGCCGCCGGTTTCTGTGCCGGATCCCGCCTATTCGACCGGCTTGCCCGCCAACGCGGAGGCGAGTTCCTCGTATTGCTCGCATTCCGTGTTGCCGCACAGCTTCTGCACGACGACCAACTCGGCCTGGGCCAATTCCGTGCGACCGGCGCTGGCATAGCCTTCACCCAGATATTCATGGGTGTTCACATTGTTGGGATCGATCGCCAGCGCCTGCTTGTAGAAGTCGATGCCGACATCGGTATCGCCCTTCTTGCGGTGGCTGTAGCCGATATAGGTCAGCACGACGGCGTCGTGCTTGTCCTGCACGGCGTCGAGCACGTCGAGGGCGTTGTCGTAATAGCCGGCCAGCGCCAGCTGACGGCCCTGTTGCAGCAGTTGCTTGTCATCGAGGCCGCTATGCTGCGCCTTGACGCAACGCTGCAGGTTCATGTTGTAGACCATGCCGCGCTTGCAGACCTGGTTGGACGGCATGAAATGGCTGCTGCCACCGCCGCCGCTGCCACTGCTGCTTCCACTGCTGCTGCCGCCACCTCCGCCTCCGCCGCTGCTACCCCCACCACCACCGCCCCCGCCGCCGCCGCCACCTCCGCCTCCTCCACTGGAGGCGAGGGCGGCGCCGGTCGAGGCCAGCAGGCCGATGAAGGCGAGCGTCAGCACGGAACGCGTTGTCTTTTCGAACATGGTTGTCATCGGACCCTCCGACTGGTTTCCTCTCGCCCGTGAGACGAGAGTCGCGGCAAGAACAGCAGGGGCGGGAGCCCTATTCGGTAGCCCATGTCGAGAACGGATCACGATGCTGTGAAGGCGGACCTCGCGCTTCATCTCGAAGCGCTCTGGCGCTATGGGCTCGTCCTGTCGCGCAACCGCGATACTGCCGAAGATCTGGTCCAGGCTACTTGCGTGCGCGCACTGGAGCGGTCGCACCAGTTCCTTCCCGGCACGCGGCTCGACCGCTGGCTGTTCGCCATCCAGCGTTCGATCTGGATCAACGAGCTGCGCTCCCAGCGCGTCCGCCAGGGCGCCGGGATCGTCGATGCCGAGATCGCGCTGGTCGTCGACGGTCGTCACGAGATCGAGACGAATATTCTTGCCTCTCAAGTGTTAAGGGAGATCGGAAAGCTGGCCGAGGCGCAGCGGGAGACCGTGCTGCTCGTCTATGCCGAAGGGTTCTCCTACCGCGAGGCGGCCGAATTCCTGGGTGTTCCGATCGGCACGGTGATGAGCCGGCTCGCGACGGTCCGCGAGCGGCTCGGCGGATTGTCGGACGCGACGGAGCGGCGCGAGGAGACAGAACGAGGCGGCGATGACGGACACTAGTCATCCGGACGATGCGAGGCTGATCGCCTATCTCGACGGCGCGCTGTCGGTCGAGGAGCGGGACAAGCTGGCGGCGCGGCTTGCGAGCGACCAGCCGCTCCAGGCCCGGCTGGAGCGGATCGAGCGGGGCGGGCGTTTGATCGCGCCGGCCTTTGCCGCCCTTGGCGCCGACGCCCCGCGCGCGCGGCTCGAAGCGCGGCTTGCCGCCGCGATCGCGTCCGACGAGACCCGACTCGTGCTCGAACGGCCGCGCGCCCGCAGCTGGAGCCTGCCGAAATGGCAGCCTCGGCTCGTCGCGGCTGCGCTCGCCCTGTTCGTGCTCGGCGGGGTGGTCGGCATGTCGCTCAGCGGCCGCGTCGATCGCGACGCGGCCGTGACCGAGGCCGCGGCAGAGGGCTGGCGGCAGGCGGTGGCGGAATACTGGTCGTTGACGACGGCGGACACGCTGGCCCTGACGCCGACGCCCGAGCGCGCGGCGGCAGAACTCCAGGCCGCGTCGGCCAAGCTCGGCGTCGACCTGTCATCCGTGCCGGACGCGTTTCCGGGCCTGTCGTTCCGCGGCGCGCAGCTCTTCGATTTCCATGGCCGCCCGCTGGTGCAGATCGCCTATCTCGATCCGCAGCACGGGCCGATCGCCTATTGCGTGATCGCCGACCCCGACCAGAGGGAGAGGGCGCCGACGACGGAGGAACTCGACGGATTCACCGTAGTTCACTGGGCTTCGGGCGGACAGGCGCGGCTCCTGATCGGCCGCGCGCCGGCGGAGCGCCTGCAGGCGCTCGCCCAGAAGGTCACCGGCTGATAGGGCGAGGGGCCCGGCGCCGCAAGGCCCCCCAGCCAATCAGACGACCACGCCGTGCAGGTCGTAGGCGTCCGCGCCCTCGACCTTGGCCGTGTAGATTTCGCCGACGCGCATCGGACGGCGCGACGTCAGGTGGATCGCGCCATCGATCTCCGGCGCGTCCCAGACCGTGCGGCCCTTGGCGGTCAGGCCCGTCGTCTCGTCGATGATGACTGGGATGCGGCGGCCGACCTTCTTGGCGAGGCGCTTGGCGCTGATTTCCTGCTGCCGCTTCATGAAGCGGTGCCAGCGGATTTCCTTGACCTCTTCCGGAACCGGATTGGCCAGCTCGTTCGCCGGCGCGCCCTCGACCGGTTCGAACTTGAAGCAGCCGACGCGGTCGAGCTTCACCTCGTCCAGCCATTCGAGCAGGAATTCGAAATCCTCGTCCGTCTCGCCGGGGAAGCCGACGATGAAGGTCGAGCGCACGGCGAGGTCCGGGCAGATCTCGCGCCACTTATGGATGCGGTCGGCCGTCTTCACCTGGTTGCCCGGACGGCGCATCGCCTTCAGGACGTTCGGGCTCGCATGCTGGAACGGGATGTCGATATAGGGAAGGATCTTGCCCTCGGCCATCAGCTCGACGACCTGGTCGACATGCGGGTAGGGGTAGACATAGTGCATGCGCACCCAGGCGCCGAGCTCGCCGAGCGCCTGCGACAGGTCGAGGAACTTCGCGCGCACCTCGCGGTCGCGCCACTTGCTGGCCTCGTACTTGATGTCGACGCCATAGGCGCTCGTATCCTGCGAGATGACGAGCAGCTCCTTGACGCCGGCCTTCACCAGGCGCTCGGCCTCGCGCAGCACGTCGCCGGCCGGGCGGCTGACGAGGTCGCCGCGCAGTTTCGGGATGATGCAGAAGGAGCAGCGGTTGTTGCAGCCCTCGGAAATCTTCAGATAGGCGTAGTGGCGCGGGGTCAGCTTGATGCCCTGCGGCGGCACCAGGTCGACGAACGGATCGTGCGCCGGCGGCACGGCGGTGTGCACCGCGCCGAGCACGCTCTCATATTGCTGCGGACCGGTGATCGCCAGCACGTTGGGGAACGCCTCGCGGATCTGCTCGGGCTCGGCGCCCATGCAGCCCGTGACGATCACCTTGCCGTTCTCCTTCATCGCCGTGCCGATCGCTTCCAGCGATTCCGCCTTGGCGCTGTCGAGGAAGCCGCAGGTGTTGACGATGACGACGTCGGCGCCGTCGTGATGGCGCGAGAGCTCGTAGCCCTCGGCGCGCAGATGGGTCAGGATCCGCTCGGAATCGACCAGGGCCTTGGGGCAGCCGAGGCTGACAAAGGAAATGCGCGGCGCTTCGCTGTTCATGCGGGCATGTCTCGGTCGTGGTTGGTCGGTGGCTGGTCCGGTGCGACAGGCGTCAGGCGCGCCGCGCCAGGGGCGCGGACAGGGTCGACGGGACGGGCTACCTTTTCATTGTTCTATTTCTGGTCGCCTAGATGTCGGAGAGGCCCCGGTCTGTCAATTGAATCCTTGGCGGGGCCTGTGAAACCTTGGCGCGGCTTGCGGCTGCTTGTCACGCGGGGCTTGTGGGGCAGGGGGCTACCGCCTAGCTGAGAGGCATTCGGACGCAGCGGAGTGGATCATGACCGGCGAGACCAGCGGATTTGGGGTGGCCATTCCCGGCGTCGATGAAGCGTCGATCAAGACCCTCGTGCACACCTTCTACGACCGCGTCCGCCGCGACAGCTTGATCGGCCCGATCTTCGAGGCCCAGGTCGATGACTGGCCCGAGCATCTCGACAAGCTCTGCGCCTTCTGGTCGAACGTCGTGCTCAGAACCGGCCGCTACCAGGGCCGGCCGATGCAGAAGCATCTACGCCTGCCGATCGAGGCGGCGCATTTCGACCGCTGGCTGGCGCTCTTCCGCGCCACGGCGAGCGAAATCATGCCGCCTGATGGCGCCGCCATCTTCATCGATCGCGCCAACCGCATCGCCGACAGCTTCGAGCTCGGCATTGGCAGCGTGCGGGGCCAATTCCGCGCGCCGCGCCATGCCTTCAAGATGCCGCGTCCGGGCTAGAACCCTTCCGTGTTTCATGGGGGCACGGAGGGGTTCCGGTTCTTTGTCTGGCCGCGTCTTCTTCACGCGAGCCGGTATCCACTTTGCTCGAGACGCTCTCGATCGGCGATTGCAGCCGTCGCCATACGCCCTATAGTGGTCAGGAAAACTGACAACTTGTGACGCCAAGGAATTCGTCCCGCATGTCCCTGCTTTTTGAGCCGCTTCAGGCCGGCGCGCTTCACCTGCCCAATCGCATTGTCATGGCTCCCCTGACGCGCAGCCGGGCAGGGGCCGAGCGCGTCCCGAACAAGCTGATGGCCGAATATTACGCGCAGCGCGCCAATGCCGGCCTCATCATCAGCGAGGCGACCAGCGTCAGCGCGCAGGGCGTGGGCTATCTAGGCACGCCCGGCATCTGGTCCGACGCCCAGGTTGAAGGCTGGCGGCAGGTCACCGATGCCGTTCACGCCGCCGGAGGGCGGATGGTGTCTCAGCTCTGGCATGTGGGCCGCATTTCGGATCCCGAACTGCTCGGCGGCGATCTGCCGGTCGCGCCCTCGGCCATCCGAATCCCCGGCCATGTCAGCCTGCTGCGTCCGATCCGTCCCTATGTCGTGCCGCGCGCTCTGGAGACGAGCGAGATCCCCGGCATCATCGAGGATTTCCGTCGCGGCGCCGAGAACGCCAAGCGAGCCGGCTTCGACGGCGTCGACGTGCATGGCGCCAATGGTTACCTGCTCGACCAGTTCCTGCAGGACAGCAGCAACCATCGCACCGACCAGTATGGCGGTTCGATCGAGAACCGCACCCGGCTCATGCTGGAGATCGTGGACGCGGCGATATCGGTCTGGGGACCGGATCGCGTCGCCGCCCATATCCGGCCGCGCGGCGACGACCATGCCATGGGCGACAGCAACCCGCGCGCCCTGTTCACCTATCTGGCGGAACAGCTGAAGCGGCGGGGCATCGCCTTCCTGTTCGTGATCGAGCGCGAGGAGCCGGACAGCCTCCTTGCCGAGATCAAGCGGGCCTTTGGCGGCGTCGTCATCGCCAATGAGCGGATGAGCAAGGCCGACGCCGAGCGTCTGATCCGGGAAGGCTCGGCCGACGCCGTCGCCTTCGGCCGCAAGTACATCGCGTCGCCCGACCTCGCCAAGCGCTTCGCCATCGACGCGCCGCTGAACGAACCGGATGCCTCGACCTTCTACACGCCGGGCGCCAGGGGCTACACCGACTATCCGGCGCTCGAGGCGGCCGAGTAGGGCCGGCGGGGCGCGGGACACGAACGTCCATATGCGGCGGCGAGGGCAGGGCGACGATCCGGCCCTCGCCAATCGCAGCGGGCCCTATTCCAGGACCAGCCGTTCCTCGAAATGGTTCATGTCCTCGAAGCTGCAGAAGGCCGGCGGCCGCAGTTCGAGGATCGGCGCCTCGCGCGCGAGCAGGCCGAGGCAGTCGTCGAACAGCGCTTCCCACGCCGAAAGCCGATCCTCGGCCAGCCAGTCGATCATGTAGGCGAGAGTGACGTGGAAGACGTAGTCGTCATGGTCGGGGTGGCGGTAGCCGAACGCCTCGGCGAAGGCGTCACGCCACGCCCGCATCCGTCGTTCGTCCTCGTCGGTGGCGCCGGCGACGGTCAGTCCGGTCGGAACGACGTCGATCACACGGACCTGGAACGGTCCGGCGCCGTGAAAATCCTTCAGCTTGTCCCGATAGTGAGCCGTCATGACGTCGATGTCGGTGTCGAGCGGCATGTCGGACGGCCAGAACGGCAAGCTGCGGCGATATTCGATGATGCCTTGGAACAGCGTCATGTGGAGGCTGGATACAGGCGTGAACGCCAGGCGGCCGGCATCGGGCTCAGCCTGCATGCGGCGGCGGACTTCCACGACCGCCTGCTGCGACGGCGATCCCTCGACCAGATGGCAGACGACGGTATTGCCGGGTTCGGACAGGAAGGTGCCGCTCCGGTCGTAACGACGGCCCAGATGCCGGGGCGGCTCTGTCTGCGTCGCGGCCGAATAGCGGTTGAGCCGGCTGTCTGAGAGAATCGATGTCATGATGCAGGGGGCCGTGCGGTTTGCGGGAATGTGGCAGCTATCCCGGAGACGATGAAGCGCACATGACAGGGCAGGGACTTGGTCCCCGCCCGACCGAGCCGATCCGCAGCACGGCACTGCCCTGGATTGAATCTCTCCTTCGGAACGCCAGTTGAAACCGTGCGCCTGCCCTGGGACCGCGTCGCGATCCGCTGCGGGTCGATTTGGCCATTCTCCGGAAGGACCGCACCGTGAACAACAACGCTGCATCCGGCATGAAGATCACCGTCACGAAGGACGGGCCGTATCTGGTTCGTGGGCGGGTTCCGTTGAGCCGGCAGGCCATCGGCGCCAACGCGGCGGGCGATTCCGTCGAGTGGGTCGAGATCGAAACGATCGAGCCGGCGACGGTGGCCTACAAGCTCTGCCGCTGCGGCCGTTCGGCGACCAAGCCGTTCTGTGACGACACCCACACGCGCATCGGCTTCGTCGGCGACGAGACGGCCGCCAGACGGTCCTACGCAGTTATGGCGCAGGAGATCGACGGACCGGCGCTGGCGCTCACCGACGCCGAGTCGCTCTGTGCTTTCGCGCGCTTCTGCGATCGCGACGGCAAAGTCTGGAACACAGTGTCAGAGGCGAGGCTAGAACCCGAGCGCGCCGCCTTCGTCCGGCAGGTCGGCCAATGTCCTTCCGGCCGGCTGGTCGCCTGGGACTACGGGACGCGCCAACCGGTCGAGCCCGAACTGCCGCCCTCAATCGTGATCGTCGAGGACCCGCAGAAGGGCGTCGCCGGGCCGCTCTGGGTGCGAGGCGGCATTCCCGTCGAAGCTGCTGACGGCACGCCTTACGAGACCCGGAACCGGATGACGTTGTGCCGCTGCGGCCAATCGGCCAACAAGCCGTTCTGCGACGGGACACATGCCTCGATTGGCTTCAAGGATCGCTGACCTGCCGCCATCGCAGCGGCAGAGGAGGGCGCAGGAACCGGGCAGGGCGCTCGCCTCCCGCCTCGCCCTGGAATATCGGAGCCAGCGTTGATCCGCCCTGCCCGATCGAATAAAACGACGTCATATCAATGATATGGAGGAGAATGCAGCATCCGCCCATGAAGCGTCTTGCTGCCGTCACAGGGCTGCCATATCCCGCGTCTCAACCAGCAGGAGGCCGGGATGGCACAGATCATTTTTCTCCACGGCGCATCCAGCTCCGGCAAGTCGACCATCGCCAAGGCGCTGCAGGACCGGATCGAGATGCCGTTCTGGCATATCTCGATCGATCATCTGCGCGACGCCGGCTTACTGCCGACGCGACGCTTCAAGAGCGGCGAGTTTCGCTGGGCCGACGCCCGGTCGGCCTTCTTCGACGGCTTCCACGGCTCCCTGAAGGCCTATGCGGACGCCGGCAACAACCTGATCCTCGAGCACATCCTCGACAAGGAAAACTGGCTGGAGATGTTGGCGAGGCTGCTTGCGCAGCACGACGTGTTCTTCGCTGGCGTCCATTGTCCGCTGGAGCTTCTGGTCGAGAGAGAGGCGGCGCGCGGCGACCGGCCGATTGGCAGCGCCCGTCAGGATTACGAGACCATCCATGTCGGCAAGGCATACGACATCGAGCTGAACTCGACGGACAGCGTCGACGCCAATGTCGAGGCCTTGCTCACCGCCTGGCGTAGCGACCGCCGCGTATCGAGCTTCACCCGACAGCGGGGCTGACGCGGGCCTGCGGCAACACGGTCACGACGACGACGCGCTCAACGCTCCAGCCGCTCCGGTGTCACAGAGAGCGTACCGCCGTTCTGCGAAGGGCTCTATGGCGGTTGAGGGGACTTCGCTGTCGTGCAACGTCCCAGCTCCACTCCAACATCCTCAATTCGCATAAGATATATTATGGAACTATATCGGATACCCGGGCTGGCTGGGGATTGAACTGTGGCCGGACGGGTCTAGCCGATCTGCCGCCCGCAAACCTTGTGCGTGATGCGTCGCCTGCCGGCTACGGTGTCGGCGACGTCGATGGCGTTTCATCCGCCGAGGCCCAGCGCGGCGGCGTCACCAGCTTGGTCACGGTCTTATCGCTCCAGCGCATCAGGTTGTCGACCAGCCGGCCGCTCTGCGTGACAACGCTCGTAGCCGCTGACTTGGCCAGGCCGCCGACGGTCGATGCCTCGCGCTCGATCAGCATCGGCTCATCTTGCGGAATGGTCATCGGCGGCTCTATGGCAGCCGGCATGGGCTGCGGACCAACAGCTTGCATCGTGCCGTGCGGCGGCATCACCCGCGCCTCACCAGGGCTCGCAGAGGCTGCCAGCGCCTTGTTGACGGTCGTCTCCCACGAGACGCACTCATCGGCCTCGCAGCGAGGCTTGGCCGGACCGGCCTTGGCTTCGGTGACCCTGGCTTCAGCCGGCTTGCTCAGCGGCTTGGGCGGAATGGCGGCCACCTTTGTCTCGGCCTGCGGCGTGGTGGTGTCGGGCGATACTTCGGCCGTCGGCAGCGGATCGGCGTCCAGGATCGGCGCGGCCGCCGTGTCGGATGCGCCTTCCTCGGGCAACACATACATCTGCGCGGTCGCCGGCGCGCTCGACGCCGGCAATTGCGACCGGGTCAGCATGGCGTTCGCGACGAAGCCGGCGCAAAGCACGGCGGCGAGCGAGGCCGATCCCAGCAGCACCAGACGCGGCACGCGCGGAAACGTCTTCTCGGAAAGCTCGTCGTTGATATCCATGGCGGTTCCTCTGCTCAGCGGAGCGATGGACGCATTAGGCCCCTGATTCCCGGCCTCAATGGGGCCGCTTTCGGGCGAAGCCGCGACCCCGGCGCGCTGATTTGGCGGCATTCGGCCATTTTCGCCTCGAATTTGGGCGTTTCGGCTCCCGATTTGACACCCCAATTCGTCAATCTTATCATAATACCATTGATCGAGACGGTCATCGCAGAATGGAGGAGGGCAGTCCCCTGCCCTTGGGCCAAACGGCGCCGCGTCCTGACGTTGCGCCGACGCCCGACTGCGTCTTGTCGTGCTGGAATTGGAGGAAATTCCTTGATCTACAGTACCCATCCGCGCCCGCAGATGGAGCGCAGCCAGTGGCAGCCGCTCGATGGCGCCTGGCAGTTCGCCTATGACGATGCCGCGCAATGGCAGCGGCCGGATCAGCCGGATTTCCCGCTCACGATCAACGTGCCCTATGTGCCGGAATCGCCGCGCAGCGGCATTCAGGACGAGGGTTTTCATCCGGTTGTCTGGTACCGCCGGACGGTTGAACTGCCCGAGGGCCTGGCGCCGGATGACGCGCACGACCTGATCCTGCATTTCGGCGCCATCGACTATATCAGCGACATCTGGATCGACGGCCAGCACGCCGCCTCCCATACAGGCGGCCACACGCCCGTCCGCATCGCGCTCGGCGCCCTGATCAAGGGGCGGTCGTTCGAGATTGTCGTGCGCGCCGAGGACGACCCGGCCGACATGCACAAGCCACGCGGCAAGCAGGACTGGCTCGCGGCTCCGCATGGCATCTGGTATCCGCGTACGACCGGCATCTGGCAGAGCGTCTGGATCGAGCGCGTCGGCAAAACCCATGTCGACCGCCTGCACTGGACGGCCGATTTCGCCCGCTTCGAGATCCGCCTCGATGCGCGCGTCGCGCGGCCGTCCGGCTGCCGGCTCAAGGTCAAGCTTTCGCTCGCGGGGCGGGTGCTGGTCGAGGACGAATATGCGCTGACCGGCAAGGACACCCGCCGCGTGCTCGCCCTCCCCGACCCCGGCATCGATGACGCGCGCGCCGAATATGTCTGGTCGCCGGAGCATCCGCAGCTGATCGACGCCGAAGTGGCGGTGATCGACGCCGCCGGCAATGTCGTCGATGCGGTCAAGAGCTACACGGCGATGCGCGGCGTCTCGACCGCGAATGGCCGTTTCGTCATGAACGGCCGTTCCTATTTCCTCCGCCTGGTGCTCGACCAGGGCTACTGGCGCGAAGGCGTCATGACCGCCAGCGACGAGGAACTCCGCCGCGACGTCGAACTGACGAAGCAACTGGGCTTCAACGGCGCCCGCAAGCACCAGAAGATCGAGAACCCGCGCTATCTCTACTGGGCCGACGTGCTCGGCCTGCTGGTCTGGGAGGAGATGCCGAGCGCATATTCCTTCTCGACCGAAGCAATCACGCGCCTTTCGGCCGAGTGGCAGGAAGCGATCGAGCGCGACTATTCGCATCCCTGCATCGTCGCCTGGGTGCCGTTCAACGAGTCCTGGGGCATTCCCGAGCTGCCCCACGACGCGCGCCAGCGCAGCTACCAGCAGGCGCTGTACCATCTCACCAAGTCCCTCGATCCGTCGCGGCCGGTGAGCGGCAATGACGGCTGGGAGCAGATGGCGACCGACATCTTCGCCGTGCACGACTACCACCATAGCGGCGACGTACTCGATGGCCGTTATCGCTCGGAGACGGTCTTCCGCGACACGCTGACGACCTTCCGCTCGGCGGGCCGCGCCCTTGCTCTCGAGGGCCATGCCTGGGCGGGCCAGCCGGTCATGCTGACGGAGTTTGGCGGTATCGCCTTCTTCATGGGCCAGGAAGCCGGCTGGGGCTACAGCCAGGCGAAGGACGCCGACGACTTCCTCGTCCGCTATGCCGACGTGCTGCGCCCGACGACGGAATCGACCCTGCTCGCGGGCTATTGCTACACGCAGCTGACCGACACCTATCAGGAACAGAACGGAGTCCTGACGATGGAGCGCAAGCCCAAGGCCGACATCGCCCGCATCCGCGCCGCCAATCTCGGCGTTCCGGTCGAACGGCTGCCGCAGGATCCCTTGGGCTACAACGCCCGCTGGCTTGCCCGGCATGGGAAGGCGAAGGCCTGATCACCAGCCTTCGAGGTGAAGACAACGAGGCCGCGGACGAGACATCGCCGCGGCCTCAGATATTTCGGGAGCTATAAAGCGGATCAGGATCCGCCAATAATTAATTGATATGTATTATAAAAATGCGCTTACGAGGAATCGGAACGGCCGCACCGATCGACCCTGCGGCCGTGAAAGAGCAGGGCAGTTCGCCTCCCCGGCCCTGCCCGCTACGCCTCGGAGTCCTTGCGGCCAAGCTGCGTCTTTTCGAATAGCAGCACGACGATGAGCGCGAAGCCGAATGGAATGAGCAGGTAGAGCAGCCGGAAGACGATCAGCGCGGCCAGAACGTCGTTGGGATTGAGCTCAGGGAGCGCCGCCAGGAAGGTCACCTCCAGCACGCCAAGACCGCCGGGCGCATGCGACAGAAGCGCGAGCGTGAACGAGGCGAGGAACACGCCGAGAATGACGAGATAGCCGGGATTTCCGGCCGCCGGCAGCGCGAAATAAATGATCGCGGCAGCGGCGGCGAGTTCCAGCGGCCCTGCCAGCATCTGGCGCGTGACGATCGGCAAGCGCGGATATTGCAGCGTGAAGCGCTTGAACTGCCATGGCGGGAAGTGCCGCCAGGAACCGAGGGCATAGAGCCCGACCATGGCGAGCAGGATGATGCCGGCGCTGAAGGACACCCAGTCCGGCACGTCCACAAGCCGGCGGACGATATGCGGCTCGATCGTCAGCACGAAGCCACCCATCAGCACGGTGCCGAGCGCGAAGGTGAAGGAGCAGAAGACGATGAGGAGGCCGATTTCCTGGGCCGTCAGGCCGCGCGTCGAATAGGCCCGGTAGCGCACCACGGCGCCGGAGATCACAGATGCGCCGATATTATGCGACAGCGCATAGGTCGTGAACGAGCAGAGCGAGATGAAGAGCCAGGAGACTTTCTTGCCGAGATGCTGGATGGCGATCCGGTCGTACCAGGCGAGCGCGGCATAGGCGACGAGGGTGGCGCAGATCGCCAGAGCCCAGTTTCCGAGCGTTATCGCGGCGAGACTGTCCGCCACTTCAGCGAACGAGATGCGACGAAACTCGCGGTAGAGGATGTAGATCGATACGGCGACTGCGCCGATCCCGAAGACGGACCAAGCCGCGTTTCGGCTCTTCATTAAGCAGTATCCCCTTTCCCGGGCGCCGGTTCCCGATGGTCCGCCGCTGTTATGATTCCGAGATTGGCATGTCCTTTTCGGTCGGGCCAGTGCGACGAATACGGCATCCCATGGTTAATGCCGCTCAGAGGCCGAGCGAGAATACCATTCCGTCGTAGGCCGGCTCGACGTCGCCAGGGATGCGCGCCGCAAGGGCCGCGTAGTCGAGATCGCCATGCATGTGGGTCAGGATCGTCTTGCGCGGCCGCAGGCGCTCGTGCCAGGCGAGCGTGTCGTCGACGCTGAAATGGCTCGGATGCGGCCGCCAGCGCAACGCATCGACCATCCAGAGCTGCATCTCGGCGAAATGCGGCAGGCTTTCGTCGGGGATGGCGCTGATATCGCTCGAATAGACGAAGCCGCCGATCCGGAAGCCGAGGCTGTCGATGTCGCCATGAATCTGGCGGATCGGCAGGATGTCGACCTTGCCTCCCGGACCGTCGATCGAAAAGCCCTGCCCTGCCTCGATCCGCGTCCGGCCGAGGATCGGCGGATAGCTGCCGCCGGCCGGCGTCCGGAAACAATAGCCGAACGCCTCCTCCAGCCGCTCCTGCGTGAAATCGTCGGAATAGACGGGCACCAGGCGGTGGGTATCGAGCCAGAACGACCGAAGGTCGTCGATGCCGTGCGTATGGTCGGCATGCGGATGGGTGAAGAGCACGGCGTCGACGCGATCGACGCGCGCGTCGAGCAGCTGGTTGCGCACGTCGGGGCCGGCATCGACGAGGATCCGCGTCGGATAGGGGTGATCGCCACGGAAGGCGTCGATGAGGATCGAGGATCGGGTGCGCCGGTTCTTCGGGTTGGACGGGTCGCACGCGCCCCAGTCATTGCCGATGCGCGGCACGCCGGGCGATGCGCCGCAGCCGAGCACCGTGATCCGCAGCCGATCGGCCCGGACAGCCCCTGCCCCGCCCTCAGCCATGCGGCACCGCCGTGGGGCCTGCCAGCGCGGCGCGCGGCACCTTGGTGAAGAGACGCATGAAGTTCTCCGTCGTCGCTTCGGCGATCGTCTCCGCCGACACGCCCTTGACCTCGGCCAGCACGGCGGCGGTGTCGCGCACATAGGCCGGCTCGTTGCGCTGGCCGCGATGCGGCACGGGGGCGAGATAGGGCGCGTCGGTCTCCACCAGCAGGCGGTCCATCGGCACGAAGCCGGCGACATCGCGAATCGACTGCGCGCTCTTGAAGGTCAGGATGCCGGAGAAGGAGACGTAGAGGCCGAGCTCCAGGCCGACCTTCGCCAGCTCCGCTCCGGACGAGAAGCAGTGCAGGATGGCGGGGAAGGCCCCCTTCCCCATCTCGTCGCGCAGGATCGCGATCATGTCGGCGTCGGCGTCGCGGGCATGGATCACCAGCGGCAGCTGCGTGATGCGGGCGGCGGCGATATGGCGGCGCAGCCCCTCCGCCTGCAGCAGCTTGTGCTCGGCGCCGTAGAAATAGTCGAGCCCGGCCTCGCCGATCGCCACCACCTTCGGATGGGCCGACAGCGCGACCAGTTCGTCGGTCGTGATGTCCGGCTCCTCATGCGCGCTGTTCGGATGGGTGCCGACCGAGCAGTAGACTTCGTCATGCGCCTCGGCGAGGGCGCGGATCCTGTCGAACTGGCGGACGCGGGTCGAGATGGTGACCATGAGGCCGATCCCGGCGTCCCGGGCGCGCTGCATCAGCGCCTCGCGATCGGTATCGAAGTCGGCGAAATCGAGATGACAGTGGCTATCGACCAGCATTCTGTTCAACGGTTCGGATGAGTGCGTCATGGATGGTGTCATGGCCGCAATATGGGGTGCTTCGTGCGCAGTCAGTAGCGGCTAACAGCCACGCTGTCGACCATTGTGGACAGTGGCGAGATCGCACCACTACAGTGCCGCAAGTGACCGCAGGCGGCCGGGGATTCGTACTTGCAACTCAGCCAACGCACTTTCTATGCGATCCTTCCAAGGCGCCTCAAGGAAGAGGCCCTCGTGCGCAAGCTGGCCGCCCGCCTGCCAGCCATGCAGGGTGCTCCCTCGTCGCTGGTGCTGACGCAGTCCGCCGAGACCGCCCGCCATCGCTACCAGATCGACTTCGAACGGATCGGGACGCAGCTGCATGTCTCGCTCGACCTCGATCTGATGGCGCGCGACCCGCACCAGTTCGAGATGGTCTGGCGGCGACTGCCGCCCCTGATCCACATCATGGCCCGCACGGCGCCTGGCGTGACGTCGGCGACAGCGAACATTTCGGACGGCGGCGGCAACATCGCCAACGAACTGGCCTATTGCTCCGACGAGCCCCAATCGCTGCTGGTGCCCGATCCCGGCTTCATGAAGCCCGAGATCTACCAGGCCTTCCGCCGGCTGGCCGAGAACCGGCCGGGCCAGTGGGCGGCGCGCAGCGACATGCTACTCTGGCGGGGCGCCATTTCCGGCCATGGCGACACCACGACCGAAGCGATGGACATCGACGATCCCAACCTGAAGCAGCGCGTGCGGCTCTGCCTGGCGCTCAGGGGGCTCGACGACGTCGATGTGCGCCTGATCGTGCCCGAGCGCGACCGCGCCGCGCATCCGGCGCGGCAGGCGATGGAGGCGCACGGCATCCTCGGTAGCTACGTGCCTCCGGCGCGCTGGATCGACGTCAAGTTCGCGCTCGACATCGATGGCCCGACCAACAGCTGGGGCAATCTCTATACGCGGATGCTGCTCGGCTGCTGCGTGCTGAAGGTCGCGTCGCCTTCCGGCTTCCGGCAATGGTTCTACGACGAGTTCGTGCCGTGGACGCACTACATACCGGTCGCGGCGGATCTGTCCGATATCGTCGAGAAGGTCGAGTGGTGCCGGGCGCACGACCAGGCCTGCCGCGAGATCGCGGCGGCAGGACAGGACTTCGCCCTGCGGCGCACGCGTGAATCGGAAACCATCGCCACCGTGCAGCGGATCAACGACCGCCTGGCGCCGGGTTAGGTCTGGCAAAGGGACCGGCTGGAAAGAAGAAAGCCCCTCACCCCAACCCTCTCCCGCAAGCGGTAGAGGGGGCGCGCCGCACCCAGTCCTTCGAGAAGAGCGGCTCCGACATTGCAACCACGTCGGCTCAAAAGCCCTCGCCCGCTTTCGGGAGAGGGTTGGGTGAGGGTCTTGCTTGAAGGTGACGGGGCCGAAGCAGATCCCGAAAGGACAATCCGAGCCGACGCGTGTGCTGCGGCTCGGATGGTGTCTTTACGCCGACTTTTCGGCCTCTTCCGCCTCGACATAGCGCGGGAACACGCCGGCCGGGGTGGGCAGGGTCGAACCGGGCGCGAGCCGGCCGGCGGCGCCGAGCGACGCGAAGCTTCGGCCAGCTTCCGGGATCGCCAGCAGGTCGAGGAGTTTCGTGGCCGAACCCGGCATGGCCGGCTGCGACAGGATGGCGATCTGGCGGATCACCTCGGCCGTGACGTAGAGCACGGTCGCTGCGCGGTCCGGATCGGTCTTGCGCAGTTGCCACGGAGCCTGGTTGGCGAAATAGCGGTTCGCCTCAGCGACGACGCCCCAGACCGCGTTCAGCGCGTGATGGATCTGCTGCCCGTCCATGGCGGCGCGGCAGATCGGCAGCAGGCCATCGGCGGCGGCGAGAATTTCTTCGTCCGCGGGCGTGAAGGAACCCGGCTGCGGAACGACGCCGCCAAGGTTCTTGCCGATCATCGACAGCGAGCGCTGCGCGAGGTTGCCGAGATCGTTCGCGAGATCCGCGTTGATCCGGTTGATGATCGCCTCGTGGCTGTAGTTGCCGTCCTGGCCGAAGGGAACCTCGCGCAGGAAGAAGAAGCGGACCGGATCGACGCCGTAGTGCTCGATCAGCGCGAACGGATCGATGACGTTGCCGAGCGACTTCGACATCTTCTCGCCGCGGTTGAACAGGAACCCGTGCGCGAAGACGCGCTTGGGCGGCTGCAGGCCGGCCGAGAACAGGAACGCCGGCCAATAGACCGAATGGAAGCGCACGATGTCCTTGCCGATGACATGCACGTCGGCCGGCCAGTAGCGCTCGAAGGACTCGCTCTTGTCGTCCGGAAAGCCGACCGCCGTGATGTAGTTGGTCAGGGCGTCGACCCAGACATACATCACGTGCTTCGGGTCGCCGGGAACCGGGATGCCCCAGTCGAAGGTCGTGCGCGAGATCGAAAGATCCTTCAGCCCGCCCTTGACGAAGCTGACCACTTCGTTGCGGCGCTCGTCGGGGCCGATGAAATCGCGATTGGCCTCGTAATGCGCGAGCAGCCGATCCTCGTAGGCGGAGAGGCGGAAGAAATAGCTCTCCTCCTCGACCCAGTCGACGACGGTTCCCTGCGGACCGTAGCGAAGCCCATCGGCCCGAACCTCGGTCTCCGACTCGGCGTAGTAGGCCTCGTCGCGAACCGAATACCAGCCGGCATAGGCATCCTTGTAGATGTCGCCATTGGCTTCCATCCGACGCCAGATCTCTTCCGAGGCGCGGTAATGGCGCGGCTCGGTGGTCCGGATGAAATCGTCATTCGAGCAGTTCAGCGCCTCGGCCATGGCCTGGAAGCGCGGCACGTTGCGATCGGCCAACTCGCGGGCCGTGATGCCGTCGCGCGCCGCCGTCTGCACCATCTTGATGCCGTGCTCGTCCGTCCCGGTCAGGAAGAAGACGTCGTAGCCGTCCAGCCGCTTGAAACGGGCGAGCGTATCGGTCGCCAGCATCTCGTAGGCATGGCCGATATGCGGAACACCGTTCGGATAGGAAATCGCTGTCGTGATGTAGAATTTCGGCGCTGTCACCGCTGTCTCGCTTTTCTTTCAACGCAACCAATAGTCTGTGCGCCAGCTTGGGGCCGGCCGTTCGACAGCTTCACATTCGGGTCGCGCGAGCGAGGATGTTCATGGTCGTGAGCACAAACTGTTTGCGGTCGAGATTGAGCGCCTCGACCTCGGCCGAAGACTGTCGCAGCTTTTCCCACACCTCCGCCCAAGTCGCAAGCGGCGTCGCCGCAACGCTTTCGGGTATCGGAGAGCCGTCAGGCTCCGGCAGCGCGCGGGCGCGGCGGTTCAGCCAGGCGAAGACGAGATCGACGAAATTTGCGAAAGCCTCGTCGGCGCCGCGCTGGGCGACCAGGTCGCCAAGGGCATGGGCCGCCTGCCCGTCCAGCTGCGGAAAGCGCGCCACGACCCGCGAGAAGGCGCGCCCGATCGCCGCCGCGTCCTCGTCCAGGAAGCCGATGGCGCGGCGCAGGCTCCCCTGCCCGGCCTCGGCGGCGAAACGCCTGATGTCGGCCTCGGCGTCGGAATGCGCCTGCAGCGCCGTCTCGATCGCCGGCACCGTCAGGAGCGGCAGGTCGAGCCGACGGCAGCGCGAGCGGATGGTCGGCAGCAGCCGGCCCGGCGCATGCGAGATCACCAGGAAGAGCGAGCGCTTCGGCGGCTCCTCCAGGATCTTCAGCAGCGCGTTGGCGGCGTTGGGGTTCATGTCGTCGGCCGAGTCGACGATGGCGATCCGCCAGCCCGCCTCGCCCGCCGTCGAGCCGAAGAACGGGATCGTGCGCCGAATCTCGTCGATCGTCAGGCTGGCCTTGAAGCGCTTGCCCTGCTCGTCCCAGGGGCGCGACAGGGTCAGGATGTTGGGATGCGAACGCGCGGCGATTTTGGCGGCGGCTGGCGAACCGGCCGGCACGGCGAGCGTGGCAGCATCCGGCGCCCGCGCGGGGTCGGGATAGGTCAGCGCGAAGCGGGCGAAACGATAGGCGAGCGTCGCCTTGCCGATGCCGCGCGGCCCGCCGATCATCCAGGCATGGTGCATGCGCCCGCCGCGATAGGCCTCGACCATCAGCCGCTCGATGGCGGGATCGCCATGCCACTCCGTCTGCTCTTCCGGCAGGGGCCAGCCCTCGATGGCATCGGGGCGCGTCATGTCCGGCACAGCCATGCGACTAGCTCACGCTTTCTTGGATTCGCTGCCGAACGCCCTGCCAGATGGCCTCGGCGACGGCGTCCTGGGTCTGGTTGGCGTCGATGACGAGGCAGCGATCCGGCTCGACGGCGGCAATCGCCAGGAACAACGCGCGCCGGCGCTCGTGCCGCTCCACCGTCTCCTTCTCGAAGCGGTCCGGCGGGCCTTCCTCGCCGCTCCGCCGCCGCGCCGCGCGCTCGAGGCCGATCTCGACCGGCAGGTCGAGCACCAGCGTCAGGTCGGGCCGCAGGCCACCGATGGCGATCTTCTCGAGGCTGTCGAGCAATCCCGCATCGACGCCGTCGGAGCCCTGATAGGCGCGGGTCGAATCGATGAAGCGGTCGCACAGCACCCAGTCGCCGCGTTCGAGTGCGGGACGGATCAGCCGGTCGACATGATCGGCCCGCGCCGCGGCGAACAGCATCGTCTCGGCCTCGGGTCCGAGCGGCTCGGCCGCGCCGGACAGGATGAAGGCACGGATCTGCTCGGCGAGCTCGGTGCCGCCCGGCTCGCGCGTCAGCACGACCGAATGCCCCGTATCGCGCAGGCGCTCGGCCAGGCGACGGATCTGGGTGGATTTTCCCGACCCCTCCCCGCCCTCGAATGTGATGAACCGACCCGGCAAGCGCGTCATAACTTCCCGCGTCATAACTTCCATTGTGGCAGCCACCCGATCAGCAGTTGCTGGACGGCATCGAGGGCGCGCTGATCCATCGACCCCTTGGCGACCGCGGCGGTCGTGTACAGGGGCTTCTCGAGGATCTGGGCGTCGCCGACCCAGACCCGGACAACGCCGACCTCTGTGCCCTGCTGG
This sequence comes from Kaistia nematophila, assembly GCF_026343855.1. Lineage (NCBI taxonomy): Bacteria > Pseudomonadati > Pseudomonadota > Alphaproteobacteria > Hyphomicrobiales > Kaistiaceae > Kaistia > Kaistia nematophila. Next base: position 166,760 of record NZ_JAPKNK010000002.1, on the reverse strand, counting down.
ACGGGCGCAAGCAAGGGGCCCGTATAGACGATCCGGGCGCGAATGCGGTCGCGGTTGCCACGCATCAACAGAATGTCGAGCGGCTCGCGCGTGGCGAGCCCGACGGAGCCCGTGGCGCCGCCATAGACCCGCGCATCGCCGACCGCTTCGCCGCGGTCGAAGAAGCGCAGCCTCTCGAAGGCGGTATTGCCCCAGTCGAGCAGCTTGCGCGCTTCCTCTGCCCGCTCCTTGTCGGAGGCCAGCCCGCTGACGACGACGATCATGCGATGGCCGTCGCGAACCGCCGACGCCGTCAGGCCATAGCCCGATTCCTTGGTGAAGCCGGTCGACAGGCCATCTGCGCCGAGGCCGGCAGCGAGCAGCGGATTGCGGTTGCGCTGGTAGATCTTGTTCCAGGTGAAATCGGGCTCGGAATAGATCTTGTAGAGGCCCGGATAGGTGCGGATCAGGTAGTCGGCGATCTTGTAGAGATCCCGCGCCGTCACCTTCTGTTCGGGATCCGGCAGCCCGGAGACATTGGTGAATTGCGAACCGGTCAGGCCGATTTCCTTGGCCTTGCGGTTCATCATGTCGACGAAACTGCCTTCCGAGCCGGCGATCCCCTCCGCCAGGATGATGCAGGCGTCATTGCCCGCCTGCACGATCGCGCCGCGCAGCAGGTCGGAGACCGCGATTGACGAATTCAGCTTGGCGAACATGGTGGCGCTGGCCGATGGCGCGCCACCGGTCCGCCAGGCGTATTCGCTGACGGGAAAGCTGTCCTCGAGATGGATCTTGCCGGCGTGGATGGCGTCAAACACCACGGCCATCGTCATCATCTTCGCCATGGCGGCCGGCTGGAACGGCGCGTCCGGCTCCTTGCTGTAGAGGATGGTGCCGGAATCGACGTCCACAAGCAGCGCGCTCGTCGCCTTGCCCTCATACGGGGCGGCAAACGCAGTACGCGGCAAAAGAACCGCGACCAGGGCCATCAGAATGGCCGGCACGAGGAGAAAGCGCAGCGAGGGCCGGTGAAGAGACATCACGAAACGCCGGGCGCCAAAACCACAAGGAAGGCGGCCGGCGGCCGCCCTCTTCTGGTTAACAGGCCCGACGCCTCGCGATCAATGCCGAACCTGGTCAGCGGGTGACCAGGTAGGCGCCGGGAAGACCCGCCGACCGTACCGAGCGGACGGCTTCCTCGCCATTCAAGGTGCGATCGGCGACGACGAGGCGAACCGATTGCATCGTCTTGCCACCGACCGAGATGCTGGCCGCCGTGACGCGGCCGAGATCGGCGAAACGACCGGCCAAGGCCTCGGCGTTGGACGTGTTCGAGAAGACGCCGAGCTGGATCACCGGCGCATCGGCGCCGCGATCCGCAGCGGCGCGCTGCACGGCCGCGTCGAGCGCTGCCTGAAGCTTGTCCTGGCTTCGTGCGCCGGACGCCATCTCGGCAGCCGCCAACTGCGCCGGCGAGACGGTTGCATCGGCCGCATAGGAAGAACGGGCCGAACGCGGGACCGGCGGCGCATAATCATCCGACGACCACGACGCCGGAACCGGCTCGGCATCCGAATAGCCGACCGGGCTGCTGACCGTATAGGTGCCGAGGCTGCGCTCGCCGTAATTGCTGCCGGCCGGGACCGGAGCCGGCGCGGCGTCCGCGACGACGCGGGGCGCGGGCTGGGCCTCGTAATAGGCGACAGCCGGATCGAAGGCCGTGCCGCCATAGTAATCGGGACGGGTGCGCGGGACCGGAGCCAGCGCCGCCATGACGATGGTCGGATCGGCGCTCGGCGCGCGCAGCGCCGGCTTGGGCGCCATCGCCAGCATGGTGTCGCCGGAAACGCTGCTGCCTGGGCCGCGATAGGACGCCAGCAGCATGGCCTGGTCGTGGCCTTCCATGCGGGCCGGGCCGATATATTCGACCTTCACCTTGGCGGTGCCGTGATGCTTCATGTCGAGCACTTCGGCCGTGCGGGACGACAGGTCCATCACGCGGTCGCTGGCATAGGGGCCGCGATCGTTGACGCGAACGGTGATCGAGCGGCCGTTGCGCAGATTGGTGACGCGCGCGTAGCTCGGCAGCGGCATGGTCGGATGAGCGGCGGAGAAGCCGTCCATGTCATAGACCTCGCCATTCGCGGTATAGCGCCCATGGAAGGCGGAGCCGTACCAGGAGGCGTAGCCGACGGCGGTGTAGCGCTTGTTCTCGAACGGCTTGTAGACGCGGCCCTTCACCGTATAGGCCTTGCCGACCATGTAACGCCCGCCGCCCTGCGGCACGGGCTGGCCGTATTCGACCACGCGCGGGCTGGCTTTGACGCCATATTCCTTCTCGGAGAAGTATTCCTTGCTGCGCTTGGTCGGCTTGGAGGGGGCCGTGGCGCAGGAAGCCAGGAGAGCGGCAGCGGCGACGGCGGTCGCAGCCTTCAGCATCACCCTGCCCTGCGGTGCATCCGGGCCCAAAAGACCCAGAATGTATTTCTTGGAAATCCCCATCTCACCTATCCGATAGCAGCAACTGTGGTCCTTGTCGATTGGACCGACCGTTGCCGACGCCTTTCGGGTCCAGACCGGCGCGCGTGGGCACGAGATTCCAGTCAAGACATACGAGCGCATTCAGCCGGTTTCGCCTTTCCGGCTGGTTAATCAACCGTGGCCAAATTGCGTCAATTGCGGGGTGCGGCAGCGGCGCGCGCAAGAAGGTTAAGCAATTCTCTCCAGGCCGCGGCGCGCCGGGCATCATCCACATCTCGATGGCAGGTTCCGCTTGCAATCGGCGGCCGGGTTCCGCATTGATCCCCGGCCCGGACGGGTGGCCGAGTGGTTTAAGGCAGCGGTCTTGAAAACCGCCGAGGGTGCAAGCCCTCCGTGGGTTCGAATCCCACCCCGTCCGCCATCCCGTCGATTGCCCTCTTTAGCGCGATATTGCCGCCGATCACTGCACGCCACCAGTCGGCATGCAAGCCCGCCGATTCTACGCTACAGCCCGATAAATCTTGAATATCAGGCGTCAGCTTCCGACCTCGTTTCAGCCGTTGAAGATCGGATATCGAAACTCCGATAGCAGCTATCGCTCGCGCAATGCCGGGCGGCATCTCCAACCGTCCAAAATATTGGTTATTACTGTCTCCAGTGGCAATGTGGTGTCCACCTCGAGGTCATATCTGCAATAGTGATGTGTCTTAAGGTGGTAGCGTGCTTCGCCGATTTGACGGTTGCCTCGCTCTTTCTCGCGCCTCTCTATTTCGGCCAATGGCGCATGAACACCTACCCAGAAAACATCATAGGGGGCGAGGATAGCTTGCAACTGGGTCCACCAGGCGGCTTCCTCGACAATGTGCTCCACAAGTAGGTTATTGCCTGCTTCTGCGAACGCAGCAATCGACCGGTGGAAGCCATCAAAGAATCTCGCGCGCTCGTCAGAATGCACAAAATGCTTGTTAGCTCTGAACCCGGCATCAGCGAGTTGATCCGAAGCGTAATAGCAGAACGGATCTGTGATCGATGCGCGCAAGGCTTTTGCCAGAGTAGACTTTCCAGCGCTGGAAGTGCCGTTCAAAATGATAATTTGACTGGATGACATGGGTGTCCTTCTATTTTGGCGCCATTCTCGTCCAAAATCAGTCGGTCCGCAAAACCATCCTATTGCAACCGCTCGCTCATGCCTCAATTCAGGAGGGCTATATGGGCGACGTCAGGCTCGGCAAGCCTCGAATTCCGCCAGAACGTTCATCGCCTCGACGATTCGAAGCATGTCTTCTTCGTGAAGCGCCCGCTTCGGGCCGCGCATCACAATGCCCCAATTGGCACCGTGATCGCGTGTGAGCCGCAAAGCGCCGAGAAGCGGTTTGATCGGGGCCGCCCTGGCGTTTTTCAGGTAGTCCACATCGACGCGATATGGATTGAAGTCCATCGCTTGTTCGAAGCGGTACGGCTCGTCCGAGGTGACACGACCGATTGTCGTGAATGCCTGCACCGGTACGCCTTCACCCATGCCTTCGCGCGGAGAGTAATAGACGATCCAGTCGCCTTTCTTGAGAGACTTCACGGCGATGTGCTTGCCATGCCCAAGTTGGGCAAAGCCGCCGTCACGGCCTCCGCGCGCGTGCTGCGCCGATGCGACACCCATCCAGAACGTCATGAGCAAATCCTTTCGGAGCCGGTTGGGTGAGGCTGCGCGAGGCCACGGACCGTCTGTTCAACCACCTGTCGATAACTCGCCGTCGGCCGGTCGATCAGTGCGCTGAGTTGACGATCATTGTCCTCCAACGCCCCCTTGGAAGCCGCGACATCGGAGTCCGCGATGAGTTTGGCCGTGCTCTCGGGGAGACCCATGCCGACAAGTGCATTCTTGAAGGCAGCGCCGGGCATATCCTTATAGGCGATGGGCTTGCCGGCCGACGTTGCGATCGCGTCGGCAAGATCGGCAAGGCTGTAGCTCTGATCGCCCGCCAGCTCGTAGATGCGACCCGCCTGATCCTCGGTCGAGAGTACGACGGCCGCCGCCTCGGCAAAGTCGGCGCGGGTGGCGGTCGAGAACCGACCTTCGCCCGCACTGCCGATCACTGCCCCGTACTGAAGCGCCGGGGACACCGATGCCATGTGGTTCTCCATGTACCACCCGTGCCGCAGCAGCACGACCGGAAGGCCGGACGCCTTCAGGAGCGCCTCGGTCCGTCGGTGATCTTCGCCGAGCCCGAGCACCGACGTGTCGGCGTGAAGCAGGCTCGTATAGGCGAACAAGCGGACGTCCGAGGCCTTCGCGGCCTCAATGACATTCCGGTGCTGGCCGACGCGGTCGTGATCCGCGCTCGACGATATCAGCAACAGCCTGTCGATGCCCGTGAACGCCGTCAGGAGGGTGTCGGGCCGCGAATAATCAGCGATACGGAGTTCGATCCCCTCTGCGGCAATCTGCCTGGCAACGTCATGGTCGACGGACCGAACGCCCGCAACGATGCTGCTCGCCGGAACTCTCTTGAGAAGCTCGCTGACAACGAGGCGGCCTAGCTCGCCCGTCGAGCCGGTGATGAACAGCCGGGGCGCATCGGCATTTTTCATGTCGTTTTCCTCGGTCGTCAATTCAGGACTTCACGACCGTATGGGCCGTGATGGAGTAGCCGAAGGGATCGCGGAACGCGAAGTAGCGGCCGAACGGCCCGTCTTTCGGGGCGAACTCGATTTCGACGCCTTGATTGACGAGGTGGTCGTGGAGCGCGTCGGCATCGTCGCAGCCGAACCAGATGGCAATGCCCCAACCCAGCTTGTCGGTCGCCGGCAGGTTCACAACCGGTGTGCGGACGGCGAAAGGAACCGGCTTGGTGTCGAACACGACCGCTCCCGGCGGGCTCGTTCGCGCAGGCTGGAGCCCGACAACACCGGTGTAGAAGGTGCGCGCGACTTCAATGTCTTCGACTTGAATGCCAATGAAATCGGGTCCGATCAGATGCGGCATGACGGGGCTTCCTTTGATTGCCGGATTTGATAATATCAGTGAGCTTATATTGTATAAGGGCCCTGATATGTCAATGCGAGTTTGCTGATGGACGACCCCTATGCGACGATCGGCTTCGCGCTGAAGCAGGCCCAGCAGGCGCTCCGGACGCGCATGGATGCGGAGCTGCGACAGATCGGCCTGACCACGCCGCAATACGCGGTGCTCGCCTACTTGAAGGTCGAACCTGGAGCATCCAACGCCGCGCTTGCGCGCCAGGCCTTCGTCACGCCGCAGACGATGCAGGCTATTCTCGTCACGCTCGAGAAGTCGGGTTTCATCAGGCGCACGCCCCATCCGGAGCACGGCCGCGTTCAGAAGACCGAGTTGACGCCTACGGGGGATCAGGCTCTGGAGGCGGCCTCAGCAATCGTTGCCGATGCCGAGAGGCGCCTCGTCGATGCCGCGGCGCCGCTCGATCCTGAGCTTGTCGCAACCATGCTGATGCGGCTGGCAAATGCCCTCCGATAACGGCGGCTTTCGCGATTGGTGAGCAGGAGGACGGACGCCGCCTTGGCGACATCCTTGAACCCGGCCGCGGGGGGCGCCATGCCGCTCCGGGCTGGTTCAGACCTGCCCCCGACCAGAGCGCCAGGTCGCGGAGGTCGCCCGCCTTGGGATGATCAGCCGCCCACCCCATCCGGCAGGGGAAGGCCATGCAGGTCGAAGATGCGGGCTTCCGTTCCGAAATGTCGGGGCAGCCGCTCGGCCTCGAGCGTCAGAATCGTGGCGCGAGGGTTGGAGACGCCGGGCTCAGGCGGTCGATGTCCGGCACGTCGAAGCAGTCCGCGTCGACGTAGGGAAGGTTCGGCAGTATCAGGAATTCGTCGCCACGACGCTCGCCACCCTGCGGCCGCGCTCGTACCAGTTGCGGGAGCGGTTCACGATCCAGACGACGGAGAGCATGACCGGCACTTCGATCAGCACCCCGACGACGGTCGCGAGCGCCGCGCCGGACCGGAAGCCGAACAGGCTTATCGCGGCCGCCACGGCGAGCTCGAAGAAGTTGGAAGCCCCGATCAGCGCTGACGGCCCGGCCACGCAATGGCGTTCGCCGGCGACGCGGTTCAGCAGATAGGCGAGCCCGGCGTTGAAATAGACCTGGATCAGGATCGGCACGGCGAGCAGCGCGATCACCATCGGCTGCGCGATGATCTGCTCGCCCTGGAAGCCGAAAAGCAACACCAGAGTCGCCAGCAGGGCGATGAGCGAGGCAGGTCCCAGCCGCGCCAGAAGCCGGTCGAGCGCGGCCTGGCCACCGGACGCCAGCAGGCGGCGGCGAACGAGCTGGGCGAGGATGACCGGCATCACGATATAGAGCGCCACCGAGAGAACGAGCGTTCCCCAGGGCACGGTGATGGCCGAGAGGCCGAGCAGCAGGCCGACGATCGGCGCGAAGGCCAGCACCATGATGGCGTCGTTGAGCGCAACCTGGCTCAGGGTGAAATGCGGCTCTCCCCGCGTCAGGTTCGACCAGACGAAGACCATCGCCGTACAGGGCGCCGCCGCCAGGATGATGAGGCCGGCAATATAGCTGTCGATCTGGTCCGCCGGCAGAAGAGGCCGGAACAGCCAGCCGATGAACAGCCACCCAAGCAGCGCCATGGAGAACGGCTTGACCGCCCAGTTGACGAACAGGGTCACGCCGATGCCACGCCAGTGGCGGCCGACTTCGCCGAGCGCCGCGAAGTCGATCCGAAGCAGCATCGGTATGATCATCAGCCAGATGAGCGCCGCGACGGGAAGATTGACGTTGGCGATCTCGATCGCGCCGATGGCATGAAAGAAGCCCGGCATGACGTGGCCGAGAGCGATACCGGCCAAGATGCAGAGAGCGACCCAGATCGTGAGATAGCGTTCAAACGTGGACATGCGCCGCCCTCATGCCGTCGCTACGCGGCGACTCTCGGCGTCGATGACGCGCTCGCCGTCTTCCTTGATGAACTCGCCTTGCTGGGGCGGCAGCAGGTCGAGGACGGCTTCCGACGGACGGCAGAGCCTGACGCCTTTCGGGCTGACGACGATCGGCCGGTTGATCAGGATCGGATGCGCCATCATCGCGTCGACAAGCTGCTCGTCGGTGAGCGCCGGATCGGCCAGGCCGAGCTCCGCATAAGGGGTGCCCTTCTCGCGCAGCAGCGCGCGGACGGGGATCCCCATCCGCGCGACAAGCTGAATCAGGAGCGCGCGGGATGGCGGCGTCTGCAGATATTCGATGACATGCGGCTCGACGCCCGCGTTGCGGATCATCGCCAGGGTGTTGCGCGAGGTGCCGCAGTCCGGATTGTGGTAGATGATGACGTCCATCGACTTGCCTCACAGGGAGCGGTTTGGGGAACGGGGAGCGCCCTGACCGGGCTGGCAGCAGGCCGATAACGCGGCGACCGCCGGATTGCAGACGTCGGGATGACCCTGGCAGCAATCGCGCATGAGGAATTCGACGAGGGCCGAAAGCGCGGGATAGGCGGCGCTGTAGATGATCGAGCGCCCTTCGCGCCGGGATACGGCGAGGCCGGCTTGCTCGAGATGGCCGAGGTGGAAGGACATGCGCGATGAGGATGCTCCGTCCATCGCCTCGCCGATGGCGCCCGCCGACAGCCCTTCGGGCCCGGCTGACACGAGGAGACGTACAATCCGCAACCGCGTCTCCTGTGAGAGCGCTGCAAAGGCGTCGAGGGCTCGCTGCTCGTTCATAGTAATCTCAATATCTCAAGAATCGTTGATATATTAATCTCGCAAACCCGACCGGATTGCCAGCCCCCTCGGCTGCCAGGGCGAGCGCGCTGTGTAGAAGCCACGGACAACTAGGCAGGTGGCTGGGTCGCCGGTACATCTCGACCGCCGGAAGCCGTCAGGCCACTCCTCCAATTGCGTCGGATGCAAGACTTGCGGGACGGCGGTATTCGCGCATACCAAGGTGGCACCGCTATCGGTCAGTCCGTGTGCCTAGCCAGAGCCATACCGGTCGACCCAGACATCGAGGTCGATCACGATGACGCCAAACCTCTTTATCCTTGGCGCCGGCAAGTGCGGCACGACCTCGCTCTATCACCTTCTGGAACGGCACCCCGACATCAAGGTCAGCGAGATCAAGGAGCCCAGCTTCTTCTGCAGCCACTTCCAGGTGGTGAGCAATCCCGTCACTTATTTCGGGCTCTTTGCCTCCGACCGGAAATATCGCGTCGATGCCTCGCATGTCTATTTCTCGAATCCGGAGACAGCCCCTCTTCTCGCCAATTTGTTCCCGGACGCGAAGTTCCTCCTCATACTGCGGCAACCGCAAGCCCGCGCGCACTCGCTCTACCAACACATGCGCCGGGCGCCGCACGCCGACGGCCGCTCGCAGGAGTTGGTGGAGAGCTTTCACGAGGCGCTGGAACTGGAGGCGGAGCGCTTCGCTTCCCGGGACTTCCACGCCACCTGCCGGCAATATTTCTGGAATTTCATGTATATGCGCTCGTCCCTTTATGACGGACAGCTGAAGCGCTACCTCGACCTCTATCCGCGCGAACGCTTCCTGGTAATGAGCCTCGCCGAACTCCAGCAGAATCCGAGGCGGATTCTGGGCTCGATCGGCGACTTTCTGGAGATCGACTCGGCCGGGTTCGGCGACGACATCCCCTTCGTCAATGTCGCGCCGGCCTATGACCGCTTCGCCCCGGAGAGCGCAGCGTTGATGGACTCGTTGTTCGAAGGCCTCACGGATCGGGTCGACCGTCTCGTTGGTCGTCCGCTGGACTGGTCGATTTAGCCTGCCCGCCTCCCATCCTTCCTCGTTTCCAAAGCCTAAGAATTAACCCGGGTAATATTGATCAAATAATTATACCCGGGTATAACGCGGCAAACACAGACGCCGAACGCGCCGCCGACAGGATCGGGAAAGAGCCAGATGAACACCGCAACCGCCAATGGAATCGAACTCGCCTGGGACAGCTTCGGCGAAGCCGCTGACGTGCCGATCCTGCTGGTCGCGGGCCTCGGAACGCAACGGATCCGCTGGATGGAACCGTTCTGCTCGGAACTGACGTGCCTCGGCTATCGCGTCATCCGTTTCGACAATCGCGACACGGGCGGCTCGACCCATTTCGATGCCTATGCGCCTCCGGACTTCGGCAGGCTGGCGGCGGAACTGATGGCCGGGCAACGACCGGATGTGCCCTATACGCTCGACGACATGGCGGCCGACGCCATCGCCCTGCTGGACAGCCTCGGCATCGAGCGGGCGCACGTCGTGGGACGATCCATGGGTGGCATGATCGCGCAGGTCATGGCGAGCGAGCAACCTGCCCGGGTGCTCTCCCTCACTTCGATCATGTCGAGTACCGGCAACCCGGCGCTTCCGCAGGCAACGCCCGAGACCTTGGCGATGATGATGCGCCCGTCGCCCGATCCGGCGGCCGATCCGGAGGGATTTTTCGCGCAGCGCATCGCCTTTGCGCGCCATATCGCAGGTCGCGGCTATCCTTTCGACGAGGCGGCCCAGCGCGGACTGCTGACGGAAGAAGTCCGGCGGGGCTATGCGCCCAACGGCGCGGCGCGGCAAATTGCGGCCATGGCGGTCGCGGGCGATCGGCGCGAGCGACTGGCGACGATCACGGCGCCAACGCTCGTCATCCATGGCGTCGAGGATCCGTTGATCCCGCTCGCCTGCGGCGCGGATACGGCGGCCTCGATCCCGAACGCGGCCTACATGCCCATCGATGGCATGGGGCATGACCTACCGCCGGAGCTCTACCGGGCGGTCGCGAGGGCGATCGACGGCGTCGCCCGGCGGGCCCAGAGCTTTCCTGACAAGGGAGTTCAGGCTGGCACGTAGGTCAGCCGGATCACGCCGTCGCCGACCGCCTCGTTCGCCACGAGGCGGAGCCGCGGCCGGGGGCCGGCGAACAGCGGCTTGCCGCCGCCGACCACGACGGGGTGGAGGTAGAGGCGATAAGCGTCGATCAGACCAATCTGGCCCAGGCTGTGGGCGAGATCCGGCCCGCCGACCTGTATTTCCCCGTCGAGCTCAATCTTCAAGCGGTGCAGCGTCGCCTCGACGTTTTCGGCGACCAGGGTTGCGTTGGGGCCAACGGATCGTAGCGAGCGCGACACGACCCATTTTGGCTGGGCCCGCCACGCGGCGGCGAAATCGCGTTCCGCCGCGTCCCATTCGGGATGGGCCTCGTCCCAGTAGCGCATGACCTCGTAGAGCCGGCGACCGTAGATGCTGCCCACCTGGCCCTGCGCCTGCTCGATGAAATGACGGAACAGCGTCGGGCCGGGCGCAAACGCCATGTGGTCGACATAGCCGTCGAGCGACTGGTTCATTCCAAAGACGAACTTCGCCATGCTGCAACCCTCCGTCCTCGGGCGAGGATAGCCTGAACCAGCCACCGGCAGAAGCATAGAGCCGCCAACCGCGCCGCCTTGCCGGTCAGCGGTAGAAGGCCGAAGGTGCGATGCCGAAATGCCGGCGGAACATGGCGGCGAAGGCGCTCTGGCTGGCATAGCCGCAATCGAGCGCGACATCGATCATTCGCCTGCCCTGGGCGATCAGGCTCAAGGCCTGCAGCAGGCGCGCCTGCTGTCGCCATTGCGCGAAGCTCATGCCGGTTTCGCGGGTGAACAGGCGGTGGATCGTCTTCGCGCTCACCCCCAGCCGGCGCGCCCATTCGTCGGCCGTTGCCGTATCGGCCGGATCATCCATCATCGTCCGGCAAACCCGCGCCAGCCTCAGGTCGCGCGGCAGCGGCAAATGCAGCGGCAGCACGCGCGACACCCGCAATTCGTCGACGAGCAGTTGCAGCAGGCGTTCGTCACGGCCGCCGGCCGGGTAGTCGAGCGGGATCCTCGCCGCCGCCACGATCAGTTCGCGCAGCAAAGGCGACACCTCGACGACGCAGGTGCGCTCGGGAAGGTTCGGCACAACGCCATCATCGATGAAGACGGTGCGGATCTTGACCTCGCCGATCATGCGGACCTCGTGCTCCAGGCCGCGCTCCAGCCAGAGAGCCCGGCTTGGCGGCACCACCCACGATCCGCTCGGCGAGCGCACGATCATCACGCCGGCAATCGCATGCAGCAACTGGCCGCGCGGATGGGCGTGCAGACCGGTCGAGGTGCCGTCCGGATAGTTGACCTCCATCGCGGCCATGGCGCGGTCGGTATCGTGATAGTCCAGATGGCGGGCGGTGAGGTCGTGCGGCATGTCCCAAACTCGACAGTTCATGTCAGCATAGCGCGATACGAACCATCGGTGAACCGTTAGCGTGGCCAGACAATTCCACCGCACCCGGTTCACCGCATGAAAAGCTCCCCCTACAGCAGAACAGCGTTTCTCTATCCGTTGTCGGCCGTCGCGCTCTGGTCGGGCAATGTCATCGTCTCGCGAATGTCGGCCCACACGATCGGGCCGGAGGCGATCACCTTCTATCGCCTTCTATTCGCCGTGCTCCTGATGAACGGCTTCGTCGCGCTTCCCGCCTGGCGAAACAAGGCCGCCATCTGGCCGCATCTCGGCCAGTTCGCGATCCTTGGCTTTCTGGCGATGTGCCTGTTCCAGAGCCTGTCCTATCTCGCCGCCGAAACGACGACGGCGACCAACATGGCCGTGTTCACGGCGCTGACGCCGCTTCTGACCGTCGCCCTCAGCGCCGTCCTACTGAAGGACACGCCAACGATCGGCATGGTCGGTGGCGGCCTGCTGTCGCTGTTGGGGCTGATCTATCTGGTGAGCGGCGGCTCGCCGGCCGCGCTGCTTCGCGACGGCGTCCATCTCGGCGATCCGCTGATGTTCGCCGCCGCGCTCGTCTACGCGCTCTACGGCGTCCTGCTGAAGCGCTGGAACCTGCCAGTCACCGGCTGGCAATCGACCTACATGCAGGCCCTCTGCGCGCTGGTCATCATGTTCCCGGCGTTCCTGGCGACCCCGGCGCCGCTGCGGGCGCTGAACCGCGAGACCTTGCCGCTGATCGCCTATGCGGGAGGCCTCGCTTCCGTCGTGCTGCCTTTCCTCTGGATCCGCGGCGTGCAGATCCTGGGGCCGAGCCGCTGTGCCGCGTTCATGAACCTGTTGCCGGTGATGACGGCGCTCGGCGCGATCCTGATGCTCGGCGAACCGGTGCGCCTCCACCACATCATCGGCGGCGGCGCCGCCCTGGCCGGGGTCGCCTGCGCCGAGATCTTCCGCCGGCCGCTCCGTATCGCGCCGGCAACCCTTCCCAAGACCGTTCACTGAAGAGGAGATCGGCATGACCGATCAGCAACATCTCGACCTCCTGCGCCGGATCGCCGAAGCGCTGGAGCGGCTGGCGCCGCCCGTCGCCGCGTCCGGCCTCGAGACCTTCGTCGAAGGCTATCTCTGGCTCGGCAAGGACGGCCGGCTGAAACCCATACGCCGGATCACCCGGGTCGATCTCGAATTGCTCAAGGGCATCGAGCCGCAGCGCGAGGCGCTCCTCGACAATACGCGCCGCTTTATGCGCGGACGACGCGCCAACAATGCACTGTTGTGGGGCGCGCGCGGCACGGGAAAATCTTCGCTGGTCAAGGCGGTGCATGCCACAGTCTGCGGCGAGATAGCGGATCGGAATGCCCTCGCGCTGGTCGAGATCCAGCGCGAGGATCTCGCCAGCCTGCCCGACCTGCTGACACTACTGGAAAGCGCACCGAGCCGTCGGTTCATCGTGCTTTGCGACGACCTCTCTTTCGATGCCGGAGACGCCGCCTACAAGTCGCTGAAAGCGGTGCTCGACGGCAGCCTGGCCGGGCGGCCGGAAAACGTCCTCTTCTACGCGACATCGAACCGGCGACATCTACTGGCTCGCGACATGATCGAGAACGAGCAGGCGACGGCCATCCATCCCGGCGAGGCGGTCGAGGAGAAGGTCTCGTTGTCGGATCGCTTCGGCCTGCGCCTCGGCTTCCATAACCAGGATCAGGAGGGCTACCTCGAAATGGTGCTGGCCTATGCCGACCACTACGGCCTGCCCTTCGCCGCCGAGGATCTGAAACGCGATGCGCTCCATTGGGCGATGCAGCGCGGCAGCCGTTCGGGCCGGGCCGCCTGGCAATTCATCCAGAGTCTTCCCGATCCGATCGGTGCGTGATCGACGCGGCGCCCGTCCCAGTCTGGCCGGCATCGAGGCACCCAACCGCCTTTGGGATCAACGGGTTTCTCCCGCCAGTCTCTTGACCGGATATAGGCCGCCGCCTACAGCTGCGGACCAGCTTTCGGCGCCGGTTCGCGCCGGAATCTGGCCGCAGCGTTGCCAAAGGCCCGCGTTCTCGATGGTTCGCGGCCCAATCCCAGGGAGCCGGTCCTGAGCCGTTCCGACGAATTCAAGGCTGCCCTGCTCGCCGAGGGTGTCGATCTCGCCATGATCGAGGCGGCGGCCGGGCTGCCGCCGGTGAAGGTCAGCAGCCCCGAGGAAATCGCCGCCCGGCGGGCCGAGCGGCGCGAGCGCATTGCGCGCGAAAAAGCGGACGGAAAACGCAAGGCCGACGGATCAAAGGTCGATCCATCGGCGGCAAAGAAGCCTAAAGCGCGCTAGCGCCCGCGCAGCGTCTCGACATTCGTCGGGCCGAGATACCAGTCCCGCGCCTGCACCTCCTCGAAGACGACCCAGACGTCGCTGTCGCCGAGGCCCGTGGCCTCCTTGATGGCCTCGGTCACCTTGGCGGCGATCGCGGCCTTCTTGCCGGCGGGATCGCTGGCGATGACTTCCTTGACGATGCGGATATTGACGAACGGCATTCCACCCTCCCTTGGCGGCGACATTGCCAGGCGGCGCGGCGTCGTTGGATGCGCCACGTCCGGCTGCACGCAGTCTGCAATCCTTCCGCGTCCGGCGCCAGTACGCGACGACAAAGACCTGATCGAATGCGGTAGCGTCAGGCACCGCCTACGTCCTATGGCGGTCGATGCCGTCGAGATGGCTGAATCGAAGGTTCGGCTACCCGCGCCCTATCGTGCTCGAGCCGAGGCCTCCGGCCCTCCGGCTTCATCCCGCGCCCCAGATACGCGCAGCACGATGAGGGTCCACGCCCATGTCGATCGGCAGCATTCCGTTTGCGTTTGCCTTCCTGCTTTCCGCGACGCTGGTCGCCCTGTTTTGCCGGCTCGCTCCGTGGTTCGGACTGGTCGATGCGCCGACCGCCCGCAAGCGGCATCAGGGACGCGTCCCCGTATGTGGGGGGATCGCCATGTTCGTCGCCCTGCTCGCGGCGACGGCGGTGCGCGAGCGCTTTCCTTCAGTCGTCCCGCAAGCCTCGACACTGGGCTCCAGCTCCTGGCCGCTGATCGGGGTGTTGGGTGTACTGGTCGCGATCGGCATCGCGGACGACCGGTGGGAGTTGGGAGCGACGGTGAAGCTCGCGCTTCAGCTGGCGGTGGCCGGCATATTGCTGGCAGTGGCGGCGCCTGCCCCCCATGGCGGCATGCTGGACCTGCCCGGACTCATGCCGGCGGGCGGATGGCTGGCGGTACCTGTCACGCTTTTCTTCGTTGTCGGCATCATCAATGCCTTCAACATGATCGATGGACTCGATGGGCTGGCGGGCGGCATTGCGGCGGTGGCGCTTGCTGGCCTTGCCCTGGCGGGCACGCTTTCCGGTCACGCCCGGCTCGTTGACGATAGCCTGCTGCTGCTCTCCGTCGTGCTGGGATTCCTGGTCTTCAATCTCCGCCGCCCCGGCTTGCCGCGCGCCCTCGCCTTCATGGGCGATGCCGGCAGCATGATGCTGGGATGCGCGGTGGCGGCGATGGTCATGGAGCTGTCGGCGGAGCCGATCGCGGATCGGACCGGCGCGGCGATGTTTCCCGCGTTGCTCTGGCTGGTCGCCATTCCGCTCATCGACACGCTGAGCCTGATGGTTCGACGCCCGCTCGCAGGGCGCAGTCCGATGGCGGCGGATCGTCGGCATCTGCATCATCTGCTGCTGGACGCCGGAGCAACGCCCTCGCAGGCGACAGCGCTGCTGATCGCGATCGCCGCGCTTCTCGGCACCGTCGGCATCGCCGGCATCGTCACACAGATGTCGGCCGTCTTGCTGCTGGGCGGCCTTACCATACCCGTGCTGGCCCACACGGCATTCGCGTGGTCCTGCGGATACCGTCAGCGGCGGCGCGTGCCGCAGACGGCCCTAGCGATTTCGTCCGAGCCGGCAGAGTAGCCCGCCGCGCCGAAATCCCGCCGGCGCCCGAACCGTCGGCGCCTCCGGCGCCTGCAGCAACGCCAGCCAATCCGCGATGCCCCGGGAACGCAGGTGATCACGTTCGAACACATCGCGCGCGCGATGGCCCATGGCTTCGCAGAGCGGCCTGTGACGACCGAGTTCGGCTATGCGGGAAGCGAGATCGGCACTGTCGCCGATCGCGACCGCATGGCCCAGATCCCGGGACCGCAGCAGAGTCGCCACCTCGCCATCCCCAGCTCCGATGAACAGGGCCGGCCTACCCGCGGCCAGAATGCCGTAGAGCTTGCTCGGAACGACATAGGGCTCCAGCGCCGGAAGCAGCGACACCAGATGAACGTCGGCGGCGGAAAGGCTCTCCGCCAGTCTTTCCCTTGGTTGCAGTGGACGCAACAGGATATTGTCCAGCTTGCGGCGCCGGATCTCGTCCTCGACGCGCTGGCGGCCGAAGCCGCCGCCGATCAAGAGAAAGCGGATGTCCGGCGCGTCCCGCAGCCGTTCGGCCGCGTCCAGCAACGTGGCGAATTCATGCGCGCGCCCGAAATTGCCTGAGTATCCAACGACGAAGCAATCCCGAAGGCCCCACTCCGTCCGGAGGGGATTGCCCGCCGGTGCGACAGGCCGGATCTCGTCCTCCTCGGACCAGTAGGGCACGATGGCGATCATGTTCTCCTCGATGCCCCGCCCCCGAAGCCCGCGCGCCATGGCGACGGTGGGCACGACGTTCAGGACGGCTCGACGGAGCGACCAGTCTCGCACGGCCAACATGACCCGGCCCGGCAACCCTCGCCGGCCGATCATCCCGAGTTCGATGGCGACTTCCGGAAAGATGTCGTGCAGCCAGTTCACCAGTGGCGCCCGCCGCAGCGCGCAGGCCATCGCAAGCGACACCGACAGCAGCGGCGGATCCGTGCAGGCGATGACGATGTCCCCATGGCGAAGATGCGTCAGGCACCATGTCGCCGCGCCCGCATGGAAGCTCGCATAGTCCGAAGCCCGGCCCGCCAGGCGCTGTCGGCCGAAATGCGAGGTGGCGATCCGGTGCACCTCGACGCCATCGACAGTCTCGCGCGGCATCAGGTCCGTCGCCGGGCCGTCATGGTGGTATCGGCCCGTGACGACCGAAACCTCGATGCCGGCCTGCGCCAATCCGAACGCGAGGCTGGAGACCATGCGGCTGGTGGCCGATTCATCGGGATGGAAATAGCGATTGACGAATATGACGCGCATTCGGGATCGACGCCTCCGCTATTGGCGTCTCCAGCGTTTCGCGCGGCATCGCGAGCATCAAGACGGCGGATCGCGCCGCCGGATCCCCATCGGATCGAGGCATGTCGCTCGGAGGGTCAGGGGGGGGCCTGCAGCTCGCCCTGTCCTCGCCCGTTCGGCGGATGGTGGATGGTTCACGCAGCCCGGATTGGTAGGGCGGCCGCGACCGGCTCACTTCGTATAGTCGCTGAAACGGAAACGGACGGAGCGGCAATATGGGTGCGAAGAAGGCACTGATCGTCGGCGTGACCGGCCAGGACGGGGCGTATCTGGCCGAACTCCTGCTCGACAAGGGCTATGAGGTGCATGGCATCAAGCGCCGCTCCTCGTCCTTCAACACGCAGCGGATCGACCATCTCTACCAGGATCCGCATGGCGCCGAACCGCTCCGCTTCCACCTGCACTATGGCGAACTGACGGACGCCACCAATCTCTGCCGGCTCATCCACGAGATCCAGCCCGACGAGATCTACAATCTCGGGGCGCAAAGCCATGTGCAGGTTTCTTTCGAGACGCCGGAATACACGGCCAACGCGGATGCGCTTGGCGCCCTGCGCCTGCTCGAGGCAATGCGGATTGCCGGGATTGCCGCGCATTGCCGCTTCTATCAGGCTTCGACGTCGGAGCTGTTCGGCGGCAGCCTGGAAGCGCCCCAGCGCGAGACGACCCCCTTCGCGCCGCGCAGCCCCTATGCCGCTGCCAAGCTCTATGCCTACTGGATCACGGTCAACTACCGCGAGGCCTATGGCATCCACGCCTCCAACGGCATCCTGTTCAATCATGAGAGCCCGCTGCGCGGCGAAACCTTCGTGACCCGTAAGATCACGCGCGGCGTCGCGGCGATCGCGCATGGCCTGCAGCGGACAATCCATCTCGGCAATCTCGACGCCCGGCGCGACTGGGGCCACGCCCGTGACTATGTCGAAGGCATGTGGCGGATCGTGCAGCAGCCGAAGGCGGATGATTTCGTATTGGCGACGGGCGAAACGCATACCGTGCGGGAGTTCGTCGAGCGCGCCTTCGGCGAGATCGGCCGCGATATCGACTGGTGCGGCAAGGGCGTCGCCGAAAAGGGGCGCGACGCACGCAGCGGCGCAACGCTGATCGAGATAGACCCGCGCTATTTCCGGCCGACCGAGGTCGACCTACTGCTGGGGGACCCCAGTAAGGCCCGCCAGCAACTCGGCTGGACGCACAAGGCATCCTTCCAGGACCTGATCGCCGATATGGTGCAATCGGATCTGCGCACCGTCCAGAGGGAGGTCGGGCGAAATGACCGTCATGCCTGACACCGATCGATTCGACCTCACCGGCAAACGGATCTGGGTCGCGGGGCATCGCGGCATGGTAGGCTCGGCGCTGGTGCGTCGGCTCCGGCGCGAGCCCTGTGACGTGCTCACCGTCGCCAGCGACGAACTGGACCTGCGGCGCCAATCGGCGACGGAGGCCTGGATCGACGCGAATGGGCCCGACGCGATCGTCGTCGCGGCGGCACGGGTCGGCGGCATCATCGCCAATGCGACCCACCCGGCCGGATTCATCTACGACAACCTCGCCATCGCCACCAATATCATCGAGGGCGCAAGGCGCGCCGGCGTCGAGAAGCTGCTCTATCTCGGATCCAGCTGCATGTATCCGCGCGAGGCCACCCAGCCGATGCGCGAGACGGTGCTGCTTTCCGGTCCGCTCGAGCCGACCAACGAGCCCTATGCGATCGCCAAGATCGCCGGCCTGAAGCTGGCCGAGAGCTATCACCGCGAGCATGGCTGCCGCTTCATCACTGTCGTGCCGCCGAACCTCTATGGCCCGAACGACAATTATCATCCCGAGAGTTCGCATGTGCTCGCCGCGCTGATCCGCAGGTTCCATCTGGCGAAGATCGATGGCGCGCCGAGCGTGACGATCTGGGGCACGGGCCTGCCAACGCGCGAGTTCCTGCATGTCGATGATCTCGCGGATGCCTGCATGCTGCTGCTGCGCCGCTATGAGGACCCGGAGCTCATCAATGTCGGTTCCGGAGAAGAGATTTCGATCCGCGATCTCGCGTCCCTGATCGCAGACATTGTCGGCTACGCCGGGGCGATCGAAACCGACCTGACCAAGCCGGACGGGACGCCGCGCAAACTGATGGACAGCAGCCGGATGGCTTCGTTTGGCTGGCGGCCGTCGATCGGTCTGATCCCCGGCATCGAGGCGAGCTACCGCGCCTGGCTGGGCGGATAAAGCTTCTGCGCTAACGCCCTGGCGAGCCTGCCGAGACTTCACTCGGCGGGCTCTGCTTTTGCGCCGATATCAGAGCGGAGCCAGACGCCGCCCTGGCAGCTGATGCCCAATATCCTGTTGCAGATCCTCCGCTCTCGCAACAAGAAGAGCCGTAATCACTCACCGCACCGGTGAGAGCGCCATATTCAGAGTGGGACGGTAATCTTGCGCAGGTCGCGGAACAGTGCGCGATAGAAACCACCCTGTCCCAGAACAAACAGGATCATCACCCCGTAGACGGCGAGCATGAAACTGCCGCTTACCAGCAGTTCGAGCAAGGGGGACTTGTCGGCCATCGTATAGCGATCGACCAGGATCCCGAGCGTACCGGCGACGAGGCTTGCGAGGATCGGTCGCGCGATCGAGGGCAGCAGGTCGCGGACACCGACCGGCGTGCCCCTGACGCACCAGACAAGGTGCGGTACGAACCAAAGCGCCATCGCGATGGAATAGGCCGCAGCTACGCCGCGCGGTCCATAGGGCAGGCCGATGATGCAGGCGGTGATGACGATCGGCGCGATGACCAGCGCGGTGCGCAGGCTGCGTCCCTGCCGGCAGGTGGCGAACAGCAGCCAGCCAAAGGGGTTGATCAGGCTGAAGATCAGGACGGTCGGCGTCATCAGGCGGAAGATCGCCGCGGCCTCCAGCCATTTCGGTCCGAACAGGAGCAGGAAGATCTGGTCGGAGAAGAAGCCCAGGAAGAGGGTGAGCGGCACCGTGATGGAAACGACCAGCGAGTAGCCGTGGACGAAATAGTGGCGGAGACGGACAGGATCGTCCTGCAGCCGCGCCAGAGCCGAGAAGGCGACGCCGCCAAAGGCGCTATTGAGATTGTCGATCGGCACGGAGATCAGCTGATAGGCGCGACTGTAGTTACCAAGCGCGTCGGCGCCCCAGAAGCGGCCGAGCAGGATCTTCTCGAGATTGTAGCCGACATAGGTGACGAGCGTGTTGAGGGTGATCGTCCCGCCCACGCGGAGCAGCGGAAGGATATTGGCCAGGCGGCCGGGTCTCCCCGGCAGCCAGCCGGTCGCCGCCCAGAGGCCCGACGCGGTGACGAGCTGCGTGACGATCGCCGCCCCGACCAGCGCCCAATACCGGAACCCGGCGAGCGCGAGCGTGACGCCGGCGATCAGGCCGAGCAGTTGCGCCGCGGATTCGACGATGGTGAGCGTCGCATAGCGCATCTCGCGCTGCAGGATCGCCAGATGCTGGACGCCAGCGGCGCTGAAGATAAATCCGGGCGCGAGCAGGATGGTCAGCCAGAAGAGCTTCGGCTCGCCATAGAAGTGCACGAGGACCGGAGCGAGAAGACAGCAGAAGATGGCGAAGACGACGCCGATCAACAGGTTGACCCAGAACAGCGTCGAGACCTGGCGTCGCGTGATCGAGCGGGCCTGAACCGTTGCAGAGGAGAGGCCCGCCGAAGCGAACATGCCGAGCAGGCCGGTGATCGCTGTTGCCATCGCCACGAGACCGAACTCGCCGGGATCGAGCAGTCGCGCCAGCACCACCATGAAGACCAGCCGCATCAGCGCGCCGACGCCCTGCCCCAACGCCTTGGCAAGGCCGCTGCGTATCGTTTTCTGCCGCAGGTCCCGCATGCGCGCTTCTCCTTGGCCGGACTGGCCCCTCTTCAAGAGCTCAGCCTAGCGGAGCGCTGCGCTGCCCTCCCCTTGCCCAAGGGTGCGAGAATGGCCGACGACCCTACACCCTGAGACCGGCCGCGATCGCCCCGGTCACAGCGCTCCTGGCCAAACGCCTTAGTCTCCCTGCACGGAAGGACAGGAAGGCGCCTCCGGCCCAACGTCCTAGCCTGATCGGGCCATTGGAACGGCGGCGAACCGCCCGCCAACGCAGGCGCGGCCAGGCATCAGGGAGGGCACGGCATGAAGGTTCTGGTCACAGGCCATCGCGGCTATATCGGCTCGGTCATGACTCCCATGCTGCTTCGCGCTGGCCATACCGTGGTCGGCTGCGACAGCGACCTTTACGCCGAGTGCACCTTCCCGGCCGGTGGCCCGCTCGCCGACATCGTCGCGACGCAAGGAGATGTCCGCGATATCCAGCGCGAGGCGCTGGTCGGCTTCGACGCCGTGATCCACCTCGCGGCCCTGTCCAACGATCCGCTCGGCGAGCTCGATCCGGACGTCACCTATGACGTCAACCACCGCGCCAGCGTGCGGCTGGCGGAGCTCGCGAAATCGGCGGGTGTCCGGCGTTTCCTGTTCGCCTCATCCTGCAGCAACTACGGACAGGCCGGGGATGACATGGTCAGCGAAACATCGGAACTTCGCCCCGTCACCGCCTATGGAAAATCCAAGGTCATGGCGGAGCGGGACATCGCGCGACTGGCCGACGAGACGTTCTGCCCCGTCTATTTCCGCCCCGCGACCGCCTATGGCCTCTCGCCGCGCCTCCGGCTCGACATCGTACTCAACAATCTCGTGGCCGGCGCCGCGACACGGGGCGAGATCCACCTGCAATCGGACGGCACCCCCTGGCGGCCCATAGTGCATGTCGAGGACATCGGCCGCGCCTTCCTCGCCGGGCTCGCCGCGCCGGAGGACGTCGTCCACAATCAGGCCTTCAATGTGGGGCAGACCGAAGAAAACTATCGCATCCGCGACATCGCGCGGATCGTCGCCGAGATCGTACCCGGCTGCGAGTGGAACGTGGCGCCGGAGGCAGGACCCGATCCCCGATCCTATCGCGTCTCCTTCGAGAAGATCGGCAGGCTGCTGCCAGGATACCGGCCGCGATGGGACGCGCCCAAGGGCATCGAACAGCTCTATGCCGCCTATCGTGCCGCCGCGCTCACCACGGAAGCCTTCCTCGGGCCACGTTATCAGCGCATCGGTCAGATCGGGAAGCTGATGGCGACAGGACAGCTCGACGCCAGCCTGCGTCGCCGCGAGCCTGCGCGACCATCTATGCTGGTGCAGGTGACATGAAGTCGGCCGTCGTCGAAGGCGGGGCCGGCAGCGCCCCGTGCGCCCCGTCGCGCGAAGCCGACATTGGCGACAAGATCTACCAGCTGGTGAAGGACATCTTCCCCTTCTGCCGATCCGTAGCTGGCGAAGGCGTCCGAGAGACGCTGCGCCGGCTAAAGCAGGAGATCGACCTCGTCATTCGAGAGGTGCCGTCCGGCACGGAGGTCTATGACTGGACCATCCCTCGCGAATGGACCGTCCGCGACGCCTTCATCCGCAACGCGTCCGGCGATAAAGTGCTCGACTTCAGGGCATGCAATCTTCACGTCCTGAATCACAGCGCGCCGATCCATGCGCGCATGCCGCTGAGAGAACTGCGCGACCACATATTCACCCTCCCCGACCAGCCGGACCGAATCCCCTATCGCAAGTCGGCCTATGCCGAGAGCTGGGGGTTCTGCATGGCGCATCGTCAGCTCATGGCGCTACCGGATGGGGACTATGAGGCGGTGATCGATTCAAGCCTGGAAGACGGCAGCCTCTCCTATGGCGAATACCTGCATGTCGGTGCGAGCGACGAGGAGGTGCTGCTTTCGTCCCATATCTGCCATCCCTCGCTCGCCAACGACAATTGCTCCGGCCTGGCCCTGCTGACCTTGCTGGCGAGGCATCTGGCCGGCCAACGGACGCGCTACAGCTACCGATTCATCTTTGCACCGGGCACGATCGGGGCGCTCGCCTGGCTTGCTCGCAACGAAGCGAACACCAAGCGCATCCGGCACGGTCTCGTCGTCTCATGCGTCGGCGATGGCGGCGGGCCGACCTACAAGAAAAGCCGGCGCGGCAGCGCCTTCGTCGATCGGGCCGCCGGCCACGTCCTCCGTCATGCCTCGCCCGGATCGGCAATCCTTGATTTCAGCCCCTACGGCTATGACGAGCGCCAGTTTTGCTCGCCCGGCTTCAACCTGCCGGTAGGGTTGTTTCAGCGCAGCCTGTTCGGGACCTTCCCCGAATATCACACCTCGGCCGACAATCTGGATTTCGTGCAGCCGGAGCATCTCGCCTCGTCCTATTCGATGATCCAGGCCATCCTCTGCGTGATCGAGAACAATTTCACGCCGGTCGGAACCCTGCTGAAGGGTGAAAGGCAACTCGGCCGGCATGGGCTCTATGTCGGCGGCGATGGCGCCCCGGCAATGCAATCCGCCAACATGGCGATGTTGTGGACCCTCAACCTAGCGGACGGAAATCACACCCTGCTCGATATTGCCGAGCGCGCGGACATGCCGTTCGCTGAACTGCTGTCGGTCGCGCGTCGCCTGCAAGCGCATGGCCTGCTGGAACCGTAGATCCCGATAGCGATCAGACTGGGAAACGATAGTCCGGCCAGCCTTTGTCCCTGGCCGAGATCGCCGCGACCGGCAACGGCCAAGAAATGCCGAATGCCGGATCGTCGTGCCGACAGCCGCTAGCGGCTTTCGGCTCGTAGGGCGTGGAGATCATGTAGCCGACCTCGACATCGTCGCAGAGCGTCTGGAAGCCATGAGCAAACCCTTCCGGCACATAGAGCTGATCGCGGTTGTCGGACGAAAGCTCAAATGCCTGCCAGCGTCCAAAGGTCGACGACGTCTCGCGGAGATCGACGATGACGTCCCAGATCCGGCCGCGCAGGCATCGCACCAGCTTGATCTCTCCATGCGGCGCATTCTGGAAGTGCATGCCGCGCAACGTCCCCTTTGATGCCGACCACGACTGGCTGTGCTGGGCAAAGCTCGCATGAAGTCCCGCTGCCTCGAATTCCCGGACGCAGAAGCTTCGTTCGAACCGCCCCCTTTCGTCCTCGATCGGGTCGGATTCGATCCGGTATGCATCGCCAAGCAGCGTCGGCAGGAAGCGCATCAGAGCTTTCCCATCTGCCGGATTCGATCTTCCGGTTCCGACTCGGGCCGCGGGCCACCCCAGGCTTCGTCGAGCACAGCGGCGATACGGCCAACCGGTTGCTCCATGCGCAACAGGTGATCGAACGGAGGCAATAACGCCGTTTCCCACGATCGACGCACTGCGTATCGCAGAAGACGGATGGCGTTGGCGTGTTCGCCACGGCAGGCATGGCTGAGCCCAGACCAATAGGACCGGCCAACCAGCGCCCTCGCCGCCCAGCGTCGCAACCGCGCGCTATCCGGCAGATCTGCGCCTTCATTGGCGAAGAAGGATGCGAATGCAGCCTGGCAATTGAGGATGTCGCGGCTGCGGTCGGCTCGGATTGTCGCAGACCGGGCGTTGCCGTGAACCCGCAATAGCGCCAATGTCGACCGCGTTTCGGCAATGGAGCCTTCCAGCGCAGCTACCCGCATCCAGAATTCGAAATCATCCGTATGCTGCAGCGTGGGGCGGTAGTGGCCGACGCGCTTCATGCTCGCGGTTCGCACGACAGCGGCGCAACTGCAGATGCAGCACGCTCCGGTGCGGCAGAAGCGCTCGAGCAGCTTGCGGGCCGGAAACAGGGACCAGCGGCCGGGCGCAGGATCTTCAGGGCGAGGCGATCCCGCCGGCCGCAGGGCAGCAGAACGGCCGAAGGCGAGATGAACCTCCGGGTTTTGCTCAAGAACCGGCAGGCAGCGCATCAGCGCCCCCGGAGCGAGCATGTCATCCGCGCAAAGGAGAAGGAAGCTTTCGGCCTCCGCCCAGTCGATCGCCTCGTTGAAGGAGGCCTGATGACCGAGATTGGAGCGGTGACGCACGAAACGGACGCGCTCATCTTCGGACGCCAGTTGCTGCGCCACTTCTGCGCTGTTGTCCGTGGATGCATTGTCGATGATGAGCACGCGCAGCTGGGGAGCGCCCTGCCCAAGAACGCTCTCCACGCAATCGCGCAGGAAGCGGCCATATTGGTAGTTGGGGATGGCGACATCGATGCTGGTCATGTGCGGCCGTTCACCTGTCCGATAGAACCGAACGTTCCCGAACCATTGATCCGCACGCGGCAGAAGAACGAAACCAGCGCAAACGGCGGAGGCCGTCCGACTTCAGGGTAGAAGCACCCAAGCGCCCTGCCCGATTGAACGATAGGTTCGCTTTTGTCCCGCCGGGCCTCATCCGAAAGGACAGGGGCGCCTGTCACTTCCGTTCATCTTCTGTTCTCCGAGCTCTCCGGTCACGCTCTTCCTGCTGCGATTCAGTTCAAGGCGGGTGTGAGCGCAAGCGCATCCAGGGGAGATCAGAACGATGACGGCGCGATTCGATGTATCCGCCACGCATGAGCTTGAGGCGCGTGGTCATCGCTGCCGCCTCTGCGGCTCCGATCTTCGGGACGTCTTCGTCGACCTCGGCATGTCGCCGCTTTGCGAGAGCTTTTTGTCCGCAGACGAGTGCGATGGCATGGAGCCCTATTTCCCGCTTCGTCCCCTCGTCTGTGCGAAGTGCTTTCTGGTCCAGGTTCCGGAATATGTCCGGCCGACGGAGATCTTCAGCGACTACGCCTATTTCTCTTCCTATTCGCAGAGCTGGGTCGCCCATGCCGAGCGCTATTGCGCGGCGATCACCCGGCGCCTGGGGCTCGACGCGCAGAGTTCGGTCATCGAAGTCGCCAGCAATGACGGCTACCTGCTCCAGCACTTCAAGCCGCTGGGCGTTCCCGTACTTGGGATCGAACCGGCCGCGAACGTCGCCGAGGCAGCCATTCGCAGGGGGATCGAAACCCGAATCGAGTTCTTCGGTTCCGCCCTCGCCCATCGGCTGGTGAACGAGGGCCGGGCGGCCGACCTGATCATCGGCAACAACGTCCTGGCACAGGTGCCGGACCTGCACGATTTCGTCGCCGGCCTGCGTATCCTCCTGAAGCCGGAGGGCGTCGTAACGCTCGAGTTTCCGCATCTCCAGCGCCTGATGGCGGAGGTGCAGTTCGACACGATCTATCACGAGCACTTCTCGTATTTTTCGTTTCTCGCCATTCGGAATCTGGCCGCGCGCCACGACCTGAAGATCATCGACGTCGAGACACTGCCGACGCATGGCGGTTCGCTGCGGGTCTATCTCGCCCGGGCAGAGTCGCGCTGGCCGCAGGAGCCCTCGGTCGCGTGTCTCCTCGCCGACGAACATCAGGCGGGGCTTGACGACATGGCTACCTATAGCGCCTTCGCCGGGCGCGTGAAGCGGACCAAGCGCGACCTGCTCGCCCTGCTGATCGAGCTGCGCAACGCCGGCAAAACCATCTGTGGCTATGGCGCCCCCGGCAAGGGCAACACGCTGCTCAACTATTGCGGCATCGGGCCGGACTTCCTGGATTTCACCGTCGACCGCAACCCGCACAAACACGGCCGCTTCACACCGGGCATGCACATACCGATCCTGCCTGTTGCAGCGATCGACATCGCCCGGCCTGACTATCTGCTGCTCCTGCCCTGGAACCTACAGACGGAGATCAGGGCCCAGATGCGGCACATCGCCAGTTGGGGCGGCCGCTTCATCGTGCCGATCCCGACGCCGCGCATCATCCATGCAGAGGAGTGCATGCCATGAAGGTCGTCCTGTTCTGCGGCGGGTTGGGCACACGGATCCGCGAATATCCGGAGAGCATCCCGAAGCCGATGATCCCGATCGGCAACCAGCCGATCCTCTGGCACCTGATGGACTACTACAGCCAATATGGACACAGCGATTTCATCCTCTGCACCGGCTACAAGGCCAATGTCATCAAGGACTTCTTCCTGAACTACCGTCCACAGGCCTATGCCGATTGCGTCGTCTCCGCCTATGGCACGAAGGTCGAGCTTTTGGGCGAGCCGGAACAGGACTGGCGCATCGCGCTGATCGACACCGGCATCTGGCGCAATATCGGCGAACGGCTGCTGGCGGTACGAGAGCATGTCCGCGACGAGGAGATCTTCCTCGCCAACTATAGCGACGGGCTCAGCGACGTCGATCTCGACGAGATGATCCGAACGTTCCGCTCCAGCGGCAAGCTTGCCTGCTTCCTGGCCGTTCGCCCGCATCTCAGCTTCCACTTCGCGGATATCACGCCGGATGGAACGATGAAGGGCTTCCGCACCGCGGATCGCTCGGATCTCTGGATCAATGGCGGCTTCTTCCTGTTCCGGCCGGAGATCTTCGACTTCATCCGGTCGGGCGAGGAACTGGTCCAGGAGCCCTTCGCCCGGCTGATCGAGGCGAATGCGCTGATGGCCTACAAGCATGAAGGGTTCTGGCGCGCGATGGATACGCTCAAGGACCGGCAGGTGCTGGAGGATCTGGTCGAGGCCGGCACTATGCCCTGGCGGCTCGCCGGCGCCCATGCGGGCCCCTCGCCCGTGACGCTGGCCAGATCATGAAGCCGCTGCCGTTTGCGCGTCCCGGGGAAACGCTCTCCGTGCTTTGCCTCGGCGCCCATGCCGACGATATCGAGATCGGCGCCGGCGGGCTGCTGATGCAATGGCTCAAATGTGGCGTTCGGCTCGAGGTGCTGTGGTGCGTGCTCAGCGCTGCCGGCGCTAGGGCTGCCGAGGCGGAACAATCCGCTCGTGCCCTGCTGGCCGAGGCCTGCCTGAAGGACGTGAAACTCGCCCGGTTCGAGGACGGCTTCTTTCCCCAGCAGGAAGCAACGCTGAAACGCTGGATGGAGGACCTCAAGGCCGGCCCCGTTCCGGACGTGATCCTGACACATCGCCGCGACGACGCGCACCAGGACCACCGCGCCGTCTCGCGTTTGACCTGGAACACGTTTCGCGACCACACGATCCTCGAATACGAGATCCCGAAATGGGATGGCGATCTCGGCCGTCCCAATCTCTACGCGCCGTTCGGCGAGGATATCCTGGCGCGAAAGATCGAGTTGCTGCTGTCGCATTTCGCCACGCAGCGTCCGAAGGACTGGTTCGACGCCGAGACGTTTCGCGGCCTGGCGCGCCTGCGCGGCATGGAGTGCCGATCCCCCGGCCGTTATGCGGAGGCGTTCGTGCTGCGCAAGGCCTGCCTCGCATGAACTGACCGGATGGGTGCCGCACCTGCCCGAACGCAGCAATCGATCCCGCCGCCCGGCGGCGGCAGATTTCCCTTGGGAGTTCAGAACCCAGCGAGGAGGAACCGATGAAGCTCGCCTTTTTCGGCTATCCGCATCTTGGCGGCACCTTCACCGTCTTCCGACACCTGCGAGACGGCCTTGCCGCCTCGGGATCCGGCATTGCCGTCGAATGGCTCGGGATCGGACCGGATGCGCACGCAGTCCTGCAAGATCCCGACTGGCGGTCGGAATGGTCGACGGGGCACGCAGCCGGCTCGCTGAATGACGACGAGCCGGTTCAGGCCGAGGCGATGATTTCGCACCTGGTACGCGAAGGCTTCGACGGCGTCGTGGTCAATGTCCATGCAGATCGCGTGCAGACCAATCTCGCGCGCTACCTGCCGCGCTCGATATTGCGCCTCATGATCGTGCACAACATCACGCCGGCCACCTATTCTGCGGCCGTAGCCATCCGCGACCATGTCCATGCAACGGTCTGCGTCTCCGACCGGATCCGCGATGATCTCATGGAGAGGCATGGCTTTCGCCCCAGCGCCATCCACAGGATCCACAACGCCGTCGAACTTCCGCCGCCTGCGCCGGCGCGACGTCGCGCCGCGAGCCAGCCGCTGAATCTGCTTTCGCTTGGCCGGGTCGAGGATCAGGCCAAGGGCGTGCTGTGGCTGCCGGAAATCCTCGCCCGCCTGCCAGACGACGTCAGCCTCACCGTCGCCGGCGACGGCCCGGATCTCGAACGACTTCGCCGCGCTTCGACATCGCTCGGCCAACGCATCCGCTTTCTGGGCCGGGTCTCGCCCACGGATGTGCCGGCGCTGATGGCGAGCCACGACGTTCTCATCGCCCCGTCCCGGTTCGAAGGCTTCATGATCACGCTTGCCGAAGCCATGGCAGCAGGCTGCGTGCCCGTCGCCTCGCGCATTGGCGGCGTGACCGACACGGTCGTCGAAGATGGCGTCACTGGCCTGCTCTTCCCGGTCGGAGACATCGCGGCGGCAGCAGAGGCGATCCGGCGGCTCCGCGGGGATCCCGTGCTCTGGCAAGTCATGTCGCGCGACGGGCCGAGCGCGATGCGGGCGCGCTTCAGCATCGATCGAATGGCGCGTGACTATGAAGCGCTGCTCGCTTGCCTCGACCGCGAGCCGCCCAGCATCGCGGCGCCGCTCGCGCTCGATAAATGGCGGATGCCGCGTGGCCTGCGCGGCGGGCTGCGCTCGCATCTGCCGACGCCGATCAAGAACTGGCTGCGAGGGATCCGGGAGCGCGCGGCATGAACCGGCAGACATCCATAGACCCAGCAACGGCGTCCCCTGTCCAGCCTGCAGGCGCGGCTGGACCGGCGAACGACAACGTCTCGGTGCTCATCCTGACGCTGAATGAGGAGGTCAACCTCGCCGCTTGCCTCGCCTCGGTCGGCTGGAGCGACGACATCGTCGTGCTCGACTCGTTCAGCCAGGACCGGACCGTCGAGATCGCGAAATCGTTCGGCGCGCGTGTCTATCAGCGCCATTTCGACAGCGAGCCGGCGCAGCGAAGCCATGGCTTGCGGGAAATCGCCTACAAGCACCCCCTTGTCTATCTGCCCGACGCCGACGAGATCACGCCGCCCGCGCTCCGCGACGAGATCCTCGCCGTCGCGCGCGCGCCGAACCGTACCGAGGTCGCCTTTCACGTCCGTTCCCGGACCATGTTCATGGGCCGCTGGCTGCGGTGGAGCGGCCTTTATCCGACCTGGTTCGTTCGCCTGGTCGAGCCGCACCGCGTCCGCTTCGAGCGCGAGATCAATCTTCGAACCGTCGCGGACGGACCGGAAGGAAAGCTCGACGGCCACTTGTTGCACTACACCTTCAACAAGGGTTTGAACGCCTGGCTCGACAAGCACAATCGCTACTCATGGCACGAAGCGCGCGAGTCGCTCCGAAGCCTCGAGACGGAGCGCGTCGATTGGCTGGCCGCCTTGATCGGAAGCGGTGCCGCGCGGCGAAGAGCGCTGAAGACGCTCTCCTTCCGGCTGCCGTGCCGGCCGCTGCTGCGCTTCCTGTACATGTATGTCCTGCGCGGCGGCTTCCTCGATGGCCGGGCCGGCTTCGTCTATTGCGGCCTGCTCATGACCTACGAGACCATGATCGTCACCAAGATGATCGAGATCCGGCGCCGCGAACGGGGACTTCCGCTGTGAACGCCGGCAGACGCTTTCTGGTCCGGGAGGCGAGCCCATGGGCATGCCACTGATCTGGATCCTGGTCGCCATATCGGTCGCGCTGGTCGTATCCGGGCTGCGTCGTCCAGAGGGCGTCTATCAATACCCGTTCCTGGCCGGGGCGACCTTTCTCGGCTTCATCGCGCCGCAGTTTCCAGCCCTGGTCGACGACCCGTTCCTGCCCGTCGGCGCCATGGTCCGCACGATCCTTTTTACCATCCTCTGCGTGAGTGCCTGCGGCTTCGGCTGGCGCGTCACCCTGCCGCGAGCGGCGCGGCCGCCATGGCAATTCGAGGAGCGACGACTTTTGGTCGCCGCGGCAGTTTTCTCCGTCATCGGCGGCTATTTCTACGTCAAGGTTTCCCACCTGCCGCCCGAAATCAAATACTCGATTTTCACCGGCATGCCGGTCGTCTATCTGTTCTTCGCCAAGCTGCTCAATTACGGCTTCGCGATCGCCCTTGTCTGCGGCGCGCGCCGGATGAGCCTCGCGGCGCTCGCCATCATCGGATTCGA
The DNA here is from genome assembly GCF_026343855.1 of Kaistia nematophila. NCBI lineage: Bacteria > Pseudomonadati > Pseudomonadota > Alphaproteobacteria > Hyphomicrobiales > Kaistiaceae > Kaistia > Kaistia nematophila. The sequence continues at coordinate 135,909 of NZ_JAPKNK010000002.1, read as the reverse complement.
CACGCTGTTCTACGCCGAGCGAATCCTGATCCTCGGCCGGCGCAGCGAAGCGGTCGAGTTCTTCTTCCTCGTCGTGCTGGCCTGGTGGTTCCAGAAGCGGCGCACGCCACCCCGGCTGTTGACGGCAGGCTTCGTGCTGTTTGGCGCCCTCGCCCTGCACAGCGCCGGAGACTATCGCGCCATCACCACCGAGCGGGACGAGGCCGGATGGTCCGACCTTCTGAAGATCGACCTTGTCGAGAACTTCGCCGAGGTGCTGGAACAGGGTGGACCGGAGGTGCGCAACGCCGTTCTCCGTATCGGACAGGTCCGCGACACGCATGCCTATGATCTCGGCCTGTTTCACTGGAATACGCTGGTGTTCAACTATGTACCGGCGCAACTGGTCGGAGTGGAGATCAAGGAACGGCTGACCGTCAGCCTGGACGGCCAACTCGGCCGCGACTACGAGCCGCCCGTCGGCTCGACCGAAACAGGCCTCTCCGACGCCTTCGCCTCCTTTGCCTATCTTGGCGCGCTCAAGTTTTTCCTGATCGGATTTGCAATGAGGCGCATCTACGACGCCGCCATGGCCGGCAGCACGGTCTGGCAGGTCGTCTATCCGCTGATGCTGGCGCCGGCGATGCTGTCGATCACCCATCACACGCAATGGCCGCCTTCGGCCTTCCTGCACATAGCTCTGTTCCTGCTGCCCGCACTTGCCTTCGCCCGCGTCCGGCAGCCTGCCGATTTCGGAGCCCAAGCCCCCGTCGCGATGGTGCCGTCATGACCGATGCCAGCCCGGCCGGCTTTCCCCGCGTCGCTATCCTGTTCCATCGCTTCGGCCCCTACCATATGAGCCGGCTAAGCGCGGCCTCGCGCCATATGTCTGTCATCGGCGTCGAATTCAGCGGCACCGATCGGACCTATGAATGGGATGATGTCGCAGAGAGCGGTCCCTTTCCGCGCGTCGTCGTCTCCCCGGACATCGAGCGCGAGGGCATCCCCTCGCTCGTCGGCAAGATCGCCGCGACGCTGGAACGCGCGGCTCCGGATGCCGTCGCGATAGCCGGCTGGTCGCATCCGGCGGCGCTGGCTGCGCTGCTCTGGTGCGCGCGAACCGGCGTCCCCGCCATCCTGATGTCCGACAGCGCCGAGATCGACGAGATCCGAAAACCCTGGCGCGAGGCGATCAAGCGGCGGGTGATACGGCTCTTCAGCGCCGGGCTTGTCGCCGGCGTGCCTCATCGGCGCTATCTCACGGCGCTCGGCATGGACGACAGGCGAATTCGGGAGGGCTTCGACGTTGTCGACAATGACTACTTTGCTCGCGGCGCCGCCAACGTACGTGCTGATGCGGTAGCCGTGAGGGCGGAGCTTGGCCTGAACCGCCCCTTTTTCCTTGCCTCCTGCCGCTTCGTCGCCAAGAAAAACCTGTTCAACCTGCTCGCAGCCTATCGGCACTATCGCGCTGGAGCGGGGCCAGCGGCCTGGGATCTCGTCCTGCTCGGCGGCGGTCCGCTGGCGCCGAGCCTGCGCTCGACGATCGAAGCCGAAGGTCTTGGCACGAGCGTCCATTTGCCGGGATTTCGCCAATATGCGGAACTCCACCGCTACTATGGCCTCGCTGGAGCCTTCATCCTCGCGAGCACTTCGGAGCAATGGGGGCTGGTCGTCAACGAGGCGATGGCGGCCGGTCTGCCAGTGCTGGTCTCGGATCGATGCGGTTGCAGCGAAGACCTCGTCCGCCCCGGCTTCAACGGCTATCGTTTCAATCCGTTCGACGCGATCGAACTGGGTGAGCAGATGTGCAAGATCGCATTTGACGGCTGCGATCGGCACGCGATGGCGCAGGCCGGGCAGGTCCTGATCGCGGACTGGTCGCCGGACCGCTTTGGCCGCGAGCTACGGGCGCTGGTGGATCTTGCCCTTGCCTCGCCCCATGTGCCGGACCGCAATGGACGCTGGCTCGCCGGCGCGCTGCTCTGCCGTCGCGAGCGCACGGACGGCTGAGTCGTGCATCTCCTGCCATGCGGATTCTATACCGTCTTGGCGAGGATGCGCCGCAGCAGGTCATGCCAGGCCTTGCCATAGCGCTCGACCGTGAGACTTTCGACTCGGCGGCGGGCCGCCTGCCCCATACGGAACCGCAGGTCATCGTCCCGGACCAGTTCCTCGACCCGACGGATCATGCCGTCGATGTCATCACAGCCGAGCACAAAGCCCTCCAAGCCGTCGCGCACGGGCGTGCCGCTGTTCGGCGTGGTGACGACGGCAAGGCCAGTCGCCATCGCCTCCAGCACCGCGCCGGCGGAGCCTTCGCAGGCGGAAGGAAACAGGAAAAGGTCAAAGCGGTTGAGCCAGTCGCGCACCTCGGCCCGCGGCACGGCGCCGACGATCTCGACTAGTCCGCGCCGGCGCTCGATCAGGGCCGGGTCGACCGTAGCGGGGCCGACCATGACGAAGCTCACCACCTCCGGGTCGAACGCTCTTGCGATTTCGAGAAATGCCGGCGCGCCCTTGCGCAGGGAGACGGCGCCGACGAAGCCGACGACGATGGGGCCGCGCCGAGCGCGCCGGTCGTGATAGCGCAGCGCCGCCGCATCGACCGGATAGGGAATGACCGAAATCCGGTCGCGATCGATGCCTTCCGCGATCAGCCCATTGCTCACATAGTCGGACGCACAGGTGATGTGGCTCGCTGCCGCCCAGCTGCGGATCTCGACATCCCGCATGATGTCGGCGCCGTCACGGCGCTGCGGCCACCACCATTCCGGCCAGCGCTCGGCCTGGTGCTCTTCCTCGCGGAGCTCGACCGCGATCGGTGCGATCATCTGGTCGAGCACGACGGCGAGTTCATCGCGCCGCGCGGCCTCTGCCAGCGCGGGATCGACATTGCGGACGAAGCCGGCCAGGACATTGGCGTTTCGCCAGCCATCCGCGAGCACCTGGCGGGTGATCGCTTGCGAACGACGTGCAAAGATCGCCTCGGGCAGTTCTGCCCGACTCTCTCGAAGTCGCTCCCAGAGCGACGGCCATCCGGCGGCGACAACCCGGCTGTCGTCGAGCCCGGCGCAGCGCCGGGCCGCCAGCCGGCGGCCGGTCACGCCGCCAAACCGATGCATCAGCCGGGCGAACACGGCCTCGGCGGAGCGTGGCCACACGAACCAGTCCGTATGCACCGTATCGAGAATGCCGCTATGCGCCAGCGCCAGCGGCAAACCATAGTGGAGCCGCGAGCCATCCTGGACAACCGTCACGCGCGGTTCCAGGGCAGGCAGCGGCTGGCCGCGAGAGAGGCAAGGCCCGGCTTCGAGGCGGCTCATGAGAGATCGACGGTGTCTGGCCGCTCGCCCCGGCCAAGCACCCAGCGATAGACGGCCTCCATGTCCCGCGCCGCTCCGGACCAGGAAAAGCGCTGCGCGACGAGTTCCGCGCCCCGCGCGCCGATCGCCCGGCGCTCATCATCAGAGAGAGCGAATAGTTGTCGAAGCCCGACCGCGATGTTCCCTGGCTCCGGCTCGATCCGCAACGCCGCCCCATGTTCAAAGCCCGACTCCAGATTGCATCGCGACGTCATCACCACCGGCAGCCTCGCCGCCCAGGCTTCGAGCACGGCGATCGGCAAGCCCTCGCTGACCGAAGGCAGCACGAAGGCTTCAGCGACAGCGAAACTCCGTGCCTTGGCGTCGCCAAATTGCGGCCCGACGAAATGAACCGCATCTCTCAGTTCCAGTTCGCCGACGAGGCGCTGCAACTCGTCGCGATAGCCGTCTTCGCCCCAGCCGGCGATGACGAGATGCCATTCTCGCTGCGATGCTCCCGAACTCACCTCGGCCCTCGCCGAGACGAGGCCGCGCAGCAGGTCCGGAATGCCCTTCTGTGGCGCCAGCCGACCGAGGAAGAGGAGGATTCGGGCCTGCTCCGGCACTTGGCGGCGCCAGGGCGGCGGCTCGCTTCCCCGATCTTCCCGCGCGAGGTCGACGCCGTTCGGGATGACACAGACCGGATTGACGAGACCGGCGGCGCGGATCGCTACGCGTTCCGAGGCGCAGAGCGCATGCAGGCAGGCCGCGCCGCGGAGGTGCCGCCGCTCGAAGGCCAGTCCGGCAAGTTGCTTCTTCCATCGCCGATGCGCGAGCGCCCAGGGATCCAGCATGCCGTGTGGGGTTACGACATAGGGCATGCGACGTCCCGACCAAGACATGCCGGCGACCGAGGGATACATCCAGAGCCCGTGCACATGCATCAGGTCGGGCGGGCTTGCGCGCAATGCCCGGCCGAGTTCCGGCGCATAGCCGAAGGCGGCCGGGCCGCTCACGGCAAAGGCGCGGGCCGGAACGTCCCGCTCACTCAGCCGATCGCGATCGAGGGCAGGATGATCGAGCCCGTAGACGCCGACCTCTACCCCGGGCCGGGCATGCAGCGCCGGCGCCAGCCCAGCGACGGCCTCGAACACGCCACCCGATTTTCGCGACAGATGCGCCATCACCTGGATGACCCGGATCGGCGAAGTCAGCTGGGGTTCTGGTCGCGCGATGGAACTGCTGAACATCGGCTCTCTCCCCTTCAATGTGTCGGAACATATTCCGGTAGCGCCGGCCGACTGGAGGCGCGTGGCGCCGTTTCCAGCTCGTCCAGATGCCGATCCACGGTCAGGATGTCGCCCGGCTGCAGGCGATCCTGCTCGCCGACGCGGATCTGCGTCGTTCCGTTGCGGGTCGTGCGGACGACGGCATAGGTCGCGTCTGGGACCCGCCGCACGCTACCCGTTTCCAGATCGTCATTGGCGGCCGCGACGCTGGCGGTGAGCGAGGCGATACGTTGCTCCGTCCGGGCGGCGGCCAGCTCGACGGCGCGCAACGCCGCCGCGCTCTCCGCGGCCCGCGTCTCCGTCAGCGCCGCGGCCCGCTGATCGACCTCCAGCCGGTTCTGCCGGGCGCGGGCGAGCAGGCCGATCACCTCGAGCCTGTCGCGCTTCAGGGCGGATTGCTGGCGCTGGCTGTCGCGCAGACGCGAATAGGCCGTGAGCCCCTGGTCGGCGAGCTGCTGGGTGGCGCCAACATCCTGCGCGATCAGGACCAGGTCGCGGTCATGCAGCTTGAGGCTTTGTTGCAGGGTGTTGATCTCTTCGTCGAGGGTGCGCCGCTGCGCCTCGGAAGCCTCCTCCTGCGCAGCGATCGCATCCTTGCGCACACGGAACAGCGTGGATTCTGCCTCCACCATGTCGCGCGGCGCACCGGAGACGACCAGTCCTCTGTCATCGAAGTCCGCGGCCTTCACCTCGGCCTCGAGGCGCCCTCGCTCGACCCGTTGCGACCAGCGGGTGAGCCTCTCGTCGGCCAGATCCTGCCGAAGCGCCAGCAATTGCAGCGCCGCCCCAGTCACAGGGCTGGCTGGCCGGCGCAGTCCGCCGCCCAGCGCAACCAGCTCCAGCACGATCATCCCGGGTCTGTATTCGAAGCGGCCGGGTGCCTGGATATCGCCCGTGACGAAGACGGGAGCATGGCTGACGACATCGATCGTCACCGTCTGGTCGGCGGGAATTCGTCCGGCTAGCCCATCGGTGAGGCGCTGTGACGCCTCTTCCGGCGTCAACTCCGTCATCTCGATCCGCCCGAGCCGGGGATAGCGGATGGCGCCATCCGGACCGATGGCAAAGCGGCCGCTCAGCTCCTGCTGGCCGAAGACGGTGATCTGCAGCACGTCGCCGGCGCCCAGCCTGTAGGGCTCCTGCGCCAGCGCGCCATCGGCCACGAAGAGCATCCCGGCGATCCAGGCAGGCAGTCCGCCGCGCCGCAGGATCTGGAGTATGCTGCGCATCTAGGCCTCCCGGATCTGCGCGCCGGGCCGATCCGCCATGTCGGCGAAGCGGCCAAGGCTCGATTTCGTCAGGCGCCTCTCGCGGATCGCTGCCCGCGATGCGTCATAGCTTTGATGTGCACGGCGCGCCACCTGGTTGAGGATGAGCGCCGGTACGGGGACACCGCAAAGGGCCAGCTTCTGAAGCGCGGCGAGCACGGCTTCCTGAGGCGTGCTCTCCCAACGGACGAGAAAGAGGACGGCATCGACGACACTGCCGATCCGAGCCGCGTCGGGGGTGGTGAGCGCGGGCGGGGCGTCGAGGATCACCACGTCGAAGCGCTCACGCAACTGCTCGACAAGCCGCTTCATTCCCGCGCCTTCAAGCTGCTCCTTCGTGTCGGCGCCAGGCCCGAGACCGAGCACGACCTGCAGCGGCGTCGCCGGGTCGCGGGTGAGAATGTCATCGATCCCCGCGCTCCCCCGGAAATACGCGTCGAGTCCATTCATGGGATCGGATCGGTGCCGCCGCGGCAAAGCCATCCGGCTCAGTCCCTGCCGGTAGGGATCCGCATCGACGAGAACGACGGATCTCCCGGCCAGCGCCACGGAACGGGCCAGCGCCAGCGCCACCGTGGTCTTGCCCTCTCCCGGCACGGCCGAGGTGACGACGAAGGTGGCCGAGCGGCGGGTCGCCGGCGCAAGGCGCAGCATCCATTGCAGGCTGGCGATCGCCTCGGCGAAGGCATGCCCCGGCGGCTGTGCCCAGATCCCCGCCGTTCTGCGGCGGACGCGCCAGGGCAGGATAGGCAGCGAGCCCAGGACCGCGACGCCCGTCGCGGCCTCGATCGCCCGTCGCGAGCGCACGCGATCGTCGAGTCGTTCGAGGATGAATGCCAGGCCGAGCCCGCCGGCAGCGCCACCGAGCAGGCCCAGCGCCAGGGCGGGGCCGAGACGGAGACCGAACGGCCGGCTCGGCGCCGTCGCCTCGGAGATAAGGCGCACGCCGGGATCCACCAGCCCGTTCTGGTCGACGATCTGCTTCGAGCGACCGAGCAGGCTCTCATAAACGGCCCGGTCGGCATTTGCCTCGCGAGTCAGCGCGTCCAGCTTCACCCGCGCCAGATCCAAAGCACCGTAATTCGCCTGGGCAATGCGAAGTTCCTCCTCCAGCGAGGCGACACGCCGGGCTGCGGCATCGATCTCGTTGCGAAGGCTGGCGAGGATGTGGTCGACCTCCTGGTCGATCTGCCGGCGCACCGCCTCCAGTTCGGCCTGGAGGGCGGGAATCTCGGGACTCTGTGCGATGCCCGTATCCTTCAGCACACGCAGGCGGCGCTCGAACTGGGCCTGGCTGGCGCGCAGCTGCTGAATGATCGGCGAGCCAAGGACTTCACTGAAGCTGTCGAGACCGTTGCTGTCGGCGGCAAGGCGCGCTGCCGTCTTTTCGCGCGCCTCGGCCGTGGCATGGGCGGCGCGCGCCGCGATCAGTTCCGCGTTGAGCGCGCTCAGTTGCTGCGCCGCGAGGGTGACGCCGTCGATCTCCTGCAATCCGGACGAGGCGCGAAATCGTTCTGCGACCTGCTCCGAACGCTCCAGGCGCGCTGCGAGCACCTTGAGACGATCGGACAGCCAGTCGCTGACGCGCCGCGTCGCCTCCATCTGCACATCGTCCTGATAGTCGAGATAGGCCTGCGAATAGCTGTTGGCGACCCGCGCGGCGACGGCGGGATCCTCGGCGGTGTAGGCGATGTAGATCGTGTAAGAATGGCCGTCATTGACCACCTTGAGACCGGAGCGAAGTCGATCTTCTAGCGCTGCGCCCATCTTGTCCGCCGCGCTTATACCGGAAGATTGCGAGCGTGGCCGTGCGGTTGGAACGCCCCCGGTCTCAGAACCCTGCGTCTCGGCCGCGTCCAATCGCTTCGCGGCGGGCCCCGTCGCAGAGAGAGGGAACGGATCGACGCCCTCCTCTGCGAGCTTCGCCAGCACGCGGCGCGCCATGATGCGGGAGCCGATGCGGTCCAGTTCGGTGCGCAGCACGGGGTTCTCAGGCGGCAATGGTGTGACGACCTGGTCGATCGGCATGCCCTGAATGCGGCGCACGTCGAGGGCGAGGACGGCCTCGGCGCGATATAGCCTGGGCTGTCTGGCATATAGCGCTGCGCCAAGGCCGAGGCCGGTGGTTGCAAGCAGGGCGAGCCAGACGGCCCGCCGCCGCAGCAGGGCGCCGATATCGCGCAGCGCCAGGTGTTCCCGCCCCATGGAAGGCGTGCTCTGGACGATCATCATGACCTCTGAAGACTATCCGCAGATGCACCCGAGGCGGCTCGAAGGCGTGGAGACTGCCTGACTGACGCTCGATGGGCGGGCGCGGTTCTCGGAATGCGGCCGGGCGAATGTCGAAACAGAATGGCTAGCCGTAGGCGCTTGCCGGCGACGGCTCCGGATTGGGATCCAGAAGCGATCGCAGACGGATGTTCGCACCGCCGCCCTCGCGATTGGCGGGAAGATTGAATAGGCGCGCCGTGGCCCGTCCGGCCGTCGAAAGGCTGTTAAGCTTGAAGGCGACTTCGGTTCGGTTGTGGGCCTGCAGCTTTCGCATGATGGCCCGGATGTGAACCTTGACCGTGCTTTCGCTGAGCTTGAGCTCATAGGCGATGATCTTGTTGGCCTTGCCCTGTCGCAACGCCGCGGCGACAGCCGCCTGGCGCGGGGTCAGCAGATCGTCGAGCGGGTCATCCTGCGCGCAGTCCTCCGGTGCCAGGATGATCTCGCGCGAGGCAATCAGGCTGCTCGCCGGAACGTAGGTGCCTCCTGCCCGGACCAGATTGACCACCTCCATCACGACGCGGAGGCCGATGCTGGACGGGATATATCCCCGGGCGCCGCGATCGAGCGCCATCAGAACCTGGCTCGCTTCCTCACGGTCGGCGAGCACGATGACCGGTATCCCGGCCCGCTCGCGCTCCAAGGCCGCAAGCGCGGCTCCCACCGACGGCTCATCGACGCCCTGCCCGCCAAGGCTCACAAGGACCGCAGAGACGCCGTCATGATCCGAGCCCTTGCGGATCCACTCCTCAACCGTGCTGAAGTCAAGGATATCGAGGCTGGGTTGACCGGAAAGCAGGCCTCGCGCCAGACATTCTCGCTCCAGCGCCCTGCGGTCGATCAGGGCGATCGTCAATCTGGATGAAGGAGGAGCCGACGGCGATGCTTCCAGCCCCGGCAATTGAACGGGTTCGCTATTCCTCATGCCCGGCTCCATTTGGATGACCAGATGAAAATGGCTTATCGGCATTGCGGTATATGCAACCCTATACAACCACCACAAGACGAATGCAACCCTAAGAACGCATTCTCTTGAATCATTGGTTGTATGGTTGTGCCAAATCTCGGCAGTGCCCCTGGGCGTCGGGTGGCCAATCTGAAAGGGCCAAGTGCCATCCAGACGGTCTCTGTGGTCTGCTTGAACGGCGATTTCCGTCGATGCGGGAGGAAGCGCTTTCCGGCTCAGTCGTGGCCGCCGTCGGGCCTCGGGTGCTGGTGCCGCCATTCGGCCGGCGGCATGAAGCCGCCCTGCCAGATGCCGCGCTTGGCGACCCTGGCTGCCGTTTCGGCAGACTGATAGTCGCCATCCGGCGCGGTGCCGAAGACAACGGCGAAGCCGGCGCGGAGCATAGCGGCGCCGACGTCGTCTAGGCCGTTGACGCGACAGGTGGCCACCTCGCGGCCAAAGCGGTCACGGACGCGCGGCGAGCAGCGCAGGCCGCCCCGCGACACGATCTGGCTCAAGGCTGACTTGGCGGCCTCGCCGCAGCGCCAGGGCTCGTCTTTCGCGTCGGCGCAGGTCTGGCGCAACTCCGGCGCGTCAATGCCGTAGAGGCGTAGTTCGGCACGGTCGATGGCGAGCGAATCGCCATCGCGAACCAAGACGACCGAGCCATCCGCCGCGTGGATCTCGCGCAATGTCTGGTCGATATAGCCGATCAGAAGGAGGCCCAGCACCAGCAGGACCAGGAAGACCAGGGGCGGCGATTTGCTGCGGCGGTTCCGGGCGCGTCTCATGTACAGCGTCCGCTGGAGGCTGAATCAATCGGCGATTGGCTTGAAGGGCTTCGCTGTCCGCTACCTGGCGTGGGCAAGACGAGATCTCGCTCCGACTGGCCGGTCAGAATGCTCGCCCCAAAAAGAAACGGGTCCGGCGCGATGACGCCGGACCCGTCTTGAACCAAAGCGAATTGGCTCAGGCGCTGCGAAGATTCGCGGCGGCCGACTTGCCGCTACGACGATCCGGCTCGACGTCGAAGCTCAGCTTCTGGCCTTCGACCAGAGCGCGCATGCCAGAACGCTCGACGGCGCTGATGTGTACGAAGACGTCGGGGCCGCCGCCATCCTGCTGAATGAAGCCATAGCCCTTCTCGGTATTGAAAAACTTGACGGTTCCAGTTGCCATTTCTCTTGTCCTTTGTGCATTGCCGTGGCCGTGGCCGCGCGGACGCCGCAGCGGCCGATCCGAGTTCCAGCGATGTCTTGGGACGAGCCGTGTGGGCTATATCAAGGCAGAGCTAAACTTTCGAATACAGTCCATATAGGCTGAAACGAACAAAACGACAAACCCGTGATGCGATCATGCACCGCCCTCCCGCCGGCGGTGATTTTGAAACAAATTTGAAGCTTTTCCGATCGCCTGCAGCTTGGCCTTCGGACTGGCTTCGCGGCGCCTCGTGGCCCGAGCAAGGACCCTCACATGCAACCATCCCGTGACATTGCCCGCCTGATCGAGATCATGGAGGCGCTGCGCGATCCGGTGACGGGATGCTCCTGGGACAAGGTGCAGGATTTTCAGTCGATCGCCCCCTACACGATCGAGGAAGCCTACGAGGTTGCCGACGCGATCGAGCGCAACGATCTTGTCGATCTCGAGGAAGAGCTCGGCGATCTGCTGCTGCAGGTCGTCTACCATGCCCGCATGGCCGAGGAAGTCGGCGCTTTCGCCTTCGGCGACGTCGTCATGGCCATCACCTCGAAGATGATCCGGAGGCACCCGCATGTGTTCGGCAGCGAGGATGCGCGCAGCGCCGGGGCCGCCAAGGGCTTCTGGGAGAAGATAAAGGCGGAGGAGAAGCGCCTACGGGCCGAGAAACGGCATCAGGCAGGACAATCCGACACCGAGCCGGTCAGCCTGCTCGACGACGTGCCGGTCGGCATGACGACGTTGGCCCGTGCCGTCAAGATCCAGCAGAAGGCCGGCACGGTCGGGTTTGACTGGAACGACCCGCGCGCCGTGCTCGACAAGATCAAGGAAGAGGTCGCCGAGATCGAGCAGGAACTCGACCGTGCGACGGTCTCCAAGGATCGGGTTCAGGATGAGATCGGCGACCTGCTGTTCGCTGTCGCCAACCTTGCCCGCCACGCCGAGGTCGACCCCGATGCGGCGCTTCGCGGCACCAACGAGAAATTCCGCCACCGCTTCCGCCATATCGAGGCGAGCCTGGCCGCGAAGGGCCGCAGCCCCGCCGAAGCCAGTCTCGATGAAATGGAGGCGCTCTGGGTCGAGGCCAAGTCGCGTCCGCGCGAGACGCGGTAGAGAGGCCGCGCCGGCAGAGCGGCGCAGCCTCTCATGACTTCCGGATCGGATCCCAGGGCTGCGGGTCTTTCTCCGCCTTGGCCTTCTCGGTCTCGTGCACCAGCTTGGCGCCAGGGAACTCGCGATGAAAGGCCGGCTCGTTCTTCTCGGCGACACGGATTCGCGCGACGGTGGTGCCGTCCTCCAGATCCTCGCGCGATAGCACCTCGCCGAGATCGTAGAGCCGATGAAGCCTTCCCAACGCATTACCGCTCAGGGACAGCGAGTAGACCGGACGGTCTTCATTCAGCCGCTGCTCGACGAGATCCAGCAGCGTGCTCACGCCCTCCCCGGTCAGGGCGGAGATCGGCACGATGGCCGGCTTGCCCTTCTCTGTGTGGATGCGTCCTGCGGGTCGTGCATCCGGCGGCATCAGGTCGATCTTGTTCCAGACTTCGATCAGGCGGTCGGTCTTGCCGACCTCGACGCCAAGCTGCTCCAGCACGGACATGACGTCACGCGCCTGCGCCTCGCTGTCTTCATGCGCGATATCGCGCACATGCAGGATCAGCGTCGCCTCGATCACCTCTTCCAGCGTCGCGCGGAAGGCGGCGACGAGATGGGTCGGCAGATCGGAAATGAAACCCACCGTATCCGACAGGATCGCCTCGGTCCCATGCGGCAGCTTGAGCCGGCGCAGGGTCGGGTCGAGCGTCGCGAACAACAGGTCCTTGGCGAAAATCTCGGACTGGGTCAGCGTGTTGAACAGGGTCGACTTGCCGGCATTGGTGTAGCCGACGAGCGCCACGATCGGATGCGGGATCTTGCGGCGGTTCTCGCGCTGCAGACGGCGGGTCCGCACCACGGTTTCCAGCTCGTGTTCGATCCGCGTGATGCGTTCCTGCAGGGCGCGCCGGTCGGCCTCGATCTGAGTTTCACCGGGGCCGCCGAGGAAGCCGAAGCCGCCACGCTGACGCTCAAGGTGGGTCCAGCTGCGGACCAGCCGGCTCTTCTGGTAATTCAGATGCGCCAGCTCGACCTGAAGCGTGCCTTCCCGCGTCTGCGCCCGTTCGCCAAAGATCTCGAGGATAAGGCCCGTGCGGTCGATAACCTTGGTGCCCCATTCCTTTTCGAGGTTCTGCTGCTGCACCGGCGTCAGCGCATGGTCGACGATGACGAGGCCGACATGATCGGCCGCCACACGCTGCGCGATTTCCATCACCTTGCCCGAACCGAACAGGGTCGCCGGCTTGTACATCGGCAGGGGCACGGCAATGCCCTCGACGACGTCGAGTTCGATCGCCAGAGCGAGGCCGATGGCTTCTTCTACGCGAGCAGCCGAGCTGCGCGGGGCGCTGCGGGGATCCCCTTCGTGACGCCGCGTCCGTGCCGGACGAACCGGCACGAGAACCAGGGTGCGCTCGGGAATGCGCTTTGTTTCGATATGAGTATCGCTTGCCTCGGGCCCTTCGGCGCCTTCCGGCAGATCAGAATGGTCGGTCAATCAGGCTCCCGGCCGTTCGCCCTCTTCGCCCGGCTCGAAGAGCTGGACGGGTGCGCCCGGCATGATGGTGGAGATGGCGTGCTTGTAGACGAGCTGGGAATGGCCATCCCGACGCAACAGCACGCAGAAATTGTCGAACCAGGTTACGATGCCTTGCAGCTTGACGCCGTTCACCAGAAAAATCGTCAGTGGAATCTTGCTCTTCCGGACGTGGTTGAGAAACGTGTCCTGAAGATTCTGTGCGCGTTCTGCCATTCTATCTCTCACGCTTGCCGTTGTTGGGGACTATCGTCCCGAGGGCCGGATGCGATCCAGCCTTGCCTTCACTTTGCCCGGATAATCGCTTCGCGTCATCCAAGAAATCGAACCAGCCCTGTAGCAGTGGGCATCCCGTTGCAAGTTTTCAACCGTGCGAACGGGCCGGCGCCACAGCCGCGAACTCATGGAAACGACGGCGCAATTCCGTCGCGATCGTGCCGGGCGCGCCATTGGCGATCGGCTTGCCGTCGAGTTCTACGACCGGCATCACGACCGCCGTTGCCGCCGTGAAGAATGCCTCACGCGCGGCCTGCGCTTCCGCGATGCTGAACGGCCGCTCCTCGATCCGGTAACCGGCGGCTTTCGCCACCTCGAACAGGACCGTGCGGGTAATTCCGCGCAGGATCCCGCTCTCGGCCGGACGCGTGACCAGCTTGCCATCGGCCGTCACGATCCACGCATTGGTCGAAGAGCCCTCGGTCACCATGCCATCGGCATCGACGAACCAGGCCTCATAGGCACCCGCCTCCTTCGCCGCCTGCTTGGCCAGCACGTTCGGCAACAGCGACACGGTCTTGATATCAACCCGCTCCCAGCGATTGTCGGGCACGCTGATGACAGAAACGCCCTTCTCCGCCTTGCTGTCGCCGGCGCGGCTCGGCGCGGATTTCGCGGTGACCACGATCGACGGCGGCGTGCCCTCGGCTGGGAACAGATGGTTGCGCGGCGCCACGCCGCGCGTGACCTGCAGATAGACCAAGCCTTCGCGCACCCGGTTGCGGCGCACCACTTCTCGCATCACCACGCCGAGCGCGGGCAGGCTCATGGGCATCGTGATGCGAAGCTCCCGGAGCGAGCGCTCCAGCCGCGCCATGTGCAGCGCCTCGTCTATCAGCCGGCCATTGCGGATTTCGCAGACTTCATAGACGCCATCCGCGAACTGGTAGCCGCGATCCTCGACGTGAACGACGGCCTCCGCATGACGGAGATAGAGGCCGTTCACATAGGCGAAGCGCGACATGGCATTCCTGCAGGGCGGTTAGAATCAGGCATCGGTCCCGCGAGCGGGGCCGCTATCGGACAGCGCAAGGGCTGCCGCGTCAACCAACGCCGAGCGATTTCAACTTGCGATGCAGCGCCGAGCGCTCCATGCCCACGAACTCCGCCGTGCGCGAGATGTTGCCCCCGAAGCGGTTCACCTGTGCCGTCAGATATTCGCGCTCGAAGATCTCGCGCGCATCCCGCAGCGGCAGCGACATCAGGTGCTCGCCGCCGCGATTGGGCGTGGTGGGCAGCATCTCGCCGACTTCCGGCGGCAGCATGTCGGCGGAGATGGCCTGACTCTCGTCACCACGCGCCAGAATCAACAGGCGCTCGATGTTGTTGCGAAGCTGGCGGATATTGCCAGGCCAGTCATGCGCCTGCAGAACGGCGAGAGCGTCCGAGCCGACGGTTCGGATCGGCAGGCCCGTCGAGCGGGAGATCTGCTCGATGAAGTGATTGACCAGTTCCGGGACGTCGTCGCGACGCTCGGCGAGAGCCGGGACCCGCAGCGGCACGACCGAGAGACGGTGGAACAGATCCTCGCGGAAGCTGCCTTCCGAAATCTCGTGCTCGAGGTCCCGCGCGGTCGAGGAAATGATGCGGACGTCGACATTGACCTTGGCCGTGCCGTTGACGCGCTGGAAGCTCTGGTCGATCAGCACGCGCAGGATCTTGCCCTGCGTCTCGCGCGGCATGTCGGCGATCTCGTCGAGATACAGCGTGCCCCCATGCGCTTCCTCGAGCGCGCCGACGCTGCGGGCGGCCCCGGTGCCGTTCTCGGTACCGAACAGCTCATGCTCCATGCGGTCGGGCGTGATCGCCGCCGCATTCAGCACCACGAACGGACCATCCATGCGCAGCGACGACGCGTGGATGGCGCGCGCCACCAGTTCCTTGCCCGAGCCCGACGGGCCCGAGATCATGATCCGGCTGTTGGTCGGCGCCACGCGCTCGATCGTCTGGCGCAGATGGCTCATGGCGATCGAGGATCCGATCAGCCGGCCGGCGTCGCCGGCCCGCTCGCGGAGGTCGCGGACTTCGCGGCGAAGCTTGGATGCCTCCAGCGCCCGCTCGGCGATCATCAGCAGGCTGTCGGCCTTGAACGGCTTCTCGATGTAGTCATAGGCGCCGCGCCGGATGGCGGAGACCGCAGTCTCGATGTTGCCATGGCCGGAAATCATCACCACCGGCAGGTCGGGATGCTGGCCCTTGATGATGTCGAGCAGGGTCAGACCGTCGATCCGGCTGCCGGTCAGCCAGATGTCGAGGAAGATCAGGGTCGGACGGCGCTTTTCGATTTCGGCCAGCGCGGTGTCGGTATCGCCTGCGGTACGGGTGCCATGTCCCTCGTCCTCGAGGATACCGGCAACGAGCCCGCGGATGTCAGCTTCATCATCGATGATCAGAATATCGGACGGCATGATCTCTATCTTCGTCAGGCGTCTACGGGATTGGTCTGGTGATCTGCGGCAGCGCTGCCATCGCCGCCGTCATGATGGGGCCTTGGCAGCGTGATCCGCACCATGGCCCCGCGCCCCCCTGTGGCGACGGCGGGCGAATCGAGCAGATCGAGCTGCCCGCCATGTTCCTCAATGATCTTGCTGACGATCGCGAGGCCGAGGCCGGTGCCCTTCTCGCGGGTCGTCATATACGGCTCGAGCAGGCGATGCCGGTTTTCATTCGGCAGGCCGATGCCCGTATCGATGAATTCGACGATGTTCGATTCGCCTTCGATCCTGCCCCGGACCGTGATCTTGGCGCCGACAGCCTGCTCCGGCGGCAGTGCTTCGATCGCCTCGGTGGCGTTCTTCACCAGGTTGGTGAAGGCCTGCGAGATCAGACGCGGATCGAAGCGGCCGATCAGCGGTTCCTCCGGAAGATCGACCTCGAAGGCGATGTTCGGATTGGCGACTTCCATGAGGAACACCGCCTCGCGCGCCGCCTCGCCGAGATTGCGCTCTTCGAAGGTCGGCTTCGGCATCCGCGCGAAAGACGAGAACTCGTCCACCATGCGTCCGATATCGCCCACCTGGCGAACGATCGTGTCTGTGCACTGGTCGAAGATTTCGCGCCCTTCGACGATGTGCTTGCCGAAGCGGCGCTTGAGGCGCTCGGCCGAAAGCTGGATCGGCGTCAGCGGGTTCTTGATCTCATGCGCGATGCGACGGGCGATATCGGCCCACGCGGCGCTACGCTGCGCGGAAACAAGGTCGGTGATGTCGTCGAGGGTGATAACGTAGCCATGCTCGGCCGTGTCGGATTCCTCGGTCGTGACGCGGACGTTCACTGTCCGCTCGCGGCCGTCGCGCACGACGGAAACCTGGTCGCGATGCTCCGCGCGATGCGGCTCGTTCAGCGAGGCCTGGACCACGTTCTTCAGCTCCGGCGCCACCTCGCTCACCGATTGTCCGATCGGCGCGCTGTCGTGCAGTCCGAGAAGCCGCATGGCGCCGCGATTGGCAATCGTGACCACGCCCTGCGCATCGATGCCGACCACGCCGGCGCTAACGCCGGCCAGAACCGCCTCGGTGAACCGACGGCGGCTGTCGATCTGCTCGCTGGCGGCGACTAGCTCGTACCGCTGGTTACGCAGCTCGGTCGTCATCGTATTGAAGGTCGCGCCCAGCGCGCCGAGATCGCCGTCAGCGCTACGGAACGGCACATGCACTTCGAGATTGCCGCGTCCGATCTCGTCGGCGGCATCGATCAGGCGCCGGATCGGCGCGACGAGCCTATTGGCGAAGCCGATGCCGAGCCAGACGGCCGAAAGCAGCACCACGAGCGCCAATCCAAGATAGAGGAGCCCGAAGGCGATCTGGATGCCCCAACGGGTGGCCTCAAGGCTCTTGTACTCGTTCACGCTCGCGGTCGTGTCCGAGATGTAACGAATGACCTTCGGGTCGATCTCGCGGGTGATGTAGAGATAGACGTCGGTGTAGTTGTCGAGGCGCGCTATGGCGCCGACGACGTTGGTCGCGCCGGGCGCGATCAGGATGGGATCGGAACCGGCCTTGGCGGCCCGGTTCAGCGCGTCGATAGGCGGCGGCAGGTAGTTGGTCGAAAACTGGAAATTCGCCTGCGCGATCAACGAGCCGTCCGGCTTGACCAGGAAAACGCCCGGAATGCCGCGCAACGCCGCGATCGAGTTCATGAATGCCTGGAATCTGTCCGGATTCTGCTCCAGCAGCGTCTGCGCGCGCTCGAAATCCGACTTGAGCCCGAGAATATCGACTTTCAGCGTCCGGGCGTGCTCTTCGGCATAGGCCTGCGCGATCGACAGCGAAGTGGCGACGATGGCGCGCGTGCGCTCGGAGAACCAGTGATCCAGACCGCGATTGAGGGTGATCGAGGCGACGACGGCGATGAGGATCGCCGGCACGACCGCAACGATGCTGAACAGGCCGACAATACGGATATGGAGCCTGGCCGCGGCGCGCCCGCGCCGCCGGGCGCGGATCAGCAGCGCCACTTCCAGCACGAGTTCTATGACCAGCAGGCCCGTCAGCAGGCCGTTGACGGCCAGCGCCCAGAAGACAACCTGCTCGGAAGGCTGGATCGGCGTCAGCCCCATCAACAGGAAGAAGCTGAAGCAGGCGCAGGTCAGCGCCAGAATGACGGTGATGTAGCCCGCTGCGCGCAGCGTGAAACGACGCCGACGGCGCTCGGAAACGTCGTTCATTTCAGCGGCTGGCCGCGTTGGTCCGGCGGTTGCGATCACCTCGCGCCCCCGTCGAATCGACAAGCCCGGCTGATTCTATTTCGGTCGTATGAGCCCTTCATGAACCGGACCCTGGGACCGAATTGCAACAGCATTGTGGCGAGCGAGCAACAGCCCGCCCGCCATCCCGGGGTTGTCAGCGCGAGTTGCGGATCACCTGGACGTCGAGATCACGGATCTTCTTGCGCAGCGTGTTACGATTAACGCCGAGAAGCTCCGCCGCCTTGATCTGGTTGCCGCGCGTGGCCGCCAGCGCGGTGCTGATCAGCGGGTATTCGACGTCGCGCAAAATGCGGTGATAAAGGCCGGGTGGCGGCAATCCGTCGCCGAAACCGTGGAAATAGGTCGAGAGATGCCGCTCGACCGAGCTCATCAACGTGTCTTCCATCTCGGCCCCGTTCGAGGCAAGCACGGCGGCCGGCTGGTCCAGCTCGGCGTCGATGATGTTCTCGGTGATGGTGTCCTGCGGATAGAGCGCCGCCAGACGGCGGATCAGGTTTTCCAGCTCGCGGACGTTGCCCGGCCAGCGATAGCGCTTCAGGCGCTCGACAGCGGCGGTCTCGATCTGCTTGTGCGGCAGGCCTTCCTTCTCCACCAGGGCGAAGAAGTGCCGGACGAGGTCAGGAATATCCTCCGAACGCTCTCGCAGCGCCGGCAGGCGGATCGGCACGACGTTCAGGCGGAAGAACAGGTCCTCGCGGAACAGGCCCTGGTTGATCAGGATGCGCAGGTCCTTGTTGGTCGCGGCGACGATGCGCACGTCGGTCTTGATCGGCGTGCGGCCGCCAACCGTCGTGTATTCGCCCTGCTGCAAGACGCGGAGCAGTCGGGTCTGCGCCTCCATCGGCATGTCACCGATTTCGTCGAGGAAGAGCGTGCCACCCTCGGCCTGCTCGAAGCGGCCGGCTGAGCGCGCCTGCGCGCCGGTGAACGCGCCCTTTTCGTGGCCGAAGAGTTCGCTTTCGATCAGGTCCCGCGGGATGGCGGCCATGTTGATGGCGACGAACGGTCCGGTGCGGCGCTTGCCGTAATCGTGCAGGGCGCGCGCGACGAGTTCCTTGCCCGTACCGGATTCGCCCGCGATCATCACGGTCAGGTCCGTCTGCATCAGGCGCGCCAGCACGCGGTAGATATCCTGCATGGCCGGCGAGCGGCCGACGAGCGGGATGTTCTCGTTGCCGTCGTCCAGTTGCGCGTCCTTGCCGCGCAACTTCGGCTCGGCCAGCGCCCGGCCGACGATCGAAATCAACTCCTTCAGGTCGAAGGGCTTCGGCAGATATTCATAGGCGCCCCGTTCCGAAGCGCGGATCGCCGTCATGAAGGTGTTCTGCGCGCTCATGACGATGACCGGCAGTTCCGGTCGGGCGCGCTTCATGCGGGGTAGCAGGTCGAAGGCGTTCTCGTCCGGCATCACCACGTCGGTGATGACCAGATCTCCCTCCCCCTGGCTGACCCAGCGCCATAGGGTCGCGGCATTCGAGGTAAGCCGTACTTCGTAGCCCGCCCGCGACAGGGCCTGGTTCAGAACCGTTCGGATGGCCGCATCGTCATCGGCCACGAGGATGGTGCCGCTCGCCATATCAATCGTCCTTGTCTGCGGGCATGGCGCCCGGGAAAGCCGGCATCAGCACCCGGAAGGTGGTGCGGTTCTGCTGGGAGTCACATTCGATCACGCCGCCATGGTCACCGATGATCTTGGCGACAAGCGCCAGACCAAGGCCCGTGCCGTTGGTCTTGGTGGTGACGAAGGGGTCGAACAGATGCGGCAGCATGTCGGCAGGAACACCCGGCCCGTTGTCACGCACCGTGAATTCCAGCGGCAGCGTCACCCGGTTGGTCGAGCCCGGCACGGAAAGCCGGATGCCCGGCTTGAAGGCTGTCGAGAGCAGGATCTCGCCATCGTCGACATTGCCGATCGCCTCTGCGGCGTTCTTCACGAGGTTCAGGAAGACCTGAACCAGCTGGTCGCGATTGGCGTAGACCGGCGGCAGCGAAGGGTCATATTCTTCGATGATGCGGATGTTGCGGGCAAAGCCGGACTGTGCCAGCCGCTTCACATGCTCCAGCACGACATGGATGTTGACCGGGGCACGCTCGACGGGGCGCTCATCGGAGAAAACCTCCATGCGATCGACCAGCTTCACGATCCGGTCGGTCTCGTCGCAGATCAGGCGGGTCAGCGCCCGGTCGTCGTCGTCGACGGAGGATTCAAGCAGCTGCGCGGCGCCGCGAATTCCGGAAAGCGGATTCTTGATCTCGTGGGCGAGCATGGCCGCCAGGCCCGTGACCGAGCGGGCGGCACCGCGATGGGTCAATTGCCGGTCGATCTTCTCGGCCATCGTCTTTTCCTGCAGCAGGACGACGACGGCATTCGGTCGCTCAGGAACCGGCGAGGCATAGATGTCGACGATACGGTCGGCGCCGTTACGCGGCGTTCCAACATCGACGCGATATTCGTTGACCGCGGCGCCGCGCGTGCGGACCTGTTCGATCAGGGCGAGGAGCGGGCTGCCGAAAGGGACGAAATGCTCCAGCGGCTGACGTCGCAGGACGGCGATCGATGCCTGGAAGAAATCCTGCGCGGCGCTATTCGCCTCGGCGACGTGGCCGGCGCCGTCGATCATGATGATGGGGTGGGGCAGCGCGTCCAGCAGCATGGATGCAGGGCCATTGCCGCTGGCGATGCTGGTGTCGATGGGCGCCAAGTTCTTGTTCACGCGGCTCTCCTCATTTCGGCCTCGCCAAGGTGCCGGCGCAGGAGCGCGACGACGCGCTCCGGTTGGTGTTCCGTCAGGATGGCGAGGCGGGCCGACGGCTCGATGACATCGCTGCCGAGCGCCTCAAAAGTCCAACTCAGATGCTTGCGGGCGTTGCGCACGCCGAGGATCGGCCCATAGAGGGCGATCATCTCCTCGAAATGGCTTACCACCAGCTCGATCAGCGCGTCGCCGCGCGGCGCCTCGGGCATGACGCCGGTCGCGGCGAAGCTCGCGAGGTGCCCGGGCAGCCAGGGACGGCCACAAGAGCCGCGGCCGACCATGACGCCGTCAGCACCGGATTGGCTGAGCATCGGGCCAAGGCTTTCCGGGCTCAGACAATCGCCATTGGCGATCAGCGGGATCGACACCGCCGCCTTGACGGCCGCGATCGCCGCCCAGTCGGCGGTGCCCTTGTAGAATTGGCAGCGGGTGCGGCCATGCACGGTGACCATCGACACGCCGGCCGCCTCAGCGCGCCGCGCAAGCTCGGGCGCATTGATCGTCTTGTCATCCCAGCCGAGCCGCATTTTAAGCGTTACGGGGACAGGGCTGGCGCCGACCGTCGCCTCGACCAGCGTCAGCGCATGGTCGAGATCGCGCATCAGCGCCGAACCGGAATAGCCGGTGGTGACCCGTTTCGCCGGGCAGCCCATGTTGATATCGATGATGTCGGCGCCGGCATCTGCGGCAGCGCGCGCGCCCTCCGCCATCCAGTGCGCCTCGCGCCCCGCAAGCTGGACAACATGCAGACCGTTGCCCGTCGCCTCGGCGCGCATGGCGGTTTCCGCATTGCCGCTGGCGAGCTCCTCGCTGGCGACCATCTCGGATACGACGAGGCCGGCGCCGAACGACGCCGCGACGCGCCGAAACGGCCGATCGGAAACCCCGGACATAGGCGCGAGCAGCACGCGATTGGCGATGGTGACGCCGCCAATGTCGAGAGGCTCTGCCAGGCGGGAGATCGGATTGGAAAGGTCAGACAATTGACTATCGAATAGGCACGGGTTCGGATGCCTACATATTAGTCACAGATCGAGTGACGGCAAGAGACTTGTTGCGTTGCGAAGTGGAATCTCCGATCCATGCGGTCGATGTCGAGCCGGACCGGTCGGGGTCCGGCCCCAGCCGAGGATCCCTCGCCCATGACCGAAACCATCCCCTCTCCGCGCTTTGCGGCTTTGATCGTCGCGGCGGGACGGGGCGTGCGCGCCGGCGGAGAGGTGCCGAAGCAGTATCGCAAGCTGGCCGGCCAGGCGATCCTGGGGCGAACCACGGCGCGCTTCTTGTCGCACCCTCGGATCGACGAGGTGCTCGTCGTCATCCATGCCGACGATGCGGCGCTCTATGAGGCGGCCGTCGGCGGCCAGCCGGGCCTGCTTCCCTTCGTAACCGGTGGTGCCACGCGGCAGGAATCGGTCCGTCGCGGGCTCGAGGCGCTGGCGGAGCGCGGCATCACGCATGTCCTGATCCATGATGCCGTTCGTCCGTTCGCCTCCCCTGCCCTGATCGACCGCGTCATCGACGGTCTCGCCGCTTCCGACGCCGTGCTCGCCGCCTCGCCCGTCACCGACACGCTGAAGCGCGCCGACGCCGGCGCCATCGTCAGCGGAACCGTGTCACGCGACAATCTTCACGCCGCCGAGACGCCGCAGGGCTTCCGCCTCGACGCGATCCTGGAGGCGCATCGCCGCGCGGCGAGCGCGCCGGAGCATTTCACGGACGACGCCGGCATCGCCGAGTGGGCCGGCATCCCGGTCAGGCTCGTGCTGGGCGAGCGCTCCAACATCAAGCTGACCCTGCCGGAGGACATCGAGGTGGCCGACACGCGCCTACGCATGGAAGAGCAATTGCGGGCCGGCGAAACCCGCGTCGGCACCGGCTACGACGTCCATTCCTTCACCGAGGGTTCGAGCGTCTGGCTCGGTGGCGTCGAGATCCCGCACGATCGCAAGCTCTCCGGCCATTCCGACGCCGATGTCGCCCTGCATGCGCTGACGGATGCGGTTCTTGGCGCGATCGCCGACGGCGACATCGGCGATCATTTCCCGCCATCCGACCCGCAATGGCGCGGTGCCTCCTCGGATCGGTTCCTCGCCTTCGCGGCCGAGCGGGTGCGCGCCCGCGGCGGCGTCATCGTCAATCTCGACCTCGCCATCATTGCCGAGGAACCCCGGATCGGACCGCATCGCGACGCCATGCGGGCGCGGATCGCCGAAATCGCCGGGATCGGCGCCGGCCGTGTCGGCGTGAAGGCGACGACGAACGAGAAGATGGGCTTTGTCGGCCGCGGCGAAGGCATCGCCGCGATCGCGACCGCCACGATCCGCCTGCCCTTCACGGAGGAAGACGCATGACCGACCTTACGCCCCTGCAGGGCGATGCCCAGGCGCTGATCGAGCTTTGCATCGCCCGCGGCCTGAAGATCGCCACGGCCGAATCCTGCACCGGCGGCCTGATCGCCGGCGCACTGACCGAGATCTCCGGCTCCTCCGCCGTCGTCGATCGAGGCTTCGTCACCTATTCCAACGCGGCGAAGGCCGAGATGCTCGGCGTGCCGAAGGAACTGATCGAGCGTGTCGGCGCCGTCAGCCAGGAAGTCGCGCTCGCCATGGCGGCCGGCGCGCTGGCGAAGTCCGGCGCAGACCTTGCCGTCGCCGTCACCGGCATTGCCGGCCCCACCGGCGGCTCGGCCGAGAAGCCGGTCGGCCTCGTCCATTTCGGCGTCATGCTGCGCGGCGCTCCGGCGCGTCATGCAGTGCGTGTCTTCGCCGACCGCGACCGTTCCGGCGTGCGCTTCGCGACCGTCGTCGAGGCTTTGAAGCTGCTGCGCGAAACGGCAGCCCAAGAGGCCTGAACCGATGATCGTCCGCGAGCGCCCGAACTGGTTCGGCATGATGCTGGTGTGGCGCGGGTCGGTGCTGCCGGTGATCCTACCGCAGCTTCTTCTGACCGCCGCATTCGCCACGCTGGTGACGCTGCTGCACGGCCAGTTGTTCTCGTTCAAGGTGACGCTGACCTTCGTGCCGTTCTCGCTGATCGGCATCGCCATCGCGATCTTCCTCGGCTTCCGCAATAGCGCCAGCTACGACCGTTTCTGGGAAGCGCGCAAACAATGGGGCGCGCTGCTTATCCATGCCCGCTCGCTCGCCCGCCAGGCGATGACGCTGCAGGACGACCCCGAGGCGGCGCGCGCCATCATCCGCGCGACGATCGCCTTCACCCACGCGCTGCGCCATCAGCTGCGCCGCACCGATCCGCTGCCGGAACTGCGCGCCTTCCTGCCGGCAGATTTCGTCGATGGCGAGCTGGCGCGGGCCCAATTCCGCCCGGCCCTCATCCTGCTCCACATCGGCAGAGAGATCGCCGACCTCCGCCGCTCGGGAAAGATCGATCCGATCCTCGTCGCGGCTATGGAGCGGCATCTCGATGCGCTGTCGGACGTGCTCGGCGCCTGCGAACGTCTCGCCGGCACGCCGCTGCCCTTCACCTATTCGGTGATCCTGCACCGCACGATCTATCTCTACTGCTTCCTGCTGCCCTTCGGCCTGGTCGATTCGATCGGCGTGCTGACGCCGCTGATCGTCGCGTTCCTCGCTTATACGTTCTACGCGCTGGAAGCGCTCAGCGACCAGCTGGAGGAGCCCTTCGGCACGGATGCCAACGATCTCGCCCTCGACGGCATGGCGACCATGATCGAGACGACGCTTAAGGAGATGCAGGGCGAGACCGAGCTGCCGGCACCGGTCAAGCCGGTCGGCTATGTGCTGACTTGAGGCGGGTTAGTCCGCGAGGAAGCCGACCAGGCGGTTGGTGACGGCGAGCCGGCGCGACAACAGCGCCGCCATGGCCGTGTGGAAGCCGACCGCGGCCTCGGGAAGATCGGACGCCAGACGCTCGAGATCCTCGCGGGAGAAGCGCCAAGCGACGAGGGCATTTCGCGCCACGATCGACGCCGTGCGCGGCTCGTGCAGATAAAAAGAGATCTCGCCCACAGCGTCCCCCGGACCGATCGTCGCCAGCGAGACCGAGATGCCACCATCGCCGGCCATTTCGACCGTGGCGGTGCCGGATTCGATGAAGAAGATGTCGCTCGACGCCCCGCCCTGCACGATCAGCGGATCCCCCTCCGCAATGTCGAGCTTCTGGCAATAGGCGCCGATCGTCGTCGCGAGCGTATCCCGTTTTAGGAAGGCGCGCAGCAGACTGTGGAGTGTCCAGCCTTCGGCGGGGACCAAAACGGCTCCCAGCTCCGACAGCAAGGCGTCCTCGCTCCAGCGCAGCCCTCTTTCCAGATCTGGCTCGATTCGAACGGAGCTGCCTGCCCCGATGGCGAGGCCGTTGCGGATCAACGCTTGTCGCAGCCGTTCCGAAAGGCCGGTCAGGATGACGGTGAACTCGCGCTTCGAGGCCACCTGGCTCAGGCGGATGAAGCTCTGGACGGCCGAGGAATCCATGCCGGAAACGCGGTGGAAGTCGATAAGGAGGAAACGGCCGCCGTCCTCCATCCGGTCCTGGACCCGTTTGCGCAACCGATCGGCCGTGCCGAAGAACAGGAAGCCCTGCAGGCGGACAATCACGATGCCCGCGCCATGCTGGCGCAGCAATTGCTGCCGCTCGCCGGATACCTGGCCGCTCGTGTGCCAGTCGGCGCCCGTCAGCTCGTGGCGGACGATATCGACCCGGCCATACTGGAAGGCGAACAGGAAGATCGCCGCGATCAGGCCGACCAGGATGCCGACGGGAAAGCTGACCAGCACGATGACGAGCGCGATCAGGAGGATCACGGCATATTCGAACGGGTCGAGCCGCCGCCGGGCGCGCACGAGCCAGTCATACATGAGAGACCCGCCGACCCAGACCAGCACAGCGCCGAGCAGCAGCGCCGGCACGGCGGCTATGAGGACGCTACCGAACCACAGCGCCGAAAGCATCATCACCACGACGATGACGCCGACCCAGCGGCTGACCGCGTTGAGCTGGTGGATGATCAAGGTCAGCGAGACCGAGGAATAACCGGGCAAGCCGCCGCCGAGGCCGACAAGAAGATTCATCAGACCGTTGGAGCGCATCTCCTGATTGAGATCCATGTCGCGGTCGGCATGGAGTTCAATCCCGGTCGTATTCATCAGGAGAGCAACGATGGTGATGACGATCATGATCGGCAGCGTGATCATGCCGTGGAGGACGGCGTACCAATCGACCGAAGCCAGAGCGGAGAGCCGGACCGGTGGCCAGAACTTTCCGGCCTCCGGCATTCGGATCAGCCAGCCGGCCGCCCGGAACGGCTCGTAGCCCTCGCCGCGCGCCAAGACGACGAGATTGAAGATGACGAGCACCGCGAGCAGCACGGCCGGCACGGCGAAGACGTTCTTGAACAACCGTTCGGTCGCGAACAGCACGACGACGAGCGCGATCATCAGCCCGAACTGCAGCAGCAGCGGCGGTTGCAGAAGTTGCGGCAGCAGCGAAAAGGAAGGCGTCTGATTGGTGGTGACGCTGATGCCGCCGAGCAGGATCAGCCAGCCGGTACCGGTGAGAAACCCGGCGATGACCGGATAGGGCGCAAAGCGGATCAGGCCGCCAAGCCGGCAATAGCCCAGGATGAGCGTCACGAGCGCCGTCGCCATCGTGGTCACCGCCACGGCCGCGAAGATCGTCGCCGCCCTTGCCTCGCCCGAGACGGTGGGATCGATCGCCGCGGCAACCGCCGAGACGATCGAGACCATGGCGACGATGGGAATCTCCTGGGCGATCGGGATGATGTCGCTCTTCGAACCGCCCAGCACGGCGAAGATCGTCATCACCGTCGTCGAGAAGAGCGCCAGCCCGAGGGCTATCGGCATCAAGCCCTGCAGCTCACCTGAGAACAGCAGGCTGCCATGGCCGATCGTCACGACGACCGCCAGAAACCCACACACGATTCCGGCGACAAGCACCGAGACAAAACGACCGGGGGATGACTGATTCATTTGGCTTCGGACCGGAGGACGAGCACGGCTGAATTTGTCTGGGACAAATCCGGGCAAGTCAATGACGTGAACGTAAGCTCGCGCAAAAGCTTTGCACCTGCCCGAGGCCGGTCCATCGGGCCGCTGGGTCATTCCGTGTTTCATGGAAAAACGGAATGACTCTAGCTCTTTGTCGGGTCGCGTTGTCTTCACGCGAACCGCTATCCACTTCGCTCGAAAACGCTCTAGGCAGAAGGCAGCACTGCCGCCCCGTAGATCGCGTCGGCGCGCTTTTCGAAGGCGTCGGCGAACTTGCGGAACGCCTTGTCGAAGACGGTGCCCATCAGTGCCGAAAGCGTGCGCGAACGAAACTCGTAGTCGATCGTGAAGCTGATGTTGCTGTGGCCGCCGTCGAGCGCGGCGAAGGTCCACAGATTGTCGAGATGCTTGAACGGACCGTCGAGATATTCGGCCCGGATCGTGCCGGCATCGCGGTCGAGCACCACCTTGGTGGTGAAGGTCTCGCGGACGATCTTGTAGGCGACCGTCATGTCGGCGATCAGCACCTCGCGGGCGCCATCCGGCTTGCGGCCGCGGATGACGAGCCGCTCGCAGAGCGGAACGAACTGCGGATACTTCTCGACATCCGCGACGAGCGCGAACATCTCCTCTGCGGAGTGACCGACACGTCGTTCGGTCGCAAAGCTCGGCATCGTCGACCTCAGCCCTGGTGCTGCGCCCGACGGGCCGCACGCAGACGATCGAAATCCTCGCCAGCATGATGCGAGGACCGCGTCAGCGGGCTCGACGAAACCATCAGGAAGCCCTTGGCATAGGCGATCGTCTCGAAGGACTTGAACTCCTCCGGCGTGACGAAGCGGATGACCGGGTGATGCTTGCGGCTCGGCTGCAGATACTGGCCGATGGTCATGAAATCGACCTCGGCGACGCGCAGATCGTCCATCAGCTGCAGGATCTCGTTCCGCTCCTCGCCGAGGCCGACCATGATGCCGGACTTGGTGAACATGTTGGGATCGAGTTCCTTCACCCGCTGCAGCAGGCGGAGCGAGTGGAAATACCGGGCGCCGGGCCGAACCTTCAGGTACTTCGACGGCACGGTCTCGAGATTGTGGTTGAAGACATCCGGACGGGCCTCGACGACGACTTCCAGCGCGCCGGGCTTGCGGAGGAAGTCGGGCGTCAGGATCTCGATCGTCGTGCCGGGCGCGGCGCGGCGAATGGCATAGATCACGTCGGCGAAATGCTGCGCGCCGCCATCGGCGAGATCGTCGCGATCCACCGAGGTGATGACGACATGCTGAAGGCCGAGCTTGGCGACCGCCTCGGCGACCTTCTCCGGTTCGGCGCGATCGAGCGCCTCGGGCATGCCGGTGCGGACGTTGCAGAAGGCACAGGCGCGCGTACAGGTGTCGCCCATGATCATGAAGGTGGCGTGCTTCTTCGACCAGCACTCACCGATATTCGGGCAGCCGGCCTCCTCGCAGACCGTCACGAGGCCGTTCTTCTTCACGATATCCTGGGTCTCGCGATAAACGGGCGACCCCGGCGCGCGAACACGGATCCATTCGGGCTTGCGCAGCAGCGGCGTTTCCGGCCGGTTGGCCTTTTCCGGGTGGCGAGGGCGAAGGTCCTTGCCGGGACGGGTATCCAGAACGACGACCATGGAAACTCCGATCTTCCCTTACGCGCGGCGTAGGAGGCTGAGCAGGAACAGGAGAACGATCGCGCCAACCGTCGAGACGACGAGGCTGCCGACGAAGCCAGCAAAATGGATGTTGAAGGCCCCGGCCAGCGCGGCGCCGATCCAGGCGCCGACGAGACCGACGATCAGGTTGATGATCAGGCCTTGGCGGCGCTCCATGACACGGGACGCGATCCAGCCGGCGAGAATGCCGATCAAGATCGTCGCAAAGATGCCGACACCGTTCATGTTGAGCCCTGGCCGTTCCTGTTTCAGAACATATGGTGGAAGTCCATGCGCAACACCAGCTTTGTGTCGCGCATGGCCGTCATGCAATCAGTTTGGCGATTCCGACGACGATGACCGCGCCAACCGCCGCGATCACGATCTGGTTGACGAACTCGTTGCCGAGATCGACCGGGATGTTGAAGTAGCGGACGAGGAACCCGCCCACCACGGCGCCGATCAGCCCCGTGATGATGTTGCGGATGAAGCCGCCGCCTCCGACGACGATGCTGGCGAGCCAGCCGGCGATCAGGCCGATGGCGACCCAGATCAGGATCGCCTTCATTTGAGGGTCCATCGCGCCGCGTGCCTAGATGTGGATCGCCCGGCCATACGCCGCCAGCACGCTCTCGTGCATCGTCTCCGACAGGGTCGGATGCGGGAACACGGCGTTGATCAGCTCTTCCTCGGTGGTTTCGAGGTTCATGGCGATGACGAAGCCCTGGATCAGCTCGGTCACTTCCGCGCCGACGAGATGGGCGCCGAGCAACTGGCCGGTCTTCTTGTCGAAGACGGTCTTGACCAGGCCCTCGGGCTCGCCGAGCGCGATCGCCTTGCCATTGCCGATGAAGGGGAACTTGCCGACGCGCACGTCGTAGCCGGCTTCCTTCGCCTTCTTCTCGGTCAAGCCGACCGACGCGATCTGCGGGTTGCAGTAGGTGCAGCCCGGGATCTTGGCCTTGTCCATCAGGTGCGGATGCAGGCCGGCGATGGCCTCGACGGCGATGACGCCCTCGTGCTCCGCCTTGTGCGCCAGCATCGGCGGGCCGGCGACGTCGCCGATCGCCCAGATGCCGGGGACATTGGTCTTGCCGATGCCGTCGATGACGACGCAGCCGCGGTCCGTCTTGACGCCGAGCTTCTCGAGGCCGAGGCCCTCGATGTTGCCGACGACGCCGACTGCCGAGATCATCTTTTCGGTGGTGATGTCCTGCGTCTTGCCGTCCGCCGTCTCGATCGTGGCGGTAACGGAATTGGCCGTCTTGGTAACCTTGGTCACCTTGGCGCCGGTCAGGATCTTGATGCCCTGCTTCTCGAAGCGCTTGCGGGCATGCGCCGCGATTTCCTCGTCCTCGACGGGCAGGATCTGCGGCAGCACCTCGACCACGGTCACGTCGGAGCCCATGGTGCGATAGAACGAGGCGAACTCGATGCCGATCGCGCCGGAGCCCATGACCAGCAGCGACTTCGGCAGGCTGTCGGGCACCATGGCCTCGAAATAGGTCCAGATCTGCTTCTTGTCGGGCTCGATGCCGGGCAACGCGCGCGGACGGGCGCCCGTCGCGACGATGATGTTCTTGGCCTCGTAGTCGCCGCCGCCGAGCGCGTTCTTCGGCGGGTTCTCGGCCGCCTTGACGCTGATCTTGCCCGGAGCCGTGATTTCGGCCGTACCCCAGATGACGTCGACCTTGTTCTTCTTCAGCAGGCCGGTGACGCCCTGGTTCAGCTGGCCGGCGACGCCGCGCGAACGCTTGGTGATGGCGGCCATGTCGTAGCCGACCTTGTCGGCCGAGAGGCCGTAGTCGGAGGCATGCTCGAAATAGTGGTAGACCTCGGCCGAGCGCAGCAGCGCCTTGGTCGGGATGCAGCCCCAGTTCAGGCAGATGCCGCCCAGATGGCTCTTCTCGACAACGGCCGTCTTGAGGCCGAGCTGGGCTGCGCGGATGGCGGCGACATAGCCGCCCGGGCCGGATCCGATGATGATGACGTCGTAGGCCATGTTCGTCTCGCTGCGCGTTGAAGGTCTTGCGGCCCCCTTCCCGCCTGGAGAAGGGAGCCGGAACGACGGTGTTGGCTAGACCAGCATCGCCATGGGCTTCTCGATGTAGCCCTTGAAGGCCTGCAGAAGCTCGGCCCCGAGCGCACCGTCGACGACGCGGTGGTCGGTCGAGAGCGTGACCGACATGACGGTCGCGACCTTGATCTCGCCATTGCGCACGACCGGCTGCTGGATGCCCGCGCCGACCGCCAGGATCGTCGCGTGCGGCGGGTTGATGATCGCCGCGAAATCCTTGACGCCGAACATGCCGAGGTTGGAGACCGAGGTGGTGCCGCCCTGGTATTCTTCGGGCTTCAGCTTGCGATCGCGCGCCCGCTTCGCCAGATCCTTCATCTCGTTCGAGATGGTGGACAGCGACTTCTGGTCGGCGTTGCGCACGACCGGCGTGATCAGGCCACCGGGGATCGAGACGGCGACGCCGACATCGACGACCTTGTGGACGAGCATGCCGCCATCGGTCCAGGAGGCGTTGGCGCCCGGAACCTTCTTCAGCGCCAGCGCCATGGCCTTGATGACCATGTCGTTGACGGAGACCTTGTAGCCGGGCTTGCCGTCGGCATCCTTCGGCGCGGCACCGTTGATCTGCTCGCGCAGCGCCAGCAGCGCGTCGAGGTCGCAATCGACGGTGACGTAGAAGTGCGGGACGTTCTGCTTCGATTCCGTCAGGCGGCGGGCGATCGTCTTGCGCATGTTGTCATGCGGCACGAGATCGTAGGAGCCTTCGGCGAAGAGCTTGAGCGTCTGCGCGTCGGTCGGTCCGGCGTGAGCGGGAGCCGACGGGGCGGCAGCCGCCGGAGCTACGGCCGTAGAAGCCGGCGCAGCCTTGGCGGCGCCGCCCTTCTTGGCTGCCTCGACGTCGGCCTGGACGACACGGCCATGCGGACCGGTGCCGGCAACCTTGGCGATATCGATACCGGCCTCCTTGGCGATGCGGCGCGCCAACGGCGAGGCGAACACGCGCTCGCCCGAAGCGGCGGCAGGAACAGCCGCCGGGGCCGGTGCGGCAGCAGGCGCCGGCGCAGCGGCGGGAGCCGGAGCGACCGCAGGCGCAGCAGCCGGAACCGCGGCAGCGGCCGGAGCAGCCGCGGGCGCCGGAGCGGCGGCAGGCGCGGCGCCGATGGCGCTCGCATCCTCGCCATCGGCGAGCAGCACGGCGATCAGCGCATTGACCTTCACGCCCTGCGCGCCTTCCGGCACGAGAAGCTGGCCAACGGTGCCTTCATCGATGGATTCCACTTCCATCGTCGCCTTGTCGGTCTCGATCTCGGCGATGACGTCGCCCGACTTGACCTTGTCGCCAACCTTCACGTTCCACTTGGCGAGGTTGCCCTCTTCCATGGTCGGCGAAAGCGCGGGCATCAGAATATTGATCGGCATAAAGCACCTATTGGCGTGTGTCTGTCGTGCCCAGATCGGTCGGACGGTCCCATTCCGCGTCGAACATGGCCTTGATCTGTTCCAGCGCCTGCTCTTCCGAGCAGACGCCGTCCCTGGCAAAGCCGTGCGCGACGTGACGAGCTATGTCGACCAGCAGGATGCCCCAAGTAGACGGGCTGTCAAAGGCCGTGCGGAAGCTGACATCCAGCCCCTTGTCGACGATCCAGGCGCGGAACACCTCCGCCGCATCTTCCGATTCCAGGGCGCCGGGCGGGATTTCCAGCTCGCGTTTGTGACCGGCCATGACGCTACCGGTACGTTACGGCTTTGACGGCCGCGATCACTTCGCCGACGTTCGGCAGCGCGAGCTTCTCGAGGTTCGCGGCGTAGGGCATCGGAACGTCCTTGCCGGTGACCTTGAGAACCGGCGCGTCGAGGAAATCGAACGCCTTTTCCATCAGCTCGGACGCGATGTGCGAACCAATCGAGTTCTGCGGCCAGCCCTCTTCCACCGTCACGCAGCGGCCGGTCTTCTTGACCGACTCGATGACCGTGTCGATGTCGAGCGGACGGAGCGTCCTGAGGTCGATCAGCTCGGCGTCGATGCCCTGCTCGGCGAGCTCGGCCACGGCCTTGGTCGCATAGGTCATGCCGATACCGAACGAGACGATCGTCACGTCCTTGCCTGTCTTGTGGATGCGCGCCTTGCCGATCGGCAGGACGAAGTCATCCAGCTGCGGCACGTCGAACGAGTGACCGTAGAGGATCTCGTTCTCGAGGAAGATCACCGGGTTCGGATCGCGGATCGCCGCCTTGAGCAAGCCCTTGGCGTCGGCCGCCGTGTAGGGGACGATGACCTTGAGGCCCGGGATGTGGCTGTACCAGGACGAATAATCCTGGCTGTGCTGGGCCGCGACGCGGGCCGCGGCGCCGTTCGGGCCACGGAACACCATCTGCGCGCCGAGCTGGCCGCCCGACATGTAGAGCGTCTTGGCGGCCGAGTTGATGATCTGGTCGATCGCCTGCATGGCGAAGTTGAACGTCATGAACTCGACGATCGGCTTCAGGCCGGCGAGCGCCGCACCCGTCGCGAGGCCGGCGAAGCCGTGCTCGGTGATGGGGGTGTCGATGACGCGATCGTCGCCGAATTCTTGCAACAGGCCCTGCGTGATCTTGTAGGCGCCCTGGTACTCGGCGACTTCCTCGCCCATGACGAAGACGTCGGCGTCGCGGCGCATTTCCTCAGCCATCGCGTCGCGCAGCGCTTCGCGGACCGTGGTCGAGACGAAGGTGGTGCCGGCGGGGATGGCCGGGTCGGCTGCGACCTGGACAGCGATCGGCGCGGCGGCGACAGGCGCAGGCGCGGCGGCCGGAGCCGCAGCGGGAGCCTCGGCGGCAGGCGCAGCGACAGGCTGCGGCGCCGGCTGGGCGCTGGCGGCGGCCGAAACGTCCTCGCCGTCGGCGGCGATCACGGCGATCGGCGTGTTCACCTTCACGTTCTCGGTGCCTTCCGGCACCAGAAGCTTGGCGATCGTGCCTTCGTCGATGGCTTCGACTTCCATCGTCGCCTTGTCGGTCTCGATCTCGGCGATCACATCACCGGACTTGACCTTGTCGCCTTCCTTCTTGAGCCATTTGGAGAGCGTACCCTCCTCCATGGTCGGCGAGAGGGCCGGCATCAGAATATCGATGGGCATGGCTGTCTCCCGACCTTACTTCACGATGTCCGTCCAGAGCTCGGATGCATCCGGCTCCGGATCGTTCTGGGCGAATTCCGCCGCGTTGTTGACGATGTCGCGCACCTCGGCGTCGAGCTTCTTCAGCTCGTCCTCGGTCGCCCAGCCCTTCTCCAGCAGGCGCGAACGCACCTGCTCGATCGGATCGTGCTCGTTGCGCATCTTCTGGACTTCGTCCTTCGACCGGTACTTGGCCGGGTCGGACATGGAGTGGCCGCGATAGCGGTAGGTTTCCATCTCGAGGATATAGGGGCCCTTGCCGGCGCGGCACCAGGCGACGGCCTTGTCGCCGGCGGCCTTGACGGCGCGGACGTCCATGCCGTCCACCTTCTCGCCAGGGATGCCGAAGGAGAGACCGCGACGGGAGAAGTCGGTCTGCGCAGAGGAGCGCGACACGGACGTGCCCATGGCGTAGCGGTTGTTCTCGATGATGTAGACGACGGGCAGCTTCCAGAGCTGCGCCATGTTGAAGCTCTCGTAGACCTGGCCCTGGTTCGCGGCGCCGTCGCCGAAATAGGTCAGGCAGACATTGTCGTTCTTGCGGTAGCGGTTGGCGAAGGCGAGGCCGGTGCCGAGCGATACCTGGCCGCCGACGATGCCGTGGCCGCCGAAGAACTGCTTCTCAATCGAGAACATGTGCATCGAGCCGCCCTTGCCGCGCGAATATCCGCCGCGCCGGCCGGTCAGCTCCGCCATCACGCCATTCGCGTCCATGCCCGCGACGAGCATGTGGCCGTGATCGCGATATCCGGTGATGGTCTGATCTTCACCCGTCCGAATCGCCATCTGCATGCCGACGACGACAGCTTCCTGGCCGATATAGAGGTGACAGAAGCCGCCGATGAGGCCCATGCCATACATCTGGCCGGCCTTTTCCTCGAAGCGGCGGATAAGGAGCATTTCGCGGTAGGCGAAAAGTTCCTGCTCCTTGGAGAAATTATCTGCAGGCGCCGGCTTCGCCGACTTTACCGCTGCAGTCTTCCGTCCGGCGGCCGGCGCAGATTTGCTGCCGACTTTCGCTTTGGCTACGGCCATGCCTTGTTCTCCGGGGCGTGTCCCAAACTGATGCGGGACGTTAGCCGAAGCCGATTGGCATTCCAAGATGCACGCCAAGCATCGGAGCCATGCGCCAACTACATGACTTGACTACCAAAATCCTAATGAACTGAAATTTGGTTCATCGCATATTTAGCCACCGCTTCAATGCTGCGGGGTCTATTGCGATGCAGCAATCCCGATCACCAATTCGTCCGCCTGGACGACATTGAGCTTGGCACGGGCCCTCTCGTCGATCATGTCGGGATCAAGGCTCTCCGGCCGGAGGAGCTGCGCGCGCGCCGCCAGCGACAGCCGCTCCGCCTTCATTTCCGCCAATTCCTTTTCGAGGCCAATGGCTTCGCGCTCCATGCGCTCGCGTGACCAGATGCCGTAATCGCCGTTGAAGGAATGATAGGCGAAGTAGCCCATCACGGCGAGCGAGCCGAGCGGCAGAATGAGTCGCCGGAGCTTCGAATGCTTGCGCTGTTTGGTCGTCATGCGAGGATCTGAACGCGGTGCAACATGATGAATAAAGCATGGCGCAAGACGATTAACGCCGGGTTTCCGCCCATGGTCGCCGCGTCTGCGACGGGAGGAAAAAGAGGTCGAGGCGGGATACGCACCGCTTTCTTCCGGCGGATCCCACGCCGAAACGCCCTTCCCTATCGCAGCCATGCGTTGAAGCGACCCCTCCTAGAACCGTCCCTGCCATAGAGAATCCTTGGCTATTGGCCCCACTCAGAGTATGGGAGGGCCAACTCGCATTCCGCATGACCCTTCACCGCTCGCGATCCAACCGGTCGCGGCCCGGAATGCTTCTCCAATTTCAGGCTTCCGTTCCTTATGGTTTCGCTCGTCCAGAATCCGGCCCTCGCCCGCGCCATCGCGGAAAAAGGCTATCAGTCCCTCACCCCGGTCCAGGCGGCCGTCGTCGAGCCGCAGGTCGGCGAGAGCGACCTGCTCGTCTCGGCCCAGACCGGCTCGGGCAAGACAGTCGCTTATGGCCTTGCCTTCGCAACCACTCTGCTCGGCACGGAAGAGCGCTTCGGCGCGGCGAACGAGCCGCTGGCGCTCGTCATCGCCCCGACGCGTGAACTCGCGCTTCAGGTGCAGCGCGAACTCGCCTGGCTCTATGGCGAGACGGGCGTGAAGATCGCCTCCTGCGTCGGCGGCATGGATGTTCGTCGCGAAGCACGCGCGCTGGACATGGGCGCGCATATCGTTGTCGGCACCCCCGGCCGCCTGCGCGACCATCTGGAACGCGGCCGCCTCGACATCTCCAAGCTCAAGGTCGTCGTGCTCGACGAGGCGGACGAGATGCTCGATCTCGGCTTCCGCGAGGATCTCGAGCTCATCCTCGACGCCGCGCCGCAGGAGCGCCGCACGCTGCTCTTCTCGGCGACCCTGCCGCGCGAGATCGTGCGCCTGGCCCGCCAGTATCAGCGCGACGCCATGCGCATCGACACGATCGACCAGAGCCAGCCGCATGGCGACATCGAATATCGCGCCTTCCGCGTCGCTCCGAACGAAATCGACCTCGCCGTCGTCAACGTGCTGCGCTTCTACGACCAGCCCGCCGCCCTCGTCTTCTGCTCGACGCGCGAATCGGTGAAGCGCGTTCATGCCGGCCTGCAGGAGCGCGGCTTCCAGGTTGTCGCCCTTTCGGGTGAGCTGAGCCAGACCGAGCGCATGCATGCGCTGCAGGCGCTGCGCGACGGCCGGGCACGCGTCTGCGTCGCGACCGACGTCGCCGCCCGCGGCCTCGACCTGCCCGATCTCGGCCTGGTCATTCACGCCGAGTTGCCGACCGGCCCCGCCGTGCTGCTGCATCGTTCGGGCCGCACTGGCCGCGCCGGCCGCAAGGGCGTCTCGGCGATGCTCGTGCCCTACACGAATCGCTCCAAGGCGCTCCGCCTGATCAACGCCGCCGGCGTCGACGCCTACTGGACCGCCGCGCCTTCGGCCGACGAGATCCGCGCCAAGGACCACGAGCGGCTGCTCGAAAGCGTGCTGCGCGTCGAGCCACCGTCCGAGGAGGATGCGGTTCTGGTGCGCGAGCTGGTCGGCCAGCGCTCGGCCGAGGAGATCGCCGGCGCGCTCATCCGCATGCACCGCGCCCGCCTGGCGGCACCGGAAGATCTGTTCGATCCCGGCCCGCAGCAGGAGCGTCGTCCGCCGCGCGAAGGCCGGGAAGGCAAGCCGCGCCGGCACGAGCGGGAGGAACGCTATGGCGACGCACCGCGCGAGCGTGGTCCGCGCCCGCCGCGCGAGCGCGACGGCGGCTGGCCCGAAGGCGGCCCCGGCAGCCAGGGCGGCCGGCCCGAGCGCCCGCAGCAGGACATGGTCTGGTTCCGCATGAGCGTCGGCCACCAGAAGAACGCCGATCCCAAGTGGCTGCTGCCGCTGATCTGCCGTCGTGGCCACGTCACCAAGAACGAGATCGGCGCGATCAAGATCTTCGAGCGCGACACGCGCTTCGAGATCGTCGCCGAGGCGGCTGAGAGATTCACTGTCGCGCTGCGTCGTGGCGGCGAGGAAGAGATCCGCATCGAGCCGGCCGATGGCGCCCCGGCGGGCGGCGGCGGCAAGCGTCCGCCCCGTGGCGACGGCCCCGGCAAGCCGCGCGGCGGCTTCAAGCCGGGTGGCAAGCCCGGTTTCAAGGGCGGCTTCAAGGCCGGCGGCAAGAAGCGCGACCGCGCCGAAGGCTGAGCCGGCCCGACATAGTTGAATACAAGGAAGCCCGCGACATCGTCGCGGGCTTCTTTTTTCGGCGGGGGCGATCCTCGTAAAGAAAAGGCCCCGCTCGCGGACGAGCGGGGCCTTTTCAGTTCGGTTCGGCGGAACGGATCAGTCCTTCAGGCGCTCCAGGGCGGCCTTGATCTTCGCCGTCAGCTCCTGCGCCTCGGCGAGTCGCTCGCGCTGCTCCTCGATCACCTCTTCCGGCGCGCGCGAAACGAAGTTCTCGTTGCCGAGCTTTGCCTCGATCTTGGCGATCTCCTTGGCGGCCTTGTCGAGCTCCTTGCCGAGGCGGCCGCGTTCGGCATCGAGATCGATGACGCCGGCGAGCGGCAGCGCGATCGTCGCTTCGCCAAGCACGGTCTGCACGGCGCCCTTCGGCGCCGCGTCGGCGGCGGTGATCTCCGACGCGCGGGCGAGACGCTTGATCAGCGCGTCATGCGTGGCGAGACGGGTCGACGTCTCGGCCGAGGCCCCGACGATGATCAGCGGCACCATGGCGCCCGGCGGCACGTTGATCTCGGAGCGGACCGAGCGGACCGACGAGATGAGGTCGACGAGCCAGTTGATCTCGGCCGCGGCCGCCTCGTCCTCGAAATCGAGCGACGGCCATTCGGTCAGGACCAGGAGCTGGTCGCGGCTGGATCCCTCGTCCGCCGTGCGGTCCCAGAGCTCTTCAGTGATGAAGGGCATGAACGGGTGCAACAGCGTGACGATGCGGTCGAGCGTCCAGCCGATCGTGGCGCGGGTCTCGGCCTTGGCGGCCTCGTCCTCGCCGTTCAGCACCGGCTTGACCAGCTCGAGATACCAGTCGCAGAACGAGTTCCAGACGAAGCGGTAGAGCGCGTTGGCGGCGTCGTTGAAGCGATAGGCCTCGAGCGCCTCGGTGACGGCGCGCGCGGTGCGCGTCGTCTCGGTGGCGATCCAGCGGTTCAGCCGCTCCTTGGCCGTCGAGGGCTCGAAGCCGGCAACGCGCGTCGCGCCGTTCATCTCGGCGAAGCGCGAAGCGTTCCAGAGCTTGGTCGCGAAGTTGCGATAGCCCTCGACGCGCGAGGTCGCCAGCTTGATATCGCGCCCCTGCGCCGCCATGGCGGTCAGCGTGAAGCGGAGCGCGTCGGCGCCGTATTCGTCGATCAGCGTCAGCGGATCGATGACGTTGCCCTTCGACTTCGACATCTTGGCGCCCTTCTCGTCGCGGACGAGGGCGTGGATGTAGACGTCCTTGAAGGGCTCGACCGGCGTGCCGTTCTCGTCCTTCATGAAGTGCAGGCCCATCATCATCATCCGGGCGACCCAGAAGAAGATGATGTCGAAACCGGTGATCAGCACGCTGGTCGGATAATAGCGGGCGAGTTCGTTGGTTTCGTCCGGCCAGCCGAGCGTCGAGAAAGGCCACAGCGCCGACGAGAACCAGGTGTCGAGCACGTCCTCGTCGCGCGTCAACGCAACTGTCGAGCCATAATGCGCGGTTGCGAGCGACGCCGCCTCGGCCTCGTCATAGGCGACGAAGACCTTGCCGTCCGGGCCGTACCAGGCCGGGATCTGATGGCCCCACCAAAGCTGGCGCGAGATGCACCAGGGCTGGATGTTTTCCATCCACTCGAAGTAGGTCTTTTCCCAGTTCTTGGGCACGAAGTCGGTGCGGCCCTCGCGAACCGAGGCGATCGCCGGCTGCGCCAGCGTATGCGCGTCGACATACCACTGCTCGGTCAGGAACGGTTCGATCGGCACGCCGCCACGGTCGCCATGCGGCACGGTGTGGCCGTGGTCCTCGATCTCGGCGAGATAGCCCTGCTCTTCCAGCATCGCGACGACGGCGTTGCGCGCCGCGAAGCGGTCGAGGCCGTCGAGCGCCGCGATGGTGTCGG
The DNA here is from genome assembly GCF_026343855.1 of Kaistia nematophila. NCBI lineage: Bacteria > Pseudomonadati > Pseudomonadota > Alphaproteobacteria > Hyphomicrobiales > Kaistiaceae > Kaistia > Kaistia nematophila. The sequence continues at coordinate 96,806 of NZ_JAPKNK010000002.1, read as the reverse complement.
AAAGCGCCGCCGTCTTCGGCAGATCGGCGAGGAAATCGGCATTGCCGGCGATGATAATGTTCGCCTGGCGGTCGAGCACCGAGATCATCGGCAGGTTGTGCCGCTTGCCGACCTCGAAATCGTTGAAGTCGTGCGCCGGCGTGATCTTGACTGCGCCCGAGCCCTTCTCGGGATCGGAATATTCGTCGGCGACGATCGGAATACGCCGGCCGACGAGCGGCAGGATCGCATGCGCTCCGGCCGCAACGAAGGCCTGGTAACGCTCGTCTTCCGGATGCACGGCAACCGCCGTATCGCCCAGCATCGTCTCCGGACGCGTGGTCGCAACGGTAATGTAGGTGGTCGCATCGTCCGGATCGAAGGTCTTGCCCTCGATCGGATAGCGGAAGTGATAGAGCTTGCCCTTGGTCTCGACCTGGATGACCTCGAGGTCGGAGATCGCCGTCTCCAGCTTCGGGTCCCAGTTGACGAGGCGCTTGTCCTTGTAGATCAGGCCGCCGCGATAGAGCTCGACGAACACCTTGAGAACGGCCTTCGAAAGGCCCTCGTCCATGGTGAATCGCTCACGCGACCAGTCGGCCGAGGCGCCGAGGCGCTTCAACTGCCCGATGATCGTGCCGCCGGATTCGGCCTTCCACTTCCAGACCTTCTCGACGAAGGCGTCGCGGCCGATATCGCGCCGGTTCGGCTCCTGCCGCTCGGCCATCTGACGTTCGACGACCATCTGCGTCGCAATGCCGGCATGGTCGAGGCCGACCTGCCAGAGCACGTCCTTGCCGCGCATCCGCTCGAAGCGGACGAGAACGTCCTGCAGCGTGTTGTTGAGCGCGTGGCCCATATGCAGCGAGCCGGTGACGTTCGGCGGCGGGATCACGATGGAGAAGGGCTTGGCGCCGGGCTTCGCGCCCGCGCCGGCCTTGAAGGCACCCTGGCCTTCCCAAGTCTCATAGATGCGCGGCTCGACCGCGGCCGCGTCATAGTTCTTGTCGAGCATGACCGTTTCCGGATGAGGAATTTGAACTGGTGTAAATCGGATGGCCGAGGGTGAGTCAACCGCGCTGCGGCGGAAGCCAAGCACCGCCTGCGTCAGATCCTGCATTTAGGGAGCTGGACTGCGTTCGGGAAGGGCGACCGCGATCCCCCCGAAACGACGTTCGGCTGCGCCGACTCAGCGGCCGCGCGAAACCCGCTCGATCTCGTCCCGTACCAGCCGTTCGACGAGCGGCGGCAGGTTGGTGTCGAGCCAGCTCTTCAGCATCGGCCGCAGCATGTCCTTGACGAGATCTTCGAGCGTGCGGGCATTGCCGGCGAGAACGGTGCTGGCGAGGCTGCCAAAGGCGGAACTCACGATCGCGTCGGCGGCCGGCGACAGCAGCGGCGCACCGGCCGGCAATTCGTCGACGGGCGACGCGGCGGGGCGAACCGGGAGCGTGGCGCGCGGCGGCTCGGCCGCCCGGACCGGCTCGGGAGCGCGCGCGGGCACATGGGAAACGGAGGGCGGCGCAACCGGGCGCAGCATGCGCGGTTCGCTCAGCGGGGCCTGCGCAGGCTCCGGCTCGATGCGCGGCAGATCGACCCGAAGCTCGGGCGCTGGCTGTGGCGCGGCGAACTCGGCCACGCGAGCGCTGAACAGCGCGTCGATATCGGCGGCGGAAACGGGAACGCTCGGAAGCGTGGACGGCACGGGCGCCGGATCCGGCGCCTTCGGCACCACGGCTGCAGAAGCGCCGAGGCCGAGCTCATCTTCGGAGATGATGCGGCGGATGGAGGCGAGGATCTCCTCCATCGAAGGCTCTTGTGCCGCACTGACTTTGGCCATCGCTACCCCACAACCCACCGAACCCTGGCGAATCGCCCAGAAAATCAGACGATTTCACGGGCCAGAGTAGCGAAAAGGACGACCGGCCGGAACAAGGCCGGTCGCTTTTCCCCGACTGGAGAACCGACTAGCGACCGTCCGGCGTACGCAAGCCGATCCACTTATCGCGGACAGCCTGGTAGTGCTGCTTCGGCTCGTAGCGCTGGACCTTGAGGCCGAGATTATCGGCCGAGAGCGAGCCCGTCGTCGACATCAGCGTATAGGAAGCGACCACTTCGGTGCGCTGCGCCAGGATCAGCGTCTCGCGCGCCTGCAGCAGCGACTGCTGCTGGTTCAGCACGTCGAGCGTGGTGCGCTGACCAACCTTCTGCTCCTCGATCACGCCCTCGAGAGCGAGCTGCGAGGCGCGGATCTGCTCCTGAGCCGAGGTGATCGAAGCGCGTGCGGCTTCGAGCTGGCCGAAGGCCGAGACGCCGGCGGCGCGAACCTGATCACGGGCCGAGTCGAGCTGGATGCGATACTGGCCCAGCGTTTCCTTGGCCTGTCGGGTCTGCGAGTAGACCACGCCGCCTTCATAGATCGGCACCGTCAGATTCGCGGTGATCGTGGCCGAATCGCCGAAAGAGCCGGTCAGCGACGAATCGTCCGTATGCGCCAGCTGGCCCTGCAGCGACACGGTCGGCAGCAGCTGTCCCTCGATGACCTTCACGTTGAAGGCGGCGGTGTCGAGGTTGTAGCTCGCAGCGCGGATTGTCGGATGCCGCGACTGGCCGGCGGAAACCGTGGCGCTCTCGGACTTCGGCAGGAGGCGCGAGTTGACCGACGGAATCTGAAGGCTCTTCGGCGCGGTGCCGATGATCTGGACATAGGTCGCGTTGGCCGAGTTCAGGTTCGCGATCGCCACGTCGTATTCGGTCTGCCCCTGACTCAGGGCGGCGTCGGTCTGCGCGAGGTCGGTGCGCGTGCCTTCACCGACCTTCAGGCGATCGGCAGCGGCGCGCTGCTGCTCCCGCAGGAAGGCGATGTTCTGCTCGCGAAGGCTGACGATGCCCTTGTAGTAGAGGACGTTGGTGTAGGCCGCAACCGCATCCAGCAGCACATCCTGCTCGGTCGAGCGAAGAAGCTCGCGCCCGGCCAGAACCGCCGATTCAGCCTGCTTCACGGAGTTCTGGGTACGGAATCCGCGAAAGATCGGCTGTTCGATGGTGAGGCTGTAACCGCGCGGCCAGGTCGTCGACGAACTGACCGGAAGCTGAGACGAGGAACGACCCCGTGCATAGGACGGACCGACATAGGCATTGCCCGTGAGCACAGGGCGATAGCCCGACAGCGCCTGAGGAACGTTTTCGTCGGTCGCGCGCAGCTGGGCGCGCATCGCATTCAGCGTGGGGTTGTTGTTATACGTCTGCGAAAGAGCGGATGTCAGAGTTTCGGCATACACCGAGGGGGCAGCTACGATAACCGCAGCCATAGCTACGGTTGCCAGATAGACCCGGGAAAAAACCACGTTCGAAACCTCGGCGTTGCGAGGCGACGCCCCCCTACCGGACGTCCACCGTCGGACAATACATCGTTAATTTACGCGAGCCCCGGTGACGGTCAAATGGCATGGGGCTCGAACAGTTCGATAATGCGCGCCGTGCGACGGGAAAGCCACAGCTGCCGCCCAAAATAATAAGCGGCAACTATGACTTAACCGACTGTTTTCAAAAGGGGAATTAGAATACGAACGCCTTGGGTCTGGCAAATCCGGGCAGCGTGCGGACAGAGGTGTTGAAGGCGGGACGACCGCTGACGGAACCACCGGAACGGGTATAGATCGTGGCTTTCGCCGCCAGACCGTTCGCCCCGACAACGGCGATGATTCGTCCACCCTCGCCGATCTGGTCGATCAGCGCCTGCGGCAGGACTTCGATCGCGCCTTCCAGCAGAATCACGTCGAAGGGCGCCTTGCCGGCAAGGCCGGCTTCCATCGGGCCGACCACGACCTCTACATTCGAGACGCCGAGAGAGGCAAGATTCTCACGCGCGGCGGCCGCGAGACCCTCGTCCGATTCGAGCGCGACCACCGAGGCGGCGAGATGGCTCAGGATGGCGGCGGAGTAGCCGGTCGTCGAACCGATATCGAGCACGCGATCCGTAGGCCCCACCTCGGCGAGCTGAACCAGCTTGGCCAGCGGTCCCGGTTCCATGACGTAGCGCGGCGTCGCGCCGGGGGCGGACACGAGGATATCCTCGTCGATATAGGCAAGCGGCTTCAGATGATCCGGCGCGAAGACTTCGCGCGGCACGGCCGAGAACGCGTCGAGCACATCGTACTCGGTGACGTCGACGGTGCGAATCTGACAGTCCACCATCGTGGTTCGCGCCTTGGCGAAATCGACCATGATTCCGGACCCTTTATCGTATGTGGCAATGGACGATCCAATACCGGGCGTTCGGCAAGGTGACAAGCCATTCCGCGCGGCGCTGGCGCCGCAGCACGTCGCGGATCCGCCATCAGATCCCCCTCGCCATCGACCATCATCGTCCTGTTACATGGGCTGTCCATACGACGCCGTGAAACGACGCGTAGAGATCCCCGGATGCACGGCCGTCGTTCGATCAGGCCAATCTGAAAAAGGATAGAGACGATGGTACGCAAGACACTGTATGGCGCCGCATTTGCCCTCCTGAGCCTTTCCACCATCCAGGCTGCTGTTGCAGAGCCGAAGATCGACAATAGTGCACTTGAATCGACTGATTTTCGTCCGCACGCGCGCACGTTCGGCCTCGTCTATACGATGCCGGCCGAGGTCAACGAGACCTTGCACCGCTCGCTCGGCGGCATGCTGAACGAAAGGCTGCTGACGCTCGGCCTCGAGACGGAGGCGATCCGCACCAACATCCCGCATGTGACGGTCGTCCACATCCACAACGCCGACCCGACCACGCCGGCCAAGATGCTGGAAGCGCTGCCGACGCCGCCGAAGCCGCTCAACGTCACGCTCAAGAAGTTCTACACCACCGAAGCCGCCAAGGGCGCCGGCCAGCCCTGGTGGCTCGATCTCGGCGTCGTCAAGGAAGGCGACGGCTTCGAGCAGATGATGGCCTACAACACTGCCGCCACCGCCGCCCTCACCCCGCTGCGCGACGGCCCGCTGCCGCGTGTCACCGGCCCTGTCTTCGGCAAGATGGCCGATGCCGGCAAGGAACTGGTCAAGACGGTGGGCGTCAGCGGCGTCAACGTGGTGAAGAACGGCGAGGAAGTGCGCTCGCACAATCCGCACAACACGCTCGTCTACAGCACCAAGCCGTTCTCGCCGGAGATCCAGCAGTCGATGGGCGAACTGGCGGATGAGTTCAACCAGATCCTCCCGGAAGGCATCCCGGCAACCTTCAAGACGGTCTCGATCGTCGAGCTTGCCTTCTCGGGCAACGTCACGCGCGAGATCTACCGCGTCGACCTCGAGACCGGCGCCGTGCTCGACGTCGCCACCGGCAAGACGGTCACGCGCTGATCGCCTTCCGGCGGGGCGGGGCGGTCGCGGATCGCCCTGCCTTTCCGGCTGCCGCCGGCGGCTTCGGCCGGCGATTTCCTCCACAGCCTTGCGACGGCGTCGTCGACGTTCGGACTAGACGCCGCCGCCGCGAGCTTGTAGAAGCCGCCAGACGGTCTCGGAAGCTTGGTTTCCGGATCGACACGCAGCTCGGGTGGCCCGTTTGCTTCCTGGCGCTGTGCCTGCCGGACAGGTCGTTCGAAATCGGATTTCGGATGGACTGTCAGCGAGATGGCCTCGTGGCGGAATGGTTACGCAGAGGACTGCAAATCCTTGCATCCCGGTTCGATTCCGGGCGAGGCCTCCACTATCCGATCAGGCGGAATTTACGGCTCCTGATCCCCCAGCGCTCCGCAATCCCGACACCGGTTTTCCCCCGCATGCCTGCGCTTTGAAACGGCTGCGTTGGTTTTTGACCTTCCCGTACGAGAAGGAGGGCGATAACGGCGATTGCATGCCGCGTCGCCCGAGGCGATAAGTCGGCCATGCTCGATCCGGACCTTGCTCCTCGCCATGGCGGCGCTCTCGCGGCGGCTTCCCAACGCTACGGCGTCGCGGTCGGGGAGTGGCTCGACCTGTCGACCGGCATCAACCCGCACCCCTACCCCGTCCCCGCGTTCCCGCCCGCCGACTTCCACCGCCTGCCCGATCCGGCTGGCCTGGGCACGCTCGTCGATGTCGCCCGGGGCGCCTATGGCGTCCCGCCGGCCAGCGCGATCGCGGCGGTGCCCGGCTCGGACTTCGCGCTCCGGCTGCTGCCGCTCCTCTGCCCGGCCGGCGACGTCGCGATCCTGTCGCCGACCTATTCCGGCCATGCCGAGGCCTGGCGCCTGGCCGGGAGGACGGTCAGCGCCGTCGCCTCGCTGGAAGACGGTTCTCGCCGCGCTCCGATCGTCGTCGTCGTCAATCCGAACAATCCGGATGGCCGGATCGTCGAAGCCGATGCACTCGTCGCGACCGCGCGGACGCTGGCCGCGCGCGGCGGCGTCCTGATCGTCGACGAGGCCTTTGGCGACGTCGACCCGGCCCCCGGCGTCCTGCCGCGAAGCGCGGGCGAAAGGATCGTCGTGCTGCGCTCGTTCGGCAAGTTCTACGGGTTGGCGGGCCTGCGGCTCGGCTTCGTCGTCGGTCCCGACGACATCGTGGGCCGGTTGCAGGCACTTGTCGGGGACTGGCCCGTCTCGGGACCTGCGATCACGCTCGGATGCCGGGCCCTGCTGGACACTGCCTGGCAGGCGCAAACGCGGATCCGGCTGCGGGCGACACGCCTGCGGCTCGAAAACTGTCTTCGGGCGAGTGGCCTGGATGTCGTCGGCGGCACTGACCTATTCGTCCTCGTCGACACCCCGCGCGCGGTGCCTTTGCACGAAGCGCTTGCCCGGCTGGGCATCTGGACCCGAATCTTCTCCGACCAGCCGGGACGGATCCGTTTCGGTGTGCCCGACGAGATCGGCCTCGCGCGGCTGGAGAAGGCACTGGCGCAGCGCTAGACGCGCTGGCCGACCAGAAGGTTCAGAGCGCGGCCTGCGGCGTGACGACCAGCCGTCCCTCGAGGGTCTCGATCGCGGCGCGGATGCCGAAGGTCGCCGCCAGGTTTTCGTGGGTTAGAACCGCCGCCGGCGCCCCTTCCGCCGCGATCCGCCCGTCCTTCATCAAGACGATCCGATCGCCATAACGGGCGGCCAGCGAAAGATCGTGCAGGACGGCGACGATGGCGGCGCCCGCCTTGGCGCGGGCCCGCAGGAGATCGAGCACGAGGAACTGGTAGCGCGCGTCGAGGGCGGCCACCGGCTCGTCGGCGAGGATGATCTGCGGCTCGCCGGCCAGCACGCGCGCCAGCGCCACGCGGGCGCGCTCGCCGCCGGAGAGCGTCGTCACCGTGCGGTCGGCGAGGTCAAGCGTGCCCGTCGCCTCCAGCGCGGCGAGCACGGCGACGCGATCCACGCCGCCGAGTTCGCCGGCGCCGGTTCCATGCGGAATGCGGCCGAGCGCCACCACATCGGCGACCGAAAGCGGCCAGTGGAAGACATGGCCCTGCGGCAGATAGCCGATCTTGCGGGCCCGCAGCCGCGGCGCGACTGCCTCGACCTTCTGGTCGCCTAGATAGACAGCTCCATCGCCGTCGAGCAGGCCTGCCAAGCGCCGCACCAGTGTCGTCTTGCCGGCGCCGTTCGGTCCGATCACCACCACCATCTCGCCGGCCGCAACGGACAGATCGACACCGCCGAGGATGGGGCGATGGCCAAGCGTGGCGCCGACGTTCACGGCGCGAAGGAGAGCGCTCATCACGTCACCTCCCCGGTCAGCTCACGGCGATGGCGGAAGACGAGCACGATGAAGAGCGGCGCGCCGATCAGCGCCGTCACCACACCAACCTTGATCTCGTTCTGCGCCGGAATGATGCGGACCAGGATATCGGCCGCCGTCAGCAGCGCCGCTCCGGAAAGCGCTGCCGGCCACATCAGCCGCGCCGGGTCATGGCGCACGAAGGGGCGCACGAGATGCGGCGCGACGAGACCGACAAAGCCGATCGTGCCGGCGACCGCGACACCGCCGCCCACCGCCAGCGCCACGCCGAGCACGACGCGCAGGCGGACTCGATTGAGGCGAATGCCGAGACTTGCCGCAGCGTCCTCGCCCAACGTCAGGGCGCGGAAGGCACGGCCATCGATGGAAAGCAGGATGCAGCCGGCAATGATGAAGGGCAGCGCGATGAAGACATGCTGCATGCTGCGGTCCTCCAGCGAACCGAGCAGCCAGAAGGCGATTTCCAGCGCCGCGAAGGGATTAGGCGCCAGGTTCAACGCCAGCGACGTCGCGGCGCCCGCTAGGCTCGAGATGGCGAGGCCGGCGAGGATGATGACGAGCAGGCTGGCGCGCGGGCCGGCGATCAGGAGCAACAGACCGACCGAGAGCAGCGCGCCCAGCATCGCCGCGATCGGCAGGAAAAAGGACAGCGCATCGAACACGCCGAAGGCGATGACCAGCACCGCGCCGAAGGCGGCGGCCGAGGGCGCGCCGAACAGCGACGGCGACGCCAGCGGATTGCGCAGCAGCCCCTGCAGCGCGGCGCCGGACAGGCCGAGCGAGAAGCCGATCGCCACAGCCAGAATGGCGCGCGGCAGACGGATCTCGCGGACGATCAGGCGGGATGCCTCATCGCCGGTGCCGAGGAGCCCGTCCACCACCGCGCGGAGTGACAGCAGAACCGGCCCGACACCGAGCGACAGCAGGAACAGGACGATCACGAGCGCGACGAGGCCGGGCACGAGCCAGCGGCTCGCCGCCCTCGCTCGCAACAGATCCGGCCTCGCTGCGGTCAATGCGTCCATCTCAATCCGACATAGCCTGAACGGCCGGCATTGTTGTAGCCGAACGCGTCCTGGTATTCGACGTTCGTCAGGTTCTCCAGCCGCGCATAGAGCGTCGTCTCGGGATTGAGCTTGTAGGACGCGGTCAGATCAACCTTGGTATAGGCATCGAGCGGAACCAGAGCCGCAGCCGTCTTCGCGTCATTGTTGTAGCGGTCGCCGACATAGGTCGCGATGACGCCGAACTCGAAATCCTCGATGCCGGTATAGGTCAGCGTCAGCGAGCCGCTATTCTCCGGCCGCCGCGACAGCGGCAGGTTAGTGTCGAGATTGACGGCGTGCAGATAGGTGTAGGAGCCCGTCGCCTTCAACACGGATGGCCAGAGGATCGCATCGGCCGACAGTTCGAGGCCCGATGTCTCGGCGCTCTTGATGTTGTAGTAGCCCGACTTCGGATAGTCCGGCAGCAGCTTCGACTGATACTCGATCAGGTTGGTGAAGTTGTTGTAGAAACCGGTCGCCGAGAAGGTCAGCCGGCCGTCGAACAGCTCCTGATCGATGCCGACGTCGCCGCCATAGCTCTGCTCGTCGACGAGATCGGGATTGCCATATTGGCCGTCGAACAGCTGGAACATGGTCGGCCGCTTGGCGGCGTTGCCGAAGCTGCCGCGAAACTTCGTGCCAGTTTCGTCGATCAGATAGGCCGCCGTGGCGCGCCCGGTCAGGAATCCCTGCCCGTCGACGTCTTCGTCATAGCGCCCGCCGAGCGACAGGTTCAGCCGGTCGAACAGGGTGAACTGCTGCATCGCGAAGACGGCGAGCAGCGTGCGCTCCATGTCGAAGCTGCTGGCGGTCGCGACGCTGGTGGTCGTGCTTTGCGTCGCCGCCTCCTGCTCGGCGCGGGCGCCCCAGATCAACGTGCCCGCCTGTCCCATGTCGAGCGTGCCCTGATATTCGAGGCCGACATCGCTGCCGTCCGTATCGGTCGAGCGCGGGTTCGGCTCGATATAGGCGCTGGTCGTCTGGGAGCCGAAGAACGAGAACTGGTTGTTGAGCTTGCCGTCGTAGCCCTCGAAATTGAAGCGGGCAAAGCCGGTGAGGACATCGCGGTCGCGCTCATAGCCCGGCAAGTCATACTTGGCGGCCGAGCCGCCATCGACCTCGGACTTCTGGTGATACGCGGTGACGCCGAAATCGAACGCCTGCCCCTCGCCCGAATTGTAGCTGGTGCGCGCGGTGCCGGCGAACTTCTTGGTGCCGTCCGCCTCGCCATTGTCGCGGTCGCCGACGCGGGAGAAGCCGTTGGTGTCGAACAGCGTGCCGCTGACCGAGAGGCTGACCGGACCGATGCTGCCGCCCGCCGCGGCGTTGCCGCCGAAGGTGTTGTAGCTGCCGCCCTCGGCCGCGACCGTCATCGACATGGCGCCGGTGCGCTTGCGGGTGATGATGTTGATCACGCCGCCCAGTGCATCCGAGCCATAGAGCGCGCTCTGTGGTCCGCGCAGGATCTCGATTCGCTCGATGTCGGTCGGCGAGAAGACGGCAAAGTCGAAGCTGTTGCGGGCGCTGGCGGGATCGTTGACGCGGACGCCGTCGATCATGACGAGGGTATGGCCCGCCTCGGCGCCGCGGATGCTCACTTCGGTCGTGCCGCCAGGGCCGCCCGACTGGGTGACCGTGACGCCTGGCACCTGGCGCAGGACATCGACCAGCGAGCCGGGCGAGGCGTTATTGATCTTGTCGCCCGGGATGACGGTGATCGCGCTGCCGGACTTGGTGATATCGGTCGGGCTGCGATAGGCCGTCACGACGATCTCTTCCAGATCGTCGGCTCGGGCCGCATGAGCGGCCAGAAGAATGGGAAGAGTAGCAAGAAGCGAAAGAGCGGCGCGCCCCCGGCGCCGTTCAAGAAAACTCATCAGGCAGACCTCGGTTTGGATCGATCTGGTCGTCGCGCCCGTCACGTTTGTGTACCGGACCCCGCGCGGCGGCTTTGCCGCCCGCTCGAGAAGCGGTAGACGAGGACCCATGTCACTGCAAGCGGGAGCGCACCTCATGCGCGCATGGGTCAACAGGTTCGGTCTGATTGTGGCCGCATGGGCACTCTCCGGCTCCGCGCTGGCCGAATCGGCACCCGCCCCCGCGCCACAGCGGATCGTCTCGATCAACGCCTGCGCCGACCAACTGCTGCTGGCGCTTGCCGACCCGGCGCAGATCGCGGCGCTGTCGATCTATGCGACGGACCCGGCCTATTCCTATCTCGCCGACCAGGCGAAGGCGTTTCCGCACGATGCCGGCGTGGCGGAGACGGTGATCCAGCACGAGCCCGACCTCGTCTTCGCCGGCCGCTTCACCAAGCGCGAGACGCGGTCGATGCTGAAGCGCCTCGGCTTCAAGGTGGTCGAGCTCGACACGGTCAAGTCCGTCGACGATTCGATCCAGCAGATCCGCGACGTCGCCGCCATGCTCGGCCACTCCGAGCGCGGCGACGCCCTGATCGCCCGCATCGAGGCGGCGCGGACGAAGGCGGCCGCCGCCGTTCCGGCCGGGACGCATCAACCGACCGTCGCCGTCTACCAGCGCCGCGGCTATGTCACCGGCCAGAACACGCTGACGGGCGAGTTGCTGCGCCTTGCGGGCTTCGCCGACATGGGCGGCAAGCTCGCCGGCAAGACAGGCGGCTTCGTGCCGCTTGAGCGCATCGTCTCCTCCAGGCCGGATCTCCTGGTCGTCGCCGACCCGCATGTCGTCGCCGCCGATCAGGGCAGCGCGCTGCTTGCCCATCCGGCGCTGCGCGAGCTCTATCCGCCCGAGCGGCGCATCGCCCTGCCCGGCCGGCTGACGATCTGCGCGGGGCCGTCGCTGCCCGAAGCGATCGAGACGCTGGCGGCCGAACGCGCGCGCCTTGGCGGCGGTTCGTGACGGCATGACCGAATTTCCCTTCGACATCCGGCTGCTGCTCCTGATCGCCGCCATTGCCATCGACGGTCTCGTCGGCGATCCCGACTGGCTGTGGCGCCGCCTGCCGCATCCGGTCACCTGGTTCGGCGCGCTCATCGGCTTCTGCGACCGGACGTTCAATCGCGACACGGCCGCTTCGGGCGTTCGCCGCGCCGCCGGCGTGGCCGTGGTGATCGTCCTCGTCGCCATCGCTTGGTTCGCCGGCGTCGCGATCGAACGCGTCCTCGCCGGCGTCCCCTATGGCGTCGTGCTGGTCCCGCTCATCGCCTCGGTGTTCCTCGCCAGCCGCAGCCTCTACGACCATGTCGCCCGGGTGCTGAACGCGTTTCATTCCGGCGGCCTCGAGGCTGCGCGGCAAGCCGTGTCGATGATCGTCGGCCGCAACCCCGACAGCCTCGACAAGGCCGGCGTCGCCCGCGCCGCCATCGAATCGACGGCCGAGAACTTCTCCGACGGCGGAGTCGCGCCGGCTTTCTGGTTTGCCGTCTTCGGACTGCCGGGCCTGTTCACCTACAAGATGATCAATACGGCCGATTCGATGATCGGCCATCGCTCGGCCCGGCATGAGGCCTTTGGCTGGGCCGCCGCCCGGCTGGACGATCTGGTCAATCTGCCGGCCAGTCGCCTTGCCGGCTTCCTGATCGCGATGGCCGCGCCCTTCGCCGGTGGCACCATCCGGCAATCCGCGCTCGCCATGCTGGACGATGCGCGCAAGCATCGTTCACCCAATGCCGGCTGGCCGGAGGCGGCAATGGCCGGCGCGCTCGGCATCGCGCTTGCCGGTCCGCGCCGCTATGGCGAGCGGGTGGTCGAGGATCCCTATCTGAACGATGCTGGCCGGCATGAAGCCGGCCCCGGCGATATCGGCCGCGCGCTGAAGGTGCTGCGCGCGGCGACGGTGCTCGGCGGCACCACCGTGCTCATGCTGTGGCTTTGGCTGAAATCCTGAGGATCGCCCCGGTATCGAGATGCTCCTCGAGGTGATCGGCGAGCCGGTCGAGCGTGCGGTCAACCTCTCGTTCGTAAGCAAGATCAGAGGTTTCCGCGCCGATCTTCGCAAGAAAATCACGACGGAAGGCGTCATCGCCGAAGACGCCATGCACATAGCTGCCGCGCACGCGGCCATCCGGCGAGACCGCCCCTTCGCCAAGTCCGTCGCGTTGCAGCCACGGGCGCGCGCAATCGGCCCCCTCGGTGCGGCCGAGATGGATTTCATAGCCCGACACGGCGAGACCGGAGGCCGCGTCGCGGCCGGAGAACGGCGCCGTGGTCTTGTCAGCGGCGAGCGTGGTTTGGACGTCGAGCAGACCGAGGCCGGGCACGCTCGCAACCGGCCCTTCCAGCCCGTCGGGATCGGAAATCGTCCGTCCCAGCATCTGATAGCCGCCGCAGAGGCCGATGACGCGTCCGCCACGCCGCCGATGCGCCAGGATGTCGATGTCCCAGCCCTGCGCGCGCAGGAACGCCATGTCGGCGATGGTCGATTTCGAGCCGGGAATGAGCACGAGATCGCAGATCGGGATCGGTTCGCCCGCCCGCACCAGCACCACCGAAACACCAGGCTCGAGCGTGAGCGGATCGAGATCGTCGAAATTGGCGATGCGCGGCAGGACCGGCACGGCGACCGTCAGCGTGCCCGGCCGCGCCGCCCCGCCGGAGAGATCGAGGATATCCTCCGCCGGCAGCCGGTGCGCTTCGGCGAACCACGGCACGACTCCGAGCGACGGCCAGCCAGTCGCGGCGCGGATCGCGGCGACGCCGTCATCGAACAGCCTGGCGTCGCCGCGCATCTTGTTGACGAGGAAGGCCTTGATCCGGTCGCGGTCCGCCTGCGGCAGCACGGCGCGCGTGCCGACGAGGCTGGCGATGACGCCGCCGCGATCGATGTCGCCGATCAGCACCACCGGCAGGTCGGCGGCTTCGGCAAAGCCCATATTGGCGATGTCGCCGACGCGAAGGTTGATCTCGGCCGGGCTGCCGGCGCCTTCAACGAGGATCAGGTCGGCGTCCTGCTTCAGCCGTTCGAAGCTTTCGAGGATGCTCGGCAAAAGCTCGCGCTTTCGCTGGCCGAACTCGCGCGCCCGCATGGTGCCGAAGCGACGGCCCTGCAGGATGACCTGCGAGCCGGTGTCGCTCTCCGGCTTCAGCAGGACCGGGTTCATGTGAACAGTGGGGAGCAGGCCAGCGGCGCGCGCCTGCAGCGCCTGTGCGCGGCCGATCTCGCCGCCATCCGCCGTCACGGCGGCGTTGTTGGACATGTTCTGCGGCTTGAACGGCGCGACACGGATGCCCTTCCGGGCATAGAGCCGCGCCAGGCCTGCGACGAGCACCGACTTGCCGACATTCGAGCCGGTGCCCTGGAACATGATCGCCGCGGTCATGGGGTCTAGTCCGCCACGAAGGAAGCTAGCCCCTCACCCAACCCTCTCCCGCATGCGGGCGAGGGCTTTTCCGCCGCGCCTGTGACCGACCTCGCGGCCGATCGTTGGCGCCCCCTCTCCCACGAGCGGGAGAGGGTCGGGATGAGGGTCTTGCTCAAACTCAAAACTCGATGCCCTGCTGCGCCTTCACGCCGGAGCGGAACGGGTGCTTCACCAGCTCCATTTCGGTGACGAGATCGGCGACCTCGATCAGCGCCTCGGGCGCGTTGCGGCCGGTGATGACGACATGCACGTCGGCCGGCTTCTCGGTCGTCAGGAATTGGACCACCTCGTCGACCGAGAGATAGTCATAGCGCAGCACGATGTTGAGTTCGTCGAGCAGCACCAGGTGATAGGCGCCGCTCCGGATCAGCTCCTTGGCCGTTTCCCAGGCATGCTTCGCGGCGGCGATGTCGCGCTGGCGGTCCTGCGTCTCCCAGGTGAAGCCCTCGCCGAGCCGGTTGATCGAGACGAGATCACCGAAGCGCTCCAGCGCCATGCGCTCGCCCGTATCGATCGCGCCCTTGACGAACTGGACGACGGCGACCGGCAGGCCGTGGCCGAGCGAGCGGAACGCCATGCCGAAGGCGGCGGTCGACTTGCCCTTGCCCTTGCCGGTATGGACGATGATCAGGCCCTTCTCGACATTCTTCGAGGCGAGGATCTTGTCGCGCACGACCTTCTTCTTGCGCATCTTCTCGGCATGACGCGCATTCAGCTCTTCTTCTGTCATTTCGATGGTCATGCGATTTCCTTTCCTGCGTCGCGGCGGGAAGCGAGCGCTGCCAGCCGTTCATACGCGCTGTTGGCGCGGGGCGACCAGAGGCCGCGATCCATGGCTTCGAGAAAGCGGTCGGCCATCTCGGCGAGGGCGGGCTCGTTGGCGTCGGCGATGAAATCGCGCACGCCGTCATCGGCGATATAGGCGTCGTAGAGCGCATCGAAATGATGATCGCCGACGGCGTGGGTCGTGGCGGCGAAGGCGAAGAGATAGTCGAGCGTCGCCGCCATCTCGAAGGCGCCCTTGTAGCCGTGGCGCATGCAGCCCGCGATCCACTTCGGATTGATCGCCCGTCCGCGCACCACGCGGCCGATCTCCTCCGCCAAGGGCCGCACGACCGGGCTTTCGGGGCGCGAATGATCGCCGTGATAGAGGCGGGGCGCGACACCCTTCAGCGCTTCGATCGAGGCCGCGAGACCGCCCTGGAACTGGTAGTAGTCGTCGCTGTCGAGGATGTCGTGCTCGCGATTGTCCTGGTTGTGCACGACGGCGTCGGTCGCGGCCAGCCGCGCGCGCAGCCGGTCGCCGGCCGCCTCTCCCTCGGCGCCGCCGCCATAGGCGAAGCTGGACCAGGCGAGAAAGGCCTCGCCGAGATCGGCGCGGCTGTCCCAGATCTTCTCGTCGATCATCGCCTGCAGGCCGGCGCCATAGGCGCCCGGCTTGGCGCCGAAGATGCGGGCGAGATCCTGTCCTGCCCCATGCGCCGCCGCGATCGGGTTGGCGTCCGCCGGCTCCTCGCGCGCGGCGATGGCGCGGATGGCGGAATCGATCAGGTCGATCTGTTCCGGGAAGGCATCGCGGAACATGCCGGAAATCCGCAGCGTGACATCGACGCGAGGACGTTTCAGCTCGGAGAGCGTGAGCACGCGAAAGCCGGTGACGCGGCCGGTGCCGGTTTCCCAGACCGGCTCGGCGCCGATCAGCGCCAGCACCTGCGCGATGTCGTCGCCGCCGGTGCGCATGTTGGCCGTGCCCCAGGCGGAAATCGCCACCGAACGCGGCCACTCGCCCTCGTCCTGCATGTAGCGCAGCACGAGCGCCTCGGCCGCCAGCTTGCCGATCCGCCAGGCGGCGGCGGTCGGCACGGCGCGGGTGTCGACCGAATAGAAGTTCCGGCCGGTCGGCAGCACGTCCGGCCGGCCGCGCGATGGCGCGCCGGAGGGGCCGGGGGCTACGAAACGGCCATCGAGCGCGGTAAGCACGGACGCGATCTCCTCGCCGCCGCTGCGATCCAGCGACGGCGCGAGAGATTCGGCGATCCAGCCGAGCACGGGCGCGGCCTGCGGCCCGGGCGTGGAGGTGGCTGCATCGCCGTGCAGGAACGATTGAACCGCCTGCTTGGCGACCCACTCGATCCGCTCGACCGTGTCGCCATTCGTCCGCCAAGGCGCGTCGGTGGCGGCGAGCAGTACCGCCGGCCGGCTGCCGGTCCATGCCTCGGCAAGGTCGCAGACGAGCGGATCGAAGCCTTCCAGGCCGAGATCGGCTGATATCGCCCGATGCAGCGAGGCGTCTTCCGGCCGACCGCCGGAGCGCGGGATGCGGGCGATCGCGACCAGCGTGTCCAGGCGATGCTCCTCGACCGGGCTGCTGCCGAAGATGTGCAGCCCGTCGCGAATCTGCAGTTCCTTGATCTCGCAGAGATGCGCGTCGATGGCGCGCAGCGCGCTGCCCTGATCGGCGTCGCCGCCAATGCCGAGGTCGCGGTCGATGCCATGGCGCACCGCCTGATCGAGGATCTCGCGTTCGAGATGATCGCGGCGGCGCGGGTCGGCGCCTAGCGCCAGGTGATATTCGTCGATCAGCGTCTCGATCTCGGCGAAGGCGCCATGCGCCTCGGCCCGCGTCAGCGCCGGCATCAGGTGATCGACGACGACGGCCGAGGCGCGGCGCTTCGCCTGCGCGCCCTCGCCGGGATCGTTGACGATGAAGGGATAGATCAGCGGTGTCGGGCCGAGCACGACCTCCGGCCAGCAGGCATTCGACAGGCCGAGCGCCTTGCCGGGCAGCCATTCGAGATTGCCGTGCTTGCCGACATGGACGATGGCGTCGACGTCGAAGCTCCGCCGCAGCCAGGCATGGAAGGCCAGATAGTGGTGCGGCGGCACGAGATCAGGATCGTGATAGGTCGATTTCGGATCGATGCCATAGCCACGCGCCGGCTGGATGCCGACGACGACATTGCCGAAGCGATGGATGGCGAGCCGGAAAGCGCCATCGGCAAAGAACGGATCGGATTCGGCCTCGCCCCAGCGCTCGGCGAGGCTGTCCTTTACGCTGTCCGGCAGCGCGTCATGAAAATCGCGGTAGTCGGCGAGGGAAAGGGATACCCCTTCACCTCTCCCAGAGGGAGAGGTCGACGGCGAAGCCGGCGGGTGAGGGGTTTCGCCCTCACTGGACAGGTCCGACCCCCTCACCCGGCCCTGCGGGCCGACCTCTCCCTCTGGGAGAGGTGAAGATGAGCCCTCACCGACCCGCTTCGCCAGCGCATTGGTCGGGCCGGAGAGCAGCAGCTCCATCAGCGCCCTGCCCGTCTCCGGGAAATCAGGCAACGCATAACCGGCGGCCTTCATGGCGGTTGCGATTCGCGCGGCACTCTCCGGCGTATCGAGGCCGACGCCATTGGCGAGCCGGCCGTCGCGGTCAGGATAGTTGGAAAGCACGAGCGCGATCCTGCGATCGCACGGTGCCGCCGCGCCAAGCCGGATCCAGCGCTTCGCCTGCGCCGCCACGAAGGCGATTCGCTCGCGGTCGGCGCGGTAGACGACGATGCGGCTGTCGGTCCGGCCGTCGCTCTCGATCTCCTCCTTGAAGGAGACAGCGCGGGTGCCGATGCGGCCATCCACCTCCGGCAGCACGACATTCATGATCAGGTCGCGCGGGCCGAGCCCCCGGCTCGATTCCAGCCACGCCTCGCGGCTGGTACCGGCGAAGACGACCTGCAGCACCGGCCGCCCGGCGCGGTCGAGCACGGTTGTCTCGTGTGCGCGGCCGGGACGCGAGATGGCAAAGGCCGTGGCATTGAGCACGATCGAAGGCGCGAGATCGTCGACCGCCTTTTCGACGAAGGCGGCGGCCGCCTCGTTCTTCAGGCTGGAGGCGAAGATCGCCGCGGTCGAAATCCCCTCGCGGTCGAGCGCCTCGATCAGCGCGTCGACGGGCTCGGTCGAGCCGCCGGGAATGACGGAGCGATAGAAGGTCAGCAGCGCCACGGGCCGGCCGGCCTCGCTGCGGCGCAAGGGCTCCGAGACCACGCCCTCGCCCGGCCGGTAGAAGCCGACTTCCGGCAGAACCTGCGGCTCCGGCGGCTGTTCGCCCTCGCCGATGACGTGTCTGCAATAGGCGAGCGCCCGGCCGATATTGACCGCGCCTCCCTCGGCGCAATAGCGCCAGAGTCTTTGGGCGATCTCCGGCGCCACGGTCGTGTACGCCTCCAGCGCCGCGTCCCAGCGATCCTCACCCGGCACGACGACCATCTGCGGCCCGCCGGCGCGCGAAAGCGCCCGCAATGCCTCCAGCCCATAGGGCCAGTAGCCGACGCCGCCCATCATGCGGATGAAGACGAGCTTCGCCTTGGTGACCGTCTTTTCGAGGTAGAGATCGACCGAATAGGGATGCGTCAGCTGCATCAGATTGGCGAGACGCAGCGACGGCCCTTCCGGCTCACGCGCGAAGGCCGAGGCGAAGGCGGCGAGTTCCGTATCCGCCGCCGACAGGATGATGATGTCGCCGGGCGACTGGTCGAGATCGACGGCGCTGCCGCCATCGTCGATCCGCTCCATTTCGCCGGCGACAAGATGCATGGCTCAGGCCTTGAAATGGGCCGAGATGGCAGCCGCGTCGAGGCCGCGCTCGCCGATCACCACGAGACGGCCGGCATTGCCGCCCGGCGCGAAATAGGTGTCGACGCGGGGGCCGACGGCCTGCACGACGGCGGGCGCCGCCTTGCCGGCGACCGACGCCCTGCCCTTTATGCGCAGCACGCCCTTTTCCGCCATGGCAGCGCGGACGCGGCTGCCCAGCGCCTCGATCGACGGCAGTTCGGCGACATCGACGATGAAGGTGTCGAAATCGTCGTGATCGTGCTCCTCCCCTTCAAGGTCGTGATGGCTCTTGCGCTCGAAGGCGTCGTCTTCCGCCGCCGCCCCCACGCCGAGCAGCACCGATGCCGGCAGGCCCGATGCATTGGCATGAACGACGCGCGCTTCCTTGCGGGCATCGCGGGCGACGATCTCGGCCACTTCCTCGATCTGTT
This sequence comes from Kaistia nematophila, assembly GCF_026343855.1. Classification (NCBI taxonomy): domain Bacteria; kingdom Pseudomonadati; phylum Pseudomonadota; class Alphaproteobacteria; order Hyphomicrobiales; family Kaistiaceae; genus Kaistia; species Kaistia nematophila. The sequence continues at coordinate 77,720 of NZ_JAPKNK010000002.1, read as the reverse complement.
TGGCGTCGACCAGATCGGTCTTGGAAAAGACGATCAGATCGGCGCAGGAAAGCTGGTCTTCAAAGAGTTCCTCGATCGGATCCTCGTGATCGAGGGATTCGTCGGCGGCGCGCTGGGCGGCCACGGCCTCCTCGTCATGGGCGAAGCGGCCGGCCGCGACGGCCTCGGCATCGACGACGGTGATGACGCCGTCGATGGTGACGCGATGGCGGACGGTCGGCCAGGTGAAGGCGCGCACGAGCGGCTGCGGCAATGCCAGCCCGGATGTCTCGATGACGATGTGATCGGGCGCCGGCTCGCGGGCGAGCAGTTGCTCGATCGTCGGCAGGAAATCGTCGGCGACGGTGCAGCAGATGCAGCCATTGGTGAGCTCGATCACCGTATCCGGCTTGCAGTCGTCGTCGTCGCAATCCGACAGCAGCGAGCCGTCAAAGCCCATGTCGCCGAATTCGTTGACGATCAGCGCGATGCGGCGGCCTTCGGCGCCGGCGATCAGGTTGCGGATCAGCGTGGTCTTGCCGGCTCCCAGGAAGCCGGTGACGATGGTGGCGGGAATACGGGCGGTCAAAGGACGAACTCCGGGTTCGGATTGGGTTTCAGGCGCACCGGGAGGCCAGCGGCCACAAGAAAGACGGTCTGCACGGCGGCGGCGATCTTCTGATTGAGGCGGCCCTGCTCGTCGGCGAAGCGACGAGCGAGCGCGTTCATCGGCACGATGCCGGAACCGACCTCGTTGGAGACCAGCACGACCGGCCCCCTCGCTTCGGCGAGCGCGGCCGCCAGCGCGTCGCCCTCACTGACGACGTCACGTTCCGCTTCCATCAGGTTGGAGAGCCAGAGCGTCAGGCAATCGACGAGGATGACGCGGCCGGGATCGGCGAGATCAGCCAGCCGGGCTGTCAGGTCGAGCGGCTCTTCCACCGTCGTCCAGTCGAGGCCTCGCCGGTCGCGATGCGCCGAAATCCGCGCCTGCATTTCAGCATCGCGGATCTCGGCGGTGGCGAGGTAGGTGGCCGGCAACCCGGTGCGGGCCACCAGTTCCTCGGCGAAGCGGCTCTTGCCGGAGCGGGCGCCGCCGAGGACGAGCGCCGTGCGCGGCGCGGAAGGTGCCACGATCTCAGGCCGTCCGGGACAGGCGCTGATAGAGCCAGCCGGAGAAGAGGCCCGACAGCGCCCATAGCAGCGCGCTGACCACCAGCGAGGCCGCGACGAACTCGCCGCCGAGGCCAGCCGGATAGGAGGCTTCGAGCGTCGGCGGCACCGGTGCGCCGATCACATGCGGCAGCACGCCGATGACAAGGCCGGCAGCCTTCAGCAGCCACGAACCGCTGAAAACGATCAGCGCAAGGCCGATCGCCGAGGCAGCGACGGTCGAGAGCCACCAGACCTGCCGCGAGGTGACCTCGGCGGCTGCCGTGCCGGGAAGCTCCGGCGACAGGCCGAGCGACGGCAGCAGCGAGGCGGCGAAGAAGCCGGCCACGCCCCAGAGCACGCCGGTGCGCGCGTCGATCTTGCCGCCGCGGATCGACATCAGGCCGAGCAGAACGGCCGAAACGCCGACCCCCATCAGCAGGTTGGCGAGCAGCGTGTAGGCCGAGCGCTCGAAGCCGTCCGCCGGCGACCACGCGTCCTCGTCATGCTGATGCGCCGGAGCGGCTTCGGGAGCGGCCGCCTCATGCGCATGGGCCTCGGTCGTCGAGTGCTCGTGCGGCGCGGCGGCGGCGGCCGGCGCCGGCTCGGCGTTCTCGAAGGTTTCGGCGTGGAGGATCAGAGGCTCGGTGGTGACCGCCTGAACGACGGACAGCGCAATGCCCACGGCAAGCCCCGCGCCGAAGGCGCTGAGGATGATCGTCTTGAACATGTTGATCCCTATGGCGTCAGTGGCAGGGCAGACCGAGGGAATGCCGGGTGTCGTGAGTCGCGTTGTGGATCAGGCTCGGCGCGGCGAAGCCGGTGCCGATGAACAGGAACAGACCGAAGGCGACGGCGAACAGGGCCGGGACGATGCGGGAACCCGCCTGCGCCTCTACACCGGAAATCGACGTGGACCGCGTTGCGGCCTTGGAAAGATTGGACATAGCGTCTCCTTGGCCGTCCCACCGACGGCTGACTGGTATGAGGCGCTGGCTGGTCTCCTGGCTCGCGGGTCGCAGCTTCCTCGACGCCTTCCCGGTTTCCCAGTGGCCATCGCGAGGTCGCTCGCCGCATACAGTTGCGGGGGCAGCTTCGGCATTGGAATCCCGCTAGGGGTCCTTCCGTACCGAATTCCCATTTCATCCCCCTGAACCTTGGGTCCATCGGGGGAACCGACGCAAAATGACGCTAGATGGATTGCCGCTCCGGCGCAAGTCGCCGCTCATTTGGCGGCGGCGGTGCCCTTGTTGCGAAAGTGGGCCCAGCGGCGGAGGATCGCGACTTCGGATTGCCGGCGCAGGCGCCGCACGCGCGGAAAATCGTGCGACAGCACCACCAGCCCGACCGGCACCATCCAGAAGCCGAGCACCGGCAGGAATCCGAGCACGCCGCCCAGCAGGAAGCCGCCGCCGATGGCGACGCGCGCCGTGCGGCTGCGCGGGAGGGAGATCGCCTTCTTGCCGAAACGAATGGATGCCATGCGGGTCGGGCACTCCCGGGAGGATTGTTCAAAGCCCGCCATCAACCCGCGTCGCGGGAGGCTCGAGGCTGTCCTTTTATGTGGAAGAGGCCGGCCCGATTGCAACACCCCGTCCTGCCGTCCGCAGTGAACCGGGAGAGACGCCGAGCGCCAAGCGCGAGGCGGAAAACAATCAAGGGGCCGGATGGCTATCCATCCGACCCCTTGATCAAAACTGGCTCCGCGAGTTGGACTCGAACCAACGACCCGGTGATTAACAGTCACCTGCTCTACCAACTGAGCTATCGCGGAACAGCGTATGCGGCCCCTTTCCTCGCCTCGTCGAGGCTCGGAAACAATCAAGGGGCTAGATGGCTATCCATCCAACCCCTTGATCGAATTTGGCTCCGCGAGTTGGACTCGAACCAACGACCCGGTGATTAACAGTCACCTGCTCTACCAACTGAGCTATCGCGGAACAGCGTCGCCGCTGCTGTGAGCGAGGCTATAGCAAAGCCCGTATCGGCTTGCAAAGACCTAAAACGCATGTTTTCCGCCCATATAGGGCAAGGGGCGCCAAAACGTAGCGTTCCCGCGGGTTTGGCGTGGGGATAACTCGAACGATCGAACCCGGATCCGCAGCCGCATAAATATCGCCGGGCGGTCTCCCGGCCGCCCGAACGCGCCTATCGCGCCGCCGCCATCTCGCGCAATCTCTCCACCGCCTGGCGGACGAGCGGGTCGAGCCCGGCGCCGCCGGCGTCGAGATGGGCGAGAATGCCGGCCCGCATCCGGGGGTCCCAGAACTTGCGCAGATGCTCGGCGATCGCCGCAGGGGCCTTCTCCGCGCCCTGGCTGGCGAAGAACTTGCCGATCTGGTTCGCCATGTAGACGAGCTTCTCGGACGTATCAGACGACATGGGCTGCAACTTCCTCGGCAATCCGATGCGGATGGGTGAAGACTTCGAAGCTGTCGCCGCGCGCGATGGCCGCCAGCGTGATGCCGGCGGCCTCGGCTGTGCGGACGGCGAGCGCGGTCGGCGCCGACACGGCGACAATCAACGGCGCGCCGATCATGGCCGTCTTCTGCACCATCTCGACCGAGACGCGGCTGGTCAGGATCACCATGCCGGACGCCCCGTCGATGCCGTCCCGCGCCAGCGCACCGCAGAGCTTGTCGAGCGCATTGTGGCGACCGACATCCTCGCGCAATGCAACGACGCCCTTCCCCGGCAGCGCGAAAGCGGCGGCATGCATGGAATGGGTCTCGCCGTTCAACAATTGCAGCGGCGCCAGCGCCGCCAGCGCGCCGCGGATCTCCCGCGCGCTGAAGCGCGTGGCCTGGTCGACCGGCGGCACACGGCGCATCGCCTCGGCGAGGCTGTCGATGCCGCAGAGGCCGCAGCCGGTCGGCCCGGCCATGTAGCGCCGACGCTGCGCCAGCGCCTGGCCGCGAGACGCGGCGAGCCACATGCGCAGCTCGACGCCGATCTCCTGCTCGACGATTTCAAGCCGCTCGATCTCGGGCGCATCCGCGACGATGCCTTCCGAGAGGCTGAAGCCGACGGCGAAGTCCTCGAGGTCCGCCGGCGTCGCCATCATCACGGCCTGCGTGCTGCCGTCATAGGTCAGGGCGACAGCTACCTCCTCCGGGATCGCGCGCTCGCCCGCCGCCGCGCCATCGGCGCGCCAGAGCATCCTCGGCACGCGGCGGACGGGCGATTTCATGGCCCTACTCCGCCGCCTCGACGACCGGCAGGATTCGACGGCTGCTGCGGGCGCGGTCCTCGTAGCTCTCCTGCCAGGCCGTCGGGCCGTTGGAGGCGGAAACCTGCACCGCCGTCACCTTGTATTCCGGGCAATTGGTGGCCCAGTCGGAGAAATCCGTCGTGACGACGTTCGCCTGCGTGCCCGGATGATGGAACGTCGTGTAGACGACTCCGGGCGCAACACGCTCGGTGATCAGCGCGCGCAGGCTCGTCTCGCCGGAGCGGCTGGCGAGCTTCACCCACTGGCCGTCCTGCACGCCGCGCTGCTCGGCATCGTGCGGGTGCATCTCCAGCCGGTCCTCTTCGTGCCAGACGACGTTCTCCGTGCGCCGCGTCTGCGCGCCGACATTGTACTGCGACAGGATGCGGCCGGTGGTGAGCAGCAGCGGGAAGCGTGGGCCGGTGCGCTCGTCGGTCGCGACATATTCGGTGACCATGAAGCGCCCCTTGCCGCGCACGAATCCGTCGATATGCATGACGGGCGTGCCGAGCGGCGCCTTCTCGTTGCAGGGCCACTGCACCGAGCCCTCGGCTTCCAGCTTGGCATAGGAAACGCCGGCGAAGCTCGGCGTCAGCCGCGCGATCTCGTCCATGATCTCGGACGGATGAGCGTAATTCATGTTGAAGCCCATGGCGTGGGCGAGCGCAAGCGTGATCTCCCAGTCCGCCTTGCCGGATTTCGACGGCATCACCTTGCGGACGCGCTGGATGCGGCGCTCCGCATTGGTGAAGGTGCCGTCCTTTTCCAGGAAGGTCGAGCCCGGCAGGAAGACATGGGCGTAGTTGGCCGTCTCGTTCAGGAACAGGTCCTGCACGACGACGCACTCCATGGCGGCGAGACCGGCCGCGACATGGCGGGTGTCGGGGTCGGACTGCAGGATGTCCTCACCCTGGACATAGAGGCCCTTGAAGACGCCATCGACAGCGGCGTCGAGCATGTTGGGGATGCGCAGGCCCGGCTCGCTGTCGAGCGGCACGCCCCAGAGCGATTCGAACAATTGCCGCGTCTCGTCGCCCGAGACATGGCGATAGCCGGAGAACTCGTGCGGGAACGAGCCCATGTCGCAGGCGCCCTGGACGTTGTTCTGGCCGCGCAGCGGGTTCACGCCGACGCCGGGCCGGCCGATATTGCCGGTCGCCATGGCGAGATTGGCGATCGCCATCACCGTGGTCGAGCCCTGGCTGTGCTCGGTGACGCCGAGGCCGTAATAGATCGCGCCATTGCCGCCGGTGGCATAGAGCCGGGCGGCGGCGCGGAGATCCGCCGCCGGAACGCCGGAAACCGCCTCGATCGCCTCCGGGCTGTGGCGCGGGTCGGCGACGAAGGAGGCCCAGTCCTGGAACTCGTCCCAGTCGCAGCGCTCGCGCACGAAGGCCTCGTCGGCCAGCCCCTCGGTGACGATGACATGCGCCATGGCGGTGAGCACCGCGACATTGGTGCCGGGCTTCAGCGGCAGGTGATGGGCTGCCTCGACATGCGGAGTACGCACGAGATCGATGCGGCGCGGATCGACGACGATCAGCTTGGCGCCCTCGCGCAGCCGCTTCTTCATGCGCGAGCCGAACACCGGATGCGCGTCGGTGGGATTGGCGCCGATGAGCAGGATAACATCGGCCTGCTCGACGGAGTCGAAATCCTGTGTGCCGGCCGAGGTGCCATAGGTCTGGCTGAGGCCATAGCCGGTCGGCGAATGGCAGACGCGGGCGCAGGTGTCGACATTGTTGTTGCCGAAGCCGCCGCGGATCAGCTTCTGGACCAGGAAGGTCTCTTCATTGGTGCAGCGCGACGAGGTGATGCCGCCGATCGAGAGGCGACCATACCTGGCTTGGATGCGCTTGAACTCCGACGCCGTATAGGCGATCGCCTCTTCCCACGACACTTCGCGCCACGGGTCGGTGATGCTTGCGCGGATCATCGGGTTGAGGATGCGCTCCTTGTGGCTGGCATAGCCCCAGGCGAAGCGTCCCTTGACGCAGGAATGGCCGCGATTGGCCTTGCCGTCCTTCCACGGCACCATGCGGACGACCTCGTTGCCGCGCATCTCGGCCTTGAAGGTGCAGCCGACGCCGCAATAGGCGCAGGTGGTGATGACCGAATGCTCGGGCTGGCCGATCTCGATCACCGATTTCTCGGTCAGGGTCGCCGTCGGGCAGGCCTGCACGCAGGCGCCGCAGGAGACGCATTCCGAACCAAGGAAGCTCTCTTCCATGCCGGGCGAGACGACGCTGTCGAAGCCGCGACCGGCGATCGTCAGCGCGAAGGTGCCCTGCACTTCCTCGCAGGCGCGCACGCAGCGCGAACAGACGATGCATTTCGACGGGTCGTAGGTAAAATAGGGGTTCGACTCGTCCTTGCCGGGGTTCGGATGGTTGTGCCCCTCATGACCATAGCGGACGTCGCGCAGGCCGACCGCGCCGGCCATGTCCTGCAGCTCGCAATCGCCGTTCGCCGCGCAGGTCAGGCAATCGAGCGGGTGGTCGGAGATGTAGAGCTCCATGACGCCCTTGCGCAGGCGCTTCAGCCGCTCCGTCTGGGTCTTCACCACCATGCCCGGCATCACCGGCGTGGTGCAGGAAGCGGGAGTCCCCGCCCTGCCCTCGATCTCGACGAGGCAAAGGCGGCAGGAGCCATAGGCGTCCAGCATGTCGGTAGCGCAAAGCTTCGGAATCGCCGTGCCCATCTCGCCGGCGGCGCGCATGATGGATGTGCCCTCGGGCACCGTCAGGGTCTCGCCGTCGATGGTGAGCGTCACCATCGTCTCCGACGTCGAGCGCGGCGTGCCGTAGTCGATCTCGTGGATCAGCGACATGGCGACCTCCTATCGGGCTTCTTCGAGGCTCGGCGCCGGCGCGTCGAAATCCTCTGGGAAATGGTGAAGCGCACTCAACACAGGATAGGGCGTAAAGCCGCCGAGTGCACAGAGCGAACCGAATTTCATCGTGTGGCAGAGATCTTCGAGCAGGACGCGGTTCTTGTCGCGCTCCTCGCCGCGCAGGATCTTGTCCATCGTCTCCACGCCACGCGTCGAGCCGATGCGGCAGGGCGTGCACTTGCCGCAGGATTCGAGCGCGCAGAACTCCATCGCGAAGCGCGCCTGCTTCGCCATGTCGACCGTGTCGTCGAAGACGACGATGCCGCCATGGCCGATCAACCCGTCCTTGCCGGCAAAGGCCTCATAGTCGAACGGCGTGTCGAACAGCGCACGCGGGAAATAGGCGCCGAGCGGGCCGCCGACCTGCACGGCGCGGACCGGGCGGCCGGACGCCGTGCCGCCGCCGATCTCGTCGACCAGTTCGCCGAGCGTGACGCCGAAGGCGACTTCGTATAGCCCGCCATGCTTCACATTGCCGGCGATCTGGATCGGCATCGTGCCGCGTGAGCGGCCCATGCCGAAATCGCGATAGGCGGCCGCGCCCTCGGCGAGGATCCATGGCACGGTGGCCAGCGAGATGGCGTTGTTGATGACGGTCGGTTGGCCGAACAGGCCCTTATGCGCCGGCAGCGGCGGCTTGGCGCGGACGACGCCGCGCCGGCCCTCCAGGCTTTCCAGCAGCGCCGTCTCCTCGCCGCAGACATAGGCGCCGGCGCCGACCCGCACCTCCATGTCGAAATCGAACGCCGAGCCCGCGATCTCCCGGCCCAGATAACCATGCCGGCGCGCCGTCTCGATCGCGGCTTTCATCGCCGCGACGGCATGGGGATACTCGGAGCGGATGTAGATGTAGCCGCGCGTCGCGCCGACAGCGATACCCGCGATGGTCATCCCCTCGATCATGACAAAGGGGTCGCCCTCGAGCAGCATGCGATCGGCGAAGGTGCCGCTGTCGCCCTCGTCGGCGTTGCAGACGATGTATTTCTGCTCGGCCCGGGTCCCGGCGACCGTGCGCCACTTCACGCCGGTCGGGAAGCCTGCGCCGCCGCGACCGCGCAGGCCTGACTGCACCACTTCCTCGATGGTCGCGTCGGGACCGATCGCGAGCGTCTGCTCCAGCCCCCTGTAGCCACCATAGGCGCGATAATCGTCCAGCGAGAGCGGGTCGACGACGCCGCAACGCGCGAAGGTCAGGCGCGTCTGCCGCTTCAGCCACGGAATTTCCTCCGTCGGCCCAACCCGCAGCGCGTGGGGCTCGCCCGCGAGCATGGCATCCACCAGAGCCGGAACGTCCTCGGCCGCCACGGGGCCATAGGCGACGCGGCCCTCCGATGTCTCGACCTCGACCATCGGCTCCAGCCAGTAGAGGCCGCGGGAACCGTTGCGGACAATATCGAGCGCCAGCCCCCGCGTCCGTGCCGCCGCTTCGAAAGCCCCCGCGACCTCGTCGGCGCCAACGGCGACAGCACCGGCGTCGCCGGGAATGAAGATCCGGGTGATCATCGTTGCGCCTCCGCAACCAACCGGTCTAGCCGCGCATCATCGAGCCGGCCGATGATGCGGCCGTCGAGCATGGCAGAGGGAGCCGTGGCACAGAGACCGAGGCAATAGATGGGCTCGAGCGTGACGCGGCCATCGGCCGTCGTCTCGCCGAAGCGGATGCCCAGCGCCTGCTCGGCGCGCGAGGCCAGCGCTTCGGCACCCATCGATTGGCAGGCCTCCGCCCGGCAGAGCTTCAGGACGTGGCGGCCTGCCGGCTTGCGGCGGAAGTCGTGATAGAAGGTGACGACGCCATGCACTTCCGCGCGCGACAGGTTGAGCGCTTCCGCGATCATCGGCTCGGCCGCCTCCGGCACGAAGCCGAACGCCGCCTGGATGGCATGGAGGATCGGCAGGGCGGGCCCCTCACAGCCGGCATGGGCAGCGATGATCTCGGCGGCGCGCTTGGCGCTCCATGGCTCGTAGGAATTCACGACGACGACCACTCACAATTTAGAATCGCCGCAAGGTGCCGGTATTCCTCGGCGCAATCAACCGACGGATTGCTACGCCGACGTCGCAGGATGTCGATCCGTCCGGGCGCGAATCAAAAACGGCGCGCCCCTGCGGGCGCGCCGTTCCTGGAATTCGCTGGATCGACGGCTCAGTTGGTCGAGCCGCGCTCCTTGTTCTGCTGCTCGATGAGCTTCTTGCGATTCTCTTCGGCGTTCTTCTGCAGCTGGTCCTGCAGGGCGTCGCGACGGGCCTTGCCGGCGGCGCGGTCGAGACCCTCGCCATCGACGACCTTGGTGAAGCCGGCGAGCGAGAACGGGAAGACCATCGGCTTGCCCTGCGGGTTCAGCGAGATCGCAACGACCTTGCTGCCCTTCTTCATCGACGAGATGAAGGCGGTGTCGATCTCTGCCTGGGCGTAGCAGACGCTCGGCTCGCAGACGACGTACTTCAGCTCGGCGGGCTTGTTCTGGTCCACCTGGACGCGCAGGCCCGGTTGGATCAGCTGGCCCGTGAGCACGACCGCGGTGAGCGCGATCTTCGGCTCGCCCTCGAGCTGGCGGATCTGCAGCGAAGCGATGAACTGGTTGGTCTCGGCGCGGAGCTCCTGCGAGGTGATGCAGAGCTTCTTCTTGGACTGCGGGTCCTGGCCGCATTCCTTGATCCACGGAGAAGCCGGCGGAGCGGCATTCGCGGCCGCGGCAGGGGCCTTGGCGGCCGGAGCGTCAGCCGGCGCGGCATCCTGGGCGAAAGCCGCCGGTGCGGACAGCGCCATGATGAGCGCGGCGGCAGCCAGATGCGGCACCCGAACCAGGCCAGAATTCCAACGATGCGACATCGAGCGTGTCCTTGCGTTTATCTCAAAACCCTGCGCTTCGGCGACCGACGGTCCGCCTGCAAACGTCACAGGCTGGCCGCGCGCCGAGGCTGGATGACCAGCAAATGAGGCGACACGGTGACGGTGAAGCTATGCCGCATCAATAGCGGGGCCGAGGCAGGATTTCTAGCGGGCACAAGATTGCCCCAGTAGCCGTGCTACGATTTTTTTCATTCGATTCGTTGCCCGAGCCTCATCTGGGGGAATTTGCCATGCCAATCGGCACCCGCTGGCCCAAGGCGGCCGTCCTCGCGCTCGCGGTTTCCGCGACACTGCCGCTCTCCCTGCCGGTCGGGGCCGAACCAAGGCATGGGCTGGCGATGCATGGCGAGCCGGCCCTGCCCGCCGATTTCGACCACCTGCCCTATGCCGACCCGAGCGCGCCAAAAGGAGGCAGAGTAACCTACGCCTTCGTCGGCAGCTATGACAGCCTCAACCCCTTCATCGTGAAGGGCGCGGAGACGACGGCGCGCGGAATCTGGGATGCGTCGCTCGGCAACAACGTGTTCGAGGCCCTGCTGGCGCGCAACCGCGACGAGGCCTTCACGCTTTATGGCCTTCTGGCCGAGAGCGTCGACGTGCCGGACGATCGCAGCTCGATCACCTTCAACCTCAATCCGAAAGCGAAATTCTCGGACGGCCAGCCGGTGACCCCGGAGGACGTGATCTTCACGCTCGAACTGCTGCGCGAGAAGGGGCGGCCGAACTACCGCTCCTGGTATTCGAAGGTGAAGAAGATCGAGAAGGTTGGTGAGCACGGCGTGCACATGACCTTCGCCGACGGCGCCGATCGCGAATTGCCGCTTCTGATCGGCCTGATGCCGATCCTGCCGAAACACGCCACCGACATCGAGAACTTCGACCGTTCGACGTTGAAGCCCCTGATCGGCAGCGGGCCCTATCTGATGGGCGAGATCAAGCCGGGTGAGCGCTTCACGCTGAAACGCGACCCGAACTACTGGGGCAAAGACCTGCCGATCAAGCGCGGCTTCGACAATTTCGACGAGATCCGCGTCGACTATTACCGCAACCGCAGCTCGATGTTCGAAGCCTTCAAGAAGGGCCTTTACGACGTCAACGCCGAGTCCGATCCCGCCACCTGGCGCAATGGCTATGATTTCCCGGCGGTGGCAGACGGGCGCGTCGTGAAGGAGAGCTTCGAGACCGGCCTGCCCAAGGGCATGCTCGGCTTCGCCATGAACACCCGCCGGCCGACCTTCGAGGACATCCGCGTCCGCAAGGCGCTCGCCGCGCTGCTCGACTTCGAATGGCTCGACAAGAACCTGTTCTTCGACGTCTACAAGAGGAACGCGAGCTACTTCGAGGGCTCCGAACTGTCGTCGATCGGCATCCCGGCTTCCGACAAGGAAAAGGCGCTGATTGCGAAGTTCCCCGATGCCGTCGAACCCGACGTGCTGGATGGAACTTACCGGCCCGCGAAAAGCGACGGCTCCGGCAGCGACCGAAACCAGCTGCGGGCGGCTCTCGAGCTCCTGAAATCGGCCGGCTATGAGCTCAAGGGCAACGCGCTCGTCAACACGGCGACCGGCCAGCCCCTGACCTTCGAGATCCTGCTCAAGGATCGCGAGCAGGAGCGCGTTGGCCTCGCCTATGCGCGGACCCTCGCCCGCGTCGGCATCAAGGCGACCGTCCGCACCGTCGATTCGGCGCAATACGAGCGCCGCGTGCAGGAATTCGATTTCGACATGATCATGACATCCTGGCCGGCGTCGCTGTCACCCGGGAACGAGCAGAACTTCCGCTGGTCGAGCAGCCAGGCGGATGTTCCCGGCTCATATAACTTCGTCGGCGCCAAGAATGCTGCCATCGATGCGCTATTGAACGACATCCTGGCGGCTAAGAAGCGCGAGGATTTCGTCGAATCGGTACGCGCCTTCGACCGCGTCCTGATCTCGCAGCATTATGTCGTGCCGCTCTATTACCTGCCCGAGCAATGGGTCGCGCGCTGGACCGGCGTCGGCCATCCGGAGAGGCAGTCGATCAGCGGCTACACCTATCCGACCTGGTACGCGACGCCGGCAAAGTAAGGGAGCGGGCGGGCGTGGTCTCCCCCGCTGCTGAGAGCCGGCGCCTGCACGTATCGAGTGGAGCGCAGGCCTCGTCCCCCTCGCCGTCATCCCGGACGCAGCGCAGCGTCGATCCGGGATCCATCCGCAGCCCGAGGCGGCTGGCATTTTGGCGCGGGGGGAGACGCGGATCCGACGCCGCGCCGTGCCGCCCCCGCGCATCCCGATGCATGGATCCCTGCTTTCGCAGGGATGACGGCAGGGCGTGAATCGCAGGCTCCATTCCATCCTTCACCTCTCCCCCACGGGCAGAGGTGAAGAAGGCCGATCACGCCGCCTTCTTGCCGCCCTCCGCCGCCATGCGGGCGAGTTGGGTCAGGACCACGGCGGTGCCCTTCAACCGCTGCTCCGGCTTCTCCCAGTCGCGGATGAGCACGATCTTCTGGTCGGGCCGGACCTTGGCGAGGCTGCCCTGCTCGGCGATGTAGCGGATCAGGCCGGCCGGGTTGGCGAAGGTCGAATTGCGGAAGGCGATGACGATGCCCTTTGGGCCGGCGTCGACCTTCTCGACATTCGCCTTTCGGCAGAGCGCCTTGATGTAGACGATCTTCAGAAGATGCTCGACTTCGTCCGGAAGCGGACCGAAGCGATCGATCAGCTCGGCGCCGAAGCCGTCGATCTGCTCGGGCTCCTCCAGGTCGCCCAGCCGGCGATAGAGAGACAGGCGCAGCTGCAGGTCGGGCACATAGGTCTCCGGCAGCATGACCGGCGTGCCGACCGTGATCTGCGGCGACCAGCGGCCATCGGCCTCAGCTTCCTCGGCGCCGCCATCGCGGAGCGCCGCCACCGCCTCTTCCAGCATCTGCTGGTAAAGCTCGTAGCCGACTTCCTTGATATGGCCCGACTGCTCCTCGCCGAGCAGGTTGCCGGCGCCGCGGATGTCGAGATCGTGGCTCGCGAGCTGGAAACCTGCGCCGAGCGTATCGAGCGACTGCAGCACCTTGAGGCGGCGATCGGCCATCGCGGTCAACCGCTTCTCGGCCGGCACTGTGAACAGCGCATAGGCGCGGGTCTTCGAACGGCCAACACGACCGCGCAGCTGGTAGAGCTGCGCCAGGCCGAACATGTCGGCGCGATGCACGATCAGCGTGTTGGCAGTCGGGATGTCGAGGCCGGATTCGACGATCGTCGTCGAAAGCAGCACGTCGTAGGCGCCCTCGTAGAACGCCGTCATGATGTCCTCGAGCTCGGTCGGCGGCATCTGGCCATGCGCGATCGCGACCTTCACCTCCGGCACGAACTTCTCCAGGAACTCCTTGCGGTCGGCGAGATCCGACAGACGCGGGCAGACATAGAAGCTCTGGCCGCCGCGATAACGCTCGCGCAGCAGCGCCTCACGCACGACAAGCGCGTCGAAGGGCGAGATAAAGGTGCGGACCGCCATGCGGTCGACCGGCGGCGTGGTGATCAGCGACAGTTCGCGAACGCCCGTCAGCGCCAATTGCAGCGTGCGCGGGATCGGGGTGGCGGACAGCGTCAGCACATGCACGTCGGCGCGGAGCTCCTTGAGTCGCTCCTTGTGCTTGACGCCGAAATGCTGCTCCTCGTCGATGATCAGCAGGCCGAGATCCTTGAATTCGATCGCCTTGCCGAGCAGGGCATGGGTGCCGACGACGATGTCGACCTGGCCTTCCTTGATGCCCTTCTTGGTCTCGGCGAGATCCTTGGCCGAAACGAGCCGCGAGGCCTGTTCGACCCGGACCGGGAAGCCGGCGAAGCGGTTCGAGAAGGTCTTGAAATGCTGGCGTGACAGCAAGGTCGTCGGCACGACGACGGCGACCTGCTTGCCGCTCATCACGGCGACGAAGGCGGCGCGCAGCGCCACTTCCGTCTTGCCGAAGCCGACGTCGCCGCAGATCAGGCGATCCATCGGCGTGCCGGCGCCGAGGTCGGAGATGACCGCCTCGATGGCCGCGAGCTGGTCTTCCGTCTCCTCATAGGGGAAGCGGGCGGCGAATTCGTCATAGAGACCATCGGCCGGAGCGAGCGGCTCGGCATGGCGCATGGCGCGGGCAGCGGCGACCTTGATCAGCTGGCCCGCCATGTCGCGGATGCGCTGCTTCAGCTTGGCCTTGCGCGCCTGCCAGGCGACACCGCCGAGCTTGTCGAGCACGGCCTCGGTATCTTCCGAGCCATAGCGCGACAGCAGTTCGATGTTCTCGACCGGCAGATAGAGCCGGTCGCCGCCGTGATAGACGATCTCCAGGCAGTCATGCGGCGCGCCGGCGGCCGTGATCGTCTTCAGGCCGGTGAAGCGGCCGATGCCGTGATCGACATGGACGACGATGTCGCCTTCCGAAAGCCCCGTGACCTCGCTCAGGAAATCAGAGGCGCGCTTCGACCGCTTGCGCGGCCGCACCAGGCGGTCGCCGAGGATGTCCTGCTCGCCGATGACAACCATGTCCGGCGTTTCGAAGCCGGCTTCGAGGCCGAGCACGCCGAGACCAACGACGCCCTTGGCGAGTCTTTCCGCCGCGGCCCAGTCCTCGATGCGCTCGACCCGCTTCAGGCCGTGATCGTCGAGCACCTGCGCCAGGCGGTCACGCGCGCCGTCGCTCCACGAGGCGATGACGACGCGCTTCTTCTCGCGCAGGCCGCCGATATGGGCGATGACCGCGTCGAAGACATTGACGTCGCCGGCGGTGCGTTCGGCCGCAAAGGTGCGGCCATGCCGGCCGCCGAGATCGGCGACCATGGTGTCGTCCGCCTCGGCGAACGGGGTCATCCGGAGCAGCGGCGCCGTCTTCTCGCGCGCCCTCCATTCGTCCGGCGTCAGATAGAGCTGATCGGGCGGCACCGGCCGGTAGGGCACGCCGCCCTGCCCCTGACCCATGCCGCTCTTGCGCGCATCATAGTGGTCCTGGATGTCGTCGAAGCGCTCGGCGATGGCCTCCTCGGCCAGATGATCGAGGACGACCGGTGCCTCGGGCACATAATCGAACAGCGTGTCGAGGCCATCGACGAAGAGCGGCAGCCAGTGCTCGACGCCGGTATAGCGGCGGCCCTCGCTGACCGACTGGTAGAGCAGGTCCTCGCGGTCGGTCGCGCCGAACAAGGCCACATAGCGCTCGCGGAAATGGGCTATCGCCTCTGGCGACAGCACCAGTTCGCTCATCGGCACCAGGTCGAGGCGCTTCTTCTGCGCCACGGTGCGCTGGCTCTCGACGTCGAAGGTGCGGATCGAATCGACGGTGTCGCCGAAGAAATCGACGCGGACCGGCTCCCCCTGGCCGGCGGCGAACAGGTCGATAATGCCGCCGCGAACGGCATATTCGCCCGCTTCGCGCACGGTCGAGGTGCGCAGGAAGCCATTATCCTCCAGCCAGGCGATGAGCCGGTCCATCGACATCTGGTTGCCACTGGCAATCGAGATGCTCTGGCGGGCGACCTGGTCGCGGCGCGGCAAGCGCTGCACGGCGGCATTGACGGTGGTGAGCACGACGAGCGCGCGGCCCTTCACCGGCTGGTAGTTGGCGAGATAGGACAGCGCCGCCATGCGCCGCGCCACGACGGCGGTGTTCGGCGACACGCGGTCATAGGGCATGCAGTCCCACGCCGGCACGGCGACGACCTCGGTGCCCGGCGAGAAGAAGCGCATCGCCTGCTCGAGATCGGCCATGCGGTTGCCGTCGCGCGCCACGACCAGCACATAGGGAAGGCTCTCGCGCGCCGCCAGCGCGGCGATGTCCGCGACGACCTTGCCGTCGAAGCCATCGGGAACGCCCGAAAGCACCGTCGACGGACGGCCGAGAATATACGGGAAAGTGACCATTACGCCTGACGGGGGCTGGCGCCGGTGAAGGCGGCGAGCTTCTGGAAGAATGCAGTGTTGACGTCGTCCGGCGTCGGGGCCTCGCCCGTCAGCCAGATCAGCAGATCGCGATCCTGCTCCTCCATCAGGGTTTCGAGGAGGTCGAGTTCGCCATCATCAAGAGTTGCGATATGGGCGTCGGCGAAGCGGCCAAGGATCAGGTCCATTTCGCGCATGCCGCGATGCCAGCAGCGAAAATGGGTGCGCCGGCGGCGAACGTCCAGCCCATCGCTCGACAAGGTGGTGCCGCTCATCTCAAACTCCGCCGCTGATATCCGATGCGGCGTGATATAGCCCTCTCGCCCGGACTTGTCAGCCTTGGAAGAGCAACGGGTCGAAGCGCTCCGCCCCGACGGGCGGATTGGAGTTGCGAACCGGGCGTCACGCGGCCAACATTCAATGCGTGACGCCCGGATCGCTGCCAGACGTCAGAGATCGACGCCGTAAACCACCTTGGCGCGCTCGGCGCTCAGATAGCCGTTCTTGATGTCCTCGAGCACGGCAGCGCGGGCGCGCTTCTTCGGATCGCCATAGCCGCCGCCATTGCCGGTGACGACACGGACGATGTCGCCCTTGTTCAGCTCGACGCCGGTGGCGAAGGCATAGCGCTTGCGGCTGCCGTCGGTCTTGATGACATCGACATGGTTGCCGGTGCCGTCATGTCCGCCTTCCATGCCCCAAGGCAGGATCTTCGAGCGGGTATAGCCACAGGTCAGGAAGTTGCCGTCGGCGCGGACGCGGTAATCCATGCGGATGCCCTTGCCGCCGCGCCACTGGCCCTCGCCGCCCTCCTCCGGGTTCAGCGCCAGCTGGTCGACGAAGAGACCGTAGCGGGCCTCGGCGATTTCGGCCGGGCAGTTGAAGGTCTCGCCGTGGAAGCCGGAGAAGATCGCGTTGTTGCCGTCGCGGCCGGGCATGGCGCCCCAGCCGCCGATTTCCGGCTCGACGATCGTGTAGTGGCGGCCGGTATCGGGATGCGGACCGCCGACGACGGTGCCGCAGATCGAGGCGAAGCTGCCGGCCGAGAGCTTGTCGGGCACATGCTGCGCCAGGCAACGCAGGATCAGGTCGAACACGCGGATCTCGACTTCGTAGTAGAAGGCGTGCGCCGCCGGCTCCTGGGCGTCGAAGATCGAGCCCGGGCGCGTCTTGACGACGAGCGGCCGGAACGAGCCGCCATTGGCGGGCGCGGTGACGTCGGTGACCGCCTTGATCGCCATCTGGCAGGCGACGATGACGCCGTCGCGGCTGGCATTGTTGGGCGTCGGCGTCTGGTCGGGATTGTCGGTGAGATCGACGATGAACTGATCGTCGGTGATTTCGACCGTCACCTTGTAGATCTGGCCGCTGTCCTGCTCCTCGGCGAAGGAATACTTGCCGTTCGGCAGATCCTTGAGCGCCTTCAGCGTCACCTGCTCGCCATAGTCCATGAAGTGGTTCATGGCGGCAATGAAGGTGTCCTTGCCGTACTTGTTGACGAGGTCGAGGATACGCTTGTCGCCGATACGGACGGCCGCGATCGCCGCCCACATATCGCCCTTCAGGAAGGCCGGCAGGCGGGAATTGACCATCAGGAGGTCCATCACCGACTGGTTGGCGACACCCTTCTCGATGATCTTGATCGCCGGGACGCGCAGCCCCTCCTGGTAGATCTCGACCGCGTCGGTCGACATCGAGCCGGGCACCATGCCGCCGACATCGTTCCAGTGGGCGATGTTCGCCGTCCAGGCGACGATCTCGCCCTCGGCGAAGACCGGCATCACCAGCACCATGTCGTTCAGGTGGGTCACGCCACCATAGAACGGATCGTTGGTGGCGAAGACGTCGCCCGGATGGATCGCGGCGACGGGATGCTTGCGCAGCACCGCCTTCACCGCCTTGTCGAGCACGCCGATGAAGGCCGGAATGCCGGCGCCGGACGAGGCGATCTCGCCGTCGGCGGCGCAGATGCCGGTGCCCATGTCGAGCACTTCGTAGATGATGGCGCTCATCGCCGTCTTGCGCATCGCCGCGAACATCTCGTCCGAAATCGCCTGCAGCGAGTTCTGGATGATGTCGAAGGTGACGGGATCGTGGGTCGGAGTGCTCATCAATGGGCCCCCAGCTCGATATGGGTGTTGCCATAGGCGTCGATCGACACGCGGTTGCCGGGGTGGATCACCACGGTGGTGCCGGGATCCTCGAGGATGGCGGGACCGGCAAAGGACATGCCGGGCTCCAGCTTCTCGAGGTCGTAGATCGTCGCCGGGTGGACGCCCTCCAGCGCGTAATCGACATCGCGGCGGCCCTTGACCGCCTGCCCGACCGTGGCGCCCGTCGTCGGCAGCGCCACCATCTCGAGCTTGCCGACTTCGGCCGAGGCGACGAGATGCAGGCCGACGATCTCCACCGGCGCGTCGAGGCGATAGGTGTATTCGCGCTCATAGGCCGCGTGGAAATGCTCGATCATCGACTGGATCGCCGCGTCATCGACGAACGTAGCCGGCAGCTCGACCTCGACCGCGTGTTCCTGGTTCTGGTAGCGGCACTTGATGAACGGCACGAGCTTGACCTTGTCGGCCGCCACGCCTTCCGCCTCGAACTGACGCAGCGCCCGGTCGCGCGTCTCGCCGACGAGGGCGGCGAGCGCCGCCGTGCGGGCGTCACCGCCCTCGATCAGGCGGGTGACAAAGTAGTCGCGGCGCAGGTCGGACATCATCATGCCCCAGGCCGAGAACACCGACGCGCCACGCGGGATTACGACCTTCTTCATGCCGAGCTCGGTGGCAAGCGCCACCGCATGCATGGCGCCGCCGCCACCGAAGGCGACCAGCGTGAAGTCGCGCGGGTCGTGGCCGCGGTTGAGCGACACGAGCTTCAGCGCATTGATCATGTTGTTGTTGGCGATGCGGACGATGCCGCGCGCCGCCTCGATCGGGGCGATGCCGAGCTTTTCCGCCAGCGCGCCGAGTGCGCCGTCGACCGCCTTCATGTCGGCGGTGATGGTGCCGCCGCAGAAATAGTCCTTGTCGATGCGGCCGAGCGCGAGGTTGGCGTCGGTCGTCGTCGCCTGCGTGCCACCGCGGGCATAGGCGGCCGGACCCGGCTTGGCGCCGGCCGATTGCGGGCCGACATGCAGCTTGCCGAAATCGTCGACCCAGGCGATCGAGCCGCCGCCATTGCCGATCTCGACGAGATCGACCACCGGCACCATGATCGGATAGCCGGACGAGGTACGGTCGCGCTCGATCCAGTAGTCGGTCATGATCTTGACGTGGCCGTTCTCGATCAGCGAGCACTTCGCCGTCGTGCCGCCGATATCGAGCGCCAGTACGTTGGGCTCACCGATGATGCGGCCAAGCTCGGCCGCCCCCCAGAAACCCGAGGCCGGGCCGCTCTCGACCATGGTGATCGGGATTTCGCGCGTCGCCGACAGCGAGTCGACGCCGCAGTTCGACTGCATGACGTAAAGCTGGCCGCCGAAATCCTTCGAGGCGAGGCCGTCCTCGAGCCGGCCGAGATAGCGGCTGGCGACCGGCTGGACATAGGCGGAAAGCACGGCTGTCGAGGCGCGCTCATATTCGCGCCATTCGCGGGTGATCTGGTGCGAGGCGACGACGGAGACCTCGGGCCAGAGCCTGCGGATCTCGGCTGCCACCGCTTCCTCATGGCTGGGATCAGCGTAGGAATGCAACAGGCAGATCGCGATCGCCTCGACGCCCTCGGCGCGGAAGTCCTCGAGGATCGCCGGGAGGCCGGACAGATCGAGCGGGCTGCGCTCCTCGCCGGTATAGGCGATGCGGCCCGGCACTTCGCGGCAGAGATAGCGCGGCACGAAGGGCTGCGGCTTCACATATTGCAAGTTGAAGAAATCGGGCCGGTTGCCGCGCGCGATCTCCAGCACGTCGCGAAAGCCTTCGGTCGTGATCAGCGCCGTGCGGGCGCCCTTGCGCTCGGTCAGCGCATTGATGACGACGGTGGTGCCATGCGCGAAGAAGGCGATGTCGGCAGGATCGACATCGGCCTTGGCGAGCACGTTCAGCACGCCCTGCTCGAAGTTCGGCGGCGTCGTGTCGGACTTCGCGGTGCGGATCGTCTGCCGGCCCGTCGCATTGTCCGTCTCGAAATAGACGAGGTCGGTGAAGGTGCCGCCGACGTCGGTGGCGACACGGATGGTCTTGTCGCTCATGTCAGCCCTTCGCCTCGCGGATCTTCTCGGCCTGCTCGGTGATCGTCGCGGCCAGGATGCCGATCGCCGCGAAGGGGCGCAGAGCCATGGCGCGCTCGACCTTGTCGGGCGTATAGGCACCGGTCTTGTCGAGAATGTTGACCGTGCCGAGGACGCTGCCCTCGAACACGATCGGCACATTGATGCAAGAGCCGCAGCCGAGCGACTGGATCAGCTCATGATCGTGGAAGACGGTCGCGATCTCTTCGATCGTGTTGGCGACATAGGGCTTCTTCTCGCCGAAGACGAGATCGTTCCACTTGCCGGCGGCCGACTGCTTGTAGCCCGAAGTCGGATACTCTTCCGGATGGTTGGAATAGAGGCGGCGTGACATGCCGGTGTCGAAGTCCGCGCTCATCACCGTGAAGATGATCGCGCCCACCTCGCGCTGGTAGAGTTCCTCGACCCTAGCGAGCGTCGCGGCCGGCTGGTTGTCCTCGCCGAGCGCGGCGAGGAGCGCGTCCCATGCCTTCCGATCCGACACGGGATCGACCGACATCAGCTCTGCGGTAGTGCTCATCATGCTTCCTTCCTATTCGGCCTCGGCCGGGATTGGCGTCCCGGCTCGTATGGCGGCGCGCAGCGCGGCCTCGGCCTCCGTCACGACGGGAATGGCTCCGATCAGCTCGCGCGTATAGGCGCTCTTCGGATCGGAGAAGATGGTCTCGACCGGACCGGTATCGACGAGGCGCCCCTTCTGGAACACACTCACCCGGTCGGCGATGGCGCGCACGACGGCGAGGTCGTGCGTGATGAAGAGATAGGTCAGGCCGCGCTCCCGGCGGAGCCGCTGCAGCAGGTCGAGCACCCTCGCCTGCACCAGCACGTCGAGGGCCGAGGTCGGCTCGTCGAGCACCAGGAGCTCCGGCTCGCAGGCGAGCGCGCGGGCGATGGCGATGCGCTGGCGCTGGCCGCCGGATAGACCGCGCGGCGAACGCCTCGCGTGCTCGGCCTCGAGCCCCACCTCCCTGAGCAGCGAGGCGACGCGGTCATTGCGCTCGGAGCTCCTGCCGAGGTCATGCACGTCGAGCGGCAGGCGGATCGAGGCGCCGACGCTGCGGCGCGGATTGAGCGCCGAGAGCGGGTTCTGCTGGACCAGCTGGATCGCCCGCTTCTGCTCGCGCGTCCGGCTGCGGCCGAGCGCCGTGCCGTTGAAGCGGATAGAGCCCGAAGTCGCGCCGATCAGGCCGAGAACCAGATTGGCGAGCGTGGTCTTGCCCGAGCCGCTCTCGCCGACGATGGCGTGGCACTCGCCGCGCGCGAACGACAGCGAGACGTCGTCGAGCGCCGTGACTTTGTGACCATCGGCGGAGAAGACCTTGCCGAGGCGGTCGAGTTCGAGGACCGGGGCGTTGGCGGTGGTCATGCAAAGGCCTCCGTCGGCTCGCCGCAGCCCTCGTGCACGATGATCGGGCTCTCGAATTCGGGGCTGCGCTCCGGCAGGTCGGGCAGGCCGCCGCCCGAGATCTTCGGGATCGCGGCGAGCAGCGCCCGCGTATAGGGATGGCGCGGATCGTGGAACAGCTGCGCCGTCGTGCCGTGCTCGACGATGCGACCACGATAGATGACATAGACGCGATCGGCGAATTCGCGCACGACGCCGAGATTGTGCGAGATCAGCAAGACGGACGTGCCGGTCTTTTCTGTCAGCTGGTGCATGAGGTTCAGCGTCTGCGCCTGCACGGTGACGTCGAGGGCGGTTCCCGGCTCGTCGGCGATCAGCAGTTGCGGCCGGTTGGCGAGCGCCATCGCGATCATCACGCGCTGGTTCATGCCGCCGGAGAGCTGGAAGGCGTAGCTGTCGAGCGCGCGCTTCGGATCCGGGATCGAAACCTCGGCCAGCGCTGCCTCGGCGCGCCGGTCAGCCTCGACCTTCGAGATCGAGCGATCGCCCGAACGCAGCACGTCGCGGAACTGGCCGCGGATCTTGAATGTCGGATTGAGCGCAGAGGTCGGGTCCTGGAAGATCATGGCGACGCGGTTTCCCCGCTTCGCCGCAATCGCCGGCCCGCCCCTGGCGGCATCGATGCCGTCGAACCAGATCGAGCCGGACACATGGGCCCGCTTCGAATCCTGCAGGAGCCCCATCGCGAGGCGCGCCGTCACCGACTTGCCGGATCCGCTCTCGCCGACAAGGGCCACCTTTTCGCCCGGCTGGATATGCATCGAGATGCCGTGCAGCACATGCGTCGCGTGCCGGTGGTCGCCAAAGGCAAGGCGCAGGTCGCGGATGGTCAGGACCGGCTTCTGGATCGTGCTGTCGGCCATCTCAGCTCTCCGCCTCGAACGCTTCGCGCAGGCCGTCGCCGACGAGATTGAAGCCGAGCACGACCAGGAGGATCGCGATCGCCGGGAACACCGTCAGCCACCAGGCATCCGGCATGTACTTTGCGCCGTCGGCGACCATCGAACCGAGGTCCGGCGTCGGCGGCTGGACGCCAAGGCCGAGGAAGGACAGCGACGACGCCATCAGGATGACGAAGCCGACGTCGAGGGTCATCTTGGTCAGGATCGACGGCCAGCAGTTCGGCAGGATCTCGCGGAACAGGATATGCGCCGTCGAGGCGCCGACCGTCTCGGCGGCCAGGACATAGCCCTCCTGCGCCTCGGCACGGGTGACATTGTAGATCAGGCGCGCATACCACGGCCACCACATGGCGGTGATGGCGAGCATGCCGTTCAAAAGTGTCGGCTGCAGGAATCCCATGATAGCCATCGCCAGCACGAGCGGCGGCACGGCCAGGAAGACGTCGGTGATCCGCATCAGGATGTAGTCGGTCCAGCCGCCCCTGTAGCCGGCGACGAGGCCGACGACCACGCCGATCGGTGTGGCGATCGCCAGCACCACGACGGCCATGATCAGCGACAGCCGGTAGCCGAAGATGATGCGGGTGAAGAGGTCGCGGCCGATCATGTCGGTGCCGAACCAGTAGTCGCCGCTTGGCGCCGCGGTCATGGCGGCGAAATCACCGGTCGGGCCGACATGGTCGGGATAGGGCGTGACGAAGGGCGCGAAGATCGCCAGCAGGACAATCGCCACGACGATGAAGAGACCGATGACCGAAAGGGGATCGGCTGCATAAGCCGTCCAGGCCTTGGAACGGGTGCGCGAGGCGATGACGGGGGAATCAGGCTCCGACATGGTTCATGCCCTCCCCGATGCAAGGCGGATGCGCGGGTTGATGACGTTCACCAGGATGTCGACGATGATGTTCACGATCAGGAAGGCGGCCGCGATGATCAGCACCGTCCCGACGATCGCGTCGAGGTCCTTGCGCAGGATCACTTCGACGCCGTAGCGCGACAGACCGGGCCAGCCGAACACCTTTTCCACCAGGAAGGCGTTGCCCAGCATCGCCGCGAATTCAAGGCCGAGGATGGTCAGCGTCGGGATCAGCGCAGGCCGGAAGGCATAGCGCGTGGCGATCCGCCTGGCGGGAAATCCGTAGGCGCGCGCCATCTCGACATAGGGCCGCTCATAGACCTCGTTCATGTTGGAACGGGTGAGCCGCGCGGTCTGGCCGAGGCCGGACATCGCGAGCGCCAGCGCCGGCAGGATCAGGTGGTGCAGCGCGTCGAGAAAGCCCGCGCCGTTGCCGGCCATGGCCATGTCGATGAGATAGAAGCCCGTCGGGCCCGGCGGGATTGGCGTGCCTTCGAGAAGCCGCCCCTCGATCGGGAACCAGCCCCAGAAATAGCCGAACACCAGCTGCAGGATCACGCCCCAGACGAAGGCCGGCGTGCAGACGCCGAGCAGCGAGATCAGCCTTCCGACATGATCCGGAAAGCGGCCACGGAAATGCGCCGACAGGATGCCGATCGGCAGGCCGATCAGCACCATCAGGATTCCGGATACGAAGACCAGTTCCAGCGTCGCCGGCAGGAATTGCGCGATGTCCGTGGTGACCGGCCGGTTGGTATAGAGCGACTTGCCGAGATCGCCATGGGCGACCGACTTGACGAATTCCCAGTACTGCACCGGCAGCGAGGCATCGAGATGGCGTTCGGCCCGGAGCGCCGCGACCTGCTCGGCCGTCGCATTCGGGCCGAGCGCAATGCGCGCCGGATCGCCGGGCATGACGCGGGCGATCGCGAAGATCAGCATGGAGATGCCGATCATGACGATCAGCGCGGCACCGAGACGATGCAGAAGGGATCTGAAGATATTGGACATTTCCTACCGCTCGCCCGCGCTGTCGCGCCTTGGCCAGAAACGAGGTCGTGGGCACGAAAGCGCCCACGACCGGGGTCGGATCGAGGATGGCCTTACTCGGCCATCTCCATGTTGCGGAACGTGAATCCGAAGGCGGAAAGCGCATAGCGATCCGCATCGTTCGACAGCGCCGGCACGGTCACCGCCTTGCGGGCCGGGAAGACCGCGACCTGGTCATAGGCGTAGATCGTCGGCGCGAGATCGCGCAGGCGCTGGCTCAGATCCTCGTAGATCTTCTGGCGCTTGGCCGGATCGACCTCGGCGCGGCCGGCCGCCAGCAGCTTGTCCACCTCGGCGTCCTGCAGATACTCCGGCGACTGCCAGGTGCCCTTCGCCGACGAATGGTAGGTGTTGTAAAGCAGGGAATCCGGGTCGGGCGTCGTGGCGCTGTTGAAGATCTGCGAGATGTTCGGCGTCGTCTCCGGCTTGGTCACCATCTCGGTGAACAGCGCCCAGGGAACGCGCTTCACTTCCGGCTTGAAGCCGAGCTTGGCGAAATTGGCCTGCATCAGCAGCGCGAAGCGCTCCTCGAGCGGCACTTCGGCGATCCAGGAGATCTCGAGCGGCGTCTCTTCCGGCTTGTACTTGCACTGCGCCAGTTCGGCCTTGGCCTTGTCGAGATCCTGCGCGTAGTTCGGCACGTCGCTCGACGAGCCGAGCATGCCGTGCGGGATCGGCCCGTTGGCCGGCTTGCCGAGCGAGACCTTGTCGGTGACGGCGACCATCTTGGCGGCGGTCGCGTAGTCGAACGCGTAGGTCAGCGCCAGGCGGCAATGCACGTCGTCGAGCGGCGGCTTCGCCGTGTTCAGCTTGATGTAGAAGACGTTGGTGCCGACCTCGGTCAGAAGCTGCATCTTGTCGTCGGCGGCCAAGGACTTGGCGACCTCTGGCGGCAACCACTGCGAGCCGATGTCGTGCTCGCCCTTCGAGAGCAGCGCGCGCACCGTCGAGGCCTCGAGGCCATAGCGGAAGCGGACCTTGTCCGGGGACTTCGGCGTGGCGCCGAGGAAGTAGTCCTTGAACTTGACCAGGTCGGTCTCTTCCTGCGGGTTCTGCTTCACCACCGCATAGGCGCCCGAGCCGGCGTCGTTGGCGGAGAGCCATGCCTCGGAATAATCGCCGAACGCACCATACTTTCCATCCGCCTGATGCTGCCGGGCGAGCTTGGAATCGACGACCGGCAGGCGGACGAGCGCCGAGAGGAAGGGCGCATAGGGACCCTTCAGCGTGAACTTCACCGTCTTGCCGTCGACGGCCTCGACCTTCTCGACGCTATCGACGAAGAGGTGCGAGAAGCCCTGGCCGAGCGCGATCATGCGATCGAACGAATAGACCACGTCTTCCGCCGTCAGCGGATTGCCGGAGTGGAACTTGACGTCATCGCGCAGCGTGAAGGTGTAGGCGTTGCCGTCGACCGTCCAGCTCGACGCGAGCAGCGGCTGCGTGCCGGGCTTGCCGGCGGTAGGCGCCACCAGCGTGTCATAGACGTTGAACATCAGGATCGAGTCGGCGTAGTCGGTCGCCTTGGCCGGATCGAGCTCGCCGATCGGCGCCTCGTCGAGACGCAGCACCGTCTCCGCGTGAGCCGCCGCCGTCATGAGGGCGGGGACGGAAAGAGCCGCCAAAAGCAGCGATGCACGCAACTTCTTCATCATATTACCTCGTTTCACCCTCGGATACGCCGGGCACCGCAGTCTTTTCCTGGCTCTTGTCCTGGTTCTTGCGGAACTCCGCACCGCTGCCGTGCGAGGGGCCGCGATGGCGGGGAGAATCCGAGAAGAGCTGCTGTGTCCCGACAGAAAGAACCTCGGCGACATGGTCCGTTGCGTTCTGGACGCGGTGCGGACGATGGGCCGAGAAATGCAGGGTGTCCCCCGCATGCAATTCGTAGATGACCTCGTCGATGACGTAGCGGATGGTTCCCGCCAGCACGTAGACGATCTCCTCGCCCTCGTGCGACGTCGTCTCAGACAGATAGCGCGGCGGCACGTTCATCTTGACGGCGTTGAGCATCTGGCCCGGGAACGTCGTCGAAAGCCGCTCATAGGAAATCCAGGCCGGATTGATGCCGTAGGTCACCCTGCCATCACGCCGCGACACCGCATTGGGGATATCCGGCTGGTGCAGAAAAGAACTGACGGGAAGATCCAGGGCCTTGGCGATCGTCACCAGGGACGACAGCGACGGGGTTGTGATATCGCGCTCGACCTGGCTCAAGAAGCCGATCGAGAGACCGGTCGCCTCCGCGACCCGCTGCAATGTCAGCCGGCGCTGCTTGCGCGCATCTCTGATCTTCAATCCTACCTTCAAGGGCTCGCTGCTCATGCCGGCCTCCCCGCCATTCCGGGTTGAATTATTTCACCATAGCTAAAATCTTAAAACAAGTTCCTTCGCCCGCGCAGTTCTACGACCTTGTTCTGCCACTCTTTTTTGCTCATGCGCATTCCGGGTCGGTGGCCTGGTAAGGACTTCAGGGCGAATTCCAGGTCTGCGGGACGTCATGTAGGTCCGTCCGGGCGCCTTCCGCTCCGGCACGACCGCCTTCCATCGATACACTCGCATGACGAGCGATCATTCGGCGATTCAATTCCTACGGAATTAGTTCAACAGTCTCAGGAAAAAATTGCAACCGCGCTCGGCACACCGGAAGGCTGCTGATACCGGACAAGAAGGGAGCTAACGCGGCGTCGGCGGAAGGCAACGCCCCGCGACTCTCTAGTGCTAGCGCAGCGGTTGCGGCTGCGCGACGTCAAGAATCCGCAAGCTCGACTGCCGCCTGCCCTGCCAATGATCGATCGACAGGGAGCCGGCGACATGCAGCGGGCGACCGCGCGACCCCAGCAGCATCCGGCCGAGGTCGCTGTCGGCGGCGCGGAAGGCGATCGCCTTGATGTTCTGGTCGCCGCCGGAAAGCGTCACCCGGACATGGCCGTTGCCGACGGTGTCGGCGTAGCCGACGACATGCGCCGGAAGCGCGAAGACTGGCTCGGCATGACCGGCGCCGAAGGGCCCGGCCTTCTCCACCATGTCGATGAAGTCGGGGGTCGCCGCGCGGGCGGTGAGCGCTCCGTCTATCAGCAACTGGTCGGCCTGTCGGGCCCGGCGAGAAGCCTCGGCGGCGCCGGCTTCCAGGAACGCCCGGAATTCACCGAAGCGCGCGGGATCAATGGTGAGGCCTGCGGCCATGGCGTGACCGCCGCCCTTGACCAGAATGCCGTTCTCGACAGCGCCGCGCACGAGCGCGCCGAGATCGACGCCGGAAACCGAACGGCCGGAACCAGTGCCCATGCCATTGGGCATCAGCGCGACCGCAAAGGCCGGACGGCGGAAGCGCTCTTTCAGGCGGGCGGCAATCAGGCCAACGATGCCGGGATGCCAGCGCTCGCTCGCGGTGACGATGACGGCAGGTCCCTCGCCCGCACCGATCTCGGCGTCCGCCTCCGCGACGGCTTCCTCCAGCATCGCCGTCTCGATGGCCTGGCGCTGCTTGTTGAGATCGTCGAGTTCGACGGCGATCCGCTCTGCTTCCGCCGGATCGTCGAGCGACAGCAGTCGTGCGCCCAGCGCGGCGTCGCCGATGCGGCCGCCCGCATTGATCCTCGGCCCCAGCAGGAAGCCCAGATGATAGGGCGCGACCGGCACGTCGATGCGGGCACATTGCGACAGTGCCGCGAGACCCGGATTGGCGCGACGGCGCACCGCCAGCAACCCCTTGGTGACGAACGCCCGGTTCAGCCCGATGAGAGGCACCACGTCGCAGACCGTGCCGAGCGCGACGAGATCCAGCCACTGCAGCAAGTCCGGCTCCGGCCGGCTCTCGCCATACCAGCCTCGCCTGCGCAGTTCCCGATTGACGGCAACGATGGAGAGGAAGGTGATGCCGACGGCGGCGAGATGGCCGAGGCCAGACAGGTCGTCCTGCCGGTTCGGATTGACTACGGCGAGCGCCGGCGGCAGTTCCGCGCCCATCTGGTGATGGTCGAGCACAACGGCGAGGCGACCGAGATCGCGGGCGACGCCGAGCGCCTCGTGACTGGTCGAGCCGCAATCGACAGTAACGATGAGGCCGGCGCCTTCCTCCACCAGAGTGCGGATGGCGTCGGGGTTGGGGCCGTAGCCCTCGAAAATGCGGTCGGGAATGTAGATCCGCGTCTCGACGCCCTGATGGCGCAGAAAGCGGGCGAGCAACGCCGAAGACGTCGCCCCGTCGACGTCGTAGTCACCGAAGATCGCGACATGCTCGCCGGCCTCCACGGCGTCGGCGATGCGAGCCGCTGCCGCATCCATGTCGGCGAGCACCGAAGGATCCGGCATGAGGCGGCGCAGGCTCGGATCGAGGAAATGCGCCGCGTCGTCGATGGCGACGCCCCGGCCGGCCAGCACGCGCGCAACCAACTCGGGGATCTCATGGCGCTGCGCCATGGCGGTCGCGGCCAAGCTGGAGGTCGCGTCGACCCGCTCGGTCCAGCGGCGCCCCGTCACGGATCCCTCA
Organism: Kaistia nematophila; assembly: GCF_026343855.1. Classification (NCBI taxonomy): domain Bacteria; kingdom Pseudomonadati; phylum Pseudomonadota; class Alphaproteobacteria; order Hyphomicrobiales; family Kaistiaceae; genus Kaistia; species Kaistia nematophila. The sequence continues at coordinate 48,806 of NZ_JAPKNK010000002.1, read as the reverse complement.
ACGCCGAGAAAGGCGCGCCGTGCGTCGCTGGATGTCATGGACATGGGAGCCGGATCAGCCCTCGTTGTCGAACTTCTCGAGATCGCGGTGCGTCGCCTTGATCCAGCGAACCGTGCCGGACGAAGAACGCATCACGACCGTGTCGGTGGTGATCTCGCCATTGCGGGCGAAGCGGACGCCGGAAAGCAGGTTGCCGTCGGTCACGCCGGTCGCGGCGAACAGCACGTCGCCCTTGGCCATCTCGTCATGGGTGAACTTCTTGTCGAAGTCCTTGACGCCCATCTTGGCGGCACGCTCGCGCTGCGCGTCCGACTGGGTGACGAGGCGGCCCTGCATCTGGCCGCCGATGCAACGGAGCGCCGCCGCAGCCAGCACGCCCTCGGGCGCGCCGCCGATGCCGAGATAGATGTCGATGCCGGTCTCGTCCGGATTGGTCGTGTGAATGACGCCGGCGACGTCGCCGTCGCCGATCAGGCGGAGCGCGGCGCCGGTGGCGCGCACGTCCTCGATCAGCTTGGCATGACGGGGGCGGTCGAGGATGCAGGCGGTGATCTCGTTGACCGGAACGCCCTTGGCGGCCGCCAGGGCCTGGATGTTCTCCAGCGGCGACGCGTCGAGATCGACGACGCCCTTGGCATAGCCGGGGCCGATGGCGATCTTCTGCATGTAGACGTCGGGCGCGTAGAGCAGGCTGCCGCCTTCGGCGATGGCGATCACGGCCAGCGAATTGGGCTGGTTCTTGGCGCAGATCGTCGTGCCTTCGAGTGGATCAAGCGCGATGTCGACCTTCGGGCCGGAACCCTTGCCGACCTTCTCGCCGATATAGAGCATCGGCGCTTCGTCGCGTTCGCCCTCGCCGATGACGACGGTGCCCTCGATTGGCAAGCGGTTGAGCTCGCGGCGCATGGCGTCGACGGCGGCCTGGTCGGCGGCCATCTCGTCGCCGCGCCCGCGCCAGCGCGCCGCCGCAACGGCCGCGCGCTCCGTCACGCGCACGAGCTCGAGCGTCAGGATCCGGTCCAGACCCGCTGCCTTCGCGTTCCCCGTCATCGCCATGGTGTTGCTGCTCCGCTGTCAGGCCAGTTGTTCGATGCGTATCATCTGCGGCTTCTCCGCAATATGACCGTCCGCCGTAATCCGATCGAGCGCTTCCTTGACCTGCGACTCGGTCGTCTCGTAGGTAATGAGCATAACCGGTTGTGGCGCCTGCGGCTGCGGATGTTCCGGAGCATCGGCCTTGGGGGCCCGGCGCCGCTGCACGATCGATTCCAGCGAGATGTTGTTCTCCGCCATGCGCTTGGCGATGGAGGCGAAGGCACCCGGCCGGTCATAGACCGCAAGGCGGATATAGTAGCCGCCGGCATGCGAACGCATGACGGCCTGCTGATAGGGCTTCAGCGTGTGGGCGGGCCGGCCGAACGTGCCGACCACGTCGCCGCGGGCGAGATCCGCGATGTCGCTCATCACGGCCGAGGCGGTCGCATCACCACCGGCGCCCGGGCCCGACAGAACCAGCCGGCCAACGAAATCGGCCTCGACCGCCACAGCGTTGGTGACGCCATCGACGCGGGCGATCGGCGAGGACTTCGGCACCATGGTCGGATGGACGCGCTGCTCGATTCCGCTCTCCGTGCGGGTGGCGACGCCAAGCAGCTTGATGCGGTAGCCTAGCTCGTCGGCCGCCTCGATGTCCGCCGTCGAGATCGAGCGGATGCCCTCGACATAGATGGCGTCGGCATTGATCTCGGTGCCAAAGGCGATCGCCGTCAGCAGCGCCAGCTTGTGGGCCGTATCGAAACCGTCGACGTCGAAGGTCGGATCGGCCTCGGCATAGCCGAGCCGCTGCGCCTCGGCGAGACAGACGTCGAACGCGATGCCTTCCCGCTCCATGCGCGTGAGGATGTAATTGCAGGTGCCGTTGAGGATGCCATAGACGCGGCCGACCCGATTGCCGGCAAGCGACTCGCGCAGCGTCTTGATGATCGGGATGCCGCCGGCGGCGGCCGCCTCGAAATTCAGCGAGACGCTGTTCTGCTCGGCGCGGCGAGCCAGCTCCGTCCCGTGCTTGGCGAGAAGGGCCTTGTTGGCGGTGACGACATGCTTGCCGGCGTCGAGCGCGGCGCGCACGGAATCAGCAGCCGAGCCGTCGGCGCCGCCCATGAGTTCGACGAAGACGTCGATGTCGGGAGACTGGGCCAGCGAGATCGGGTCGTCGTACCAGGCGACGGCAGACAGATCGACGCCGCGATCGCGGAAGCGATCGCGGGCCGTGACGGCGGTCACGACGACCGGGCGGCCGCAACGCAGCGCCAGTTCATCGGCATGGCGCTGCGTCAGTTGCAGCAGGGACGCGCCGACGGTGCCGAGGCCGGCGACACCCAGCCGAAGTGCTTGATTCATATAAACGCCCCAGGGGGGCCCGGCTTATCGCCGGGCGCTGCTGATCGGGACGACGTTGTGCAACGTTTTGTCCGCCGTTTCAAGGAAGCGACGGACATTGCGCGCGGCCTGCCGAATACGCTGCTCGTTTTCGACGAGGGCGATGCGCACATAGTCGTCGCCATGCTCGCCGAAGCCGACGCCCGGGGCCACGGCAACGTCGGCCTTCTCGATCAGGAGCTTCGAGAATTCGAGGCTGCCCATCGACTTGAACGCGTCCGGGATCGGAACCCAGGCGAACATGCTGGCGCGCGGCGCCGGGATCTGCCAGCCGGCACGGCCGAAGCTGTCGACCAGCACGTCGCGGCGATGCTTGTAGATCTGGCGCATCTCCTCGATGCAGTCCTGCGGGCCGTTCAGCGCGGTGGTTGCCGCGACCTGGATCGGCGTATAGGCGCCATAGTCCAGGTAGGATTTCACGCGCGACAGCGCGGCGATCAGGCGCTCATTGCCGACCGCGAAGCCCATGCGCCAGCCGGCCATCGAATAGGTCTTCGACATCGAGGTGAACTCGACCGCGACGTCCATCGCGCCCGGAACCTGCAGGATCGAGGGCGGCGGGAAATCGTCGAAGTAGATTTCGGCGTAGGCGAGATCCGACAGCACGAAAAGGTCGTGCTTGCGGGCGAAGGCGACGACGTCACGATAGAAGTCAAGGTCCGCAACATGCGCCGTCGGATTGGACGGGTAGCAGAGGACGACCGCGAGCGGCTTCGGGATGGAGTGCATGACGGCACGTTCCATCGCATGGAAGAACTCTGGACCCGGCTCGACCGGCACCGAGCGGATCACGCCGCCTGCCATCAGGAAGCCGAAGGCATGAATCGGGTAGCTCGGATTGGGGACCAGAATCACGTCGCCCGGCGCCGTGATCGCCTGCGCCATGTTGGCGAAGCCTTCCTTCGAGCCGATCGTCGCGACGATCTGCGTGTTGGGATCGAGCTTCACGCCGAAACGGCGCTCGTAATAGGCAGCCTGGGCCTTGCGAAGACCGTTGATGCCGCGCGACGCCGAATAGCCGTGGACGTCCGGCCGGCCCGCCGTCTCGGCGAGCTTCTGGACGATATGCTGCGGCGTCGGAAGGTCGGGATTGCCCATGCCCAGATCGATGATATCGGCGCCTGCGGCTCGAGCGCTCGCCTTAAGCCGGTTGACCTGCTCAAAGACGTACTGCGGCAGACGCCGCACGCTGTGGAACTCGCTCATCGCTCCGAATCCATCTCTCTTGGATAGTTATGATGCGCCTCACCTGGCGCAGGGCGGTTCTACACCGAACCGCGAACTATGAAAGCACCCTTATTGAGGGCATTTCGTGGCGTCTGCTCCCGGTTCGCCACATCGCTCCTGAATTTCCGACAAGGTTTTCTTGGCATGGGTCGCCGCGGTCTTCTCCAGCGCGGCGTTGGAGGCCGCGCTCTGCTTCAGCGCCGCCTGCGCCGCCTGCGGGTTGTTGCGGGCGCTTTGGGCCTTCAGGCTCGCTGTCGCCTGCTTGAGTTCGTCCGGCGTCATCAGCTTGCCGGGCGGCTGCTGGCCGGCGACGTTGATGTTCGGGAACGCACCCTGGCGGGTCAACTCCGGATCGGGCGTGTTGTCGAGCGTCCTCGATAGCTGCGGCGAGCACGCCGCCAGCGAAACCGACAGCGCCAGCATGAAAGAGAGCGACGCGGAACGAGACCGCTTGATTCCGATCGGATTCATCATGAACTCATTGTGGTAAGCGGGCCGATAGCATGCGCATCATATCCCTGTGAGGGCGAAGCTATTACACTCCGCGCGTCGGGGAAAGCAGCGCAGCCTTCCCGATGGTAGAATGGCATTCGGGGACATGATGGCCAAAGACAAGACCGGAAGCGACCGCACGACCTCCGACGGAGCCCCGATCAGCCTGATCATCAAAGATCCCGAGAAATTCGCCCAGAACATCGCGAAGATGATCGAGGGCATGACCAAGGCCGCCAACGCCTTCCTGAAACCCCGGGAAGACGGCCGACTCTCGGCTGACCTGACCGACGAGATCGCCGAGATCGTCCGCACGCTTGCCAAGGTGATCGAGTACTGGACCGCCGAACCTGGCCGAAGCATACAAGCGCAATCAAAGCTCTACGGCCAATATTTCATGCTGTGGACGAGCACGATGCAGCGCATGAGCGGCGTGCAGATGCCGCCTGTCGCCGTGCCAGACCCGCGCGACCGTCGCTTCAAGGACCCGCAGTGGACGCAGAACCAGTTCTTCGATTTCGTGAAGCAGTTCTACCTGATCACGACGCGCTGGGCGGAGGAGATGGTCGAGCGCGCCGACGACCTCGATCCGCATATACGGCTCAAGGCCGGTTTCTATGTCCGCCAGATCGCCAATGCGGTTTCGCCGTCGAATTTCCTGTTCACCAATCCCGAGATCCTGCGCGATACGCTTGATTCGAGCGCCGACAATCTCGTGCGCGGCATGGATATGCTGGCCGAGGACATCGCGGCGGGAAATGGCGAGCTGATCATCCGCCAGTCCGACAACTCGCACTTCGCCATCGGCAAGAACCTGGCGCTGTCACCCGGCAAGGTCATCCTGCAGAACGATGTCTGCCAACTGATCCAGTACAAGCCGAACACCAAGGACGTGCTGAAGCGGCCGCTTTTGATCGTGCCCCCCTGGATCAACAAGTTCTACATCCTCGACCTCAACCCGGAAAAATCCTTCGTCCGCTGGGCGGTGGAGCAGGGCCATACGGTCTTCGTGATCTCCTGGATCAATCCGGACGAAAGGCAGTCCGAGAAGAGCTTCGAGAACTACATGCGCGAGGGCATCCTCGCCTCGCTCGACACGGTGCAGAAGATCACCGGGGAGACGGAGATCAATGCCATCGGCTATTGCGTCGGCGGCACCCTGCTCTCCTATACGCTCGCCTACATGGCGGGCGTCGGCGACACGCGGATCGCCTCGGCGACCCTGTTCGCCACCCAGGTCGACTTCACCCATGCCGGCGACCTGAAGGTCTTCATCGACGAGGAACAGATCGAGGCCGTCGAGAAGAAGATGAGCGTGCGTGGCTATCTGGAGGGGAAGAACATGACCGCCTCCTTCAACATGCTGCGTTCCAACGACCTGATCTGGTCCTATGTCGTGAACAACTATTTCCGCGGCAAGGAACCGATCCCGTTCGACCTGCTCTACTGGAACTCCGACGCCACGCGCATGCCGGCAGCGAACCACTCCTTCTATCTGCGCAACTGCTATCTCGACAACAAGCTGGCCGAGGGCGAACTCACGGTCGACGGCAAGCCGCTGTCGCTCGGCGACGTGACGATACCGATCTATAACCTCGCCACCCGCGACGACCACATCGCGCCGCCACGCTCCGTCTTCTACGGCTCATCCTTCTTCGGCGGTCCCGTCACTTTCGTGCTGGCCGGATCCGGCCATATCGCCGGCGTGATCAACCCACCCTCGCGCGGCAAGTACCAGTACTGGACCGGTCGAGCACCGCATGGCGACGCCCTGGAGGACTGGCTCGGCCACGCCAAGGAGCAGCCGGGTTCATGGTGGCCGCACTGGCAGGCCTGGATCGAGGCGCAGGACAATACGCGCGTCAAGGCACGCACGCCCGGCGGCCGCAAGGTCAAGGCTATCGAGGACGCGCCGGGAAGCTATGTGAAGGTGATGGCGTAGGGCGAGGGTAGAGTAAGCCCCTCACCCTGCCCTCTCCCGCAAGCGGGCGAGGGTTTTAAGCCTGCGTGCCATCCGGCCAGCGAGCCATTTTCGAGGACATTTTGGGAAACACCCCAAGCCCGACGGGGTGGGCAGAACTCCCTCTCCCGCTTGCGGGAGAGGGTTGGGGTGAGGGTCTTCTGGACCTCGAGCCGGATCAGGTGGCGGCAAGCGCCTGGTCGAGATCCGCGATGATGTCTTCCTTGTCCTCGATGCCGATCGACAGGCGGACAACGTCCGGGCCGGCGCCGGCCAGCACCTTCTGCGAGTCACTCAGCTGGCGGTGCGTGGTGGAGGCCGGATGGATGATGAGCGAGCGCGTATCGCCGATATTCGCGAGATGCGAGAAGAGCTTGACGGTCGAGACGACCTTCACGCCGGCGTCGTAGCCGCCCTTCAGACCGAAGGTAAGAACCGCGCCTGCGCCCTTCGGCACGTAGCGGCGGGCGAGATTGTGGTAGCGGTCGCCCGGCAGGCCGGCATAGCTCACCCAGGCCACGGCCGGGTGGTCGATCAGGTGTTCGGCGACGGCGCGGGCATTGTCGGAATGCCTCTGCATGCGCAGCGGCAGCGTCTCGATGCCGGTCAGGATCAGGAACGAATTCTGCGGCGAGATGGCCGGGCCGAGGTCGCGCAGGCCGAGCACGCGGCAGGCGATCGCGAAGGCGAAATTGCCGAAGGTCTCGGCAAGCACGATGCCGTTATATTCGGCCAGCGGCTGCGACAGCTTCGGGTAGCGCGCCTCGCGCGTCCAGTTGAACCGGCCGCCGTCGACGATGACGCCGCCCATGGAATTGCCATGGCCGCCGAGGAATTTCGTCAGCGAATGCACGACGATGTCGGCGCCGTGCTCGAACGGCTTGCAGAGATACGGCGTCGCCAGCGTGTTGTCGACGATCAGCGGCACGCCCGCGCGCTTGGCGACCGCGGCGATCGCGGCGATGTCAACGACGATGCCGCCGGGATTGGCGATCGACTCGATGAAGATCGCCTTGGTCTTCGGGGTGATCGCCCGCTCGAACGAGGCGATGTCGTCGGGATCGGCCCAGACGACATTCCAGCCGAAGCTCTTGAACGAGTGATTGAACTGGTTGATCGAGCCGCCATAGAGCTTGGTCGAGGCGATGAACTCGTCGCCCGGCTGCAGCAGCGTGTGGAACACAAGAAGCTGCGCGGCATGGCCGGAGGCAACGGCGAGCGCGGCGGTGCCGCCTTCCAGCGCCGCGACGCGCTCCTCGAGCACGGCGGTCGTCGGATTGGTGATGCGCGTATAGATGTTGCCGAAGGCCTGCAGGCCGAACAGCGACGCCGCATGGTCGACATTCTCGAAGACGAACGAGCTCGTCTGGTAGATCGGCGTTATGCGCGCGCCCGTGGTCGGGTCGGGCTGGGCGCCGGCATGGACTGCCAGCGTCGCGAAACCGGGAAGCCTGTCTTCAGACATTCTTGTCTCCTCCACTCTCTTGATTTTGATGGTTCCGCCGGAACGGTCCTCAACTCCACCGATAACCCGGCAGAGTTGCAAATCGCAGCCATGCATTTCGCCGGGAAGCCGCGCCCGTCGAAAATTCATCCTCCCATCGCGGCCCCGGCCGCAAAAATCCTTCAGCCGATCAGACGCGGTCGCTCGATCGCCGGGCAACGGTTCATGACGACCCGGACGCCCCTCGCCTCCAGTCGGGCCGCCTGCGCATCATTGCGGATGCCGAGTTGCAGCCACATGACCTTAGGCAGCACCGGAAGCGCCAGGATCTCGTCGACGACGCCGCCGATCGCCTCCGAATTGCGAAAGACATCGACCATGTCGATCGCAACCGGCACGTCGGCCAGGCGCGGATAGACCATGCGGCCGAACAGTTCCCGCCCGGCGATGCCGGGATTGATCGGATAGGTCTCGTAGCCCTCGCGCGTCAGGTAGCCCAGCACGCCATGGCTGGCACGGGCCGGGTTCGGACTGGCGCCGATCAGGGCGATCGTCTTCGTCGCGGTCAGGATGTCGCGAAGATAGGCGTCGTCGTAGTGATCATGGTCCATGCGTCAGAGACCGGGCACAACCACGGCGGTGACCATCCACTTACCGTCGACCTTGCCGTAGCAGACGCTGGTCGCCTGGAAGCCGAGCGAGATGTCATTGGTCGAGTAGCCGATCTTGCCGGACGGCAGCGCCACGGAATACCAGTCGGCATCGCCATCCTCGCCATCGACCGAGCCCTCGACGAACGGCACGATGGTGCCGGCCGGCAGCTTCACCAGCACGGCAGAAGTCTCGGAAGGCTTTTCGTGGAACTCGGTATCTTCCGACAGGATCCAGAGATTGCCGGACGGCACGCCGGCGGCATCCGCCACGGCGATCGCCTTGTCGCGGTCGAAGATCGGCTCGGCCGGCGAGCAGATGGCGCCGCCCGCCGTCTTGGAATGGCCGATCGTTCCCGAATCGAGCGCATTGCCAAACAGGTCGACGACCAGCCCGTCGAGATCCTCGCGGCTGTAGTCGACATCGCCCGTCGCCGTCAGCGTCGCGGCCTCGTCGAGCCGCTGGTCGCCCGGATGCTTCTCCGGGTCCGGCAGCGCCGCCGGCGGGGTCGCGTCGGGAAATCCGATCATCGGCGAATAGATCTTCACCTCCGGCGCGGCATTGGCCTTGAGCGTGCCGACGTCGCCGGTGGAGATCGCCGTCTTCAGCGTTTCGACGAGCGCCTTCAGCTCGGCGTCGTCCGTTCCCGTGGTGTCATAGGTGACGGTGACCGCCTCATAGGGCTTGGCCTGGTTGGCCGGATCCTCGGCGGCGAAGGCGGCCGAACCGAAAAGGGCGACGAACGCGCAACTGCAAAGAAGATGCTTCATGACTGGGGCCCTGGCAGTGCGAGGCGACCGGCCTCATCAAACGGGAAGAAGGGATTGTAGGCCACCTCCCAGAGATGGCCGTCCGGATCGGAAAAATACCCGGAATAGCCGCCCCAGAACACTTTGGTGGCCGGCTTCATGATGCGCGCGCCGCAATTCTCGGCATGCGCCAGCGCCGCATCGACCTCGGCTTCGCTCTCCACATTATGCGCCAGCGTCACGCCGCGAAAACCGTCGCCGGCCGGCGAGACATTCGCGTCGTCGGCAAGGGCGTTGCGCTGGAAAAGAGCCAGCACCACGCCGGAAAGCTGGAAGAACACGATCTCTTCCTGGCTCACTGCCGAAGCCTGCCAGCCAAGCGATTCGTAGAATGCCCGTGCCTTCTGCACGTTGGCGACACCGAGCGTCACAATGCTGAGCCTTGGTGCGAGGCCTACATCCGTCATCTGGTCTTCCCCGTCACGATACGGCCGGCAGCATAGCCGATCAGCCCGCCGGGTACAGGGTCCGTTCTCCGTCATTCACCGCACAGCAGCATGACAGCGTGACGTTCGCGCGGCCGGTGGCCGGCCCCTTCGGTCAACCAGCTCCGCCACGCGACAATCCGCCCGACCGGCACCGTCCCGCCTGGACGGCGCCGGATGGAGCGGGAAGCCCGCCTCCCCGCTACGTCGTCGCGAGAATGAAGGCGCCGGTCGCGCCCAGCAGCACCAGCAACACGATCCACTTCACCAGCGGATGCTTCCAGACCGTCCACATGATCCAATCCCCCAAAAGCCTTGCGAGCCGACGCGGCTCACCCCGAACCATCCCATAGCACGCTTCGCGATGGCGGCTGCGCCCCCTCGCCGGCTATCCTCCGACTTCGCGCATTTCGGGTGCCCGCCACGCTCATCCGCGATAGATTGAGCCCGCTTAGACGGCGCAAACGGATCGCGCTATAGGGTAAAATAATACCACATACGCAAACCATTGATATCAAACGTCTATTTCAAACATCGACTTTTCCGCGATGCTTGACGGAATCCGTGCTCCAAGCTAAACACCGGCCACGAACGACAGGACCACGCGTCCTGTTGCCGCTAATCCTGCCCGCGAAGGGCACGAGAAAACGAGTTCAACAATGAGCACCATTTCCACCAAGCCGGCGGATGTCGAGAAGAAGTGGATTCTGATCGACGCTGAAGGGCTGGTCGTTGGCCGTCTCGCCGTCGTCGTGGCGAACCGCCTTCGCGGCAAGCACAAGGCCAGCTTCACCCCGCATGTCGACGACGGCGACAACGTCATCGTCATCAATGCCGACAAGGTCGTCTTCACCGGCGCCAAGTACACCGACAAGCGGTACTACTGGCACACCGGCTACATCGGCGGCATCAAGGAGCGCAGCCCGCGCCAGATCATCGAGGGCAAGTTCCCCGAGCGCGTTCTGGAGAAGGCCATCGAGCGCATGATCCCCGAGGGTCCGCTCGGCCGTCGCCAGCTCAAGAACCTGCGCGTCTATGCCGGCTCGGAGCATCCGCATGAAGCCCAGCAGCCGGAAGTGCTGGACGTCGGCGCCCTGAATGCCAAGAACAAGAGGATTGCCTGAACATGGCTGATCTCCAGTCCCTCCAGGACCTCGCCGTCATCTCGACCGAGAACGCGGCTCCTGTCCATGTGCAGAAGCTTGACGCCCAGGGCCGCGCCTACGCGACCGGCAAGCGCAAGAACGCCATTGCCCGCGTCTGGATCAAGCCGGGCACCGGCAAGATCACCGTGAACGGCAAGGAATACCGCGGCTACTTCGCTCGCCCGGTTCTGCAGATGCTCGTCCAGCAGCCGATCGGCGTTGCCTCGCGTACCGACCAGTACGACATCAACGCGACGGTCGCCGGCGGCGGTCTTTCCGGCCAGGCCGGCGCGCTCCGTCACGGCATCTCGAAGGCTCTGACCTATTACGAGCCCGAGCTGCGCACTGTCCTCAAGAAGGGCGGCTTCCTGACCCGCGACAGCCGCGTCGTCGAGCGCAAGAAGTACGGCCACGCCAAGGCCCGCCGCAGCTTCCAGTTCTCGAAGCGCTAATCAGCGTCCTCGCGACGTTTTCGAAAGGGCGCTTCGGGCAACCGCAGCGCCCTTTTTCTATGCGGTCCTGCTTCATCGCAGGGTCATGCTGACGCGGCATTCTTGCGGGTGGCGCTGAAGCCCCCATCTTCTGGTGCCTGAACGGAGACAAGCCCATGGTATCCAAGGTCTTCATCGACGGCGAAGCCGGCACGACGGGTCTGCAGATCCGCCAGCGCCTGGAAGGCCGCGACGACATCCAGCTTTTGTCGATCGCGCCCGAGCGTCGCAAGGAGACGGCGGCCAGGGCAGAGCTGCTGAACGGCGCCGACGCCATCATCCTCTGCCTGCCGGATGCCGCGGCCAAGGAAGCCGTCAGCCTCATCGACAATCCGGCGGTCAAGGTGATCGACGCGTCGACCGCCTACCGGACGGCTGCCGACTGGACGTATGGCTTTGCCGAGCTGGACAAGGCGCAGCGGGCGAAGATCGCCGGCTCGACGCGGATCTCCAACCCGGGCTGCTACGCCACCGGCGCCATCGCGCTGCTGCGGCCGCTGGTGTCGGCAGGTCTCCTGCCCGGCTCCTGGCCGGTGACCATCAACGCCGTCTCGGGCTATTCCGGCGGCGGCAAGTCGATGATCGCCGAGTTCGAGGATCCGAACGCGCCGAACTACACGCAGGAGAATTTCCGCATCTATGCGCTGCCGCTGCAGCACAAGCATGTTCCGGAGATCCAGAAGCATGGCCAGCTTGAGCTGCGCCCGATCTTCGCGCCCTCCGTCGGCCGCTATGCGCAGGGCATGATCGTCGAGATCCCGCTGCATCTGGACCTGATCCCCGGCAAGCCGTCGCTGGCCGCGCTGAACGAGGCGCTTTCCGCCCACTATGCCGGCGAGCGCTTCGTCACCGTCGCTAGCCTCGCGGAATCGGGCGCCATGACAGGCCTCGATCCCGAAGGGCTGAACAGCACCAACCGGATGAAGCTCTTCACCTTCGGCACCGAAGGCGCCGGTCAGGCGCGCCTCGTCGCCCTGCTCGACAATCTCGGCAAGGGAGCCTCGGGCGCCGCCGTGCAGAACCTGAACCTGGTTCTCGGCCTCGACGAGGCGAGCGGCCTGAGCTAGGTCGGCCTCACTGGACGACACTTCAACGGCCATGTCGCGGAGCTTCGCCCCCCGGCATGGCCGTTTTCGTCTGCGCGCCCGCGCATGCAATTCTTCGCGGGCCGACTGCCAACCCGTTTCCTTGACGCTACGTCAGCGCTACCTTGCTCGAACCGGATCCTCCGGCAAGAACGAACGAGGGAGCCTGAAATGCCTGCCACGGTCCTTCTGCACCCCGCCATCGATCACGGCCTCCGCAAGGGCGCGGACGATTTCGCCGGCGGAACGCTGGTCTGCCACTGTCTCGACAAGCCGGTGAAGGTCGAGATCAAGGGCCAGGTCGCCCACAACCATGCCTGTGGCTGCACCCAGTGCTGGAAGCCCGAGGGCGCCATTGTCTCGATCGTCGCTGTCGCGCCGACCGCCGATGTCCGCGTGGCGGAGAACGGCGACAAGCTCGCCATCGTCAATCCGGCCGCCACCATCCTGCGCCATGCCTGCAAGGTCTGCGGCGTGCACATGCACGGGCCGGTCGAAAAGGATCATGCCTTCAAGGGCCTGACCTTCGTCCATACCGAGCTTTCGCGCGAGGAAGGCTGGCAGGCGCCGCAGTTCGGCGCCTTCATCTCGTCGCTGATCGAGGGAGGCGTGAAGCCGGACAGCATGGGCGCGGTCCGCGCGCGCATCCGTGAACTCGGCCTCGAACCCTATGACTGCCTGTCGCCGCCGCTGATGGACGCGCTGGCGATTTTCGCGGCGAAGAAATCCGGAGTTCTCGCCGAATGAATGAAAAGGGGCAGGCCAGGGTCCGTACTCCATTGGGAACGAGGCAGCGCTTGATGGAAATCGGGTCAGTTCAAGGAGATGACGGCGACGTTGGGCCTCACCCAACAAGCCGGTAGCGACGCCGAAATGGCCCGGTTTCCGTCAAGCCCTTCGGGTTGGGCGAAAATCGTGCGCGGGTGCGTCGCCGATCCGCGCCGATGGACAGCCATCGGCTGTGGTCGGCTCCTGCCCGCGCGCGATTTTGGCCCAACGCTGCCTCATTCCCAATGGAGTACGGACCCTAAACCGCCTGCCCCGCCACCCAGCCGGACGACCAGGCCCACTGGAAATTGTACCCGCCGAGCCAACCCGTGACATCGACGACCTCGCCGATGAAATGGAGGCCCGGAACCGCCTTCGCCGCCATCGTCTTCGGGTCCAGTTCGTCGGTGTCGACGCCGCCGAGGGTCACTTCGGCGGTGCGGTAGCCCTCGGAGCCCAGCGGCTTAACGCGCCAGGCATTGGTCGCCGCCTCGACACGGCGGAGCGCCTTGTCGGAAAAGTCGGCGAGGTTGGCCGGCCCCTGCTCCGCCTCGGCGATCAGCTGCGCCAGCCGTTTCGGCAACAGCGTCGCGAGAACGGTCTGCAGCGCCTGCTTGCCGCGCTCCGCCTTCGCCGCCTTCAGCGTTGCGAATACGTCGATACCGGGCAGCATGGAGAGCGTGATCTCGTCGCCCTCCCGCCAATAGGACGAGATCTGCAGGATCGCAGGCCCGGAAAGGCCGCGATGGGTGAAGAGCATCGCCTCGGCGAAACGCGTCTTGCCATGCTGGGCGACGGCGTCAACGGCGATGCCGGAAAGCGGCTCCAGGCGCGCCAATGTCGCCGGGTCGAAGGTGAGCGGCACCAGGCCGGGCCGCGTCTCGACCAGCTTCAGGCCAAACTGGCTGGCGATTTCGTAGCCGAAGCCGGTGGCACCCATCTTCGGGATCGACTTGCCGCCGGTGGCGATCACCAGCGATTTGCAGACGACGTCGCCGGTCGAAAGCGCCACGCGGAAGCCGCCATCGACGCGGTGCTCGACGCGCTTGATCTCGGTGCCCAGCCGCAGCTCGACTCCATGGCGCAGCATCTCGGCAACCAGCATCTCGATGATCTGCTTGGCCGAGCCGTCGCAGAAGAGCTGGCCCAGCGTCTTCTCGTGATAGGCGATGCCGTAGCGCTCGACGAGGGCGATGAAATCGCGCTGCGTATAGCGCGACAGCGCCGAGATGGCGAAGCGCGGATTCTTCGAGATGAAGTTTTTCGCCGACGCGTTGATGTTGGTGAAGTTGCAGCGGCCGCCGCCGGAAATGCGGATCTTGTCGCCGGCCGAGGGCGAATGGTCGACGATGGCGACGGAGCGGCCGCGCTTGCCCGCCTCGATGGCGCACATCATGCCGGCGGCTCCGGCGCCGAGCACGACGACGTCGTAGAATTTCGAACCGGGAAGGGTCACGCCGAGGCTCCGAACACCGCGTCGATGTCGGCGGCGGTCAGAAGACGGTACGAGCCGGCTTCCAGATCCGCCGGCAGGTCGAGCAGGCCGATGCGGTCGCGATGCAGCGCCACGACATGGTTGCCGACGGCGGCGAACATGCGGCGGACCTGATGATAGCGGCCCTCATGCAGGGTCAGCGTCGCCTGCTTCGGGCCGGCGCTCTCCATCTCGGCCGGCAGCAGCGGCTTGTCCTCGCCCTCGAGCATCAGCCCACCGGCCGCAAACAGCGCCGCCTCGTCGCCATTGAGCGGCCGGTCGAGCGTCACCTGGTAGCGCTTGGGCACATGGTGGCGCGGCGAAATGATGCGATGGAGCAGCGCGCCGTCATCGGTCATCAGCAGCAGGCCCGACGTCTCCTTGTCGAGACGGCCGACGGTGGAGATGACGGGATCGCGGCGGCGCCAGCGTTCCGGCAGCAGCGAATAGATCAGCGCGCCGGTTTCCTTGTGCGAGCAGGTGACGCCGAGCGGCTTGTGGATCATCAGCGCCATGCCGGGCGGCGGATCGAGCGGTTCGCCCGCCACCGTCATGCGAGTGGCGAGATCGGGCTTCACATAGACATGCTGGGCCGGATCGGTCTCCGCCTCGCCATCCAGGATGACACGACCGCCCTGGATCAGGCCCTGCACCTCGCGCCGCGAACCATAGCCGAGATTGGCGAGTAGCCGGTCGAGCCGGGCCGTCGGGAAGCTTGCCTTGCCGCCGGACTTGTTCATTTGCGTGCCTCGTAGATCTTGAAGCCTTCCGCTTCGGCGACCAGATCGGCCCGGGCGAACAGCGTCTTCAGATGGTCCTCATACGGCAGGTGCCGGTTGGCCGTCAGCCAGAGGCGGCCACCCTTGCGCAGGCTCTCGGCGGCGCGCCGGACGAAGGCCTGGCCGAGCGAGCGGTCCTCGGCGCCGCCGTCGTGGAAGGGCGGGTTCATGACGATGAAATCGAGGCCTTCCGGGATCGTTCCGGCCTTGCGCACGTCCGCCCACGTCATGGTGGCGCGGGGATCGGTGATGTTCTTCGCCGCCGCCTCGACGGCGCGCCGGTCGATATCGACCATGGCAAGCAATTCGACGGCCGGCATCTCCATCACGGCGCGCGCCAGATAACCGACGCCGCAACCGAGATCGGCGCCGCGGCCGGAAAGCTGCGGCAAGTGCTTCAGGAGCAGGGCGCTGCCGGGATCGACGCGGTTCCACGAGAACACGCCCGGCTGCGACCAGAGCCCGGTCTCCTCCACCAGCCGCATCGAGCCTTCCGCGATCGCTTCGGCGAGAAGCGAGAGATCCTCCGGCCGGGGACCGACTAGGATGCGGTGATGGCGCAGCGCCGTCTCGCTCATCTCGCAGCCGAAAGCCTTCAGCTCCTTGGCGAGCCGGGAGCCGCCCTTGTCCTTCGGCGCCATCACGGTCAGCTGGGCGCCGGGCTGCAACGCGCGCAGCGCCAGCGCGATGTCGTGCCGGCGCTCGATCGTGCCGGGCGGCGCCAGCATCACCATGCCGGCGAGCGAACCCTCCGCGCAGCGCTCGAGCGCCGCGCTGCCCGGCATCAGCGGCGAAAACTGGACGGCCTCGCGCGGCACGTCCGCCAGCTCAGCCGGTGGGTTGCCATAGACGCCGGTGGTTGCTTCCTGATTCATCGGTCTCTCACGCACAATTTGTGCTGTTCCTACCCTGCCCTCCGCCATGGCGAAAGGTTGCCAGAACGTTCTAATCTCCCGGCCGAGGAGAATCATGCCGCGATGCGTCCCGAAATCCTGAATCCGCTGTTCCGCCCCGTCACCAGCCTGGCCGGGGTCGGCCCGAAGATCGGCGAGGCGATGGGGCGCCTGCTCGTCGGCGGCGACGCGCCGGAACCGCCCCGCGTCGCGGACCTGCTGCTGCATATCCCCGTCGGCCTGATCGACCGCCGCAACCAGCCCGGCATCGCGCTGTCGCCGGAAGGCGCCATCGTCACGCTCGAAGTCCGCATCGACCGCCACATGCCGGCGCCGCGCGGCAACCGGCGCGTGCCCTATCGGGTCATGGCGCATGACGACACGGGCGAGATCGCGCTCGTCTTCTTCCGCAGCGACAACAGCTTCCTCGAACGCACCATGCCGGTCGGCGAGACGCGTTTCGTCAGCGGCAAGGTCGAATGGTTCAACGGCCGGCCGCAAATGGTCCATCCCGACCATATCGTCGACCGCGAGGCGTTCGAACAGCTGCCGATGGTCGAGCCGGTCTATCCGATGACCGCCGGCTTGGCGCGCAAGACGCTTGGCCGCGCCTTGCGCGGGGCGCTCGACAGCCTGCCCGAACTGCCGGAATGGCTCGACCCCACCTTGATGTCGCGCCAGCGCTGGGCCGCCTTCAAGCCGACGCTCGAAACCGTGCACACGCCGGCGACGCCGGCCGAGCTGGCGCCGGAGGGGCCGGCGATCAGCCGCCTCGCCTATGACGAATTCCTCGCCAACCAGCTGGCGCTGATGCTGACGCGCGCCAATCTGCGCCGCGCCGCCGGACGCGCGCGGGTCGGCGACGGACGGATGCGCCGCGCCATCACCGCCGCCCTGCCCTTTTCGCTCACCGGCAGCCAGCAGGCGGCGATCGCCGACATCGAGAAGGATCTTGCTTCCGGCGAACGGATGCTGCGCCTGCTGCAGGGCGACGTCGGCTCCGGCAAGACCATGGTCGGTCTGATGGCGGCGGCGATCGTCATCGAGGCCGGCAGCCAAGCCGCGCTGATGGCGCCAACCGAGCTTCTCGCCCGCCAGCACGCCAAGACGCTGCAGCCGCTCGCCGACTCCGCCGGCATCCGCATGGCGATCCTCACCGGCCGAGAGAAGGGCAAGGAGCGGGCCGAGATCCTCGCCGGACTGGATGACGGCAGCATCGATCTCGTTGTCGGCACCCATGCCGTGTTCCAGGCCGGCGTCGAGTTCCACGACCTTGCGCTGGCGATCGTCGACGAGCAGCACCGCTTCGGCGTGCATCAGCGCCTCGCCCTTTCCGCCAAGGGCGCTGCCACCGACATCCTCGTGATGACGGCGACGCCGATCCCGCGCACGCTGGTGCTGACCGCCTTCGGCGACATGGACGTGTCGAAACTGCCCGACAAGCCGGCCGGCCGCCAGCCGATCGAAACCCGCACCGTGCCGCTGGAGCGCCTCGACCAGGTGGTGGAGCGCATCCGCGCCGCCATCGCCGAGGGCGCCAAGGCCTATTGGGTCTGCCCGCTGGTCGAGGAATCGGAAGAAGTCGACGCCGCCGCCGCGCAGGATCGTTTCGTCGATCTACAGGCCGCGCTCGGACCCGTCGTCGGCCTCGTCCACGGCCGGATGAAGGCGGCCGAGAAGGACGAGGCGATGAAGCGCTTCCAGCGCGGCGAAACCCGCATCCTCGTCGCCACCACGGTGATCGAGGTCGGCGTCGACGTGCCGGACGCGACCATCATGGTAATCGAGCACGCCGAGCGCTTCGGCCTCGCCCAGTTGCACCAGCTGCGCGGCCGCGTGGGACGCGGCTCGAAGGCGTCGACCTGCCTGCTGCTCTACAAGGGTCCGCTTGGCGAAGTGGCGCATGATCGCCTCGCCATCATGCGCGACACCGAGGACGGCTTCCGCATCGCCGAGGAGGACCTGCGCCTGCGCGGCGAAGGCGAGCTGCTCGGCACGCGCCAGTCGGGTACGCCGGGCTTCAAGATCGCCCGCTTCGAGCATCATGCAAACCTGCTCGAGATCGCCCGCGACGATGCGCGCCTGATCGTCGAGAAGGATCCGGCACTGCAATCGCCGCGCGGCAAGGCGCTGCAGCTTCTGCTCTATCTCTTCGGCCGCGACGAGGCGATCAAGCTGCTGCGCGCCGGCTGAAGCCGTTTCGCAGCGTGATTGTGACATCAAGCGTGCGTATCAACCGGCGCGCGGCTATCAACGGACGTCATCACCGAGAAATCCCGACGGACATGGGACTTTCCACCCTCCCCGAACGAGCCATGAGCCGCGCACGCGCCCTGATCCGCACGCGCGAACCGTCGCTGCTGATCGTCGCGGCGCTGATCGGCAGCCTCGCGGGCATTGCGGTGACGGTGATGAGCCGGCTGGCGCAATGGCTGCACGTCCTCCTGTTCGATATCGCGCCGGACGGCTATCTCAGCGCCTCGGCGTTGATCTCTCCGCCCTGGCGCGCCGCCGCCACGGCCGGCGGCGGCCTGCTGCTGGGCGCGCTCTACCTTCTGTTCTTCCGCCGCGCCCGCCAGATCGTCGACCCGATCGAGGCCAATGCGCTGCACGGCGGACGCATGTCGCTACGCGACAGCCTGCGCGTCGCGGTGGAAGCCATCATCTCCAACGGCTCCGGCGCCTCGGTGGGCCTCGAGGCCGGCTACACCCAGGTCGGCAGCGCCATCGCCTCGCGCCTGGGCCAGCGGCTGCACCTGCGCCGCACGGACCTGCGCACCGTCGTCGGCTGCGGCGCCGCCGGCGCCATCGCGGCTGCCTTCAGCGCGCCGCTGACCGGCGCCTTCTACGGCTTCGAGCTGATCATCGGCGTCTATACGGTGGCGAACATCGCGCCGGTCATGACCGCCTCGATCGCCGGGTTCCTCGTGGCGCAGGGCCTCGGCGCCGCGGCCTACTCGATCGAGGTGCCGAACGCGCTGACGATGCATGCGGCCGACTATCCGCCCTATCTCGTTCTCGGCGTCGTCGCCGGCTTCGCCGCCATCGGCATCATGCGGCTGGTGACGCTGGTCGAACTGGCCTTCCAGAAGAGCCGTCTTCCCCGGGCCATTCGCCCGGCGGTCGGCGGCGCCATCATCGGCGCGCTCGCCCTCTACAGCCCGCAGGTGCTCGCCGCCGGCCATGGCGCCATGCACCTCAACCTGGTCGAGGTCGTGCCGGTCGGTCTGCTGCTGACAGTCCTTGCGCTCAAGATCGCCGGCGTGTCGATCTCGCTCGGATCCGGCTTTCGCGGCGGCATGTTCTTCGCCTCGCTGTTCCTCGGCGTCATCGTCGGCAAGCTGTTCGCCATGCTGGTGACCTGGCTGGCGCCCTCGGCCGGGGTCGACCCCATCGCCGCCGCCATCGTCGGCATGAGCGCGCTTGGCGTCGGCATCGTCGGCGGCCCGCTCACCATGACCTTCCTGGCGCTGGAGGCGACCGGCGACCTCGCCATCACCGGCATCGTGCTGGCCGCCTCGATCCTCTCGGCAATCACCGTGCGCGAATTCTTCGGCTATTCGTTCTCGACCTGGCGCCTGCACCTGCGCGGCGAGACGATCCGCAGCGCCATCGACGTCGGCTGGTTGCGCGGCCTGACCGTCGGGCGGATGATGCGAACCGACGTGCGCAGCGTGCTCGCGACCATGCCCGTCGACGCCTTCCGCAGCCTGTTCCCGCTCGGCTCGACCCAGCGCGTCATCGTCACCGACACGAGCGGGCGCTATGCCGGCATCATCCTGGTGGCCGAGATCCATTCGACGCCGCTGCCCGACGAAGCGGAGGACGCGACGATCCAGCCCTTCTGCCGACAACCCGACAAGATGCTGTTTCCGAACATGAGCGCGCAGACGGCGGCCAAGGTGTTCGACGAGGCCGAGAGCGAAGAACTGGTCGTCGTCGACGACGCGTCCAGCCGGCACGTCGTCGGCCTGCTGACAGAGGCGCATCTGTTCCGGCGCTATGCCGAAGAGCTGGACAAGGCCCGCCGGAGCCTGGCCGGCGAGGGCTGACCCAGCCTCAGGTCGACTGAAATATTTCGTCAACCATATGATATTGCCAGCGATTCAGTTGCGCAGATGCAACAGCATTTTGAATGAGTTTCGCTAGGGTTGGTTCACACAATTGCTGGGAACCCGCCATGACCGCCTCCAAGCTCGCCCTGCTCGCCACGACCCTGCTCGTCGCCTCGCCCGCGCTGGCCGCCGACCTCACCTATGAGCCGGCAGCGGCGCCGGTGGCAGCGGCCGCCCCGTTCTCCTGGACCGGCTTCTACATCGGTCTCAACGCCGGCTATGGCTGGGGCGACATCGACACCACCGAAAACTCGATGACCACCACCGGCCGGCTCGTCGGCATCGGCCAGGGCACCTTCAATCCCGCCCAGACCTTCCCGGGCGCGGACAGCTCGTCCAGCGTCGACGGCATCCTCGGCGGCGCGCAGATCGGCTACAACTACCAGGTGGACAGCTGGGTGTTCGGCGCGGAGGCCGATTATCAGGCCGCCGACCTGAAGACGTCGTCCAGCTTCCTCGGTTCGGTGCAGGGCCCGTACTACCAGACCTCCGCCGAGCTACAGTCGTTCGGCACGCTGCGCGCCCGCGTCGGCTACGCCATCGACAACGTCCTGATCTACGGCACCGGCGGTCTCGCCGTCGGCCAGGCCAAGGCCGGCCTCAGCGTCCAGGGCGGCGTTCCCGGCGCCTTCACCGGACCGGAATTCTCGCAGTCGAACAGCAAGACCATGGTCGGCTACGCCATCGGCGCCGGCGCGGAATGGGCGATCGCCCACAGCAACTGGTCGGTCAAGGCGGAATACCTCTACACCGACTTCGGCTCGAAGACGTTCGACTTTGATTTCGGCGCCGGCGACAAGGCATCGAGCCGTGGCGACGTCTCGGCCAGCATCGTCCGCGCAGGTCTCAACTACCGCTTCTGATCGCGGAGCGATCCAAACAAGGAGGGCCCGGTCATCGACCGGGCCCTCCTTTGTTTCTGCAATCAACCGCCGGATCGCCTTGTCAGCACGGGAGCCGGCGGATCGACCGGCACGCGGTCCGGTGGCTCGTAATCAGGGGCGACGAGCCCGGCCGAAATGACGAGCTTCGCCGCCTCTTCCACCGTCATGTCGAGCTCGATCAGTTCGGAGCGCCGGACAAACATCATGAAGCCGGCCGTCGGCGCCGGCGTTGGCGGCAGGAAGACGGTGACCCATTCCTCGCCATTCTCACTGATCCGCTGGCGGATCTCGCCCTTGGTCTCCGTCGCGATGAAGACGATCGACCACACACCCTTTCGCGGGAATTCGAACAGCGCCGCCTTCTGGAACGACTTGCCGCCCTTGCCGGACAGCACCGTTTCGAACAACTGCTTCAGCGCGCTGTAGAGATTGCGCACGAGCGGCGTGTGGTTCAGCAGCTGCTCGCCGAAGCGGACAAGCGAGCGGCCGACGAAATTCGCCGTCAGGAAGCCGAGCAGCGTCAGCGCCACCACAGCGACGAACACGCCGAAGCCGGGCACGGAAAACGGCAGATAGGCGTCCGGGCTGTATTCTAGCGGAATGACCGGCTTCACCCAGCCGTCGATCCATTTGATCAGCGACCAGGTCAGGTAGATCGTGATCGAGATCGGCGCCGCGATGACGAGGCCGGTAAGGAAGTAGTTTCGCAGCCGCTTGATCAGCCGACTGCCGCCCGTCTCGCCGACCGGAGGGAGTTGAGGATCCTGAAGGCTCATTCCACCGCCCGCGCGCCTGATTCCTGCCTGCCCTCCGCCATTATGACGGCTGGCATACGGATGACCAGAAGATACTCGTTAGCAACGGCCTCGTCGGAGGATTCGTTCCGGCGAGGCTCCCCTACGCCGCGCGCTATTCGACGGTAACCGACTTCGCCAGATTGCGCGGCTGGTCGACGTCCGTGCCCATGAACACCGCCGTATGATAGGCGAGCAGCTGCACCGGGATCGTGTAGACGAGGGCCGTCACGCTGGCCGGCATTTCCGGCAGGATGATCGTCGCCATCGTATCCATGGCGGCGGCCTCGGCACCCTTCCTGTCGGTGATCAGGATGATTCGGCCGCCGCGCGCCGCGACTTCCTGCATGTTCGAGACGGTCTTCTCGAAGATGTGGTCGAAAGGGGCGATGACGACGACCGGCATGTCCTCGTCGATCAGCGCGATCGGACCATGCTTCAGCTCGCCGGCCGCATAGCCCTCGGCATGGATATAGGAGATTTCCTTCAGCTTCAGCGCGCCTTCGAGCGCGATCGGATAGCTGGTGCCGCGGCCGAGATAAAGGCAATGCTTGACCTTGGCGAGGTCGCGCGCGAGCGCCTCGATCTGATCCTCCAGCTTCAGCGCCTCGTGCATCAGGCGCGGCACCTCGCTGAGCGCGCGCACGAGCGCGTGTTCCTCGTCGCCGGAGAGCACGCCGCGCGCCTTGCCGGCCGCTACCGCCGTCGCGGCAAGCACGGAGAGCTGGGCGGTGAAGGCCTTGGTCGAGGCGACGCCGATCTCGGGGCCGGCGAGCGTCGGCAGCACGAAATCGGCCTCGCGGGCGATGGTCGATTCGCGCACGTTGACGATGGCCGCGATCTTCTGGCCCTCGCCCTTCGCATAGCGCAGCGACGCCAGCGTATCCGCCGTCTCGCCCGACTGGGAGATGACGATGGAGAGGCCATCCTTCGAGAGCGGCTGCTCGCGATAGCGGAACTCGGAAGCGATATCGATATCGACCGGCAGGCGCGCATAGCGCTCGAACCAGTACTTGGCGACGAAACCGGCATAGAAGGCCGTGCCGCAGGCGGTGATCGACAGCCGGTCAATGGCGGCGAAGTCGATGCCGGCCGGCACCTTGGCGCTGCCGTTCACGAGATCCAGGTAGTGCGCGACCGTGTGGCCGACGACCTCGGGCTGCTCATGGACTTCCTTGACCATGAAATGGCGGTGATTGCCCTTGTCGACGACATGGGTGGTGCCATGCAACTGCGTCAGCGGGCGCGACACCGGGTTGCCGGCCTCGTCGTAGATTTCGGCGCTCGACCGCGTCAGCACGACCCAGTCGCCATCGTTCAGATAGGTGATCTCGTCGGTGAACGGGCCGAGCGCGATGGCGTCGGAGCCGAGGAACATCTCGCCATCGCCCCAGCCGATTGCGAGCGGGCTGCCGCGACGGGCGCCGATCAGCAGGTCCCCCTCGCCCTCGAACAGGAACGCGAGCGAGAAGGCGCCGGTGAGCCGGCCGAGAACGGCCTGCACGGCATCCCTCGGCGCCATCCCGGCGGCGAGATTGACCGTCACCAGATGGGCGATCACCTCGGTGTCCGTATCGGACGAGAAGGTGCGGCCGGCCGCTTCCATCTCCAGCCGAAGCTCGCGGAAATTCTCGATGATGCCGTTGTGGACGACGGCGAGGCGCTCGGTCGCGTGCGGATGGGCATTGCGCTCCGTGGGCGCTCCATGCGTCGCCCAACGGGTGTGGCCGATTCCGGCGAGGCCGAAGCGCGGCGAGCCGGCCAGCTTCAGGTCGAGATTGCGCAGCTTGCCCTCGGCGCGCAGCCGGTCGAGATGACCGTCTTCCAGGGTCGCGATGCCGGCGGAATCATAGCCGCGATATTCCAGGCGCTTCAGCGCATCGACCAAAAGAGGCGCGACGGGCGTCCGACCCAGAATGCCGATAATTCCGCACATGTAGCTCATCCCCGTTCGCGGCGCCCAAACGGGCACCCTAGTCCAAGTCAAATCCTGACGCCTCTTAGCCTTTCGGGCCAAGTGCCGGAAATCACTTCCTGTTTCGCGCCTACACCGAAAGGCGCAGCCCTAGACGCGGACCCGCTTCGTCTTGGCCTTCAACTCGCGGAAGCGGGCCGCCCAGCCGGGCTTCTCCACCTGCCGCCCGCGCGCGATCGCCAGCGCATCCGGCGCCACATCCTCGGTGATGACGCTGCCCGAGGCGACATAGCCGCCGTCGCCGATCGTCACCGGCGCGACCAGAACGCTGTTCGAACCGATGAAGGCGCCCTCGCCGATAACGGTCAGCGCCTTGTCGTAGCCATCGTAGTTGCCGGTGACCGTTCCCGCGCCGACATTCGCCTCGGCGCCAACCTTGGCGTCGCCGATATAGGTCAGGTGGCTGATCTTGGCGCCGGCGCCGATCTCGGCGTTCTTCACCTCGACGAAATTGCCGACCTTGCTCTTCGGGCCGAGCTGCGCGCCCGGGCGCAGCCGCGCGAACGGGCCGATCTCGGCGCCGCGCTCCAGATGCGCGCCGGTCAGGTGCGAGTAGGCGTGGATGACGACGCCTTCATCGACGGTGACACCGGGACCGAAGAAGACGTTCGGCTCGATGACGACGTCGCGTGAAAGCTTGGTGTCATGCGCCAGGAACACGGTTTCCGGCGCCGTCATGGTGACGCCGGCAAGCAGCGCCGCCTGCCGCGCCCGCCCCTGCCAGATGCGCTCGACATCGGCGAGCTCGGCGCGTGTGTTGACGCCGCCGACCTCGGCCGCGTCCGCCTCGATGGCGACGACGCCGAGGCCGCGCGCATTGGCGATCTCGACGGCGTCGGTCAGGTAGAATTCGCCCTTGGCGTTGTCGTTGCCGACGGCGTCGAGCAGCGCCAGGATCGTCTCGCCGCGAAAGCCCATCAGGCCGGCATTGCAGAAGCCGATCGCCCGCTCGTCGTCGCTCGCCTCGCGCTCCTCGCGAATCGCGATCAACTGCCCGTCGCGCTCGATCAGGCGGCCATAGCCGGTCGGAACCTCCGGGCGGAAGCCGAGCACCACAACGCTGGCGCCCTTGGCGAGCTCCGCCCGCATCCGTGCCAGCGTCTCGGCGGTGACGAGCGGCGTGTCGCCGTAGAGCACCAGGACGTCATCGGCTGCGATTTCGAGCGCCTCGCGTGCCGCCAGCACGGCATGGGCCGTGCCGAGCCGCTCGACCTGCTCGACCAGGACCGCGGAAGGCGCCGCCTTGGCGGCGAAGTCGCGCACCGCGCCCGCGCCATTGCCGACGACCACAGCGAAACGATCGATGCCGGCGCCGGTCGCGGTCTTCAGCACATGACCGATCATCGGCAGGCCTGCCACCGGATGCATCACCTTGGGCAGGGCCGAGCGCATGCGCGTGCCCTCACCTGCGGCGAGAACGATGGCGAGCGAAGTGCGATCCGGCATGTTTCCTCCGAAAGGGCGAAGAGCTTGGGCGTAGCTATGAAGCGAATTGCCTAACCGGCCATTGCCGCCAGAGTTGGGCGACAAAGAACGAGCGAGAACACGCCATCCGATGGCAGGTTCAGCCGATTCGCGACAGCGCCGGGAAGGTTTCGAGCAGCCAGAACGACATCGCCGTCATCTGGCCGGTCAGGAACAGAACGCCGGCAAGGATCAGGAACAGGCCCATCGCCTTCTCCACCATCGGCATATGGCGGCGGAAGCGGCGCAGCCCGCCGATGAAGCGCTCGGCGAAGCCGGCGGCGATCATGAAGGGAATGCCGAGGCCGAGCGAATAGATCGCCAGCAACCCGGCGCCGCGGCCAACCGTATCCTGCGATCCGGCGACGGCGAGGATCGCCGCCAGCACCGGACCGATGCAGGGCGTCCAGCCGAAAGCGAAGGCAAGGCCGAGGACATAGGCGCCGACCAGGCCGCCCGGCTGGTTCGCGACCTGGACGCGCGCCTCGCGCTGCAGGAAGGCGATGCGGAAGACGCCGAGGAAATGCAGGCCCATGACGATGATGACGAGGCCGGCGACGACGGAGAGGATCTCCTGCTGCCGCGCTACCATGCGGCCGAGCACCGAGGCGGTGGCGCCGAGCAGCACGAAGACGGTGGTGAAGCCGAGCACGAAAGCGAAGGACGAGCGCAGCACCATGCGACGGATGCGGGCGTCGGCCTTCGTCCCCACCACCTCGTCGAGGCTGAGTCCGGTGACGTAGCAGAGATAGGGCGGCACGAGCGGCAGCACGCAGGGCGAGATGAAGGACAGCAACCCCGCGATCAGGGCGCCCCAGAGCGTAACGTCTGACGGCATGGCTTTTCGGTCGTTTCCGGCAAAATGGTTCGACGACCGGCGGATGCCACCGTCGCAAGGCCGTTATAGGGCAAAGGCGCGGGCGACACACGCGGACATCGGATCGCAGCCTCCCCGCTTGGCGGCGCGACGCGCTTCCGCTAATGGGCATGGGCGATAGAGACCAGCGGGAGGATCACCGAATGATCGTGAGTTGCGGCGAGGCACTGATCGACTTCTTGCCGGTCAAGGATACTGGCGGGAACGATTCCTATCAGCCGAAGGTCGGCGGCTCGCCCTACAATGTGGCGCTCACCACCGGCCGGCTCGGCATTCCGACCGGATTCCTGGGCGGTATCTCGACCGACTTCTTCGGCGAAATGCTGGTTGAGGAACTGAAGCGCTCGCAGGTCAGCCTGAAATATACCGGCCTGTCGGCGCGCCCGACGACGCTTGCCTTCGTGAGCCTGCTGCATGACGAGCCGCAATACGCCTTCTTCGACGAGAATTCGGCCGGCCGCCTGCACGATCCCGCCGCGCATGAGCCAATCGGCGACGAGGTCGAGGCGATCCATTTCGGTTCGATCTCGCTCATTCCCGAACCGATCGTCAGCCGCCTCTCCGCCGTCATGGACGCCAATCGCGGCAAGCGGGTGATCTGCTACGATCCCAATGTCCGCCCGACGCTGATCCACGACCGCGACGCCTTCTGCGCCAATGTCGAGAAGTTCGCGCATGGCGCCGACATCGTGAAGATCTCCGGCGCCGACCTCGAATGGCTCTATCCGGGCGTCGCGGCGGAGACGGTCGCGGCCGGCTGGCTTGCCGCCGGCACCGGTCTCGTCGTCGTCACGCGGGGCGGCAATGGCGTCACCGCCTATACGCCTACCGGCTCGGTGTTCAGCCCCGTCATCCCCGTCACCATCGCCGATACGGTCGGCGCGGGCGACAGCTTCACCGGCGGCCTGCTGGCGCGGCTTTCGGAGAAGGGCCACCTCACCATCGATGGCGTGCGCAACATCGACCCCGAGGCCCTGAAGGACGCGCTCGACTTCGCCAACCGCGTCGCCGCCATCACCTGCTCGCGCGCCGGCGCGAATCCGCCCTGGCGCAGCGAACTGGTCGGCGTCGACGCCTAGGCAGCGGTCGTGAAGCCGGGTTCTGCCCCTGGACAGATCGTCATCCTGAACGGCGCGCCGCGATCCGGGAAATCGAGCATCGCGGCCGCCCTGCAGGAAGACGCCCGTCGTCCCTGGATGAACCTCGGCGTCGACGGCTACATCAACGCCATCACCCCGCCGCCGTTTCGGCCTGGCCTCGGATTGCGGCCCGGCGGCGAGCGGCCTGATCTCGAACCGCTGGTGCCGCGCTTCTACGCGGCGCTCTACAAGTCGATCGCGGCGCATAGCCGGCTCGGCTTCGACGTCGTCGTCGATATCGCCCATCACGACGACTATTCGCAGCCGCTCGATATCCTGCCGGATTGCGCCCGCCGGCTGGCCGGTCTGCCGGTGCTTTTCGTCGGCGTCCATTGCCCGATCGAAACGATCATGGCGCGGCGCAATGCCGGACAGGTGGGGCGCGAGGGCCTCTACGCGGTCGGCACGGCGGAAGAGCCTGTTCCCGCCCCCGTCCTGCGCTGGCAACACGCAGTCCATGTTCCCGGCATCTACGACCTCGAAGTCGACACGTCCCGCCTCAGCCCGGCCGAGTGCGCGGCGCGGATTCGGGCGCATCTGAGCCTCGAACCGCCGCGTCCCACCGCCTTCGAACGACTGGCCGAAATGCGCCCGCTCACGGAAAGCTGATCACGCCGGAGACACAAATCGCCGTCTGGTCACGTAAGAGGACTGACAGCGATTGCATGAGGTCCCGATGAATCGATCCGCCGCGCCGGCCGCCCGCCTCTATCCCTGGCAGGACAGGAAGGGCGATTTCTCGCCACTGAAGGCGATCGTTTTCGCCGGCGTGTTCCTGCCCGGCCTCTGGCTGGTCGCGCGCGCACTGATGGGCACGCTCGGCCCGCGCCAGATGATCGAGATCAACCACCAGACCGGCCTCTGGGCCGTCCGCTTCCTGCTGCTGACGCTGGCGGTCACGCCGCTGCGCCATGTCTGGCGCTGGCCGGAGCTGGTGTTCGTCCGCCGCACCCTCGGCAATGCGGTGTTCGCCTATGGAATCATCCACCTCGTCGCCTATGCCGGCGACCTCGCCTGGGACGTCCCGAAGGTCGTCTCCGAGATCTTCGCCCGCGTCTATCTCACCATCGGGCTGATGGTGCTGATCCTGCTGACGCCGCTGGCGATCACCTCGACCAATGGCATGATGAAGCGCATGGGTGGCCTCAACTGGCGCCGCCTGCACCACCTCGTCTACCCGATCATCCTGCTGGCCGCGCTGCACTTCTTCCTGCAGTCGAAGCTCGGCGTCACCGAGCCGATCGTCATCACGGCGATCGCGGTCTGGCTGCTCGGCTGGCGGCTGCTGGCGGCCTGGCTCGGCGAGGCGCGGATCGCGACGCTGCCGGCGACCTTCCTCCTCGGCGCCGCCGTGACGGTGGCGACGGCCTTCGGCGAGGCGCTCTACTATTATCTGAAGATCGGCGTCGCCTTCAGCCGCGTGCTGCCGACCAACTTCAATCCCGCCGCCGGCATCCGCCCCGCCTGGATCATCGGCGGCATCGTGCTCGCCGTGCTGGCCGTGGCGATCTTCCGCCGCCTGCTGCCGGCGAAGACGTCGGCGCGCCGCTCTGCCGCGCGTCAGGCCGGCGTCGCCGCGAAGCCGGAGGCCTCCTCGCAGCCGCAGGGAAACGCCGCGTAGCGCTCGACGCGATAGGGCTTCATCGACAGCCCGCGACAGAAGCCGGTCACCGCGTCCTCCAGCGTCTCGACCTTGGCAATCTCGGCGGCGTTCAGCTCCAGCATCCGGTCGCGCGCCGCCTCGGCCTTGTCGGCGAGCGACGCCATGTCGGAGGCGAGATGGCGGCCGTCGCGGACGATGAACTGGCCATCGACCATGACATGGCGCACGGCGGTCGCATCCTCGGCGAAGACCAGCTGCGTCGAGGGATCGTTGATCGGCATCCAGTTGGGATGATCGAGGCTCAGGAAGACGATATCGGCCCGCTTGCCGACCGCGATGGCGCCGACATGGTCGAAGCCTGCCATCTGCGCCCCGCCTCGCGTCGCCGCGTCGATGATCTCCGGCGCGGTCAGCCAGCGCCGGTGATCGGGCTGGCGGACGGCGGCGACCTGGCCGGCGGCGCGCATCGCCTCATACATGTTCTGGTTATCGGACGAGACGGCGCCATCCGTGCCGATGGCGAGGTTGATGCCGAATTCCAGCATCCGCCGGGCATCGGCGATGCCGGAGCCGAGGCGCATGTTGCTACCGGCATTGTGGGAGATGGACGAGCCCTTTTCGGCGACCCGACGGAGGTCGTCGTCGTCGAGCCAGATGCCGTGGGCGATGGAGAAATGCGGCCCGAGCACGCCGAGGTCGTCGACGCGAGCCAGCATGGTCTTGCCATATTTTTCGATGGCCGAGACGGCCTGCATCTTGGCCTCGCCGATATGGCTCTGGATGACGGTGCCGTGCTCGCGCGCCAGCCGGTCGCAGCCGAGCATCAGCTCGTCCGAACAGACCAGCGGAATGGTGGGGGCGATGCCGAGCTTGACGTGGTCGCGGTCATGCGGCCAGCGCTTCAGCGCCTCGCCCATCAGCGCCAGCACGCGTTCGGTCGCCGGGGCGCCATCGATCCTGGCCAGCGCGCGCAGATCGTCCGGCAGGCTTTCGACCAGCCCCGGAATGCCGCGATAGAACGTGGTGTCGGCCAGCATCGGCGCCATCACGGCGCGAATGCCGGCGTCGCGATAGGCCTGGCCCATCGCCTCCAGTTCCTCGATGGAGGCGACCGGCAGGCCGAAGGTCAGGTCGAAGGCCAGCGTGCAGCCCTTCATCGCCATCTCGACCGCGCCGAGATAGGTGTTCAGGTACTTCATCTCCAGCGACTGGTTGGCGAAGCGCGCCGGCGTCGCCAGCAGCAGGAGCTCCAGATTGAAGCGGTCGCGATAGCCGCGCGTCAGCGCGCCGGTGCCATGGGTGTGGCCGTTGACGAGACCCGCATGCAGCAAATGCCGGCCGGCGTCGATGACTTCCGCGTCGTCCGGCGCGGCAAGACCGGGAGCGCCGATCTCGAGGATGGCGCCGTCGCGGATCAGGATATCGCGCAGCGGCGCCGCCCGCCCCGCCGCGTCGAGCAGGCGCCCACCCCGGATAATCCTGAATTCGCTCATCGATTTCCCCTGTGGCTGGCTGTGGTCAATCCGGCCCATCGCTGCCGGCCATGCTAGATCGTCGCCGGCGATCCGTCAGCAGCGTCAGCATCGCCCGATCGATGCTGCACCGCAATATCCGCTTGCCGGCGATATAAGACAGTATTACTGTCCTATTTCATCGGTGCGCCTCGGAGAGATGGCCAATGGACGACGAACGGCAGCTTGCTCATTCGCTCTATGACGACGCGCTCGCCTTCCTGATCGGCACGCTGTTCATCGCGCTCGGCCTCGCCATGCTGAAGGCGGCCGGTCTCGGCATCGGCGGCACCGCCGGCATCGCCTTCCTCACCAACAAGGCGACCGGCCTCGATTTCGGCAGCGTCTTCTTCGTCATCAACGTGCCGTTCTTCATCTTCGCTTATCTCGCCTTCGGGCCCCTCTACCTGCTGCGCTCGGTGATCGCCACGGCGCTGCTTTCGCTCGAAACGACGCTGCTGCCGTCCTTCCTCACCTTCGGCCATATCGACCCGGTGCTGGCGGCGGCGATGGGCGGGTTGCTGATCGGCATGGGCATGCTGTCGCTGATCCGTCATCAGGCCGGCATCGGCGGCTTCGCGACGGCGGCGGTCTATCTGCAGGACCGCTATGGCTGGCGCGCCGGCAAGCTGCTGATGGCGGCCGATCTTTCCGTCATGGCGGCGGCGTTCCTGCTGCTCCAGCCGAGCCAGGTGGCGCTCTCCGTCTTCGCGGTGATCTGCCTCAACATCGTGCTGGCGTTCTACCACAAGCCCGGCCGCTATGCCGGCTTCGCCCGCTTCGAGCGCCGGCGGGCCAAGGCGGCGAGCGTGGCGCGCGCCGAAAAGGCCTGAGGTCGCGCCGCGCGGCTACTCCGAGGTTTCGCGGTAACGCTCAGCCACCAGTTCGCCCATCGGGTGCCTGCTCTGGCCCAACCCCTCGATGACGCCTTCGCGGTCGGCCGCCGGACGATTCTGGCTGACCTTCCACTTGCCCTCGAT
Organism: Kaistia nematophila; assembly: GCF_026343855.1. Classification (NCBI taxonomy): domain Bacteria; kingdom Pseudomonadati; phylum Pseudomonadota; class Alphaproteobacteria; order Hyphomicrobiales; family Kaistiaceae; genus Kaistia; species Kaistia nematophila. Next base: position 17,382 of record NZ_JAPKNK010000002.1, on the reverse strand, counting down.
GCGGGCGATCGGGATCTCCAGCCCGACGATGCCCTTCATCTGCGCCGCGACGAACGGCTCCGGCGCGTCGTCGACGCGCCAGGCATGCGCCTGCGTCTTCTCGCTCTCGTCGGTCAGTTCGCCGACCTGCTGGCGCAGCCAGTCGGTCGATTCGAGGATGCGCGGCGTGCCCCAGGCATGCACCGTGGCGTAGTTCCAGGTCGGCACCACCTTGTGGGTCTCGGCCTTGGTCGCATACCAGTTCGGCGTCACATAGGCGTTCGGCCCCTGGAACAGCACCATGGCTTCCGAGCCGGCCCGGAGAGCCGCCAGCTGGTTGTTGGCGCGAGCGAGATGCGCGCGCAGCAGGCCCTTCTCGGCGCCGGCCGGATCGATCAGGAACGGGATCAGATTGGCCATCAGGCCGCCCTCGCCCGCCGTCACCAGCATGGCGAGCGGATGGGCGCGCATCAACCCGTGCAGGACGTCGAGCCGGTCTTCACGGAATGCGGGCGGCTGGTACACGATGGAACCTCATGCGGAATTATCTCGCGACACTGCCACCGCGCGCCGTTGGATCGCAAGCGGCGGCGACGCGGTCTCTCAGACGGCGTCGTTGAAGCGATAGGCGTGCTCGCCGCCATTCGGGTCGGTAACGGTGTCGTCCTCGCCGACATAGTCCGGCCCGATCGGCACCTTGCCGTAGCCGCCCGGAATATCGAGCACATAGGTCGGCTGCGCCAGGCCGGAGAGGCGGCCACGTAGGGTGCGCATCAGCGCCTGCCCCTCGGCGATCGAGGTGCGGAAATGGCTGGTGCCGGGCGCGAGGTCGCCATGGTGCAGATAATAGGGCTTCACCCGCGCCTCGACGAAACCGCGCATCAGCGCCGCCATCGTCTCGGGATCGTCATTGATGCCCTTCAGGAGAACCGTCTGGCTGACCATGGCGATGCCGGCATCGGCGAGCCGCGCCAGCGCCGCCCTGGCCTCCGCCGTCAACTCCCGCGGATGGTTGGCATGGATGGCGACATAGACGGTCTTGCCGGTGTTGCGCAGCGCGGCGACGATCTCGGCCGTGATCCGCGCGGGGTCGACGACCGGCACGCGGGTATGGAAGCGCAGGATCCGGACATGCTCGATGGTGCGGAACCGCTCCAGCAGCTCGGCCAGCCGACGCGGCGCAATCACCAGGGGATCGCCGCCGGTGAAGACGACCTCCCAGATCTCCGGACGCGCGCGGATATAGTCGAGCGCCGCTTCCAGTTCCTGCTCGCCCAGCATGGTCGGGCCGCCGGGACCGACGGTCTCGCGCCGGAAGCAGAAGCGGCAATAGACCGCGCAGACATGCACGAGCTTCAGCAGCACGCGATCAGCATAGCGATGCACCAGTCCCGGCACGGGACTATGCGCATCATCGCCGATCGGGTCGGCCCGCTCCTCCGGCAGCGTCGTCAGCTCGGCCGTTGTCGGCACGAACTGGGCCGCGATCGGGTCGTTGGGATCGCTCGCCTCGATCAGCTTCGCCATCGCCGGCGTCACCGCCACCGCATAGCGTTCCGCCACGCGGTCCAGCCCCTCGCGCGCCGAAGGCGGCACAAGGCCAGCCTCGACCAAGGCGGCCGAGGAGCGCAGGGTCAGTGATTTTTCGAGCGGAATGACGGGTGAGCGCGACATTCCGCACTCTTTCGGTCATTCGGCCGCCGGTGTCCAGATCACAACGTCGAGACGCGGCGCGCCGGTCGCCAGCATGACCAACCGGTCGAATCCGAGCGCGATGCCGGACGCCTCCGGCATGATGGCGAGAGCGGCTAGAAAATCCTCGTCAAGCGGATAGCGGTCGCCATAGACACGCTCCTTCTCGTCCATCTCGGCGACGAAGCGACGACGCTGCTCGGCCGGGTCGGTCAGCTCGCCGAAGCCGTTGGCAAGCTCGACGCCGCAGCAATAAAGCTCGAAGCGTTCGGCGACACGCGGATCGCCCGCCTTCGGGCGCGCCAGAGCCGCCTCGACAACAGGATATTCGCAGAGAACCGTTGGCCGCCCCTGCCCCAGATTGGGCTCGACCTTCTCGGCGATGATGCGGCTGAAGATGTCGCTCCAGCTGTCGTCGAAGACGATGCGGATGCCGGTTGCCGTCGCCTGCGCCGCCAGCGCATCGCGGTCGGCCGAGCCGTTCGCGTCGAGCGTTGCGAGCAGATCGATGCCGGCATGGCGCAGGAACGCTTCGGCCACCGTCACGCGCTCGGGCTCGGCGAACGGATCCGATTCGAAGCCACGATGGGTGAAGCGCCGCGTTTCGGCGGCGTCGGCCGCGACGGCGAGAAGCTCGGCGCAATCGCGCATCAGCGCCTCATAGGGTTCGGCCGCGCGATACCACTCCAGCATGGTGAACTCACAGGCGTGGCGCGGCCCGAGCTCGCGGTTCCGGAACACCGGGCCAAGCGTATAGATGCGGCTCTCGCCGGCGGCGAGCAGCTTCTTCGCCGCAAATTCGGGCGAGGTATGCAGGTAGAGCGGCTGACGCGTCCCGTCGGGGAAGACGCGCTCGGTCGCGAAGGCATGCAGATGCGCCTCGTTGCCGGGCGAGACCTGGACGATGCCGCATTCGACCTCGACGAAATCGCGCTGCTGGAACCAGTTGTGCACCGCTGCCTTGATGCGCCCGCGCTTCATCAGGAAGGGGCGGCGATCCGCATGGACATGCGGCGTCCACCAGGGGGATGCACGGGTCATTCTCGGCTTCTCCTGTCATCGATGCCGCGCCGGGCTGCCGGCTTCGGCGAAATTCGACTGGCGCGAACCAGCGGAATCGCTATGGTGCGCGCCATTATCGCGCCCTTGTACGGGCGCCGACGCCAATCTGAGGGTTAATTCGTGAAGGTTATCGCCAGCCAGGTCCGCAAGGGCAATGTTCTCGAGATCGACGGCAAGCTCTACTCCGTCCTGATCGCTGAAAGCTTCCATCCCGGCAAGGGCACGCCGACGACGCAGATCGACATGCGCGGCCTGGCCGACGGCGTGAAGATCTCGAACCGCTACAAGACGACCGAGCAGGTCGAGCGCGCCTTCGTCGAGGATCGTGACTTCTCCTATCTGTTCCAGGACGGTGAAGGCTTCACCTTCATGAACACTGAGAACTACGAGCAGTTGATCGTGCCGAACGCCGTCGTCGGCGACGCCGCTCCCTATCTCCAGGAAGGCATGGTCGTCCGCCTGTCGATCTTCGAAGAGCAGGCTGTCGGCATCGTCCTGCCGCAGCGCGTGACGCTCGAAGTCGTCGAGACCGAGCCCACCACCAAGGGCCAGACCGCTTCCTCGTCCTACAAGCCGGCGATCCTGTCGAACGGCGTTCGCGCCATGGTCCCCCCGCATATCGGACCGGGCACGCGCATCGTCATCCTGACGGAAGACGGTTCCTACGTGGAACGCGCCAAGGACTAAGCCGCACGGCAGGCGTCTCGTCAGGGCGCCGGAGGGACCCGTTTCGAGCGGCGCCGGACAAGCAGTCCGGCGCCGTTTCATTTGGGGCATAGCGATGGTGTGGTCCTGCCCGATCGCGACGATGGACATCGGGAACGGGAGCGCGCGGGCCAATCTTCTCCGCTTCTCCTGCAACTCTACGCGCCCCGGAGCGCGCCGATCTGGACCCGGCTTAGCGTTCATCTATCAAAATATGCTGAAGCATGGTCCAAACTGGACCCACGCCGGTATTCTTCTATTGACTTGTTTACATATTATCCGTGACTCTGATGTTGGGTCGGACTTGGGGGTCCTGGGCAACGCAGCGAAGTTTCGGGCGTTGTTTGCGCATGACAGCCCCAGGGCGCGGTAGGCAGTTATCATGTTGATCGGCATCCTTCTTCTGGGATTGAGCGCCATTATCTTGGCCGTCATCGGCATGTTTGCGGTGCCACTCGGCCTGGGTGCGGCCATATCGCCCCTCTATCTCGCGGCTGCCCTCGCGCTTTTCCTCGCCATCGGCCTCTGGATGCAGCGCAACCTCGTTCGGCTTCGCCGAGCGCTGACCCGCTCACATCACAAGCAGCGTCGCATGTCCGCCACCGCGCGGATCGACCCGCTCACCGGCATGTTCAATCGCGCCAGCTTCATGCGGGCGCTCGACAAGGCGCTGGCGCGCCGGCAGAACGGCGGCCCTTCCGTTGCTGTTTTGCTGGTCGACCTCAACTTCATGCCCGTCAACGACGCGCATGGGCACGCTGTGGGCGACCAGGTTCTGATCGAGATGGCGCGGCGGATCTCCGCCGCCAAGCAGGCCGGCACCACCGTCGCCCGCGTCGGTGGCGACGAGTTCGCGCTGCTGCTCGAAGGCGACGCCGCCACGCCGGAAACAATCGGCCATCGCCTGCTCGACGACATCGCGGCGCCGGTGCAGGTTCCGAACGGCAATGTGCGCATCAGCGCCACTATCGGCATCGCCGCCGCCGAAAAGCGGCAGGTGAGCGGCGAGGAACTATTGCGCGCCGCCGAACTGGCCCTTCGCGGAACGCGGCGGGGCCTGCACGGCTCGCTGCGCCGGTTCGAGGCGGGCATGGAGGAAGCGCTCAAGGAGCGCCACGCGCTCGAGGTCGACCTTCGACGTGCCCTCGATGAAGACGAAATCGTTCCCTTCTACCAGCCGCTGATCGCGCTCGATGGCGACCGGCTGATCGGCTTCGAGGTACTGGCGCGCTGGCAGCACCCGACCCGCGGCCTCATTCCGCCCGCGGCGTTCATTCCGCTGGCCGAGGAGATCGGCCGAATCGGCGAGTTGTTCGACAAGCTGCTGGTGCGCGCCTGCAGCGACGCCCGCAGTTGGCCCTCGGACCTGCGCCTGTCGGTCAATATCTCGCCGACCCAGTTCGCGGAGCCGCAGATGGCGTCGCGCATCCTCGACATTCTCGCCAAGGAGAATTTCGCGCCGGCACGGCTGGAGCTTGAGATCACCGAGAACGCGCTGGTGGATGAAGTCTCCTCGGCCCGCCTGATCCTGACCACGCTGCGCAATGTCGGCGTCTCGGTCGCGCTCGACGATTTCGGCACCGGCTACTCGAGCCTGCGGCACCTGAGCGACCTGCCCGTGGACCGGCTGAAGATCGACCGCGGCTTCGTCGAGAGCGCCCGCCTCAACGAGGAAGGCTGGCGAATCGTCCGCGCCATCGTGCAGCTCGCCGGCACCTTCGACCTTGCCACGACGGCGGAAGGCATCGAGGCACCGGAGATCCTGTCGACGCTGCGCGAGTTGGGCTGCGACATCGGCCAGGGCTACCTCTTCGGCAAGCCGATTTCCGCCGAACAGACCAGCCTCTGGCTGCTTGGCCGGCCGTTGCCCACCGCTCTCGCCTCCTGACGGACCGGATGCCGGCGTCACAATGCGGCTGCGCTGTTGAGGCCGGCATTTGTCGCGGCCGGACGCCTTGAAGACCGGAGACGGACCGTGTAATCCACCCCTGTCGTGAATGTCGGGGCATAGCGCAGCCTGGTAGCGCATCTGGTTTGGGACCAGAGGGTCGTAAGTTCGAATCTTACTGCCCCGACCAATCGACCGAAGAGATTTGATGGAGGCGAGCTGACATGGTTGCGCGTATCTTCAGGCCGGCGCGGACTGCGATGCAGTCGGGTAAGGCGAAGACCGAGCGTTGGACGCTCTCCTACGAGCCGGAAGTCCCGGTTTCGGTCGAGCCGCTGATGGGCTACACCTCGTCCTCCGACATGAAGCGGCAGATCAAGCTCAGCTTCGATACGCAGGAAGAGGCAATCGCCTACGCCGAGAAGAACGGCATCCCCTACCAGGTGCTGACGGCGCAGGACGACACGCGCAAGAAGATCTCCTACTCCGACAATTTCAAGTTCGGCCGCCTGCAGTCCTGGACGCATTGAGCGCCGAACGCGCATCGGCACCGTCACACGGGCCGAGACGATCGGCCCCGTAGCTCAGCTGGATAGAGCAGCCGCCTTCTAAGCGGCAGGTCGCAGGTTCGAGCCCTGCCGGGGTCGCCAACGCCTTCCGCCCGGATCGGATCGCTTGGCTTGGAGCGCGGCGCGCATTCTGGCCACCGCCCTTTGGCTGACTACTTCCCGCAGCCGATTCTCCGCCCCCGCCGGCGCGACAACCAACCTCTACATCTTCCAGGAATTGCCGCGCGTCCACGCGTCGTCGCGCCCTGTCGCGCGACGTGGCCGCACGATCAAGCCTGCCGCCCCCCCCGGCCGATCCCGATCTCAGTGCTTCGGAATGGAAAAGCGGTCGCCAGGCGCCAGCGCCAGCCGATCGGCACTGCCGCCGACGAGCTCCAGTACGTAGCGTGCCGGTTCACCGCCCGGAATCAGAGCCTCGGAGAACGGCGTCGCGTTGTGTTCGATGCGCGAGGTGCGACCGTCCGCCTTGATGAAGATCATGTCGAGCGACAGCGGCGTATTCTTCATCCAGAAATAGAGCTGCTGCTCGCTGCCGAAATCGAACAGCATGCCGTGGTTCTGCGCCATCTTTTCGCGCCCCATCAGCCCGTGCTCGCGCTCAGCGGGCGTCACGGCCCATTCGACGCTGAGCCGGTGCTTGCCCGTCCTGGTGGTGACGTGGATTTCGCCCGGCTTCTCGGCAGAAGCGGCTCCGCTCACGGACGCTAGTCCGAAGACGAGCGCGGCGAACAGGGCGGGCAGGAGGGAGAAACGGGAGCGGGGCGTCGCCACGGCGATCAGTGCGACGACGGTCCGGAGCCGTCATCCGGACGGATCTCGGCGGCCATGAGGCCCTTGTCGCCATCGCCGAAGCGGACGAGCACAGTCTGGCCGGGGCGCAGCTCGGTCAGACCGTAGCGGCGCAGCGTCTCCATATGGACGAAGATATCCTCCGTCCCCTCGCCGCGCGTAACGAAGCCATATCCCTTGACGCGGTTGAACCACTTCACGATGCAACGCTCGAGGCCGCTGGTCGGGACGATGACGGTGTGGGTGCGCGGCGGACCGGCCTGCGCCGGATGCACGGCGGTCGAATCATCCATGCTGAGGATGCGGAAGGCCTGCAACCCGCGCTGGCCACGGGTGACCTCGCAGACGATGCGCGATCCCTCATAGGCCGTCTGGAAGCCGTCGCGACGAAGACAGGTTACATGAAGCAGAATATCGGGCGAACCATCATCCGGCAGGATGAATCCATACCCCTTCGAGGCATCGAACCATTTGATCGATCCCGCTACTTCGAACAGATCCAGCCCGCCGTCGTCCTCGCGCCCTGCGGCGGACGATGGTTCAGCGCTGTTCTTGGAACCCATCTTGCCGGCCCCCGATAGGCCTTCTCTCAGGCCGTCATTTCACATGGCAGATCGCGCAGAACCGTCATTACGGCAATGTTGCGACCGATTCCCGTCATGAGAATAACATCGGATCCGACCGTGACCAGTGACATCCCGGCCACAACCACGGATTTCCTTAACGCTGGTTAAGGAATGCGATCTTGCCGAAGGAAGGCGCGCAGTCGCGGTTGCGCGCGGGTTTCTGTTTGCCGCGCTGACCGCTATGGTGTCGGCGCCATATGACGGCCGCGCCGGATCCGAAGCGCGAGCCTCCGATCGGACACATCTGGGAAAGGACAACGCGCCAATGAAGTATCTTCACACCATGGTCCGCGTGACCGACGTCGACAAGTCGATCGCCTTCTATAACGAGCTGGGCCTGAACCTGGTGCGCCGCATCGACAACGAGAAGGGTCGCTACACGCTCTACTTCCTTGCCGCCCCGGGCGACGAGGACGCGCAGGTTGAGCTGACCTTCAACTGGGATCCAGAGGTTTACGGCGAAGGTCGCAATTTCGGCCACCTCGCCTATCGCGTCGACGACATCTACGCGCTCTGCGACAAGCTGCAGAAGGCCGGCATCGTCATCAACCGCCCGCCGCGCGACGGCCATATGGCCTTCATCCGCTCGCCCGACAACATCTCGGTCGAGCTGATCCAGGCCGGCGATCCGCTGCCGCCGCAGGAGCCGTGGGCCTCGATGCCGAATACGGGCAAGTGGTAGAACGAAACGAATTCGTGCCGTCTCAGCGATGAGGCGGCACTCTATCCACAGGCGTAAAACTTGACCGGCGAACGGTCTTGTCTCTCCGGGGCTTGCCCCCTATAAACCGCCTCGCCGCTGCGCCCTTCGTCTATCGGTTAGGACGCCACCCTTTCACGGTGGAGAGAGGGGTTCGACTCCCCTAGGGCGTACCATTCCCTCGGTAGAGTGAATGGTGGAATAGAGACTTGAGCTTGTCAGGCTCAGGTGGACTACCTATAACGCGCATCGGTATGCGCCCTTCGTCTATCGGTTAGGACGCCACCCTTTCACGGTGGAGAGAGGGGTTCGACTCCCCTAGGGCGTACCATTCCTCTGCAGCCGAACACCGAGATGACCCGGACGATGCGTCGCCTGGAAACGCGGGCTGCGACAGCATCCGGCGGATTGCGCCTTCCGCGCGCGATCTCCTGTGGAGTTCGGATGAGGCGGCCCGACGCCTCGGCCTCCCGTGATAGGGTCCGGCCAACGCGAAAAGGCTAGTGGAGCACTATGAAGGCTGGAATCGAACTCGGGACGAACACGACCGGCCAGCCGGCGCTTCTCGACCTCGAGGAACTGCTTTCGACGCGCCTGCTGGTGCAGGGCAATTCCGGCTCCGGCAAGTCCCATCTGCTGCGGCGCCTGCTCGAACAGAGCGCCGGCATGGTGCAGCAGGCGATCATCGATCCCGAAGGCGACTTCGTTTCCTTCTCCGAGCGCTTCGGCCACACGGTCGTCGATGCCGAGCGCAGCCCGAGCGAACTGCAGCGGATCGCGCTGCGCATCCGCCAGCACCGGGCCTCCGTCGTGCTCAATCTCGAAGGTCTCGACGCGGAGGAGCAGATGCGCTGCGCCGCCGCCTTCCTGAACGGCCTTTTCGATGCCGATCGCAGCGTCTGGTATCCGATGCTGATCACCGTCGACGAGGCGCAGATCTTCGCGCCCGCCGTCGCCGGCGAGGTATCGGACGAGGCGCGGCGCCTCTCGCTCGGCGCGATGACCAACCTGATGTGCCGCGGCCGCAAGCGCGGCCTCGCCGGCATCGTCGCGACGCAGCGCCTCGCCAAGCTCGCCAAGAACGTCGCGGCCGAGGCGTCCAACTTCCTGATGGGCCGCACCTTCCTCGATATCGACATGGCGCGCGCCGCCGACCTGCTCGGCATGGATCGCCGCCAGGCGGAAGGGTTCCGCGATCTCGAGCCCGGCCAGTTCGTCGCTCTCGGACCGGCTCTGTCGCGGCGCCCGGTTCCCGTGCGCATCGGCGCCGTCGATACGGCTGGTCGCAGCGGCCGTCCCGTGCTGATGCCGCTGCCGGAAATGCCGCAGGCTGAGATGCAGGACCTGATCTTCGTCGGCGGCGAGGACGACCTGCTGCCGATGCCGGCGCCGGTTTCGCGCGCCCGCGGCACGGCCGAGCTGCTGCGCGACATCGAGACTTCCGGCCCGCTCGATTCGACGCCGGAGGTCGAGGCCGATACGCGCACCGAGGCCGAGAAGCAGGAGCTGCTCGATTCCGTCTACGCCGAGATCATGTCGGACCCGGAGACGGCGTTCCGCCCGGCGCCGCTGATCTACCAGGATTTCCTTTTCCATTGCCGGATCAAGAAGCTCGGCACCTTCGGACAGGACATGCCGAGCTTCCGCAAGCGCCTGGCGATGGCGCGGGCTGGCGTCAGCTCGGATCGCGGCGATGACGCCTGGGAACAGGTTCTCGCAGTCGCCGAGAGCCTGCCCGAAGAGATGCAGGGCGTGTTCCTGCTGCTTGCCCGCGCCGCGCGCGAGGAAGCTCCCTGCCCCACCGACGAGGCGCTAGCCAATGCCTATGGCAGCCGCTCGCCGTCGCGCGGGCGTTGGCTGCTCACCTATATGTCGGAGCACGGGCATATTCGCAGCGAAGAGGATTTTCGCGGCAGCCGAATCGTCACGATCGCCGGCGTCAACTGGCGCACCCTGCCCGGCGCGCCCAAGGCCGGACCGATCCGGAAGGTCGATCCGCTGCGGCGAGCGCCGATGCTGACGATGCCTTCCTCGCGGCCGGCCGAATAGGACGCTGCGGAAGATACATCAGGCAGTTGCTTTCCCTGCCCCATGCCCGCCATCATGCTGCCCAGAATCACGCGCTGGCTTAGCGCGGATAGGGTCGTGTCCGGCCGATCCGGCCCGGAACAGCTTCGAACGGGGGAAGCGGATGGAACAGACCGTAACGTCGACGGGAGACGCGGGGCCTGCCGGGCACCTGAACCGTAGAACGGCGACCTGGCTCGCCGGTGCCGCCGCGCTGCTCGCCGTATCGGGTTGCGCCTCCGTGACCGACAAGGTCGCCCCGTCCGTCGCGCCGGCCACGCCCTCCGTCTCGATCACCACGGAGGATCTCGTCGGCAACTGGGGCCTCGGCTCGTTCCGTCAGGAAGCCGACCTGCCGCGCACGATCAACGAGGCGCGCCGCTACTGCAGCAATCCCTATGTCATCACGCGCGGGCCGAACAACGGCGTGATGATGTATCTGGCCGACCAGTCGACGCCGAGCGAACTGGTGCTGAAGAATTCCGGCGGTCGCGTCTATATCGGACCGCCCGGCCCCGCCGGCACGCCGAAAGACCGCCAGATCACCTCCTTCCAGGACGGCGTCATCGTCGCGCCCTGGGTCGATCCGAGCGTCACCGCGCGCTATGGCACCATGGTATTCGTGCGTTGCGGCCAGGCCGCCGCGCCGGCCGCCACGAAACCGGCAGCTTCCGGCTAAGGGCGGGACCGCCCGCTAACCCATCCGATCCGCCTTCTGAGATTCGAGGTTCCCATGCGTGACAAAGCGGTCCAAATTTTCCGCAAGGTCCTGAAAAGCCCACTGTCGCTGGCCCTGCTTGGCTGCGCCGCCGTCGTCGCGCTGGCGCCGGCCGTGCCGGCGGAAGCCGGCATTCGGGACATGCTCAACATCAACGAGCAGCCCGGTGTGGTGCCGACGAAGCAGGAATCCCTGCTTCCGCCCGAGTTCCGGCCGCAGCCGGTCTATTTCCGCTCCAACGAGCCGCCGGGCACGATCATCATCAATACGGACGAGCGCTTCCTCTATCTCGTCCAGTCCGACAATCGCGCCATCCGCTACGGCGTCGGCGTCGGCCGCGACGGATTCCAGTGGTCTGGCCTGCTGAAGATCTCCCGCAAGGCGGAATGGCCGGACTGGCGCCCGCCGGCGGAAATGATCCAGCGCCAGCCCTACCTGCCGCGCTTCATGGCCGGCGGCGAAGGCAACCCGATGGGCGCCCGCGCCCTTTATCTCGGCGACACCATTTACCGCATCCATGGCACCAACCAGCCGCAGACGATCGGCCATGCGCTGTCTTCGGGCTGCTTCCGCATGGTGAACAACGACGTCATGGACCTCTATGAGCGCGTCCCTGTCGGGACCAAGGTCATCGTCCGCCAGCAGGCGAAGCTCTAACAGCATCCTCCGGTCGCTCCTTTCGGGGCGGCTTCCGAGAGCATTCAACGGGAAAGCGACCACGATGTTTCCTGCAAAGGTGATCTATGGCCGCGTGGCGGCCCTTGCCCTGGCCGTCACGCTCGGCGGCGCAGCCGTCGCCGAGGCGGGCACGCTCGACACGGTGAAGCAGCGCGGCAACCTCGTCTGCGGCGTCAGCCAGGGCCTGCTCGGCTTCTCGGCCAAGGACGATTCCGGCAAATGGAGCGGCTTCGACGTCGACTTCTGCCGCGCCGTGGCGACAGCCATCTTCGGCGACGCCGAAAAGGTGACCTACGTCCCGCTGTCCGCCGCCGAGCGCTTCGACGCGCTCAAGGACGGCAAGGTCGACCTCCTGTCGCGCAACTCCACCTGGACGATGTCGCGCGAGACGGACCTGCCGCTCGCCTTCGTCGGCGTCACCTACTATGACGGCCAGGGCTTCATGGTGAAGCGCGACAGCGGCAAGATCTCGGCGCTGGAGCTCGACGGCTCGAAGGTCTGCGTCCAGAGCGGCACCACCAGCGAGCAGAACTTCGTCGACTACTTCAACACCAACACGATGACGTTCACGACCATCGCCGCCGACAGCCCCGAGCAGTCGCTGGAAAACTACAAGACCGGCAAGTGCGACGTCATCACCACCGACGTGTCGCAGCTCTATTCCGAGCGCGCGACGCTCGCCGACGCCGCCGACCATGTCATCCTGCCCGACGTGATCTCGAAGGAGCCGCTCGGCCCGGTCGTCCGTCAGGACGATGCCAAGTGGCGCGCCTTGGTCGGCTGGGTGCATTTCGCGCTTCTGAACGCCGAGGAACTCGGCGTCTCGTCCGAGCGGGTCGACGAGGCGAAGGCCTCGAAGAAGCCCGACGTCATGCGCCTGGTCGGCACCGATGGGGCCTTCGGCGCGAAGCTCGGCCTCTCGAACGACTGGGCCATCAACGTCGTCAAGACGGTCGGCAATTACGGCGAGATCTACGAGCGCAACCTCGGCCTCGGCTCCAAGCTCGGCATCCCGCGCGGCCTGAACCAGCTCTGGTCGCTCGGCGGTATCCAGTACGCACCGCCGATCCGCTAGGATCCCCTGGACTGCAGAATACAAAGGCCGGCGTCTCGCGACGCCGGCCTATTCATTTGGCGATGAAGACGCTTCTCCCTTCACCTTTCCCAGGGGGGGGCGGCTGACGAGCCGGGTGAGGAGCTGCGGCATCTCCAGGCAGGCCAACCCCTCACCGGCCGGACTGCGGCCGTGGACCTCTCCTCAGAGAGAGGTGAAGACACCACCTTCCCTATCGGATGAACTGGTCGATATAGCCCTCGCCGAGGCCAATCTCGGTATAGTGCTTGCGGCAGAGGTCGATCTTGGTGAAGACGTCCTCATAGCCCTGCACGGCGCCGTCGGGATCGACATAGATCATCGCGCCATTGACCTGGAACAGCGTGATCATCTCGGTCACATGCGGCTCGACGACGAGCGTGTGGGTCTCGCCCGGCGCCTCGTAGACGTAGGAGCCTTCCTCCGCCGTCCAGTCGTGCTCCAGATAGTGCCAGCTGCCCTTCAGCACCCAGCCATGCACCGGCTGCGGATGGCGGTGGCGCGACAGCACGCCGGACTTGCGCACGCGCAGCAGGTTCATCCAGTAGCCGCGGCTTGCCGAAAGGCAGAGCGGGCGGAACCAGACATTTTCCTGCTGCGGCACCCAGAGCCGCTCATCCGTCGGGATCGCGTTGGGGATGACGATCTCAGGGAAGGATTCCTTCGGCTGCGGGTGCCGATAGGGAATGCGCTTCGTGTCCGGATCGGTTTCAAGGCCGGCATGGTTGACCGTGGTGTTGTCGCTCATTGTCTCACTCTTTCATCTCAAACCGAGGCATAGCCGCCGTCGACAGGCACGATGGCGCCGGTCATGAAGCGGGCGGCGTCGGAGCACAGGAAGGCGACGACGTCGCCGATATCGCGCGGATCGCCCCAGCGTTTCATGGGCGTGCGCGCCAGGATGCCGGCGGAGCGGACGGGATCCTCGACGATGCCGCGCGTCACCTCGGTCGCGACCCAGCCGGGCGCCACCGCGTTGACGCGGATGCCCTCTTCCGCCCAGGCGACACCGAGCGCCTTGGTCAGCTGCGCGACGCCCCCCTTGGAGGCGGTGTAGCCGGGGACCAGTGGGCCGCCAAAAGTCGACAGCATCGACGCCGTGTTGACGATCGCGCCGCCCTGCTTCGCCAGCAAGGGCCGCGCCCCGACGCACATCCGCATCGTGCCGGTCAGGTTGACGTCGATCACCTTCTGGAACACGTCGATGTCGTATTCCCGCCCCCGGAAGATCACGCCCGCGCAGTTCACGAGCGCGTCCAGCTGCTCGAAGCGCGCCAGAACGGCATCGACCGACGCCTGGTCGGTGACGTCGAGGACGACGGCAGCGATGCCGTCGCGCGCCGGCACGGCCGCAACCTCCGCCTCGCTCACGCCTGTGACGGTGACGGCATAGCCGGCGGCAAGCAGCGCCTCGGCGACGCCGAAGCCGATCCCGCGCGCGCCGCCGGTAACAAGTGCCTGTTTCAAGATCGAGTCCCTAGACTGGAAGACGGATGAGTTGATCGGTAAAATTTCAGATGTTACATGTCAAGCCGACATCCACTCTGCGACACAGGCTCGACTTGCCCCGCGAAAGACCCTTCTCCGATCCTGACGCGGCACCGGCCGGTATCGGCTTCGAGCCGTTGCGGCACGCCGATCTCGGCGAACAGACTTATGCGGCGATCCGCCGGCGCATCCTCCGACGCGAGTTGGAAACCGGCCAGCAGATCCCGATCGACATCGTCGCCGCCGAGCTAGGCGTCAGCCGCACCCCTGTGCTCGACGCGATGAAGCGGCTCGCCGCCGAGGGGCTGGTCGAGATCCGGGCCCGGCGCGGCTGCTATGTCCGGGCGCTGACGAACGACGATGTCAGCGAGATCTTCGGGGTGCGCGAGGCGATCGAACTGCATGGCGTCCGCGTCGCGATCCGCGAGGGTCGGCACGCCGCCCTCGCCGACGCGCTGGCGACCGCCTGCGAGGCGATGGAGGCGGCTACCGCCGGCGACGTCTATGTCGACTACGACCTGTTCACCGAATGGGACCGCGCCTTCCACCGCGCCATCGTGACCGCGAGCCGCAATCGCCGGCTGGAGGAGCTCTACGGCAACCTCCATGTGCATCTGCACATCATGCGCGTGCACTATTTCCGCGAGCTAGAAGCAGCTATCCGTATCAAGGCCGATCATCGCGCCATCCTGGACGCCGTCCGCGCCGGCGACCTCTCGGCGGCGGAAGCGGCGATGTCGGCGCATATTTTCGTCACGCGGGACCGCATCGTCGCCAACCTGGCGCAGGATGGCGGCCGCCTCTAGCCGTCCCTCGCCCTCGAACCGGATCCTCGCCATGCGCATTGCCATCACCGGCGGTAACGGAAACCTCGCCCGCAAGCTGATCGCCGGCCTCGGGGCCGAGCCTTGGTGCAGCGCGCTCGTGGCGCTCGACCGGCGTTTCGATCCAATCGAGCCGCCGGCGCATTCAGATCTCGCCTGCGTCGAGGCGGACCTGCGCCAGCCGGACGACAGTCGCTGGCTCGATACGGTCGCCTCGGTCGATGCCGTCGTCCACCTCGCGGCGCAAAATCCCTATCCGGAAGCGGACTGGACCGACTCGGCCGCCTCCCTCGACATGACCGCGCTGCTGCTGCGCGCCGCCGGCCGGGCGGGCGCCGGCCGGTTCGTCTTCGCCAGCTCCAACCACGTCATGGGCGGCTACAAGGACACCGAGATCGCGACGACTCCGGGCTCGCTCACCGAGGCGCTGCCGCCGCTCCCGGGCACGCGCTGGCGCAACGACGCCGGCAGCAATGACAGCACGCCCTATGCCGTCGCCAAGTTGATGGGCGAGCGGCTCTGCTGTTCGCTGGCCGAGCGCGGCGGGCTGACGGCGGTGGCGCTACGGATCGGCTGGTGCCAGCCTGGCGATAACCACCCCTCGACCATCTCGGCATCCGGCACGCCGAACAGCCGGCTCGACACGCTCGACGACGCGGCCCGGCACGACCTCGCCTGGTTCCGCGGCATGTGGCTCTCGAACCGCGACCTCGTCGCCGTCTTCGCTGCCGCGCTGCGTGCCGACGCAGCCGGATGGCCGGCGCCCGGCATCGTCGTCAATGCGGTATCGAACAATGCCGGCATGGCCTGGAACCTGAAGAACGCAGCCGACTGGCTCGGCTTCGTGCCGGGTGACGACGCCGCCGAACGGCTGAACGACGCAACGCCGATATTGCCCTGATTCTAGGCAGGCGACTCGTCCGGAAAACCCTGCATTCCCCGACGTCGGCAGCGAGATAGAGAAAGAAGGGCAATTCGTAATCGATATGACTTACGTATAGGCAGGTTACTGCACAAAAAATGCAATAACTGCTCTAATCTGCATCACATTTTGTTGCCCTCCGCTTGCCGAGGGGTCATAACCGCCGCCATAACCCACGCGGGAAAATCATGACCACCAACCAGCGGAGCGATGCCGGGATGACCGACGCCACCATGCTCGACCAGGCCTTGACGCGCCTTGACGACGCAGCAGCCCATCTCAATCTGGACGGCGATGTCCTGGAGAAGCTCAAGTACCCGCGCGAGACCACCAAGGTGCGGCTGATGATCCGCATGGACGATGGCTCGCGGAAGTCGTTCATGGCCTGGCGCTGCCGCTATGACGACACGCGCGGCCCGACCAAGGGCGGCATCCGCTTCCATCCGGAATCGACCATCGAGGAAGTCGAGACGCTCGCCTTCTGGATGACGATGAAGTGCGCCGTGATGAACCTGCCCTATGGCGGCGGCAAGGGCGCGGTGCGCGTCGACCCGCATTCGCTGTCGAAGGCGGAACTGGAGCGCCTGTCGCGCGCCTACATGCAGGCCTTCTCGAAGATCGTCGGCCCCGACCGCGACATCCCGGCGCCCGACGTCTACACCAACTCGATGATCATGGGCTGGATGGCGGACGAATACGCCTCCATCGTCGGCCAGTCGACGCCGGCCGTCATCACCGGCAAGCCGATTGCGCTCGGCGGCTCGCTCGGCCGCGACGACGCCACCGCCCGCGGCGGCTACTACCTCGTCCGCAACCTCGCTTCCGAGCTGGGCCTGACGCCCGGCGCCCGCGTTGCGATCCAGGGCTTCGGCAATGCCGGCCAGCACATCGCCAGCCTGCTCGCCGCAGACGGCTACAAGATCGTCGCCGTCTCCGACTCGCGCGGCGCGATCCACAGCGAGGCCGGCCTCGACGTCGCCAAGCTGCTCGCGTCCAAGAAGAGCGGCTCGGTCGTCTCCCTGGCCGGCTCGGACGGCATCCAGGCGATCGACGCCGACGCGATCACCGCGGTCGACTGCGAGATCCTGGTGCCGGCCGCGCTCGAGGACCTGATCCACAAGGACAATGCCGCCGCTATCAAGGCACGCGTCATCCTCGAACTCGCCAACGGCCCGATCACCCCGGAGGCCGACCTCATCCTGGCCGAGAAGAACGTCGTCGTCCTTCCCGACATCCTGGCGAATGCCGGCGGCGTCACCGTCTCCTATTTCGAATGGGTGCAGAACCGCCAGGGCTTCTACTGGACGGCGGAAGAGGTTCGTTCGCGCCTGCAGGAAACCATGGACCGCGAGGGTCGCGCCGTGTGGAACCTGGCGCAGCATCGCGGCATCACGGTTCGCAGCGCGGCCTACGTGCATGCGCTGTCGCGTGTCGCCGGCGCCATCGAAGCGCACGGCACGCAGAGCTTCTTCGCGAGCTGATCCGCGATCGGGTGCCGCTCCCGCCGGCTGGCGGGAGCGCCCCGGCGCTACGCCGTCGCAGCCATTGGGTGAGCCGGCAAAGATTGGGATCGAGGGCCCGC